>NZ_CP038017.1:0-600000 GCF_012222825.1 Allofrancisella frigidaquae | reverse complement strand
CCATTTCATAATTCTACCAACAGCTGCAGGATTATCTGAATATATATTTCCAGTATTTTCATCAAGTGATAAGTAAATTAGCAGTTCGTCTTGTAAAAGAGGATAAGTCTTTTCTGTCCCTCCTGATGTTGGAGCAGATACAGAAGCTGGATATGCATAACCTGCTGGACAGGTGAACGTCAAATTACTAGATGAACCACCAAATTTAATACCATTTGCACCCACGCCGCCTGTAGGATATTTATTTAATATATTAGAGTAAGAGCCAATCATAGTCATTTCGTCTTTTAACCCAATCCCCGTGTCAATGCTTATATTAGCTGTTACAGGACTAAGACCTGAACCAGATGGTGGAGTAGCTTTAAAAGTTATAGTGTAATTAGTGTTATAATCACTAAATATTGCAGTTGGGTTAGTGTAAGGGGGATAAATCATTCCTGTGTCTGGTGACGATGGACTGAAGTACCAATATAACTGCCACTCTGAAGTTATTCCAGTATTTGTTAGATCTGCTGTTAAAGCATAATCTAACAACCCTGTTCTAGTACTACCCAATTCAGGTACTGTAGCTGGGCCTGTGAGTACAGGTTCAGTAACACTTCTGGTACTTTGACCTTTTGTAGCAGTATACGTTACGTTATATGTTGTACTAGTAAGTGCAAATGTATAATTTAGTGTATCTGTAGATCCTGGTACTACAACATCATTTACCTTCCACTGTTTTGTCCAACTGCTATCTATAATTGTACCTGTAGTATCTGCGATCATCGTCCAAGTAAGTGGATCACTACCATCTTGGCTATATGATAATGATGGTTGATTGACTGTACCTATATGTATAGTATCAGTAGCAGTTCTGATACTCTGACCTTTTGTAGCAGTATATTCTACCTGATATGTTGTATCAGATTGGGTAAAAGTATGGTTTAGTGTATCTGTTGTAGCTCCTGATACTACACTACCATCTATCTTCCACTGTTTTGTCCAGCTACTATCTATACTTGTATTTGTAGTATCTGCTGTTATTGTATAAGTAAGTGGATCACTACTATCTGGAGTAGTGATTAATGTCGGTTGAATGACTTCTCCTATCTGTATAGTTTTAGTAGCACTTCTTGTAAGCTCTCCTTTTGTAGCAATATACTCTACTTGATATGTCGTATCAGATTGGGTAAATGTATAGTTTAGTATATCTGTTGTTGCTCCTGATACTACATTACCATTTATCTTCCACTGTTTTGTCCAGCTACTATCTATAATTGTACCTGTAGTATCTGCTGTTATTGTATAAGTAAGTGGATCACTACTATCTACTACAGGTATTAATGTCGGCTCTACTATTTCACCTGTAAGTATATCTTTTGTATCTGTTGAGATTACTTCACCATCTACAGAGACTTCCACACTTACTGTATAAGTTGTATTTGGTGCTGGGAAAAGATACTCTATCTCTTGGGTTGTACCGACTTCTGTACCATCTATTTTCCAAGTAAAAGTCGCATCGTCTGGTATACCAGTATCTGTGGTATTAGCTGTAAATTTATAGTCCAATCCTGAACCTCCTACAACCTCTGACTCTATCTTAACTTGACCATACTCAGTACTTACTGTTTTCGCTATATCAATGCTCTGAACAGTACCATCTGGATATGTTATTGTTCCAGAAACACCTATCTGATGTGCACCTGATGAACCAAATACCCAACCAGTTGGATTAGATTCATATGTACAATCGCCATTACATAATGGTAAATTACTATTACCAAGCTGTTCATTTGTAGCAAACTGACCATCTGTCAGAACCCAAGTTAGGTTATATTGTGGATCTGGTACAGCTTCTTGTTTTAGGACCTTATCTACTGTTTTACCTACTACGTTTGTATATCTAAGCAAATCAGCTTGGTCTAATTCTATACTACAAACTGCACCATCACAATTTGTCCCTATTTGATATTCTGTTAGCTCCTCTTGAGAACAACTACTTAAAAGCACCGCCAATCCTAAGACTGAACTAACACCACATATATATTTATTTAACACTTTAAAGCCTCCATTTAAGTTAAATACAAAATATAAAATATAACAAAATTTAATTTAAGTAAATATATTTTATAAATAAATATTAATATTTTTTTATTTTTTTAATTTTTAAATTGTTTTAAAATAATTAAAAACTAAGTTATATTAGTGCGTATATAGGTAAATGAAAGAAGTTAAACATTTTGAAGCAATAAAATTTTTGATTAACGTGACTTTAAAAAAACTGAGTTAGATGTATGAAACACAATCTAAATGGAAGAATCGAGATATTACAAGGTATAGGCTGACTTCTTAGGTGAAATTAAAATTGAACATCTTATCATTAAAATTATTAAATAATATTAAACTTAATTAATATGGTGCCCCCGGAGCTGGACTATCTAATGTAAACAAGAAATATTACATGTTAGTTTCAGTACCTTGTATATACATTAAGAATAGAATTAGAATAAAAACTAGATAAATTATAAAATAAATCTAAAGTTTTGGATTTTATATATTAACAATCGCAATTAATCGCAAAATGTTGTATAATTAACTCATTAACATTTAATAAGGGCTAAAAATATGGCTTTGTCAGTTAGATTATCAGATGATTTAGTAATTAAAGCAAAAACAATAGCTAAGGTTATGCACCGATCTTGTGCAAGCCAAATAGAACATTGGGCTATGATTGGTAGAATTGTAGAAGAAAACCCGGACCTGCCTTATGATTTTGTTATTGGAAGTTTAGTAGCAAAAGCTGAGATGGATAATGGACTGGTAGAAGATTATGAGTTTGAAAATTAAACAAACCAATACGTTCAAAAAATATATAAAAAAACTATCTCTCAAAGATAAAAAAGAAGTAGATAACGCTGTAAAACTTATCGCTAGCAATCCCAGTATAGGAGAGCAAAAGAAAGGAGATTTAGACTTCCTAAGAGTGTACAAGTTCAAAATAAATAATCAGCTTATACTGCTTGGCTATAACTATAATGACGAAACTATTACATTAACATTATTAAAAATTGGCTCACATGAAAATTTCTATAGAGACATAAGAAAAGTTTCTTTCTAAGATGGGATTTCCAAGTCGAAGCACCAATAAATTTTTAAACTACAATCAAGTAAAATTAAATCAAAAACTTAATAAACGATCTATTCTAGATTATGATCTTACACTTATACCCACCAAATTTACGTATATTTATGACTCCTGTATCAAAGATTAAGTACTGTCCTTTTATACCCATAAGTTTACCGCTGATTATAGAATCTTTATCTAAGTTAAGCGATTTAATTTTTATTGGATACTGGATAACAGGATAATTTATTAACTGAAGTCTTCCTTCTACTGGCTCAACGCTATTTTCGCCATGTTTTAAGCGTATAGTACTAATTTCTGGATTTATTACTTCTAATATTCTATTTCGTAGTTCAAATAAAACTATGGAGGTATCTGGCTCGCCTTGAAGCATTTTACGCCAGTTAGTTTTATCAGCAATATATTTTTTTACTAGTATTTCAACTAAACCAGAAATTAATCTACTCTCTACTGCAAAGATAGGTATAGCTTGACTAGCTCCTTGATCAATCCAGCGTGAAGGTATATTTTTTAATTTTGTAATACCTACTTTCACATCTCCAGTATTTGCTAAATAAACTATATGGGTCTTCATGCAGTTATCCTCACCCCATGCTGGGTCTCTACATGTGCCTTGTGCAAAATGACATAACTCAGGTTTAACTATACAGATATCACATTCCGGTAATCTTCTCATACACATAAAACAGTAACCTTGAGAATAGCTTTTATTAGTCTTAGCTCCACATGCAACGCAATTTATTTCATTTAAATACTCTATTTTAAGGTTACTACCAATATAATCATTTAAACAAATATCATCAAGTTGATATATAGCCGTATCATTTTTATCTAGAGTTGTTTTTAATTTGTGTAAGTTTATGATGTTTTGCATTTTTAAAATTAATATCGCCCAAATTACCTCTTAGCATATCAAAATTTGAAATAGGTTAAAACTTTTTACTCATATCAGCTATGAATAAACTCTTCTTGAACTTTTAAACTGGAATTATAACAAAATATATTTGGCTATAACTTCTTAAAAGGGCTAGCTAATTTTTTTTTCATCTCTTCATCTTAGAACACAGAGACATATGTTATTTTTGAAGTTTGAATTTTGATTTTTTTTAGAAAACCAAAATATTTTAATGCAATTGCCCTGAGCTTTATTATGGACACCTTTACCAATAATAATTAGTTACTAAATTTCTCAATTAGTCTAAGGGCAACATAAATTATGGCACTAATAATAGCTGAAATTATACAAACTTTTAAAGCTAGCGGAAACAGACTAATAAATACTGTAACTATAGTTACAATAATTAAAACACCTACAAATATCGATAAAAACTTATCCATTTTATAAACTCCTTATTTTATAATAACTTTGGCAAATTTACGCTTACCCACTTGGAATACATTCTCTGTACCAATTTTAAAAACTAATTTGTTATCATCAACTTTCTCACCATCAACTTTTACAGCTCCTTGCTTAATCATCCTGTTAGCTTCAGATGTACTAGCTACTAAACCTGCTTCTTTTAGTAAATTAGTTATAGGTAAACTATCTTTTATATCTAATTCTACAATATTTATATCTTCAGGTATCTGGTTTTTTTGAAATCTTTGTATAAAATCTTGATGAGCATTTTCAGCAACTTCTCTACAATGAAATCTTTGTATAAGCTCTTTTGCTAACTCTATCTTGATATCACGAGGATTTGCACCATTAAGCACATTTTGCTTTAAACTAGTGATAACTTCTAAAGATTTAAAACTAAGCAACTTATAATAACGCCACATAAGTTCATCAGAGATTGACATAATTTTGCCAAAAATATCAATTGCTGATTCTTCTATACCTATATAATTTTGGCTAGATTTTGACATTTTTTTAACACCATCTAAACCTTCAAGTAATGGCATAGTTATAATAACTTGTGGCTCTTGATTATTTTGTTTTTGAAGCTCCCTACCCATTAGCAGATTAAACTTCTGATCAGTACCACCTAGCTCTATATCAGCCTTCATTACCACAGAATCATAACCTTGTACAAGTGGATACAAAAATTCATGTATAGAAATAGACTGGTTATTTTTATATCTCTTAGAGAAATCATCTCTTTCAAGCATTCTAGCAACCGTTGATTTGGAAGCTAGTTTAATCATATCAGCAGCTGACATATTGTTAAACCAATCACTATTTCTACGCACAATAGTTTTTTCTTTATCTAAGATTTTAAAAACCTGGCTCGTATAAGTTTCTGCGTTTTTAGCAACCTCTTGTGCTGTCAATGGTGGTCTAGTAGCATTTTTACCAGTTGGATCACCAATCTGAGCTGTAAAATCCCCTATCAAAAAATGAATTTCATGACCTAAATCTTGTAACTGCTTAAGCTTGTTAATAACAACCGTATGTCCTAAATGAATATCTGGAGCAGTTGGATCACAACCAAATTTTATAATTAAAGGTTTACCCTTTTGAAGCTTTTTAACCAACTCTTCTTCTAAAAGGATTTCGTCCACCCCTCTTTTAATAATATCTAGGGTTTGCTGTATGGATGACATCAGATTATTTAACTTTAATTTTACTCAATAAAGCAAAATTATATCACAAAACACTTTTATAGAACCAATAAAACCTTATACTTACAGAAAACTATAAATAACAACTAACTGATGAAAATATATATATCACAAAGCAACGATGTTTATTTTAATTTAGCTTTAGAAAATTGGTTATTCTTGGAAGATTTGAAAGATCAAAAAATATTATTTTTATGGCAAAACTCGCCATGCGTTGTAATAGGTAGGGCTCAAAACCCCTGGCTAGAATGTAATCTATTAGCTATGGAAAAAGATGGTGTACCTATCATTAGGCGTCAAAGTGGCGGTGGTACTGTTTATCATGATTTTGGTAATCTAAACTATACAATCATTTCTCCAAAGAACGATCACGATATTAAAGCTAATCTTGAATTTGTTTGTAGTGTTATCCGAAAATTGGAAATAAATGCCTATCCAAACCAAAGAAATGATATTGTAGTTGATCATAACAATTTCACATATAAAATTTCCGGGAGTGCTTTTAGAGAAAAAAAAGACAGAGCATTTCACCATGGAACACTACTAATAAATGCAAACACTAGCAAGCTTTATAACTACTTACACCAACCAATTGATACATCTTTGGATACTAAAGGAGTAAAATCATATAGATCTAAAGTAATCAATCTAAATGAATTAAAGCATGATTTACAAACTCAAGATATTACAAAAGCTTTTTTAAGTAGTTTTAAAAGTGTCAAACTAAGCTTAATAAATGAACAAACTCCTCTTGCAAATAAAGAGCTTATCGAACAAGAAATGAACGTATTAAAAAGTTGGAATTGGTGCTTTGGAAAAACTTTACCATTTACAAAAACATATTCTGAAAACCAAGAAGAATTAAAAATAAAAGTCGAATTTGGCATAATTAGTGAGCTAGATTATCAAAGTAAACAAAAAGATATTTCTAAGAAAGGTATTAAATTTAGCCAAAATTATAAATTTAAAGATTTAATCAAATATTTTGATCAATAGCATTTTTTTCACGAGTTACTAAAAAAGTAGCTACTGTAATAGCAAATATAAATGGTACCACTAATGAATCTACTATTGTCACAATAATATTTTGAATACTATTTTCTAAAGGGCTTATCTCCATACCTACATTTTTTAACAAATATATCAAACCCAAAGTAAGTAACGGCTTAACCACCATAAGAATTAGTATCACAAATACCAACTTAAACATGTAAAAAAAGTTTAATTTGATAACCTTAAGGTTATCTGTGATAGCTTCAAAAATGCTACTCTTACCTAAAAGTACAGCTGGCATAACAGTTAAAAACAACAAGATTGCAAGGAAGATACCTATATACTGTAAAAACATTGACAATAACGTTAATACGATTATGGACAGTAAAAAAGCTCCTAAAAAAGAAAATATCCGTTTAGAAAAAATCTGTAAAGAAAGTTTTATAGCTTCAGATGCCTTTAGCTGATTTTTAATAAATATTCCTTGTAACAAAATTATCATAGCATAGACAAAAATTGTAGCTACCATAATTACTAGTACCATAAAACTTAGTACATTTGCTGACGGAAAGTCTACTGGTATAGTTTTTCCACCACTTTCTATATACTCAGCCATACCGTGCTGCATCATATACACAAAGCAATATTCAGATATAAATGACAACATAAATGCTAACACGAATGTGAGTTTAAATGATCTCTTATAAATATTCGTAGCCAAACTAATCGTCTCTTTAAAGTTTAAATCACTTCTCATATCAAAACTCTCTGTAAAGTTAAACAAAAATAAACAAAAACCAGCTAAAATATATCATAAAAATACACCCTTTGTATTACTTTCGAACAAATATAAAAAATAATATTAAAAAAGCTTGTAAAAAACATAACTAGTCCCAATCTAGTTATATTAAATTAATAACATATTTTTAAATTTATAAACCACTAAAGAAGGTGTGTCAATTATGGAAAAAATGAAAGGAACTACTATCTTATGTGTTAGAAGAGGAGATAAGGTAGTTATAGGAGGAGATGGTCAAGCAACTTTAGGCAACTCTATAGCAAAAGATAATATTGTAAAAGTAAGAAAACTAAATGGCGGTAAAGTTCTTACAGGTTTTGCTGGCTCTACTGCTGATGCATTTACATTATTTGAAAAATTTGAACAAAAATTAGAATTTTATCAAGGAAATCTTGAGCGTGCTGCGGTAGAAATGGTACGTGAATGGCGTCTAGATAGAATGCTTAGTAAACTAGAAGCTATGATTATCGTAGCAGATGAAAAATTATCACTACTGATATCTGGAGTTGGGGATGTGATGGCAGCAGATAAAAATGATATAATATCTATCGGATCAGGGTCAAGTTACGCTCGTTCTGCAGCAACTGCTCTTGTTGAAAACACAAATTTAACAGCTGAAGAAATAGTCAAAAAAAGCTTAACTATTGCAGCAGATACTTGTATTTACACAAACCATAATTTCACGATAGAAAGTTTAGATAACAAAAAGGATAGTTAATACATTATGACGCAAATAATGACTCCAAAGACAATCGTACAAGAATTAGAAAGACACATAATTGGTCAAAATGATGCAAAAAAAGCCGTTGCTATAGCTTTACGTAATAGATGGCGTAGAATGCAGCTAGATAGTGAAATGCGTCAAGAAGTAACTCCAAAAAATATTTTAATGATCGGACCTACCGGTGTTGGTAAAACAGAGATAGCTCGTAGACTCGCTAAATTAGCTGATGCTCCATTTATTAAAGTTGAAGCTACTAAATTTACTGAAGTTGGTTATGTTGGTAAAGACGTTGAATCTATAATCCGTGATTTAGTAGAAATGGCTGTAAAAATGAAGCGTGAAGAAGCTAAAAATAAAATTATTGAAAAAGCTTCTAAATTGGCTGAAGATAGAATTCTTGATGTACTAATCCCACCAGCTAGACCAACTGAGTCAAAGATTGGCTTTGCTAATGAGCCTGCTGAAGATTCAGCTTCTAAGAAAGAAAAAGAAAACAAAACCCGCGAAATTTTTAGAAAAAAAATTCAAAATGGTGAACTTGATGATAAAGAAATTGAAATAGAAATAGCGGCTGCTCCAAAAGCTATTGGAGTAATGGGACCTCCAGGTATGGAAGATATGACAAGTCAAATTCAAGATTTATTTTCTAGCTTAAGTAGTGACAAAAAGAAAAATAAAAAAATGAAAATAAAAGACGCTATCAAACTAGTAAAGGATGAAGAAGCTGCTAAGCTAATTAACGAAGAAGATATAAAAGCTCGCGCTTTGGAATCTGTAGAACAAAATGGTATTGTTTTTCTTGATGAGATAGATAAAGTTTGTAAAAAATCGAATACTTATGGTGCTGATGTCTCTCGCGAAGGTGTACAACGTGACCTTTTACCACTTGTTGAAGGCTCTACTGTATCAACAAAATACGGAATGATAAAAACAGATCATATTTTATTTATCGCTTCAGGAGCATTTCATGTATCAAAACCTTCTGATTTAATTCCTGAGCTTCAAGGTAGATTACCTATAAGAGTAGAATTGAAATCTCTTGAGATAAATGACTTTGTTAGAATTCTTAAAGAGCCAGATTGTTCAATACTTAAGCAATATATTGCTTTAATGAAAACAGAAGGTGTTGAGCTGACTTTTGATGATAATGCTATTCAAAAAATTGCTGAGATTTCATACAGAGTCAACGAAGAAATTGAAAATATCGGGGCTAGACGTTTACATACTGTAATGGAAAAACTACTTGAAGAAATTTCCTTTGACGCGCCAGAATTAACTGATAAGACCATCAGTATAACTACTGAGTACGTTAATGAGAAATTAGGTAAATTAGTTAAAGATAAGGATCTAAGTAAGTATATTCTGTAATATATAAAAGTCTATACACAAAACATATCTAAAACAGAACGATTAAACCTAAATTCCGGATACTCAACCCCAACAAAATAAAGTCCTTGAGCTTTAGCTGTTTGCCCTGCTTGAGTACGATCTTTAGCTATTAATAAATCATTTATCCAACTTGGGTTTCTAAAACCTAATCCAACCTTGATTAAAGACCCTACCAAATTTCTAATCATGTGATGCAAAAAAGCATTTCCTATTACTTCAAAAATTATAAAATTACCAAATTTTACAAACTCTGCCTTTTTAATATTTCTAAAAGCTGTATTTGATTGACACTGAGAAGACCTAAATGAACTAAAATCTTGCTCACCAAGTAAGTATTTACAAGCTTGATTCATTTTTTGTATATCTAAAGGTCTATTTTCCCATAAAGTGTGCTCGGTAAACAATGGGGAGCTTATAGGCGCATTATAAATCACATAATTATAAGTCCTATTTATAGCTGAAAATCTCGCATTAAAATTTAATTCTACTTCTTTTATCTGCAAAATTTTTATATCTTGAGGTAACAATGCATTTACTCCTCGTTGCCACGCTTGTAGAGACCTATCTGCATCAGATAAAAAATTAACAACTTGTGAGCTTGCATGAACCCCCGTATCAGTCCGACCAGCACATATAGTTTCTATATTATGGTTAGCTACCTTTGATAAGGCTTTTTCTAATTCCTCTTGTATAGTTGATGAATGCGATTGTCGTTGCCAACCACAATAATTTTTTCCAAAGTATTCAATTTGTAAAACATAATTCTTCATTTTTTATTTAAGAAATTTAGTTATTCTTGTATGTAAAATATCCATCTCATTTGGAATAAGCTTTGAAAAGTTAATAAACCCATGTACCAAACTATCAAAATGGTAATGCTGTACTTCTACATTGTGTCGTATAAGTCTCTCTGCAAAAAGTAGACCTTCATCTTTTAGTGGATCAAACCCAGCTGTTATAACTAAAGTGCGTGGCATACCTTCTAATTTTTTGATATAAAATGGCGAGATTTTAGGAGACTGTTTATCAACGTTATCTGGTACATATAACTCTGAATACCACATGGTTTTGGCTTTAGTTAGTATATAACCACTAGCGAAATCTTCTAACGATTTAGTTGGCATATGTGATAAATCAACAGATGGATACAAAATAATATTATTAGCAATTTTGATTTTATTATCTTTTAATAGGTTATAGGTTGCAAGGATAGATAAATTAGCTCCTGCACTATCACCCATTAGTGTAAATTCTTTTTTAGAAACTCCAAAATTTTTTGCCTGGTTGTAAACATACTCAGCAATAAATTCTACATCATTTAGCCCTGCTGGAAACTTATGTTCAGGAGCAAGTCTATAGTCTACAGAAAAAACCACCCTATTTGTAGTTATTGCAACCTTTCTACAAAATGCATCAAAAGAGTCCAAAGTTCCTGAAACAAACCCGCCTCCATGTGAAAATACTATTGCCTGAAGTTTTTTACTAGGATCAGGGTTATAGAGCCTAACTGGTATATTATGTCCATCGTTATGAGTAATTTGGAGATCCTCTACTTTCTTAACTTCTAGCTTTTGGTAACTATATAAGTTAAGTGAAGCTGCCGCCTTTCTTGTTGATTCAATGTCTCTACGATTTCCATCTCTATCATATTTACTTATGAAAGTTAGTAGATCTTGCATTTTGGCAGGTATTGTTTTGATTCCACCATACAAATCAGGAACTTTCTTAAAAATTTCGGCTTCAAGAGCTTTTTCATGTTTAGAGTTATCTTTAGCAATAACTTTTAGCCAAGCCCTTTTGTTTGGAGGCAGTGTATCTAAAGGAGTAGATAAATATCTAGCTATTCCAAGCTCATGACAATCATTTTCAGAATAAAAAGATAAGTTTTTAACCAACCATTTAATTATACTTTCAGCTTTTGTGTTATTTGTTTGTCTTATTTCTAAAACGTTATATTCATTCCTAACGTCATAAGACCAAGGAACATAATCAACTATGAAATTACAACAAATATAATTTAAACCAGCCTCTCTTGCTAATGCAAACTCTGGGTAAGCTGTCATACCTATTACACCACCACCCATACTTTGAAAACATTTAGCATCTATAATTGTTGGAAACTGAGGCCCTTCTATACAAACATAGCTTTGCTTGAAATGTATAGTAAAATCAAAATCTGCTTTTCTTTCTCTAATTTCTTCGGCTATGCTTTCAGTTATTGGCCTTGAAAGAGAAACATAATTAAGTAAACCTTGATCACAAAATGTAAAATCACGTAAAGATTTTGTTCTATCTATAAATTGGTATGGGATTACCATATCTCCTGGCTTTAACTCATCTCTTAAACTTCTCACCGAAGAAAGCGCTATTATAGAGGTTGCACCATATTTTTTTAGTGCATAGATATTAGCTTTATAGTTAATTTGATGTGGTAAAATATTTTGCTCAAGCCCTGTTCTGTTTAAAAATAAAGCTTCTTGCTTGTCTATTTTTACTTTAAATAATCCATTTGAGCACAAACCAAAAGGAGTTTCTCTAGATAACTCTTCTATAATTTCAAAACTATCGAAACTTTCAAATCCACTACTACCAACAATTGCCCACATTTTACCACCGTATTTTTATTTAAAAAATGCCTCTAGAATAATGCTATCTTTACAAAATAGTTCTAACTTAAATTTATCGTTATAATTTATAACTCCAACACCTTTAGGTGTACCAGTCATAAGTAAATCATTTTCACATATAGAAATGTTATTATCCTTTAGAAAGTTAATTACCTGATTTGGTTTATAAATCATTAAATCATAACTACCCTCTTGGATTAGTTGATTATTTTTGTATGCCTTAAAACTTAAAAAAGGAATATGTAGCGCTCCAATTTCCACAAAATCGCTAATCACTGCACTACCATCAAAACTTTTAGCCAACTCCCAAGGTAGGCCTTTTGATTTAAGTTTTGACTGCAAATTTCTATCAGTTATATCTAATCCCAGCCCTACTGCTTTAATTTGAGATTTACCATCAAAAGCAAATACTATTTCACATTCGTAGTGTAACTCTCTACCAGAAAGTAGTTTTAATGATCTAGCTACGCTAGAATTTGGCTTTATAAAAATAACGGGATTATCTGGAATCTCATTATTTAATTCTTGGATATGTTCTACATAATTTCTACCGACGCAAATCACTTTTGATTTAGAAGTATCTATTTCTTTTACCATTTTTATCTATAGTTTAAAATCTTCTCCTAAATATACTTTTCTTACAGTTTCATCTGCTAGTACTTCCTCTGGCGTACCTGATGCTAGCATATTCCCAGCATTTACAATATAAGCTCGTTCACAAATATCTAATGTCTCTCGTACGTTATGATCCGTTATAAGTACTCCTATACCTCTATCTTTTAGATGTCTGATAACTTCCTTAATTTCAATCACTGAAACAGGATCAACACCAGCAAATGGTTCATCCAACAGAATAAATTTCGGATCCATAGCTAAAGCTCTAGCTATCTCAACACGTCTTCTTTCACCTCCAGAGAGACTCATACCTAAGCTTTTACGAATATGCTGAATACTGAATTCATCCAAAAGAGAATTCAAATTTTCATTAATCTGATCTCTTGTCAGCTCTTTTCTTGTTTCAAGGATAGCTACTATATTATCCTCAACACTAAGCTTCCTAAAAACAGATGCCTCTTGTGGTAAGTAGCCAAGCCCTTTTCTTGCACGTAGATGGATAGGCATCTTAGTGACATCTTCTTTACCCATACGAACTTTGCCACGAGTTGCAGATACAAGGCCAACTATCATATAAAAAGATGTTGTTTTACCAGCACCATTTGGTCCCAACAAACCTACAATTTCACCTGTTGAAACTTTCATTGAAACGTTATTTACAACCCACCTTGAGCCGTACTTTTTACCTAATCTTTTAGCTTCTAAAGTATATTTTTCCATTCCTAATCTCATATCCTTCTGCTTATGACAGAATATTTTCTGAATCGTCAAAACTAGAAGTTTTAACTATACTACCACTACTGACTTTTTTATTCTTGTTATATTCACTAATAGGTTTTAACCCTGTATCAATCTTAGTTTCACTCTGAACACCATCTAAGATTATTTTAGAACGTCTATCTTTACTACCAGGAATAGCTACAAGATCATGCTCCATATCATAATTAATTTCTCTACCCTTATAGTGGTTTTCATTCTGGTTAATTACAGCATTTTCAAAAAGCTCAAGATTCTTTTTAACGATGTTATAAATAATCTTTCTAGCTACCCCATTTAGTGGTCCTTTGGTTAGCTTTTTACTTTTTTGGTAAGCTTGATCTGAATTAGTTGGGAAGGTATAAAATTGAGATAATTCACCATCCATTGATTCCATAGTAAGAGTTTGAACTTTACGGTTTTTATCTAGTTCCATAACAAGTTTTTGACCTGATATGAAATTACACCCCTGCTCATCTGCACATAGCTCTTTTGCTTGCTCAAACCATTGTTGTTGTAATTCTTTAAAAGGAATTGATTTATTCCTAGTAAAATAAACCATATTTGTTTTGGTAGATTTGGTAGTTTTAGGCTTCTTACATAAAATGTGCTTATTATGAATTTGGATTACAAAAACATCTCCATAATATGTAAGAGTTTCTTTATTGCTATCGTAGGTAGCTTTATCAGCACATATTGTAAGAGGACCATATTCTTTGAGAATATTATCAGCACTTGTATCTTCTTTTTCATCTGCTACTGCTACGCTACCTTCTTGAAAAGGTATATTTTGATTAGAACTTGAATGTAAACCATTATCTGCTGAGCTAGAAGAATCACTATAACCAGACAAGAAAATACCTAAAACTCCTAGAGCTACTAGTACGATCCTAGCTTGACGCATAGTAACTCCTTACGTCTTTCTTAAAATTAATAACCTTAGTATCTGAGTTTCCAACTATTCCTATACCTGTGGTATTATTTTCCGTGTCAGGATCATACACTTTGACAAATTTATCATTATAATAATCATGTGTTTCTGTATCATAGTACATTTCTGATGATTTTATATATATTTTATTTGGTAGATATTTACCATCTGCATCTGGTGTCTGTTTAGCAGAACTTTCCCCTGAATCTGCTTGCTGATTTTTTGTAAACAAAATAGCATTAACTCCGTCAAATAAATGTATCAACTCATTATTATCTTTTTTCTGTGAAAAACCTTTAGGCGCTTTTACTCTCCAAGTCTCATCGCCTGTTTTCTCATCATAACTAGTTTCTATTAAATTGGTCATTTTAATATCTTGATTGACATATTGTTCTAGTTTTTCAGTAATAAAATTTGTAGTTAGTTTACCATCATCGTTATAATTATTATAATGAAAGTTAAATGCTGTTAATTCAACGCTACTTGAAGGTGAAAATTTTTTAGGATCGCTACCGCCCTGAACTGCTTCAGAATAAATAAATATTGTACTAAAAACCACAATCACTATCGCAAACACATTAACAAGCAGCGAATATTTAGTAAAAAACTTCATATTTTTATTTCATGCCACCATTTTCAATGTAATTTTCAATAACCTCATTGTAGCAACCAAGATGCTTTAATATATATTCACAAAACTCTCTAACAGCGCCAGTGCCACCCTTATTCTGACAAACGTAATCAGAGTAGTTTTTAACTAAATCTATACAGTTTGATGGTGCTGCTGAAATACCAGCTTGCTTCATAAGGACTATATCAGGAAGATCATCACCCATATAAGCTACGTTACAGTCATCTAGCTGATACTTTTCCTTTAAGGCCTGGTAGGCACTAACTTTATTTTTTTGTCCTTGAAATATATCCTCTATATCAACACCCAAGCTTGTAAACCTGTTAATAACTATTTGTGATTCCTTACCAGTAATTATTGCTATTTTTATACCAACTTTTTGTAACAAAACCAAACCTAAGCCATCTTTAACGTCAAATAACTTTGTTTCGTTACCATCATTTGACAATATTATTTTTCCATCAGTCATAACGCCATCAACATCAAAGATAGCTAAACGAATATTTTGATAAAATTTATTATTTTTCATTACTTACCCATAAAAAGAAAACTTACATACCTTCAATAGAAATATTACCACAAATAGAAAAAAGACAAAAACAGTAAACGTGAAGTTTTAGACATTAATCCTGTACACAATAAAAAAGCTGCGAATTTTTATGTTTACGATTGTTTTTTAAAGCACATTTGCGTTTAGCAACTGTTCAGCTAGTGAAAAAGAAACTACAAATTTAGCAAAATTGTTAATAGCCATCAAGGTTAACTATCTCTAAATGCTCCATTTGAGTTTGTAAAAACATCTCACCTATAGCTTTAAATTTTATAGGTATATCAGTCACATAAAATTTATATTCTGGCTTAGATTGCTTTTGGTTTAGCAAGTTATTTTGTTTTAACGAATCTTCAAGCATTTTGCTAGCCTGTAGCGAAGGATCTATAAGTTTTACAGGGTTCAATTCAATAGCAATATTGTCTTTGATAATAGGATAATGCGTACAACCAAGTATCAAAACCTCTAGAGATTTATCATGAAAATACTCTAGATACTGTTTAGCTACTAAAGTTACAATTTCACCATTTATAAAACCCTCCTCAATCATTGGCACAAATAGGCCACAGGCTTTAGAGTAAACTTCAGCCTTAGGATTAAGCTTATGAATCTCTAACGCATAAGCGTTACTATTTATCGTAGCAGGTGTGGCTATTACACCAACATTACTTAAGTCTGCTACTAAACTTACACCTGCACTTATTATATCTATAACTGGTATATCACCAGCTATTTGTTTCACAGTATCTTTAGCGATAGCAGAAATAGTATTACAAGCAATAACAATAGCCTTAACTTCTTGATCAATTAAAAACTTAGCTGTTTGAGCTGCAAATCTTTGAATAGTTGCCCGAGATTTTGTGCCATAAGGGATTCTTGCAATATCCCCAAAATAGATTATATTTTCATTTGGCAGCATATCCATAAGGCTTCTAACAACTGTTAAACCCCCTATCCCAGAATCAAAAACCCCTATTGGTCTATTGTTAATCATTTATTTTTTCTCAAGCTTTTTGATAATTTTTCTACGTGAGCGAGTTGGCATTTTTTCAAGATATTGTTCTTTTGCGTTAATAAAAGGTAATAAATTTTCTAAAGATAAAACTGCTTGATTAGCATCTTCTGCAACAAAATTATCACTTAACTGCACTTCTGGATTAGCAAATATTACAACAGTAACTACAGGGATACCTTTTATATAAATTCTTTGATTATAAAGATAGGTTTGTAGAACTTTTTTTTGTGCAAAAGTTTGCCTAATCGGGTTTTTAATAGTTTTTGCATAAGTTTTGTTATTTTGCGAGATTTTTTCCACTTGCCATCTCTCTGCCATATTTTCGACCTTAATATAACCTCGATTATTTTTAACCTCTACTATATATATCGCTTTTCTAGATATAACAAGAAAATCTAACTCTCTATTGCCTATCGTAGATTTATCATCTGGTAAAACTATTCTATTAAAAAGTACATAGTTACTATCTAGTTTTTTTAACTCATTTAATACGACTGATTCCCCTTTGGCACCTGATATTATGATATCTACAGGATTATTATCTTTTGTTATTAAGAAAAAAAATATAAATAGTATAAAAGCAAGTGTTACTGCTATCTGTAATGATTGGTTTACAAAATCTATATTGCCAAGGTATAAATTAACTCCTACAATAAAACCACACAATATAATTGAGGCATATAAACTTTTGCGTGCTCTAAACCAATAATTTTTAAATCTTACCCAAGTAAAGCGTAAAAAAAGCCGATCCTTTTTTAATTTATTCTCTATTGCCATAATCCATCAATAATATATTATTCATAACTCTATAAATCTCTGCTTTATCTTAAGTATTTTGTCTCTAATTAAAGTAGCCTGCTCAAACTCAAGCTCTTTTGCATGAGCTTTCATACGTTTTTCTAAAGCTTTTATAATTTTACTAGCCTCAGTTATACCTAGTATAGCCGAAACATCAACATCATCAACACTTATCCTGCTGTTATTTTTATATTCTCGCTTCTGCCTTTCTGGAGAGCTATCTAACATATCATCTATATTTTTTATGATCGTTCTAGGGATAATGTTGTTCTTTTTATTATACTCATCTTGTAGCTTACGTCTACGTAACGTTTCATCCATAGCCTTTTTCATAGACTTAGTTACAATATCTGCATATAGTATTGCTCGACCATTTTCATTTCTTGCAACTCTACCTATGGTTTGTATAAGAGACTTTTCTGAACGTAGAAATCCTTCTTTATCAGCATCAAAAATAAGTAATATACCAACTTCAGGCATATCTAATCCTTCTCTTAAAAGATTAATACCTACTAGCACATCAAATATCCCTTGACGTAAATCATGGATGATTTGAACTCGCTCAACAGTATCAATATCTGAATGCAAATACCTTACATTGACGTTATGTTCTGACAAATACTCTGTCAAATTCTCTGCCATTTTTTTAGTCAATGTAGTTATCAAAACTCTTTCATTACTAGCTACAGCCTTATTTATCTCAGATAAAGCATCTTCAACTTGAATTGCCACTGGTCGTACAAAAACTTCCGGATCTAACAGTCCTGTTGGACGAATCACTTGCTCAACTGTATTTTGAGATCTCTCTAACTCATAAGTTGCTGGCGTTGCTGATACATAAATTGTTTGTGGAAGTAGTTTCTCAAACTCATTAAATTTTAGTGGGCGATTATCCAACGCTGATGGAAGCCTAAAACCATAATTTACTAAGTTTGACTTACGTGAAAAATCACCTTTTTGCATACCCCCAAACTGTGGCAATGTCACGTGAGACTCATCAATTATTACAAGAGCATTTTCTGGTAAATAGTCCAAAAGCGTTGGTGGTGGGTCTCCTGGATCACGTCCAGATAACAACCTAGAATAATTTTCAATACCAGTACAGTAGCCTAGCTCTTGAATCATCTCGATATCATATTTTGTTCTTTGCTCTATCCTTTGAGCTTCAAGTAATTTACTCTCTTGTTCAAAATATTTAACTCTTTCTTTTAATTCTTTTTTAATTTCTTCTATAACTATATCTTTACGCTCTTTTGAAGCCACATAGTGAGTACTTGGAAATATTGTTGCTCTATGTAAAGGTTTAATTTTTTTTGAGGTTAAAGAATCTATTATACTTATTACTTCTATCTCATCATCAAAAAACTCAACCCTAATAGCGTCTTTTTCAGAATCTGCTGGAAAAATATCTAGTATCTCACCACGCACACGAAAGCTACCACGACTAAAGTCCATATCATTACGCGAATATTGCATTTCTACTAATTTGGTTTGTGCCTTTTTTATATCCAAAGTTTCACCAACCTTTAAGTGCAAAAGCATTTGCATGTACTGTTCAGGATCACCTAAACCATAAATTGCAGATACAGTAGCAACTATAATTACATCATTACGCTCTAATATAGCTTTAGTTGCGGATAAGCGCATTTGTTCAATATGCTCATTTACAGAAGAGTCTTTTTCAATATATGTATCTGATGCAGCAACATATGCTTCTGGTTGGTAATAATCATAGTATGAGACAAAATACTCAACGGCACTATCTGGAAAATATTGTTTCATCTCTGAATATAGTTGTGCAGCTAAAGTTTTATTATGAGCTAAAATTAGACATGGTTTCTGTGTTTGATTAATTACATTTGCCATAGTATAAGTTTTACCAGAGCCTGTTACACCAAGTAAAACTTGATGCTGTAAACCATTATTAACACCCTCAACTAGCGACTTAATTGCTTTGGGCTGATCTCCACTGGGGCTATATTTAGTAACTAAATTAAACTTAGCCATTTAAAAAAGATACTCCTCTAACTCATATAATAAAGAATGTTGTTCTTCTGTCAGCTCTTGTGTTTCTCTTAAATGTTCTATTTCTTTATAAATCTCTTCTAAAGTTACTCTTTTACAAGCTTTATGATCTACTAAAAGTTCCTCTTTTTCTAAACTCACTATTTTATTTAAATACTTTTGAAACTCATATTGAGCTTTCTCTGGTAACTTAGAAAAATCCAACCTACCAATTATTCGTACAGCTCTATCATAATAACTTTTAGGTAACTGATCTAACATTTGTGCTTTTTGTGTAACAGCTAAACTATGAAATTTATCACAACCCTTCTCATCAGCAGTAGTCATAAAATCACTTTGATATATAGCTGCATCACTATCGATATTTTCTATTTCCGGATACTTATACTCTAAAACATACTCAACAAAACTAACTAAAATCTCAGGATTATCCTTTATAAACTCTTTATTTGCTTTTATAAGATCTAGCCTTTGCTGCGGTAACTTCCCAACAAAGCGAGTTTTAGCTGGTAGAATAACTGGTATATCTCCCCACTTTTTAGCAATAGTTAATCTCCAATGTTCAGCCTCTAAACTACCAAACTCCTCTATAAAATCACTAAACAAATAATTATCTAAACGTAGAAAAATTTCTTGGTTTTTGTAGTGCCTATGCTGGCCTAAATCCAAAATAGCTGACATGAAATTACTGCTATAGCCAAAAGCACCACTTATAGCTATAGCCTGCTTGTAATGCGTATTATTTATACTAACACCAATATCAAGCTGATTCAAAACTTGCTCATCGTTTTGCTTATTAAATCTATCTAGTAAAAACTGCCACATTTTAGGATTAGCTTTTTTGAGTTTTTTTGCTAATTCAACCGTTACTAAAACATCTGTAATAGCATCGTGAGCTCGACCCTCACTATACAAATTATTTACGGTATTTAAATTCTCAAGTTTTAGAGAAACTTTTTTATCACCTTCTTTATCTACAGTTTCAGGCCACTCTAAAGCTTCATTAAAAAATAAATGATAACAAGCAACTATTGGAAACAAATCCGCCCTAAAGCAGCCATTTTTGTACTGATGAGTATAGGGAGGTAACATATTCTTAAAAAAAGCGAACCTTAAAAACTCATCATCAAATCCAAGTGTATTATAACCTATGCTAATGGTTTCTGGTGTATTAATTATTTTATGGATTTTTCTAACAGCCTGATATTCTGATACGCCCTGTGAATTGGCTTGAGCTATAGATATATGATGTGTTATCGTAGCTGTTGGAGATGGTGTAGTATCAGGGTTTAATTTTACAAAAAAGTTAAATCTCTCAACTTCATTAAAGTTAAGGTCGGTCCTCACAGCTGCAAATTGCAAAATCTGGTCAAAAGAGTTATTAATTCCACTGGTTTCTAAGTCATAAAATAGAAATGTTTGATTATTATACATGTTAAAATTCAGATACAAATTTAATTAATCTTTCTGTATTAAAATTCTATCATACCTAATTGTTAGTTTTTCAAAGTTTTTCTGAGATGTATATACCAAAGTAAAATTAACGAAAAATTACGTGGTTTTATCAGATCAATTTTATTACCAAGTATAAAACAAACCATACTTAAAGAGATAAGATCTTTGTGATAATGAATTGTGACTTAGAAAAGCTAATATTTATAGGTGATTATTGATAGAGCCTATCAAATTTTAATATCGGCTGTTGTATAAAATAGTAATTTAACCATCATATTTTTAATGTATCATATAAATTTATAAAACAATAATGACCACAATTTAATAATAGCAACCAAATGAATGGATATGGTAGATATGATTTATATAACTGACTGGTGGGAAAACAAACTACCAACCCTAGAACAAATCAAGATAGGAGCATGCACATTTGATATACAATGCATGTTAATACAAAATGACGGCTATAAATTTATTTTGGGTCGCGGCAATGGGCAACCTAGAATCTGGTATAAATCTAAATCAGAAAGTTGTTGGCGAGCTTTTACCGGTTTTAGACCTATGGGTGGTATGCAGAAAGGTGACGAATATAATGAAAATTATAGAGGGGCAGGGTATGTATTCGAATGTATGGTGATTTCAGAACTAGATGAAAAATTTGATAACATCTTTAGAATTGCTGAAAGAGAAAAGAAGATTGAGCCATCGTCCGGCTTATATCGACTGATAGCTAAATACGAACATGATAATTCTGATTTATTCAAATATTTAGTGGCTCAAGATGAAGACAAACTAGTGAACCAGGCAAAGGTGGCTCAGTATTACTCTTCCGAAGTAAAATTATCACACCCTATGAAGGATGCTAATGAATTCCCTTCTAAGTTTTTGGGTATCTTTCAACATGGAGAGAACTTTTCACAAATTGATAACACATATATCCAGGCGGATTACAGAGGAGAGCTTCTTGGAGCAGTTTACCTGAAAGATTACTACAATTTGTTTAGCGCCGCACTAAGAGCGGTTCATGTAGATCATAGGCGATCGCATCACGATGCCCTTGATGATGACATAGACATAGACACTTATCAATTTGAGTATAATGAAAAAATGTATTGCTATGAAATTGCCTCAACAATTAATTCACGACCACACTACTACACTAAAAATCATAAACGATTAAAAGTAGATGCTAAAGTTGTATGGGTGAGGACATTATATCAGTTAGATAACAACGAGGTTTCTAGCTTTGGTAATTATAAGGTGATACCTATTGAAATGGCAGCTCTAGTTCAAAAGCCCTGTGATTACCAACACCAGGTAGCAGATGTTTACAAGAAAGAAATTAATGAACAAGGTCTCATAGGAAACACATATATATTGCTTTCAGTTATTAACGAGATTACTTCGCCAATCATACAACAATATAAACTCATAAATAATGAACCTCTTCTGTCTGGAAATAGCGAACCTATGCTAGATGGTGTAAAGTTTAAATATACTTACACAACGGTCCCTTCGTCCAAACTTCTTCAGCTTAATCGACCATTTTTGTTATCTGAAGCTAATATTTTTAAGCAAACTGTAATTCAACCGCAACAAATTATTATTAACATAGATTATGATGTAATAAGTAGTAAGTTAATAGATTCAATTATTGAAGGAATAATGAGGTATAAAGCTTTATGGGAAATGCGCAATAGAAATAAAAAAACGGTAGAACGTAGGGAGGATGCAAAAAAATTTAAATTAGGACATCATGGTGATACTGGTCTAAGAAGAGCGGCTGAGTTAAAGCGATGTATTGCCCAAGCGGTCGATTTAGAAGCAGTAGATAGTTATTTAGTCTCTTGCTTTAAAGACAATAACATAGGTAATGAAAAACATATATTCCGTGCTATAAAATCTGAACCTTATTCTCTATTTACCTTGGTAAACTTGTCACTACTTTATGTGTTAAAAAATTTCAAATTTGACTGGCAATATGATGGAAATTTAAAGTACATACCTTTGATCCACGCACTTTATAGTTGCTTTAGTAAAGATGACATCCAAGCTGGACCTGATAAGTTTGTTAATTGTGTCGAACCAGTTAGTTCTAAATATCTTGATTTCGTTAAGAAAATAGATACAAAAAGTAAGTCACCTGTACAAGAGCTTATTATAAAAAGAAAACAGATAGTTATCATTTAATACGCTACAGAAGAATCATATTAGTAACTGCAAAAGTTTATAAACTTGATTAATCTTTTTGTATTAGAATCCTATCATACCTAATTGTTAGTTTTTCAAAATTCTTTTTGAGCTGGCTATTGGTATACTCTACCAAATCGGCATATAGCTCGTTATTATGTTTCTTTTGCTCAATAAATAAAGCTCGATAAGTTTTCAAATTTATTAAAAGTTCGTCCATAAGCAATATCATTTTTTTATACTCGTAGTATCTTTTATTAGACGAAAATTCATATTTAGCATTCACAAGCATTTCACTGAGTTGTATGTTTTTTTCAACTAAAAAAATTAATTTTCGGTTTGGAACATTTCTGTCAACATTATTGAGTATTTTCTTAAATTCCCCATAAGTTATATACATTTCTTTGGTAAAAATATTCAAAAACTTTTTACCTCTAGTCAAAAATGTAACAAGCACAATACAAACTGTACCGATAGCTACACTTACTATTCTTACAATAAAGAGTTCATGATCCCAGCCAACAAACAAACCAAAAAACATAACCAAGTATATATGTATAAAAAATACGCTTGTAGCATAATTTAAAAACATAGTGTAAATATACAATGTCAAAGCCAAGCCACAAAATACAGCTATAGTTATAAAACTAGCCATACTGTTATTTATCATAATCTTCTGGGTAACTAATAGTAAAACTGATCCTAATGACGTTCCAAGGATAGAAAATATAATAATAGCTTTCGCCCTGGTATATATAACGCTAGTGCTAGTACTTGCTGCAACACTTATAACTGCAATTACAACCCAATAGATTCTATCCTTAAACCCATGCTCTCCAGTAAAACTAAAAACCCCATAGCTCACAACCAAACCCAATGAGGCTGCTATTAAAACCCTATATGCCAATAAAGTTGTATCAGAAAGCTTATCTATAAGTCTATTTTTAAATAAGATCATAATAAGCCTCTTTGATATTTTCTAAACTAGTAAATATATCATCTAAAAGCAATATACTATCAAAAAGCAATTTCCTTTTTTGACGGTCTTTTTGATACTTTTCAATGTAAGCAATCTCAAGTTTATACTTTAGGTAATCAATTTCTTTTTTCTTCTCTTCTAAAGTATTAGGTTCTTGTTGGAATTGGAGTAATAAAGCTAGAGTTTGTTTAAAAATTTTTTCCAAACTTTCTGCTAAAACCTGAGCTTCAGAAGCATCCTTAAAACCTAGCCGTATATAGCCTAAACTTATTTTTTTATAAGTCAGTATAAATTTAGCTGCTAATCTATTAAATAGTATTAAATTATGACAAAAATAACGCCAGTTATCTTGAGTGTTCTTACGCATAAACATAAGCCCATGAGACTGTAATGAAATTATATTATTAAACTTACTATGGCTTACCTCTAAAACTCTAGTTTGAGTAAATCTTCTATACTTTGCTTTCTCAAATGTATCTAAATAGCTTTTTACGGAAATATTAAAAAACTCCCTAACAATTTTTTCAATGCCCCCTGAATTAATAAGCTTATAACGACTAATAAGTAAAATATAAAAAGCAACTCCCACTAATAATGCTGCTAAAGTAAAACTTAAATGATTGTACCTAGCCAGAGGAAACCTAATAAAACAGATACATGCCATTACTACAATCATGATTGGGAAAATAGTAAATGTATCCCCTAATCCACGCACCCAAAACCCCAAAAAAACCACAGTTATAATCAGCATAAAGTTATCTTCAAAAACATTATGCACATATGGTGATATGTTTAAAATAAAAATTGCACTTACTATGTACCAGAAAAATGCTTTTCTTTTTACTTCTATATTACCAATTAGTACGCTAGCTGCTAAATTTGCTATAAATAAAATCGTGATAACGATCAAATTTTTGTCAAAATTAAAAGTTGCAGCTATTATCAAAAACATAAAAAATATAATTGCAGACTTGATAGCT
This sequence comes from Allofrancisella frigidaquae, assembly GCF_012222825.1. Classification (NCBI taxonomy): domain Bacteria; kingdom Pseudomonadati; phylum Pseudomonadota; class Gammaproteobacteria; order Thiotrichales; family Francisellaceae; genus Allofrancisella; species Allofrancisella frigidaquae. The sequence continues at coordinate 574,851 of NZ_CP038017.1, read as the reverse complement.
CCATCTTGAAAAATTTTTATAGGGTCTTGATCAATATATTTATGGTAAATCTCACTAACCTTTAACATTTACTGGTTTAAACCTCAAAATACAACCCTTATTACCTTGCTATAGATTATATTGCAAAAGCAATTTAATTAATATTACTAGAATGGTTATTTTCACATAAAAATGTAGTAGAATTTAGACGATATGGATATTACTATTTTTCTTATAAAATGATTTATAAAACTACTTATGATGTAATAGTTGTTGGTGGCGGTCATGCTGGTGTTGAAGCTGCTACTGCATCTGCTCGTACAGGAGCAAAAACACTACTCCTAACGCATAATATAGACACTATAGGACAGATGTCTTGTAACCCGGCTATTGGTGGAATTGGTAAGGGTCACCTAGTTAAAGAAATAGATGCTATGGGTGGCATCATGGCAAAAGCTATTGATATGGCAGGGATCCAGTTTAGAATTCTTAACTCACGTAAAGGTCCTGCTGTTAGAGCAACACGTGCCCAAGCAGATAGAGTTCTCTATAAACAAGCTATAAATACCCTTGTTACAAATCAAGAAAATCTTGATATATTTCAAGATTCTGTAGATGATGTTGTGATAAATAATGACATTATCTCTGGAGTTATAACTAAAACTGGCATCACATTTAAGTCTAAAAAAGTTGTTTTAACAGTTGGTACATTCTTAGGCGGGAAAATTCATATTGGTAAAGTATCAAAATCAGGTGGGCGTGCAGGCGACCAACCGGCTAACGCTTTAGCTGCTCGTCTTAGAGCACTACCATTTAGGGTAGATAGACTTAAAACTGGTACTCCTCCGCGTATTGACAAAAGAAGTGTTGATTTTAGTGTTATGGATGTTCAGCATGGTGATACTCCTACTCCTTATTTTTCTTTTTTTTCTAAAGGAAAAATACAACACCCACAGCAAATACCATGCTATATAACTTATACAAACCAAAAGACTCATGAAATAATCACAAATAACCTTGATAAATCAGCCATGTATGGTGGGCTGATAGAAGGCATAGGGCCTAGATATTGCCCCTCTATCGAAGACAAGGTAGTCAGATTTGCAGAAAAAGAAAGACACCAAATATTTGTAGAACCTGAAGGTTTAGAGAGCATTGAACTATATCCAAATGGTTTATCTACTAGCTTACCATTTGAGGTGCAATGTGAATATATCCGCTCTATAAAAGGTTTTGAAAATGCTTTTATTATGCGTCCAGGGTACGCTATAGAGTATGATTTTTTTGATCCTCGTGATCTTAAACCAACGTTAGAGACTAAATTTATTAAAAACTTATATTTTGCTGGTCAAATAAATGGTACTACTGGATACGAAGAAGCTGGCGCTCAAGGTTTAGTTGCTGGTATAAATGCTGCTATAAGTATTGATAATGATAAAGCATGGTACCCTACTCGTGCTAATAGTTATATTGGTGTACTTATTGATGATCTTATAACTAAAGGTACTAAAGAGCCTTATAGAATGTTTACTTCACGTGCTGAATATAGACTAATATTGCGTGAAGATAATGCTGACTTACGTTTATCAGATATAGCTTGCCAATTAGGTTTACTAAATAATGAAGATCAAAAAACTTTTATTGATAAGAAAAACACTATCAATGAACAGATAAACTTTATGCAAAATACATGGATAGGACCACAAACACAAAAAGCACGTGATTTAGAAAAATTCCTTGAAAAAAAGATGACCAGAGAAAGTACGCTTTTTGATCTTTTAAAACGCCCCGAGTTGGATTATAAAAAGTTACAACAAATACCTGAATTGAATTTAAATCTAAGCGATGAAGCTATAATTGAACAAATTGAGATATCTGCTAAATACTCTGGCTATATAGAACGCCAAAACAAAGATATTGCTAAATTATCGATTTTTGAACAAAAGAACATTCCAGTAGAGTTTGATTATTCTCAAGTCAAAGGATTATCAAATGAAGTCTTGCAAAAACTTACTGAACAAAAGCCAACAACGTTAGGAGAAGCTTCACGTATTCCAGGAATCACTCCTGCAGCAATATCTTTGCTAACAATATACATGAAAAAAACTGGTTTTATAAAATAAGGAGTTTAAATGTTTAAACATACTTTTAAAATAACCCTCCTATTGTTATTTATTATAAGTCTTTTTTCTTGTGCTACTAGACAAAAATACATAGACCAGCAAAAAGCCTGGATTGGCAAAAACATTGATCAATATATGAAAGTATTTGGTTACCCTGAAAATGTAATAAGCGTTGCTCCTAATCCAAATATCCAAACGTATGTCTACATACGCACAGCTGTTAACCCAGAAACTCCAGCTCTAGCTGGTTCAGCTGTTAACAGTTTAGTTATGGCTAATAGAGATCCTCAATTTGTACAGTTTGGTGCTCTTAAGTGTACTACTTGGGTTTCTATTGATAAAAATACCAAAATAATAAAAAATATTACATTTCGCGGTAACTACTGTGCAACTAGAAACTAATTTATAGGTTAGGTAAATGAACATAAAACAAACATACGCTTCCCTTCTAGTAGGATTCATTTCAACAGCAACTTGCTTTAGCTTTGGCTTTTTTACAACTGTTTTTAAATATAATGGACTTGAGTTTTTTTATGCTTATATTATATTTTCTATACTTTTATCTTATACAATGAATTTGGTTGCTTTTTATATAGGCAAATTTCATCCAGAAATTAATACATACTCTAGTCTAGTAAAATATGTCATTGGTAGCTCAAAGTTTAGGTCTATTAGTATTTTATTTACAGGTACTGTAATCATATTGCTGACACTAATACTTTTCAATACTGTTACATACCTATCAGATCTTATCAGCAGCGTTTACACAAATACTTTAGATGTTAGTACAAGCTTAAACTTGGCAGCGTTAGGTATTACATTTATCTATATAACAATACTATTAGTTCTAGCTTTAAAAACAAAAAACCATATTAAAAAGTTTTTCAAAGCCTTAGCTTTTGTGGGCTTAATTCTAGTTATAACCACTGTTTTAATAGTTATATACACCTCACCATATAGCTTAATTGAATTTAAAAACTTCAATACTGCAGATAGCCAGATAAACACCTTAAGCAACATGCTAGTAATGGCTTTAGTTTACGCTATATTAAGTAAGTTTATTTCACTAGCACTTTATAAAAATATTCTAAACACTCTTGATAATAGTTTTAATAATTTAAAAGTTATTTCTTTTAGCAGTCTGTTTTGCAATATTACATTTTCTTTAGTAATTTGTATGTCTATATACGCTACTTTAGGAAACTATGGTATTTTTCTACAACCCATGGATGAGGTGTGTCTAATCACTCTCTTTAGCTTAATAAAGCAAAATTCTTTTATCGTCTATATTTTGCTTGAAACTACTTTTATTCTATTTAATCTAATTGTAATGATCTCGATTCTAGTCTACATCACGAAAATAACTAACAAATTCTATATTAAAGTAGCAATTAGTATAATTCCTTTACTAATTACTATAAGCTTGATCACTCAAGGCTTCACACATGTTAGTTTTTCAAAAATGTTTGCCCTTGATCTTCTTATAGTATTTATTTTCCTTTTTGAAGTTTTTATCATCGGTTGGATTTATGATGCACAAAAACTTAGTTACGAGATCCTAAAACATACAAACACAAAACTATCTCCTATGTTTAACATTATGCTAAGGATCGTTATTCCTTTTGTTTGTTTATATACAGTAGCTGGCTATATCTTTGTGTGCAAATCAGTAATATTACAAACGTTAATAGCTGTGATTTTTATGATTATCTACATAACAATAGGTATAATATTCAACAAAGTTTTTAATAAGAGAAAGTTTTAACATGTTCTTTAATAAAAAAAATAATCAAGACGAGTTAAAAAAGCTTGTTGCTATTGAAGCTGCTAAATTAATTACTCCAAATATAACCCTAGGTATTGGCACAGGTAGTACAGTTAAGTTTCTTATAGAAGAGCTTATTAACTATAAAAATAAAATTGCACACATAGTGTCTAGCTCCGAAGATTCTACTGAAAAATTAAAGAAACTAGGTTTTGATGTAGTAGATCTTAACTACGCTGGGGAAATTGATTTATACGTAGATGGTGCTGATGAGTGTAATGTCCATAAAGAGCTTATTAAAGGCGGGGGAGCTGCTTTGACACGTGAAAAAATATGTGTCGCTGCTGCAAAAAAATTCGTATGTATTATAGATGAGTCAAAAAAAGTTGATATTTTAGGTAACTTTCCTCTACCAATAGAAGTAATACCCATGGCTAGAAGCTATGTGGCTAGAGAAATAGTAAAACTTGGTGGCCAGCCGGTCTACAGAGAGCAAACTATTACAGATAATGGCAATATAATCTTAGATGTACATAACCTAAAAATTGATAACCCTCTAAAATTAGAAACTGAATTAAATCAAATAACAGGAATTGTCACTAATGGTATTTTTGCGTTAAAGCCTGCTGATACTGTTATTATGGCTAAAAAAGATGGAAAGGTTGAAATTTTCTAGCACTCAAACTCATATCCTTACATTATCTACCAATAGTATTTATTTTCTAACAATTTTTTTAACTATAAATGGCACCACTGTCAATACTGCTAAAATACTCAGAGCCAATACAAGCTCTTTGTCTAAAAAACTTTCATTATTAGTAAGCTTCTGGCTAAAATTGGTACCAATCCATACATATATAAATGTAATTGGAACAATACCTAGCAAAGTAGTAAAAAAGAAAATACTATTTTTAACTTTTAAAATCCCAGCTAAAATATTTGGCACGAAAAACGGTATAGGTAACAATCTTGCTAAAAATAATACCATAATAGGATGGCTCTCCACCATATCCTTAAATCTAGACATTAGTTTATATTTAGAACTGTTAGAGACTTCTCCCCAATTATATTTTATAAACATAAAAGCTAACATACCACCAGTTGTGGCAGATACTATAGATACACAAAAACCAAAAAACAAGCCAAAAAACAAACCTGCTAACATTTTCAAAGCTGGTTTTATTGGTATAGAGAAAAAAACTGTTAATACATAAATACATCCAAACATGAAAATAGCTTTTGTAAAGTGAAGATCTACATAACTCTTAAAATTTTTATATATACCTACAAGCTCATTGAAAGAAGAATATTTAGACCCATTAAATAAAAAAAATAAAACTAACCCTCCTACAAGAAACAGTAGTAAAAAAAACCTTTTTAAAAAAGTTAAATAATGAGAATTCACAAAATAGGATTACTATAGAAAAAAGCTAATTCAGATAATAAATATATAAACCCAGAACTAAGCTAACGCAGCTTTTGCTTTTTCAACTACAATAGCAAAAGCATCTTTGTTATATACTGCTAGTTCAGCTAAAGCTTTTCTATCCAACTCAACACCAGCTTTATTCAAGCCATTAATTAATTGGCTATAGCTCATATCATACTGTCTTGCCGCAGCATTAATACGAACAATCCATAAAGATCTAAATGTTCTTTTCTTAACTTTACGATCTCTATAAGCATATTGACCCGCTTTAATTACAGCTTGTTTAGCTACTCTATATACTCTTGAGCGAGCACCATAGTAACCTTTTGCTTGCTTTAAAACTTTCTTATGACGTGCACGTGCTGTTACGCCTCTTTTTACTCTTGACATAATCTAATTTTCTCCACTTTAAAAATTTTATACACAAACCTACGCGTAAGGCATTTGTTGAACTAAACTAGCAGTATCAACTTTAGCTACTTGATTCATACCTCTTAAATGACGTTTTCTTTTAGTCGTCATCTTAGTGTTGATATGAGCACGATTTGCACAACGGTGTTTAAAACCACCTTTACCTGTCTTTTTAAAGCGTTTAGCCGCACCACTTTTTGTTTTTAACTTTGGCATATTTAAATACTCCGCATTGTTAAGTTATTTTTATTACATTTGTTTTTTCTTTGGTCCTAAAACCATTATCATCTGGCGACCTTCCACTTTAGGTTGGTGTTCCACTACACTATGTTCAGCTGCATCATTTGCCATACGGTTAAGCATTTCAATACCTAACTCTTTATGGGACATTTCTCTACCTCTAAACCTAAGCGTAACTTTTACTTTATCGCCTTTTTCTAGAAACTTAATCAGGTTGCGTAGTTTTACCTGATAGTCTCCTACATCAGTTACAGGTCTAAGTTTTATTTCTTTGATCTGCATCTGCTTTTGGTTCTTTTTAGCTTGTGCTTTTTTCTTACTCTGTTCAAATAAGTACTTACCATAGTCCATCAAACGACAGACTGGTGGCTTAGCATTTGCTACCATTTCAACCAAATCAACACTAGCCGCTTCAGCTAATGCTAAAGCTTCATTGATAGATACAACTCCAATTTGCTGACCATCAACTCCTATTAAACGCACTTCTTTAGCTTTTATTTGCTCATTTATAGGTGCTTTTTTTTCCGCTTTAATAACTATTTTCCTCCAAGAAAATTATTTTTTATTTCTACCTGTTCTTTCAAGAAAACACAAAAATCCTCTATTGACATTTGTCCTAGAGTTTCACCATTATGTTTTCTCACAGTTACAATATTTTGCTCTAATTCGTTTTTACCAAGAACTACTAGGTAAGGAACACGCAACAGAGTATGCTCACGTATTTTAAACCCTATTTTCTCATTTCTCAAGTCTATTTTCACCCTAAAGCCTCTTTTTTCAAGGGCTTCAAATACACGACTACAATATTCATCTTGCTGATTACTAATTCCCATCACGACAACCTGAGTTGGTGCTAACCATAACGGTAAATTACCAGCATAATGCTCTATTAACATACCTATAAACCTTTCTAGAGAGCCAACGATTGCCCTATGTAACATTATCGGAGTCTGTTTATCACCATTGTTATCAATATAGGTTGACCCCAATCTTTGCGGCATTGAGAAATCCACTTGTATCGTTCCACACTGCCAACTTCTACCAATAGCATCTTTTAAATGAAACTCTATTTTAGGTCCATAAAAAGCCCCTTCGCCTGGCAATAATGTATACTTGACATCATTTCTTTGTAAAGCATTTTTTAGAATCTGCTCGGATTTATCCCAAATTTCATCACTACCGATTCTATTATCAGGTCTTAAAGCTATTTTTACTTCAAAATCTTCAAAACCAAAATCTTTATAAACTTCAAAGCATTGTTTTACCATTAAGCTAACTTCGCTTTCAACCTGTTCAGCTGTACAAAAAACATGTCCATCATCTTGAGTAAAACTTCTGACTCTAAGTAGCCCATGTAAAGATCCAGATGGCTCATTTCTATGTACCACACCAAACTCTGCCATTCTTACAGGTAAATCCCTATAGCTGTGTAACTTGGTATTATAAACTTGCACGCACATAGGACAGTTCATAGGTCTAATTGCAAAATCTTTATTCTCTGATTTTGTTGCAAACATGTTTTCAGCATATTTAGAAGCGTGCCCCGATTTTTCCCATAAACTAAAATCAGCTATCAACGGTGTACGTATCTCTTTACAACCATATTTGTTGTTAGATTTTCTCATATAGTCTTCTACTTCACGCCAAATCCTAACACCATTATCATGCCAGAAAGCAATCCCTGGAGACTCTTCTTGAAAGTGAAACAAATCTAAAGCTTTACCAATTTTACGATGATCACGCTTTTCTGCTTCTTCAAGCATATGTAAATATTGGTCTAGCTCTTCTTTAGTTGCCCAACATGTACCATAAATTCTTGTTAGCATTTCATTATTAGCGTCACCACGCCAATATGCTCCTGCTATTTTAGTTAATTTAAAAGCTTTTAGCATAGAAGTATTTGGGATATGTGGGCCCCTACATAAATCACTAAAATCACCTTGAGTATAAATTTTTAAATTCTCATCAGTAATGTTATTAATTATCTCAACCTTATAACTTTCATTTTGTGAATTGAAAAAATCTATAGCTTCTTGTTTTGAAACTACTCTATAATCAATTGGTATAGATCTCTTAACAAGCTCTTTCATTTTGTTTTCTATTTTTTCAAGATCAGACTCACCAAGGGATTCTTTGAAAGAAAAGTCGTAATAAAAACCGTTCTCTACTACTGGACCTATAGTTACCTGCGTTTCAGGATATAGTTGTTTAACAGCATGAGCTAGCAAATGAGCACAAGAGTGGCGTAATATCTCCAACCCTTGAGTGTCTGTTAGAGTAACAAGCTTTACTTTACTATCTGTAGTTATACCATCCTTAGCATCTCTTAACTGCTCATCAACATAAGCAGCAACTGTGACTTTTGCTAAACTTGGGGATATAGATTTAGCTATTTGTAATGAATTAACTCCTTTTTCAAATTCTCTAATCGAGTTATCAGGAAATGTAATTTTTATCATAATTGTTTTCTTCTTATTTTTATAAAAATGGTCACCAATCAAACATGAAAATTAATTATATTATATAGGTATGATTATGTAAATTTTTATAAACTATATGTGCAAAATTTTAACTCAACAAAATTAATAAATACTATCTAAATACCATATTTGCCAATAGCCACTGCTGTTGCCTGCACATCAAAAACTTAAATTAGTCATAAACTCCTTTGGGATAAATGCAACAATTTATGTTGGAATTGGTATAAAGTGTTAAAACCCAGAAAAGCACTACTTTTCATAAGTTTCTGAAGAAAAAGAAAGTTTATTGAGTACATACATATATATATGCTAAACACACTACTAAAAACTTTTATACTTGGCTATGATACTTTCCATAAAATATCTAAAAAAGTGTGTTATGAGCTTAAAATCTAGAGCAATATCATTTTTCATACTCATTTTGACAGCATCTTCTATAGTAACCTTATTTATTAAACTTATGGGGCTAAGCTTTACAAAAGAAAATTTAGGCAATTTACTCACAGCAGTATCAATTACTTCTGGATTCAATCTACGCGCTGTTATGAATATAAGCTCGTCAAAAAACTTAAAAAATCAACCAGGTTTTAAAACATTAGAGTTTTTCATAACAATATCTAACCTAGCAACGTACATAACGTTCTTATCATATATAGGATTAACATTAGCTAGTGACAGGGTATTTAAGATCGTATCAACAAACACTTATGCTTCTTTTTTATTATGTTTTTTTACTATACTGAGTATTGCATTTATACCTTTTTTGATAATTATAATTAAAGATTATTAATTGCATAAAACTGTAAGATTAATACCAATAAATAGCCAATCTTGATAGTAATTTCTTTTTTTATGAAGTTTTTTGAAAAGAGAAAAAAATAATAAGCGTTAATTATTCAACTTTTAAATCGCTCTTTCTAAGTTTACAAATAATTTAAAGATTGTACCAAGTGTAGCATTTCTAAGTATACAATATTAAAAAATAATATTTTTTATATTTTTTTATATTTATTTTTATATAGTTTACTTATAAAATAATATCTTGACTTTGATATAATGCAGCCAATTATAATTAATGAGCTAGAACGCTTATTACTATAAGTTATTAAAGGCTAATTCAAAGTGTAAGCCAATTAGGAGTTCTGAAAAATGTTAACTTGGGATAAAACACCATGAGCTATTATGATAATTTAAATGAGAATATACAAAATATATCACGTGGGTCTGATTGGGGTGATTATTATTATGCTTTAAGTCCACAAGAAGGTTTATGCTTTGGTCTAAGTGCTATGTGGGGTCAAGCATATTTGGCCAATGATGTTGAAACTTTTTATAAAAGATTAGAGTTACTTACAAGGAATAACATAACAGGGTATTTTAATGGCAAGCCATACAATAATTTAAGCGAACTTATTAATGCTGTATGTACCTTTGAAAAGACACTCTGTAATCTGGGAAAAGAAAAAGTCAAGCATTGTATTAATAGCCTAGATCTAGGTAGAAACCAAGAGCAAAAAAAACTATATTCCCTAGTTATATCAATAAGAGCTTTTTTAGATGGATTGCTTGCATATCACTCCCCTGAAAACACATTCTTAACCGAGCTTAAAAATAATAAGATATATTTTCAAAGCGTATCAAAAATTTCTCCGTTTGTTATAAATAAAAAATTAACTGTGGTTAATCAAGGGATATTTGATGATCAAGGGTCTAATGTTACTTATCAAAGAGTTTCTCCTTTTATAAAAATATACAATTACCCTTTCATTGGAGACAAACGGGATTATTGCGGTTTCTTAGAACCATTAGTTGATAAGTTTACTAAATGTCAATTTCGTACTTACATCAGCGTGGGGAGTATTAATCATTCTATTGCATTTAATAGTAAGTTAGAGTTGTACAATGCTAATAATATGTCAACGTTAAGTAACAATATTAGGGCCACCAAATTTCATAATATTAGAGAGTTAGTAGATGGTATTTTTGAGGCTTTTTCTTTTAATAAAGAAGGTAATAATCTTTTAACTCTAAATATATCAGTTTATATAAGTCCAACAATTGGGGTTAATCAATTTAGTGTTTATAGAGATTATTATGAGCCTGATTTTAAAAAAAAGCTTGAAACCATTAAAGATCAAATATGTACTAGGTTAGATGAGTATACAAGTAAGTGGAAATATGGAGTTCACATAGCCCGCGCGAAATGTACTAAAAATAAAATAGCCACGATAAATGTAGATAGCCTTCATGCATTCATTGAAAAAGAAAATTGCTTCTTACGAAATGAAGCAAATGATAATTTAACTGGAGAACTTTGCAAAAATAACTGGTTGCCATTAGATAATAATTTAAATGGTTCGGGGTACAGAATGGTTATTACAGAATCACTAACCGAGATTGAGAAACTTTACACTAAAAGGATAGTAGGCGATGATAAATACTATAAAGAGATATTACTTGAAAATATTTTTAAAAAAAGGTATCACGAGAATACTAATTTATTATATATTTCCTGTGAAAACGGTCATACAGAAATAGTTAAGTTATTATTAGCTAAAGCCAACCTTGATATAAACAGACCTATATCTACAGGCTCCACTCCTTTATATATTTCCTGTGAAAATGGTCATACAGAAATAGTTAAGTTGTTACTAGCTAAGAATGCTGTTATAAACAAACCCATAGATGGTGGATATACCCCTTTATTCATTGCCTGTAATAAAGGTCATATAGAAATAGTTAAGTTATTACTAAGTCAAGTTTCATTAGCGAAAGATAATAATTCTGTTGCCAGTTATTTTGCGGCTGGATGTTATAAAGATTCAAATAATCAAGTCTTGGCATTGTTAAAAAGTTATTTTCAGCAGCATGATATTAATATCCCATGGCATATGCCACAAGAGAATGGGGTTACAACACCATTCACTCCTTTAATGCTAGGATGTTATTTTATGGATAATAGAAGTATTAGATGGCTTTTTGATAACTATAAGGATAATTTGAAGAACGGCATAATTTCTGAAAATAGACGCGCTCTAGAATGGTATCAAACCCATAATTCCAAAGGTAACGTAGATTATAATAAAAGTATAGAAAGTAAATTACAAAAATTATGTAAGGAAAGGGTTTTCAATAAAAGTGTTAGTATTCAAAATGCTAAACCCACAAGAAAAAGAGAGGTAAAATATGTTAATAAAAAACAGACATTTTTATGGAAGAGATCCATAAAAATCTAAGCAGTTTATATTGTTTGTTATTTAGCTTATTTTAAAGGAGCTGAAGCACTAGCTTGTACACGTTGGTTACTTGCATCACTCTTAGCAACACCTGAAAGAGTATCATAATAACCAAATCCTTTTGTTATTATCTTTTCATTATTTAAACCTAGAGATCTCATATAATTAGCAACTGATTGTGCTCTTTTTTCAGAAAGCTTTTGATTGTAAACCTCAAACTCACCACCAGTTTGACCTTGGGATGCATAACCTTTGACTGTTACAGATGCGATGTTACTATCTTTAACAAAATTCACAAAAGAAGATATCGCTTCTTTACCTTTTTTATTTAATTCAGCACTATCATAAGCAAATTTAGTGTCTAAATAAACAGTTACATCATCCCCATCTACTGTGTAGCAAGCAACTCCCTCTTTAGTTAAGTTAAAGTTACCTTCACACTGTTTTATGCCTTGTGGTAGCATATATTTAGCTTCATCTATTGATGGCATAGCTGCAACAGCTCCTGTTTCTGCAGCTGTTTTTGCGCCATTATCTTGTATCTTTGCAGTACTTGTACCAGCAGAATCTCCACCAAAGAACCAAGTAAGGCCTGCACCTATCATATTAGTTCCTGCTGCTGCATTGATTTGTTGACCACCACCAGCAATTGGGTTTGGTGCCATCGTTTGGATATATCTGTAATCAACACTAGCTTGAACATCTCTAGATAATTCAAACTTAAGTCCTCCACCCACATCCCATGCCCCTGTAGCACGACCAGCAAGGTTCGCCCATCCTGCACCACCTACCGCATATGGAGTAAACATAGTATCATTTGACAGGTTAATTACACCTTCACCTAAACCACCAAACATACCATTATATGTAGCAAACTGATTATATTGAATAGCTAAGTATTTATTAAAATTATAACCTACTATACCATTCCAGCCTGAATTAGAGCCTTTAGAATTTATATTATTAGCAAAACCACTAACTCCTATGCCTAAATACCACTGGCCTGTTCTATCTTGTGGGCCCCAAGTGTTATTTTCATTAGTTATAGAACTCCAAGTGTTTGCAAAAGGTTTCATAATACTACTTGAAAGACTTGTATCTACTGAAGAACTATCATTAACTGTAGTATCTGAAGATACAGCTGCAAAAGACATACTAGTTGTACCAAGTAGCACTGACGTAGCTACAAAAATACCCTTTAATTTCATAAAAACTCCTTTTCACATGCCAAACATGCGTTAGTTTAATAAATGTTTAATAAATAATTTTCCATAATCATAACTAAAGTATACTATGTAAAACTATTTTTCAACCTTTTTATCTAACGGAAATTAAATATTGTCGCATCTGTTTCTGCAGCTGTTTTTGCGCCATTATCTTGTATCTTTGCAGTACTTGTACCAGCAGAATCTCCACCAAAGAACCAAGTAAGGCCTGCACCTATCATATTAGTTCCTGCTGCTGCATTGATTTGTTGACCACCACCAGCAATTGGGTTTGGTGCCATCGTTTGGATATATCTGTAATCAACACTAGCTTGAACATCTCTAGATAATTCAAACTTAAGTCCTCCACCCACATCCCATGCCCCTGTAGCACGACCAGCAAGGTTCGCCCATCCTGCACCACCTACCGCATATGGAGTAAACATAGTATCATTTGACAGGTTAATTACACCTTCACCTAAACCACCAAACATACCATTATATGTAGCAAACTGATTATATTGAATAGCTAAGTATTTATTAAAATTATAACCTACTATACCATTCCAGCCTGAATTAGAGCCTTTAGAATTTATATTATTAGCAAAACCACTAACTCCTATGCCTAAATACCACTGGCCTGTTCTATCTTGTGGGCCCCAAGTGTTATTTTCATTAGTTATAGAACTCCAAGTGTTTGCAAAAGGTTTCATAATACTACTTGAAAGACTTGTATCTACTGAAGAACTATCATTAACTGTAGTATCTGAAGATACAGCTGCAAAAGACATACTAGTTGTACCAAGTAGCACTGACGTAGCTACAAAAATACCCTTTAATTTCATAAAAACTCCTTTTCACATGCCAAACATGCGTTAGTTTAATATATTTTAAACAAATACATAAATAAAATATTATAATTAAAATAAATTTTCAATACTTTTTTAAAATAAAATAAAATTAAATATATGATTTAAAGAAGCATACAACTTACCGAGCTAAATTTTTATATTTTCCCAAGAGTTGTTCTTTCGTTTCCATATAATTTGGATCAACAGTTATGCACCTTATAGGACAAACTTTTGTACATTGAGACTCAAGAAAATGTCCTACACATTCTGTACATTTTGCAGGATCAATTTCATAATATTCCTCTCCCTGAGATATAGCCTGATTAGGACACTCTGGCTCACAAATATCACAATTAATGCAGTCATCTGTTATCAGCAAAGCCATTTATCACACCTTTATATTTTTTTTCTATTTCTTGAAATACAAACTCTGGTACAAACTCCCCTAAACGTCTATAATCATGTATTGCTACAGCTCTTACCATTGTTGAAGAAATACAAGAAAATTTTTCACTAGGTGTTAAAAATATAGTTTGGATATTACTATTTAACTTACTATTAATACTTGCTAACTGATATTCGTAATCAAAATCTGAAACTGCTCTTAACCCCCTAACAATAGAGCATGCTTGATACTTAGCTGCTGCATCCACTAATAGTCCCTGGAAGCTTATAACTTTAACCTTTGGATTATCTTTAAACACTGTTTTGACAATTTTCTCACGATGATCTATGTCAAATAAAGTTTTTTTGCCATAAGCTGTTGATACAGCTATTACTATTTCATCAAAAATGTTTAAAGCTCTATCAACTAAATCAACATGTCCATTTGTAATTGGATCGAAAGTCCCAGGGTAAATAGCTATTTTATTATTCATAACTTTAAAACAAACCTAACTCCAGTTTTGCCTCTTCTGTCATCATTTCAGAATTCCAAGGAGGATCAAAAACCATTACAACGTCAACCTTATCTACATTTGGTAACATTGCTACTCTTTTTTCAACATCTGTCATTAACACAGGGCCCATACCACATCCTGGTGCTGTAAGTGTCATATCTATTATTACATGGTAATTACCACTTTCCAGCTTCCTAGTTACGATATTATAGATCAAACCAAGGTCAACTATATTTACTGGAATTTCTGGATCATAAACAGTCTTCATCTGATCCCAAATGGCATCCATATTAATAGGATCTCCTGCTTTTATATTATAATCTTCAACAGGGTATCTCACTATTTGCTTACCAATTGCATCAGCATCTTTTCCATCTAAGTGAAGTAAGTTTCCATTAACATTTAAAGTAAAACTTCCACCTTTATCTTGAGTTACAAGTACCTCTTGTCCTGGCATTAGTTCAATCTCATTACCAAATGGAACTGCTATTGCTTTTACCTGTCTTCTTATTATTGTTACATCTGTAGGTTTCATTATTATTCCTAAACTGTAAAGCTTTCACCACAACCACAACGAGCTGACTCGTTTGGATTAGTATACTCTAACTTATATAAGCCAAATTCATGTTTAACATAATCTATCTTTAATCCATTAAGAAAATCTTTAGATTTATCAGATACAAAAAACTTTAATCCATGTTGTACTACTTCTGTAGTCTCTAATGGCTTACTCTCAACAAAATCTATATCATAAGATAGCCCTGAGCATCCCATAACCTTAGTACCAATATAAACACCTATACTTTGCGGGTGTTTTTCTAGGTGTTTCTTAAAATGCTTCGCAGCTGATTCTGTAACTTCTAATATATTATTTGTAGGGTTAAAAATTTCTACCATAGTGCCAAACCTCTTAATATATCTGACTATTTTAATTGAGATATTACTTTTTTTAAAGCAGTTATAAATAAGTCTATCTCTTGGAATGTATTATACATACCAAATGACATTCTAACTGTTGAAGTAACCCCAAACCTGTACAACAATGGATGCGCGCAATGTTTACCTGTACGTACACAAATTCCTTTTATAGCAAGTAATTCTCCAATATCGCTAGCATTACATCCTTCTACAGTAAAAGTAATAACCGCTGCTTTATGCTTTGCTTTTCCAACAATATGTAAGCCTTCTATATTTTCCAGCTCAAAAGTCGCATAATCTAAAAGTTTTTGTTCATAATTAGCGATATTTTCCATACCTATAGAGTTCACATACTCAATTGCTCGACCAAAGCCAATAACTCCAACAATATCAGGTGTGCCAGCCTCAAATTTGTATGGAGGTAATGCAAATGTAGTTTTCTCTATCGTTACGTCTTCTACCATATCACCACCATAGTTATAAGGGGGCAGTTGATTTAATAAATCATATTTTCCATATAAAACACCAACCCCTGTAGGACCATAAAGTTTATGGCTAGAAAAAACAAAAAAATCGCAACCTAAGTCTTGAACATCTATTTTAGCATGGATTACAGCCTGGGCTCCGTCAACTAATACAAGGATATTAGGATTAATGTTCTTAACCTTATGAATAATCTCTTTTACAGGATTAATCGTACCTAATACATTCGAGCAAAGCGTGATAGCTAAAACCTTAGTTTTAGCAGTAATTAAAGATAACAAATTATCTACATCAAGCTCGCCATTATCAGTAATTTTAGCAACTTTAAAGCTAAAGTTTTTGTTCTTGCATAACATCTGCCAGGGTACAAAATTTGCATGATGCTCCATTTCAGTTACTACTATCTCATCTTCTTCGTGTAAAACAGCATTACCTAATGAATTAGCTACCAAATTAATAGCTTCTGTAGAACCTTTTGTCATTACTATTTCATTCTGAGATTTTGCGTTAATAAATTCTTTAACTATAGCGCGAACATTCTCATATCTATCACTAGCTTCTTGACTTAAAAAGTATACTCCTCTATGCACATTTGCATAACTAAAAGCATAAGCATTAGCTACTGCATCAATTACTACTTGTGGTTTCTGTGCTGATGCTCCCGTATCAAAAAAAACTACCGGTTTATTATTTACACTTTGAGCTAGAAAAGGAAAATCTTTTCTGATGTTATCAATATCGATCATTTTTGTGTCAAATTTAAATTCGTAATAAAAACAAAAACAATTATACTAAATTAGTATAATTTTACTAGAACTTATTAGCTAACATACTGGAACATTAATAGCTAAACCACCTAAAGATGTTTCTTTATATTTGCTAGACATATCCAAACCTGTTTGATACATAACTTTTATGACATAATCTAAGCCAACAAAACGTTTCTCACCCGTATCAAGGTAAGCAAGTTTAGCAGCATTTATCGCCTGAACAGCCCCCATAGCATTACGCTCAATACATGGAATTTGCACTAATCCTCCTATAGGATCACAAGTAAGCCCTAGATTATGCTCCATAGCTATCTCAGCAGCTGATTCTATAGACTCTATATCGCCACCCAGTAAAGCACAATATCCAGCTGCAGCCATCGAACAAGCTACACCTATCTCACCTTGGCAACCTACTTCTGCTGCTGAAATAGATGCTCCTGACTTATATAAAATCCCTATCGCTGCACAAATAAGTAAATATTTATCGATATTTTCTTCAAGCTCAGTTTCTGTTAATTCCTTATGTGTTTCAATATAATATTTTAATACTGCTGGTACAACTCCTGCAGCTCCATTTGTAGGTGCTGTAACTATACGCTCACCACATGCATTTTGCTCATTTACAGCTATAGCATATGCGTTTAAATAATTAAAATCGGTATTAACAACATTTTTTTCTCTAAGTTTTTTGATCATGCTAGGAGCTCTTTTTCGCACCTTTAGTCCACCAGGTAACACCATCTCTGGACAGTTTAGCCCTCTCTCAATTGAATTGTTCATAGCTTGCCAGATTTCTTTTAATTTAATGCGTGACAGCTCTTCACCATAGGCCATTTTTTCATTTTCAAACATTATTTGATCAATGCTTTTTTGCTCCTTTTCACATAGCTGACGAAGCTCTACCATACTTGCAAACTTATATGGCTTATCACAAGGTTTTTCTGTAGGTACTGCATCTTTTTTGATTTGTTTTTTATCTACTATAAAGCCTCCCCCTATAGAGAAATATTCTTTTTCACAAAGAAGTTTATCCCCAGCAAATAATGAAAAACGCATACCATTAGCATGCTCAGGTAAAAATTCATCATAATGGAAAATCAGATCTTTGTTATAATTAAAATCAATAGTGAATTGTTGATTTAGATCTAACTTTTCATCAGTCAAGCAATTGCTATACAATTTTTTAGCTAGCTCAATATCTACTGATTCTGGTAAAAAACCCATAACACCTAAAACAACCGCATAATCAGTCTTATGCCCTTTTCCTGTCAAAGCAAGAGAGCCATATAAATCTATCTGTATACGTGTTGTTGCTGGTAAATGTTCTTTATAAATGTTTATAAAATCACAACCTGCTCGCATAGGTCCTATGGTATGAGAAGAAGATGGCCCTACACCGATAGAAAAAAGCTCAAAAGTACTTTCCATAATATCCCTCCTGATACAAGGATACAAAAACGTTACACTAATTGATTATAACCTATTTTAGACTTTTTTCCCTAACTTTCCAGTCTGGCATATAGCTTGCCACATAAGAGTAAAAATCTTTAGAATGATTTGGATGTGTTAGATGAGCTAACTCATGAAGTATAACATACTCAATAGCTTGAATGTCCCTAAGTATAAGATCAATATTAAGATTTATAATCTTTTTAGTGTGATTACAAGATCCCCACCTAGTTTTAACCTTTTTGATTACGACTCTTTGTATATCTTGATTAGTTATTTTTAGATACTTAGCTACTAAGTTATTTAAAATAATATCGGCCCTATCTTTGTAAAATTCTTCTAACAATTCTAATTTAAATTTTCTATTATCTATAACACTTGGATTCAAATAAAATACTAAAGAATTTTCTTTCTCAACAAGCAGATTTTGCTTTGATTCTACAAGTTCTACCTTATACCCTTTACCAAGAAAAAACGCCTGGCTTCCTTGATCTAAAGTATATAAACTGTAAAGGTATTTCTTATTAGCAGTAATCCTATTGCGATGTTTTTCTATCCAAGCTTTTCTTGTATCTAAAAGATCAAAAATCTCTTTCTTTGAGAAACTTTGAGGTGAAGTTACTACTACATTTCCTATTGCATCTAGAGCTAATTTAAGGCTTTTAATATTTTTATAGACTATCTTTACATTTTCCATCTAATCTTCGACGTTTATATTTTGCCAACCTTTAGTAATCTCTGCAGGATGCGAACTCCAGTATTTTATTATTAAATCGCGAGCAGGGACACTACTATCTTTATAGTTTTTTACACCTTTAAATACAAACCCATCACCACCTGTTATTAAAAAATCTATTGTTGCAATTTTATAAACTCTATATAAATCTAACGGCTGGTCTCCAACAAGCACTTTGGATATATTGCCTGCTTTATCTAAATCTATATTAATTCCAGCAAAAACTCCCAGCTGCTCGCCTTCTTTTGGAGATAAGCTATGTTTAATAAGCTCTAAAAGGTCATCTCCTCTGATATTCAATGTCACAATTGTATTATCAAATGGTAGCATTTCATAAAGCATACTATAAGTGATGTCACCCGATGGTAATGACCTTCTAATACCATGCGAATTAAGTAAAGCGACATTACTAACTGTTGCTGTTTTGATTATATCAGCCAAAGTATAAGTTAATGGAATATTATAATGTCCATCTTGAGCTTGATTAGAGAGTGAAGATGGTGCTTTAGTGATAACTTTCTCTAACTCGCCTTTAATAGTAGCAGTATAACTGTCTAGTATCTTCTTTACCCCTTTATCGGCAGGTAAACTTTTAGTCACCTTCAATAAATTTATAACCTCTGGAGTAACCTTACACTCATTAGCAGTAGTATGACAATCATAATGAAGTACACTAATGTTTTTACCTTGACTTGCTCCTTGGACAACAGCCACATTATTTAAGTAGCCAGAAACAAGCATATGGCTGTGGCCCGATAAGACAGCAGAAATACCCTCAACATCTTTAGTAACCGCGTATATTTCTGACTGTTCATTTAAATCATGTCTCTTTGAAGAGTAAATATCTGCTCCCTTTTGCTGACTTGGTATATGAGTAAGTAAGACAATCGTATCTGGTTTTGGTAAGTTATTCTTCTTATAATCCTTAATAAAAGATACCCACTGATTTGCACTAATAACAGGATTTGTAAATTCAAGATTAGAAATATTTTTTTTAGCTGTAGTTTCAGGTGTTTCAAGAGTTGACAAACCAATAAAATACACCGTTTTACCGTTAGTGAACGTATGGTAGCCAAAAGGCTTAATATAGTCTAGTGATACATCACCATTGTATAAATCTCTAAAATAACTTAAAATCGAAGAACTTTTATAATCAATATTTGCAGATAAATATCTTACACCACTATCATTATACCAGTTTCTAAACCAACGCTGTCCATAATCAAAATCGTGATTACCAACAGCGGAGTATTTAAGCCCTATATAATCAAAAAAAGCGTTTACAACAGCGCCGTGAGATATATTAGAAATTGCTGTTCCTTGATAGTTATCGCCAGCTGACACAACTACTAAATTAGGATGGTCTTTTTTGTAACTTTCAATGAAACTAGCTATTTTAGCAGCTCCTACCATATTTTTATTTGGCTCAACTTGGCCATGAAAGTCGTTTAATGATAAAACTGTCATATCATCATATGCGTAAGCACATAAAACAAATAGCAATAAAAATATACTTAATAAAAATCTTTTCATAGATCCACCCTAGTTAAATTGAAATGTTTTGTAAGATCCTAATACTTTCAAAAAAGTGCTTTTTTTTAACACTTCTAACAATGCCAACTGAATATGATTATCATCTTCTGAACCTTCAAAATCGATAAAAAACAAATAATTCCAAGCTCTATCTCTAGATGGACGAGACTCAATTTTTGTAAGGTTAATGTTATGCTTGCCAAAAATGTTAAGAATATTTACTAACGCATTCGTTTTATCTTCAACGGAGAAAATAATTGAAGTTTTAAGTTTAGTGTTAACTTGCGCACCTAACTCAAGGTTATCATAACCCATTAATAAAAAACGTGTATAGTTGAAATGCTCATCTTCAAATTCACTTTGGAAAATCTCAAGACCATAAGTTTCTGCAGCAAGTTTACTTGCTATTGCTAGATAATTACCTTTCTGTTTTTCAAAAATATATTTAGCTGCCCCTGCGGTATCAGCAAATGCTTGGGGAGTAAGCTTAAGTTTCTTAAGACTCTTTGAGCATTGAGCTAAAGCCTGTGGATGTGATATTACAGCGTCAATTTCAGAAAATTTCACATCTTTCAAACCCATTAAACAATGCTGTATTTTAAAAACTATTTCAGCTTTAACTTTCAAATTACTTTTTATAAGCTCATCATACGCAGGAATTACAGCACCTGCCAAAGAATTTTCTACTGGCAAGATAACAAAATTTGACCTACTACTCACAGTCTCTTCTATAGCATCAAAAAAAGATAAGCAAGGAATAGCTTGAAATTCCTCTATTCCTTGTAACTTTAGAAAGCTTGATATTGCTTGTTCAGAATAAGCTCCATGTTCACCCTGAAAAGATACTTTAAGCATTTGGTTATAAAAAAAATTCTTTTAGCTGAATAATACCGCTTTTTAGAGAAAAAAAAAATGATTTTTTATAAGCTAGACCTCTAATGTTTTTAAAAATTTCCAGCAACCATAATAAATAAATTACAAGTATTAAATTTATTATTTATTTTAATTTTAATTTTTATTTATTTTATTATATAAATAATTTTAAAACCAAAATGTATTGGCGGTGTTTAATGCGTTTTCACCCACATGAGAATAATAATGATATAACTATAGAGCATTATGAAAATAAAATATTAACAAATTTACCAGATAAAGACGCTGCTGTATTATGTGAGCTAGTGTATGAAAATAAAGTTTTTGAAAACATTGTATCAGATAGGAAATTATATAACTCTTCATTCGCTAGTATTATTTATAGATTTGACAAAAAATCACTTGTAGAAGATTATGAAAACTTACTGTCATCAGACGCACAATATGCTTTAAAAAACTACCCTCATCACTACTATCCAATATTAGCAAAATATAAGTTAGTAGCTACAAGTAGCCAATTAGGTAACGATGTTGGTTACTATGGTATCGCAGTAGCAGCTGCTGGAGATAAGCAAAATAAAGGTGTATATGTAATAAATAGAGGTACAAGATTAAATAGTTTGGATGGTATCTATAATGATTTAATCAAAACAGATTTGTTAAATATGACAATTTTAGGTAAAGGTACACCAATTACAATGGTATCAAATCATACAAAATCAGGTATAGAATTTGTTAATTCCCTTCTTAAAAATTATAATGTTATGTATATAGGATTTGCAGGACATAGCCTGGGGGGCTCAATAGCACAAATGCAAGCAGTATACTTTGTAGATAAGAGATTGAGAGGTATTAGACTATCACCATCAAAAGGATTTGAACCCTTTGGTATTAAGAATGAAGCAGACCCATTTATGAAATATAATAATGAGGACGGAGCACTTTACTATTTGACTTTAAATCCAATTAAAGCTTTTAAGTCATGGCAGTGTAAGCTAGCAGCTAAAAATTGTAGTAGTTGGCAAGGTATAGCAGATAAATTAATAATTAATTATACAAGCTTTAAGTCAGATATTGATTTTACATCTTTTAGTAGGAAAGGTGATATTATGGCTAACATAGCTGTAAGCGTAGGTAAAAAAGTGTTGATAGATAGTGCTGGTAGTTATAAGGACTTTAAAACTCTTCATGAGATAGCTAACTATCGTTATCAAGAATACCGACCAGATGGTAGTTTAATAGAAACACAAGTAAATAAACTTAACTCAGATATTTTAAAATCAAGCGATAATTTAGAGCAAAAGACTAAGTATAGAATCTGTTTTAATACAGATACTTTTAGTTACCGAGTAGAGGTTTAGCTATAATGAGACAAATTCAAATAATAACACTATTTTTTTTATGTTGGTTTTTAACTAGTTGCATGACAGCTGCTGCAACATATGGATATTTAGAAAGAAGTATAAGTCCAAAAGCAACTAAAGAACAACAGCAGCAAGTTAAACAAGAGGTTATGCAACTTCTTGAGAAAGAATATAAGCAACCATTTAAATTAGAAAGTTTTGAATATAAATACCAAACTCATAACCGCCCTGGGTCTTTTGATTTTGCTGAATATGGTACTTACTACTTTAAAATACAAGCTCTAGATAATCCAATTATAGTTATGAATTTCAGAATCGATGATATTAATAAATCATCAACCAATGAATTGTTAGAGGATTTTAAAAATAAAAAATTAAAAGATTTATATTGCGGTAGCTTAGAAAGCTATTATCTAAATTTAGAAACCGAAATATCTCAACCTTACGCTAACGAAGCAGAAAAATACTGTGACAGTAGGGATCAAGCATACTACAAAGTACAAAAAGAAAGATATTTACAATATTTGAATTTAAAATAACGCTATGGCTTTTTTTAGACTATAATTTCTAAAAAAAGATAGAGGTGTAGCTAGATTCCACAAACTACATACATGCTCTAGTATTCAACAATTTCCTAACCATAAATGTGCTTTTAAAAAAGCAAGTGTAGAACTTGAAAAGTTTTTATCATATCCAAAGATAGAAAACAATTAATCTAAATATTCTCTCTGGTGATGCAAAGCTTGTTTGATACCATTTTTCATTTCCGCAGATGATAAACAATAGTATTTAGCTAATAATGCGGTAATAAAACTTACTAATAACAATATTAAAGCTGCTGAGTAAAAATCTAAGGCTCCTGTACCACCAAACTCACTAAAATACGAAACCACTGTTACTGCTATAATATAAAACCAAAACCAAATAGATTCTTTAAAATTCCAAAAAATTTTAGCTGACTTGTCTGCCCCAAAATTTCTATACAACGCTAATAAAAAAATAGCTATAAAAATCGCAAACCCAGATTTTGAAACAATTGACCAGCCACTCCATAAAAACACCAATGTAGATGCAAAAACTCCTAAAACTGAGATTAAGAAAGCTGCTTTTAGTCTAAATGGTCTTTCCATGTCTGGCAAGCGATATCTCATTGCGAGAGTTGAGGTAGCACCTGTTAGATAAGTCAATGATATTAATGATGTAAGGAAAGCTGCCATCGTTTTCCAGCCCGGAAAGGGTGCAAACATAATCATAGCAACCAAGAAATTTAAACCTATAGCATAAACAGGTTTATTTACAGTTGGATTAATTTTGTTAAGTATTTTTGGCATATAACCATTTGCTACCATAGCATTTAATGAATTCAGAGCGACACAGAAATATAAAAGCCCTGCAATCAGTGGAAATAATATTGCTCCAAAATATAATAAATACATAACCCAAACTTGACCAAACTGCCTTGCTAGCAAGGCAAAAGCTCCAAAGCTTGAACTATAACCTTTTGAAATAGTGTCCAAGTCCCACACGTTATTATGAACATACTTAGATATAACCAGTAAATATGCTACTTGCAAAAGTAAAAATACAACCAAACATATAAATATCGTACTTAAAGTAGCAACAGGAATAGCTTTCTTAGGGTTGTTAGTATTTCCTGCCAGTTCAACTATAGCCTTAAACCCAATAAAAGCATAACCAATACCTCCTAGCGAAATTGCTGATAAAATCCCATTTATACCAAATGGCATAAACTCTAAATTAGACTCTATCGTTCTACCTTTAAGTTCTGGTAATGAGAAACAAAAAACTATAAAAGCCAATGCTATCGTTGTCGGAACCAAAATTTTAAACAAAGTAATTACATTATTTATTTTTACCAACCAACGTAAAGAATAAAAATTAAATGCGCAAAAAACTAGTAATAAAACAACAGCTATTGGGATGCCTTGCATTGTTAAAGCGCCACTGTTCTGTGGGTCTATTAAACCAGGATAAAAAACTGCAATGTATTGCAATACTGCTTGGACTTCAATCGGAGCTAATACTAAATATGAAATCCAGGTGATCCAAGCAAAAATATAGCTTATTAAAGTTCCATGTGTAATGTGAGGAATTCTTGAAGTTGAGCCTTGCACTGGTACGATAGTACAACTTTCAGCAAAAGTTAAGGCTATGAAAATCATTAGTAAAGCCCCTATAATCCAAGAAATTATTGAAGCCGGGCCTGCGTATTCTGAAGTATATTGCGCTGAAAACATCCAGCCTGAACCCATAATAGTCCCTATACCTATTGCTATAAGGCTACCTATTGTTAATTTGTCTTTAATCATAAAAAATTCTTTGTTTTGCTTACAATCCCTAGTCGAGATTACTAGTTTATTGCTTTAAAATTAAAAAGTAAAGCCTAAATAATCACAGGTATTCATGTCTTATCACTCTTTGATTAAGAGTTGTAATTATATCGTATTCTATTGTATGTAGGAGCTTAGCTAATTCTTTAACACTATTTTCCTTCTGCGGTAGATCAGAAATCAACTCCACTTTTTCACCAACTTTTACATCATAATTATTTTGCCCTAACGACACTGCTAAAGCATCCATATTTATCCTACCAACTATAGGATATTTTCTCTGGCTTATATACACATGTCCTTTACTACCAAGCTGGCGAGAAAAACCATCACCATAACCTACAGGTAGTATAGCTATAAACTCATCGTTTTTTCCCTTATAACTTATAGAATAACCAACATACGAAGCTTCTGATAGCTTAATAACTTTTATAACTTGAGTTGAAAGTCTTGCTATAGGTTTAATAACTTTAAGAGCATTGTCAACTTCGAATTCTGGTAAAAAACCATAACTTAAAATGCCTGGTCTAACCATATCATAAAATATACCCTTCTGACCCACGCTGCCATAAGAGTTAGCAAAATGACATATAATTTTTGGATCTAGACTCTTTACATACTTAGCTATAACTTTAAATTTTTCACTTTGTAACTTATTAAAGAAATGATCTTTTATATCAGCACAAGCAAGATGACTGTATACTCCTTCTAGAAATATATATTCTGACTCAAATACCGTTAGTATAGTTTCTAAAGCTTGATCATAATCAACACCTAGCATATTCATACCTGTATTTACAAATAAATGCACTTTAAGTTGTGTAGAACCTTTTTTGGCATATCTTTCAAGTTTCTGAATATCATCTAGATCATGAATACTAAATCGAACGTTTTTATCTACAAGCTCTTGTATACTTTCTTGTTCAACAGCTCCAAAGATCAATATAGGTACATCAGCACTATTTTTATATACTTCCAAAGCTTCACTAGCACAAGCAGTAGCGTAAAAATCTACGATATCTTTAGTATTTTTTACAACTATCTCTAGTCCATGACCATAAGCGTTTGCTTTTACAGGTAAACAAAACTTAGTTCCTGTGTATTTTTTAATAGCTAAGATGTTATTTCTTAAACTGTTTATATTCACCTCAAGAATATTAACATTCATATTATCTCCTTAGGCAGCTAAATACTTGTTTTGTATATTTTCTATAAAACTTCCTAAATTTTTATCGTAAACAAAATTTTGTAACCTCTTGCCACAATTACTATCAGCTACTGTTATCAAAAAACTGAAAACTGTTAAATCAACCAAAGATATTTTATCATTAAAAAAACATTTCCTTGCTTCTAAAAAGTTAGCTATAGCATCAATATCTTGTTGGGCCTTTGAATATATTTCATTTTTTGTTAAGCTTATAAGTCCAATAGATTTAAGTTGCCGTAAAATATTTCTCTTTGCTACAGGATATATAATGTTTGCCATAACTTTAGGTAACCCAGAAGCCTCTATAAAATTTACTTTCCATTTATTGTTATCAGCATCTACCCAGCGACTATAAAGTCCAGCCCAGTATAAACTGTCTTCACACAATCGAATAAAACTAAAAGCTATAGCTTTTTGCTGGCTATCTAAATGTTCATCTATAGAAAAATTATTCTCTTGTTGTAATCGAGAAATTATAAGATTACTATCTGCATATTTTTTACCTTGCGTCTCAATATATGGCATTTTACCTGTAGGAGAGCTATTAAAATCTAAGCCAAAATGGTTTTGATAAGTCAAACCAGCAACTTTTAAGTATAATTCCATCTTTATACAAAATGGACTCATACTATAACTTTTATCTTGTAGCTTGGGTAATTGGTGTAAATGAATCATAATAAATTTCTACTCGTCAAATTTTATAACATTATTTATAGCCTGCTTGGGGTAGACTTGTTCTGAACCTATATTTTCTTTGACAATATCAGCCTTTTCATATTCAGAAATAACTATTTCATCTAACTTGCCATTTCTAAGAACTATATACGCCCTAAACCTCTCACTTGAAGTTAAGGTATTATAATCAAACGAATAAACCCTATATATCGCTATCTTATAATTTTCTAATTTAATATTTATTTTACGTAAGCATACTGTATCGTCTAATAAATCCAAATTATATTTATTTGCTGATCGTTCAGCTATGTTAATTGCTAATTCCTTATTTTTCATGAAATTTCGCCATGTAAAAAAGCAAACACCCAAAAACATTAGCGTGTACAAAGCTACCGACATACCTTAATCCTTTTCAAAAACTTATAAATTACCATCCTATTATATGTTAAAATCTAATAGTTATAAAATACAACCACATAATTATTTTGAAAACTTTAAAGTATTTTTACGGCTCATTCTTTGTAACTGTTTTAGGTGTAGCTATCGGAGTATTTTCTTATCCAAATAACCCTTCTGAGATTATTTATGCGATTTCGATATTAGCAATCTTAGAAATTTCTTTAAGCTTTGATAACGCTGTTATTAATGCAAAAGTACTGGGACAAATGCCAGAAATTTGGCAAAAAGCTTTTATTTTTATTGGTTTACCTATAGCTGTATTTGGTATGAGGTTAGTTTTTCCAATATTATTAGTTAGTATATCCAGCAACGTTAGCTTTGTTCAGGTAATTAACCTAGCTTTGAACAATCCTACACAATACCAAACTATTCTAGAAAGCTCTATGCCATATATTTGTAGTTTTGGTGGTAGTTTTTTACTTATGGTTTTTTTTAATTTTTTCCTTAGTGAAAACCAAGGCCACCATTGGCTACCCATCTTAGAAAATAATATCTTAATAAGAAAAATCAGGCAATATGATGGTGGATATATACTACTTGCTGTGGTTATTGGCTTTCTAGTAATTTATTTCACGAATAATGGTATGCAGGGAGAAATAGCTATAGCCTACCTGCTTGGTATAATTGTGCATGAAAGTATAGGTTTAATAAACTCCTTTTTTGGAAGCCCAAACATTGATGCTACAACAGTTGCTCGTAATGGTCTAATGGGTTTTATTTATCTAGAAATTATCGATGCTTCATTTAGTTTTGATGGTGTAGTTGGTGCTTTTGCCATTTCTACCAATATTATAGTTATTATGATAGGTTTAGGTATAGGTGCAATGTTTGTAAGATCATTAACTATTTTATTTGTTGAAAGAAAAACCTTATCTAAATACATATATGTAGAGCATGGCGCTCATTACGCTATAGGATTTTTGGCCACTATGCTATTACTAAAAGTGTTTATGCATATACCAGAATGGTTTAGCGGATCTGTAGGGGTATTAATACTAGTAGTTTCATTTGTACATTCTATAGTAACCAATAAATCTCTACAAGAATAAAAGATCTCTAAGCTCATGTACACTATTGGCAATATGTTTTGCTTTACTGGTAACATTTTCCCTAGCCACATGTTCAGTGTATGCGACAAATTTATCTACAAACCCAGATTCATAAAGTTGGTAATCTGTGTAACCATCCCCTACTGCTATCACTTCACCAGTAAATAAACTTCTAGCTTTTTCAAAAGCACTAAGTTTGGAGTCACAAGCTCCATTAGTGTTATCTAAAGAGTAGAAGCTTCCATTTTCACCCCAAACCACATCAACAGCAAAAATATTATTCTTATCAATACCTAAATATTCAGCAAAGGGAATAATACTATCAGTTAATCCACCACTGAATATCCAAATATTAAAACCTGCTTGTTTTAATTCTACGATTAACTCTAATATTCCTGCTGTAAGTAAATTAGGGCAATGTGTAATCACAAAATCCTCTATTCTTGCCTTAGTTGGACTAGCTATAGCAAGTCTTTTTTCTAGCGACTCCCTAAAATTTATTTCTCCTTGCATACCAAGGTTGGTTATATTCTCAATCTCTTTTAGTTTATTAGGGAATTCTTTTAATATAGGCTCTAAGATAAGTTCTAACGATTCTTTTTTTATTAATGTTGAGTCAAAGTCAAAAATCACATTCTTTTTTCTAATTTGCATTAGTATTCCCTACTATTTTTATAAAATACGGTTAAACTTGGTTATAGAGCCAGACTATACTCTCAATATTTATTGTTAGTTTCAAAGTGTGCCTCAGGTACAAAATAATTTAAACATTTCTTTGATCTATTATTCAAGCCAATTTACAATTTCCCAACCTACTTTTTGTCATCTTAATTATAATTAAGAAGTGTTAAATACGAGCGCATATACCTTCAAGGAGGTTGAGCCAGTAGCTGAAGCTAGAACAGCTCGTGTTGATTACTTTGAGTATTATAACATCAATAGATATCATTAAAGTCTAGAGTATAAAACTCCTGCAGGTGTGTACTTTTGTAACGTTAAAATAGAAAATATTTTTGATAATTTGACACCTATTTTCTGACTAAATTCTGTCCGAAAAAATTCACCACTATACTTCACTATTCTGAATCTGTATAATTAACTACCCACAAATACCTATATATTGAATAAATTGTACACAGAAAATAAACAAACCCAAGTCTCTAAAAAAGATACTGTGTTGATTCATTTTTATGATATAAAAACTGCCTTTATAACAACTACACGTTTTTACAATGTATACCTAAAGAATTTTATAACAGTATACAATAACCACATGAATGATGAAAAAATAAGCATGAAGTTCATTTCATTTTCTGAGGCGGCAAAGTATCAAGACTTAGAAGCATCCCTTACCCAAATAAGATTAACTATGGGCAAAAAAGAGTCTTTCCTTTTAGACTCAGATTCTGATGAAGTTAGCTTAGATAGTTTTGAGATGTTTATATCATTTTATAATAGATGTTGTAAATTAGCCCATCATGAGGTTATAAATTACAAACATATAAACCTTGTATTTGACTCATTTTACCCGCATTTCTTGGAAACTTTGAAACATGTGCGTCTAATTTACAACGAAGATAGTATATATGGATTAAAGGTGATTTTATGTGATTACTCTAATGACATCGAACAACAACTGTTTCATTTGTATGGTCAACACCATAAGTACGGGCCGTTAATCAAGGAGAGATTAAAAATTAAAGACAAATATATACCAGTCCCTTTTTTTGAAGGTGAAACAGTTCATCAAATTTGTCTTAAAAAAAGAATGACTGTAGGTATATGTCATGCGATTTTAAGTGAGATAAAGAGAGTCCTTTTAATAGAAAGTAAGATGCAAAAAAGAACGCCAAATCACTTTTTTATGCATGCAGATTTGAATGCCTCTAATATTATAGTGAATGAAAAAACAAAGGATGTTGTTATTATAGATTTTTCTTTTAGCAGTCAGTTCATTGATGAAACAGACCATGTATTAAGGGAAACGTTAAATGAAATGCAGCATGGCGTGGCCGCCAATAGCGTTGATTTTATTCGTGTTAAACTTTTAATTGAAAATTTTAGAATGATACACAATGATAATAAACTATTTTTTGATGATAGCATATTAAAAAAGCACACAACAAAAAAAAGATCTAGTTCTGTAGTTAATGGTAGTCACTTTAACGACGGATTGAACATGACTAATTTAAAGACAATTTATAGAAAAGGGCAGTTACAACATACATATAAACATACGGAAAATTATATGAAGTATAAAGATATATTCGATTTTTCTAGACATTTTAAAAAATGAAGTGACGAGGCTATTGCTGGTGAATAACGACACCCAAAATTGAAAGTAGCGGCACCCTCAAAACTTATAGGTCTCGCCGTCTGTTTCTATTGCTGATACTCTTTTTAATGCGACAAGCGTTTGCCCATGAATATTATGGCTTCATCTATAAAAAATGCTACAACAGGTTTATTTCTTTAATTAAACAAAAACTTTTTCCAGAAGTAAATGCTAGACTAAATGGAAAAATACCTATGAGAATTATATCGTAGTCCAAGCAAGCTGTAAGCTAACCATCAGTCTCAAGAATGTAAGTTTTAGATTCGAACTATAAATACTCAAAGCACAATCTAGCAATCAAAAGTGCTCATAATAACAAACATCAATCATAAGTTTTCTTTAAATAATAATTATTTACTTTTTTTCTATCATAAAATTGCTTATCATTAAGCATCTTAACTTAACAGCAGTATAGATTCTAAAGATGAATAAAATCTCCAAAAAACCTTTGGTTTCTATAAAGAACCTTTCCAAACAATTTGAAGACGGCCATTTGGCTGTTGATTCTGTGGATTTAGATGTTTATCCTAAAGAATTTTTTTCCTTACTAGGTGGCTCTGGAAGTGGTAAAAGTACACTACTAAGAATGCTAGCTGGGTTTGAAAAACCTACCGATGGCAAGATTATTATTGATGGGGTAGATATGTCTAATACTCCACCGTACAAAAGACCCGTAAACATGATGTTCCAGTCATATGCTTTATTTCCTCATATGAATATAAAACAAAATATCATGTTTGGATTAAAGCAAGAGAAAACTCTTAAAAAAGAAGATATAGAAAAAGCTACTGATGCTGCCCTTAGAATTATTAAAATGGAACATCTAGCAAAAAGAAAACCGCATCAACTATCTGGTGGACAACGGCAACGTGTAGCTTTAGCGAGATGCTTAGCAAAAAGACCAAAGCTTATTCTTCTTGATGAGCCACTTTCCGCGTTAGATAAAAATTTACGTGATCAGATGCAGTTTGAGCTAGTAGATATTCAAGAGCAGACTGGTAGTACATTTATAATGGTTACTCATGACCAAGAAGAAGCTATGACAATGTCTACAAGAATTGGAATCATGTCAGAAGGTTGGTTAGAACAAGTAAGCACTCCATCAGAAATTTATGAGTTTCCAAAAAGTAGATTTATAGCTAACTTTATAGGAAAGAGTACAATATTTGAAGGTCGTGTTGAAAAAGTTGGTAGACATAAAAGTGTTATAACTTCTCAGGAGGCAGGCACGTCCTTTATACTACAAAGAAATATAGAAGCTATAGAAGACCAAGAGATTTGGGTTGGTATAAGACCAGAAAAAATTTTCATAAGTAAAGACAAGCCTGAAGATTACAACCCTAAAAAACCAGAAAACTGTATTAAAGGAAAAGTTGAGGATATTGCATACCTAGGTGGATTATCTACATATCATGTCAGAACAGAAAATGGTAGGATTGTAAAATCTACTGACTTTAACGTTGAAAGAAATGCGGACCATCCTTCTTGGGATGATGAAGTATATCTTACTTGGGAATCACAAAATATAATGGTGTTATATTCATAATGCAAAACTTACAACAAAATATTAGACATACCGTAGTTTATCTAATACCTTTTCTGTGGTTTGTTATATTTTTACTGGTACCTTTTTTATTTGTAGTTGGCATTAGTTTTACATTACCTGCGGATGGCACTCCTCCTGTTACAGCTCTATTAAACTATACAGATCAAACTTTGTATTTTACTTTTTATCTGAGAAATTATATCGAGCTAGTACATTATAATCTAATTTTTGTTTCTTTATTTAATTCGTTAAAGGTTGCTTT
Organism: Allofrancisella frigidaquae; assembly: GCF_012222825.1. Taxonomy (NCBI): domain Bacteria; kingdom Pseudomonadati; phylum Pseudomonadota; class Gammaproteobacteria; order Thiotrichales; family Francisellaceae; genus Allofrancisella; species Allofrancisella frigidaquae. Next base: position 542,223 of record NZ_CP038017.1, on the reverse strand, counting down.
TATTACAACCCTTTTGTGTATTTTAATAGGCTACCCAATGGCTTTAGCTCTGTCACGAGCTAAAAAAAATACCCAAATTATATTCTTAATCCTTATTGTCATACCCTACTGGACTTCTTTTTTATTAAGAACTTATGCTTGGGTGACCTTATTAGGAAACCATACTTTAAATAAATTCTTAATGGACTTAGGTCTACCAAGTATGGCGCTTTTATATAATGATTTTTCAATGTATCTAGGTATGGTTTACTGTTACTTGCCTTTCCTAGTACTGCCATTATATAGTACTTTAATTAAAATAGACCCAATTCTTTATGATGCAGCCGAAGATTTAGGCTCTAAGCCAGTTAATTCATTTTTTAAAATCACATTGCCACTTTCTATGCCTGGTTTGATAGCCGGAAGTTTACTTATATTTATTCCAGCTGTTGGTGAGGTTGTAGTGCCTCAGATAATGGGCGGCATGAACTCCTTAATGATAGGTAATATAATTTGGGAAGAATTTTTTACTTCAAACAACTGGGGCATGGCTGCAACTATCTCAGTAGTATTAATAATAATATTAGTATTACCTATTTTATGGATGCAGCGCATCCAAACTAAAAAAACTTTTGTATAAGAGGATATAACCATGAAAAAACTTTCATTTAGTAATATCATGCTTATTTTAGGCCTAATATTTTTATATATTCCTCTAGTAATATTAGTCATATTTTCTTTTAGTAACTCTGAAATTATAAACTTATGGGGTGGATTCACATTTGACTGGTATCATGAAGTTATTAATGATGAAGATATTATTAATGCAACTTTTACTAGCTTAAAAATAGCAACTATAACTTCTATAATTTCTACAATACTAGGTACTATAGTTGCCTATGCCATGACTAGATTTAGATTTTTTAGGTCACGTAGTTTTTTATATGGACTAGTAGCAACACCTCTGGTTTTACCTGACATTATACTTGGTGTTGCTTTACTTTTAATGTTTTCGACATTACAGCAGTTGATCGGCTGGCCACATGAAAGAGGAACCACAACTGTAGTAATAGCTCATGTAACGATGTGTACAGCGTATGTAACTATAGTTATGCAATCAAGAATAGCTAGTGTTGATATTTCACTAGAAGAAGCTTCTTTAGATCTTGGTGCTGGCCCCACTAAAACATTTTTCTATATAATGCTACCCCAGTTGCTTCCTGCTCTTATTACTTCAGCTTTACTAACATTTACACTATCCATAGATGATTTAGTTGTAACAGAGTTCGTTGCCGGAAGTGATAACCCTACCTTACCTATGTATATTTATTCTACGGTTAAAAATGGTCCTACTCCTGAAATTAATGCTCTAGCAACTATTATGATAGCAATTATTATAACTGGAGTATTAGCAGGTATGTTTGTATCTGCAAAATTTCAAAATAGAAGGAATAAGTAACTAAATATTCTTATAACTATAGCTAAACTTTTGTATACCGTTTATTAAATAAATGATAGTGTAACGTACTTTTATACTTAATCAGAGCTCTTAATTTAAAAGTGACTATATAAAAGACACCGCCTTGTATTTGTATTAAATAATTTATAAATTATTAACTAATTATTTATTTTTTGTTTTATTCATTAACAAATTATATATAATAATTAAATTATTTTATTTTTATACGTAAATTATAAACATGGAAATTTTACCCTTAATGAAACGTCTTGGATATACTATCAAAGAAAGCGGGATGTGTTTTTATGGCAATACAAGCTATTATTAGAAACGATATTAATACGTATGTTAACAGATTAAGGTTTATTAATGAATATGACGATAAGTTAAGAAATTATAAAGTTATGAATCAGGATCCACTGCCTGAATATCATGAATTAGATACCATATATATAAACCCCTCAAATAAAAAGTATAGTTTTCACTACAATAAAGAAGGTATCGTTGAACTTATAATAGGTAAATTGCCATCTGAAATTGTAAGTAACATTCATCTAAATGTATCAAATATTCCAGCAAAAATAACAATAGAATTAAAAGAGTTTTTTGCCATCGAGCTATTAGTTTATCATATTAACAAAGCAGAGCTAATCAGAGCTAATAAAAATAAACCTCAACAAAGTCTTATTGCAATAGATAAGTTATTAAACATAAAACCCTGGCTTGAGGGGATAGCAATATATTTTGGCTTAATAAGGCCAAAAAATCTTAGTACAGAAGAAAAGGTAATATGGAATAAAAACTTTAAAACATGGGATGGAAAAAATAAGCCATTTACACACCAAGACTACAATCGTGGTGTTCAATTATTCAGAAAACCAAGTAACAATAAATCTCAAGAGAGCTTCATTGGTTTACTAAAAAGTGAAACAAAGCAAAAAGATAATTCTATTTATTTACTTCAAAAACATGTAGGGATTTATAATAAAAAAAATATAGGTGAAATTATAAATTTTCTTAATAATAATCCTTCTACTCCGCTTGCATGTTCACTTACTAGAAGCGGTCATACTATTGCAATTGGTAACTATAAAAAAATGGGCTATCGTTTAATCGATCATGATAGATATAAGAAATCTATTAACTCAGATTCTCTCCACCAAGATATAATGAAGCGCTTATTTAGAGAAAAAAGTTATAACCCTATGCGAAAATGTGCTATTTCTATTTTAGTATTTGGAGTAGAAAAATCTCAAGATAACCTCGTTCCAAAAAATACTTTTGACCTTACAGAAGAAGATTACTGGAACTTTTTAATTTCAAATGCAAATATGAGTAGTGATGCTGGATTATTACATTTAGCCTTACGACATGGCCATGCAGACGCCATTAGAAGTTACATTGAAGTGATAGAAAAGGTTAATATGAATAACAACACTGATAAGCAAAAATTATTAGCTGCTAAAGATTCAGGAGAGGTTCCAGGGCTTTTTATGGCTTTGCAAAATGGTCATGCTGCTGCTGTTGAAAGCTATATTAAAAATATAGCTAATATTAATGGTATCAATAAACAAGAATTATTAGCCGCTAAAAATTCAGATGGGGTTCCTGGACTTTATGCAGCTTTGTATAAAGGTAATACAGAAGCTATCAAGAGTTATATCGAAGCTGTAGTAAATATTAACGGTATTATTAAACAAGAATTACTAGCTGCTAAAAATTCAGTTGGAACTCCAGGATTAGTTATAGCTTTAAGATATAATCAAACAGATGCTATTGCTGTTTATTTAAAGATTAAAGATAATAATAGCACCTACGCAAATTATATAATGCAGGGGTATGAAAACTATCGAAAAACTTTTAAGAATGATATATTAGAATGGGCGCGAAACTACAAACCAAAAAAAATGAAAGAAAAAGAAACTTATAGTTTGCTTATTAGCCTTCTTTCTTTTAATAGAAGCAATTTGAAAATATTTAAAAAAAATACTACAGAATCAATAAAACTTCTTAACAACATACCTCATTGGCGATAAGTTTAGCTATAAATCCAAAAGTTTATTTTTAGCTTATAAGAAATTATATAATATAGTCGTAATAGCTTAGAGCTATTAGAAAAAAGTAGTTAAAAGCTAAAACTTACTCTTCAATAGAAACAAATTTACGGTTTAAAGCACCACCAGTGTGAAATTTTACATGACCATCTTGTAATGCAAACAAAGTATGATCTTTACCACAACCCACGTTAACACCTGGATGTACTTTTGTACCTCTTTGACGAATTATGATAGTTCCTGCTTTTACAAATTCACCGCCATATCTTTTAACACCTAAATACTTAGGGTTAGAATCTCTACCATTTCTAGTACTACCACCAGCTTTCTTATGAGCCATTTGTATACTCCTTAATAATCTTTATAAATTATAAACTAATAGATGAAACTTTCACCGCTGTAAAATACTGGCGATGACCTTGCTGCTTCATACTATGCTTGCGACGACGGAACTTCATAATTTTAACTTTTTTGTTACGTCCTTGTTCTACAACCTCAGCTACTACTTTAGCGCCCTCTATAACTGGAGCACCAACTTTAACTTCGCCTTCTTCAGTTTGTCCCATCAAAACTGTATCGAACTCAACTGTTTCACCAATACCAAGGTCTATTTTTTCAAGTTTGACAACTTCACCTTGCTTTACCTTGTATTGTTTACCGCCACTTTTAATTATCGCGTACATGTATAAAACTCCATTTATTAGATTTTAAACTACTCAGAACTATTTATAAATTTATTATAAACTTCTGACTTTTTGTTATTATTAACATCGATCTAGATCTAGTTATAAAACTAGACACTAAATTATAGCAAAAAACATTTGTTTCACAAACAATTATTTGAATGTTATTCAACTTTACCGTGACACTGTTTATATTTTTTACCAGAACCACAAGGACAAGGATCATTTCTCTTAATTTTTGGCCCTTGTCTTTTAACTTGTTGAACTCTCAGCCCTTCTTGCTGATCTTGCTCTTCTGAAAATTTTTGATTATTATCAATCACGCTTTCGTGCTCAGCCCTAATATCACTCATAGACTCTTGCCACTCTAGCTGAGCTCTTTGGGTCTCCTCTTCAGTTCCTATCCTAATTTTAGCCAAAGAACTGATCACATCATATTTAAAGTTATCAAGCATGCTAGAGAACAACTCAAAAGCTTCTTTTTTATACTCATTTTTAGGATCTTTTTGAGCATATCCTCGTAAATTAATACTATTACGTAAATGATCTATCGCACTTAAATGCTCACGCCAGTGTGTATCTAATGATTGCAGCAGAGAGAACTTCTCAAACTGCCTAACCACCGCTGGGTCTAAGTCCTTAGTTTTCTCACTAAATTCAAGCGTTATAGCATCTACAACCATTTTCTTAAGACTTTCTTCACCCAAGTTTTCATTTTCTTGATAGAATTTTTGTAAATCTACCTCTATCATAAAGTCAGATTTAAGTGCTTTTTCGAGACCCTTCAAATCCCATAATTCATGCATAGACCCTGCTGGAATATAATCGTGGAAAACCTGCTCAGCTACATCCATACGGATATCGTTTAAAATATCACTAACATCTTCAGAATCTAAGAATGCTTGTCTTTGCTCATAGATAACTTTACGTTGAGTGTTTACAACGTTATCATATTCAAGAAGGTTTTTACGAATATCAAAATGATAACTTTCTACTTTACTTTGTGCTTTAGATATAACTTTTGACATAAAACCAAAAGCTAACGATTCACCACCTTTTAGGCCTTTTTTAACTCTCTCAGCCATTGTGGGTGAAGCAAAAATTCTTAATAAGTTATCATCCATTGATAAATAGAATTTACTCTCTCCAGGATCCCCCTGACGAGCAGCACGCCCTCTAAGCTGATTATCGATCCTACGTGAATCATGTCGCTCTGAACCTATGATGCATAAGCCTCCAGCTTTTTTCACAGCTTCATTTCTTTTCTGCCATTCTTCTTTAATTTTTGCAATTCGTTCTTCAGTAGGATCTTCTAATTGAGCTACCTCAACTTCCCAATTACCACCTAAAATAATATCTGTGCCTCGACCTGCCATGTTAGTAGCGATAGTTACAGCACCTGGGTAACCTGCCATTGCAATAATTCCAGCTTCTTTTTCATGCTGCTTAGCATTTAAGACATTATGTTTAATTTTTTTCTTTTTAAGCAAGGTAGATAAAACTTCTGAAGCTTCAATCGATGCTGTACCTACTAATACTGGCTGACCATTTGCTATTCTTTGCTTAATATCTTCTACAATAGCATTAAACTTTTCTCTAACATCGCCATGTATTACATCATGATGATCTTTTCTTATCATTGGTTTGTTAGTAGGAATAATGATTACTTCTAAACCATATATTGAATGTAGTTCAAAAGCTTCTGTATCAGCTGTACCTGTCATACCAGCTATTTTATTGTAAAGCTTAAAGAAATTTTGGAAAGTAATAGACGCCATAGTTTGATTTTCAGCATTAATCTTAACGCCTTCTTTAGCCTCTATAGCTTGGTGTAAACCATCTGACCATCTACGCCCAGGCATTGCTCTACCTGTACTTTCATCAATAATTATCACTTCTTGGTCACGTATAATATAATCAACATTTAGCTGATATAAAGAATGTGCTCTTAGACATGCATTTAGATAATGCATTTTGGTTATATTATGAGGACTATATAGATTATCATTTTCCTCTAAGATACCTTCCTTCTTAAGAATATTTTCAATTTTTGCATAGCCTTTTTCAGTTAAATAAGCATTTTTAGATTTCTCATCAACATAAAAATCTTTTTGCTCCTCTCCTTCATCAAGCTTCTCTTTATCTTGCTTTTCTAGATAAGGCACTAGTCTGTTAAATAGATTATACATTTCTGAACTATCATCAGAAGCCCCTGAGATTATCAAAGGAGTTCTTGCCTCGTCTATTAAAATTGAATCTACTTCATCTATAATCACAAAATTACGGCTTCTTTGAACTTGGTGTTCTTTTTCATAAGCCATATTATCTCTAAGGTAATCAAAACCAAACTCGTTGTTTGTTCCGTAAGTAATATCACAAGCATAAGCTTTTTTACGTTGTTCAGGGTTCAAGTCAGCTATTATTACACCAACTGACATTCCTAAGAAATTGTAAATTTCGCTCATTAATTCAGCATCACGTTTAGCCAAATAATCATTCACTGTGATTACATGAACACCTTGACCAGTTAGAGCATTCAAATAAGCTGGGAGTGTCGCAACTAAAGTTTTACCCTCACCTGTTCTCATCTCAGCGACTTTACCCATATGCAAAACAATACCACCTATAAGCTGCACATCATAGTGTCGCATATTTTTAGTACGTTTAGCTGCCTCTCTTACAGCTGCAAAAGCTTCTGGTAAAAGACTATCCAAAGTCTCTGCTTTAGTTAATCTCTCTTTAAACTCTATCGTCTTAGCTTTTAGTTGCTCATCTGAAAATTTTTCAAACTCTGCCTCAAGAGAATTAACCTTATGTACTGATTTGGAAATTTTTTTGATAAACCTGTCATTACGACTACCAATAACTTTTTGAATTAAACTTAACATGTTTCAAACCTAAACCGTTTTTTATAAAATTAATATTTTAAATATACTGCTCTGACTCTACATTATATAGAATTTGCAGAAAATTTAAATTAAGATGGCCATTTTAAACTAAGACTCTTCTATAAAACTAGAGTTTTTCATATTTCATCGTATAATTAAGTGGAAATACTTATGGACAAAATGATAAAAAAATTTTATTCTGATTTTAAAGCAAAGTTTTAATGGCTACCATAAAAAAGATTAATAGAAATGACTATAACTATTATTCCCGAAAAAATCTCTAATATAGATAAATATAAAACTCGCAGTAAAATAACTAACTCAACCCAAGCAAACAAAGAACTAATAAATAAAACTAAAAACTTGATCTTATCTATTGAGGTAGCAAATAAAGAATTAAAGAAACTAAATATCCCGTATCTAAATGATACCGAAATTGTGTATTATGCGCCTCAAAAAATAATATGCAAAAGTCAAAAGGAAATTTTAAAATTTAAAATAAAAGAATTACAATCACAATTTATAGAGATACTAAAAAAAAGTAAGCTTTTTTCCAAATTAGAAAAAATAGAAGTCTTAATCGATTACTCAACTAACAAGCCCCATGAGAAAAACCTTTCGAACTACAAAGCAAAAGAAGCTCTGCAACAAATTAAAAAAAATTTAAATATCTGACAAATATTATTTTTAAATTTTCATTAGTAAATACAATCTAGCAATGTTGTATGCGCCGCTGTGAACTTACTGTAGCCAGATTATAACAGCCAATTATAGAAATAAAATTTATTTAAAATTTAAATTACTCATGCAATTTATAGCTTTCCACGTATAATATTTAAATTAAATATTATAAAATTTTTTAGTAGAATTAATTTAATAAATATTTTATATTTTTTAAATATTATTTTACATTTGGTAAATCATTTTCATAGGTTTTAAATACCTAAACAACATTAGATTTACGTATAACTAACCAATATGAGGAAAAACATGTACCATTTAAAATTACCAAAAGACTTTATAAATCTTTTACATATATTAAATATAGACATTTATGCGGTCCCATGGGATAAAAAATTTACTAAAAATATTTATCGACATCCATCATTCCAAATACCTTTTGACTACGTCCAATATGAGGTTTTTAACTTTGGTAAGGCAAAAACAGTGGTACCTGAACAAAAGGCTAAACAAATTAGTCAAACCCTATTAAATGGCTCTAAATCATTGTCAGATTTATTAAGAGTTAACGAAGATAATTCATTATCTAAAGTAGCTTTATTTGATAAAGAAAATACCCTAGTACCTGACTCTACACTTCCGGCTCCTACAGGCGCATTATTATTTGTGTGTAAGACAACTCACATGATCTTATCTGGGTTAGTGTATATGGGATTGGATAATATAAAAGATTTCATTCATCAAGGTTTAATGTGTCAAAAAAAACTTAAAAAAGTTCATATTTATCTTCTGTATTCTTCTCATTCATTGTATAAAAAATATAGGGAAGTGTATGAAAAATATATGGAAACTCGACCACCCATAAGTCAACTAGAAAACAATGAAAAAGAGGAAAGAAAAATAGGAGGCTTTGCTAGTGGGTATGCAGGATTATTATTAGCTGTTTTACTTGAAAATTTTCATGCTAAGTTAGAAGCTACTAAAGAAGCTTTAAGAGGTTACGGGGGTATGTTTGGTGATCAAGAAAAATATATAGGTTTAAAAGTGAATGCACAGGATATGTATGATATAAGTTTTGAATGCGGTGATGGACTAAAGATTTTTTATAATTTTTATACCAAATTTCTCCAAAAGCAAAGTATTAGACATCTATACAAAAGTACACTAATTAGGTTAAACGCAAATATTAAGGCTAAAGAAGAACAAATTGATAAATATAAGAAGCATTATGAAAAGGTCAAAATAAAGAATACTCCAGAAATAGGTAAATTAGAAATTGAACTAAAACAGTATATTTCTGATATCAATAAATTAAATAATGATAACCTTGAATCAATATTTTCTGACAACAGATTATTTAACATGATCTCGAAAACCATCCATAGCGTGATAATATTTCAAAGACTCTTTTTTCTATCTGAGTTAAGTGTTAATAATCTTAAAGAAGTTTATCCTAATGGAAATAAAGATATACATAAAGAAATACGCAAAGCCAAGGCTGTAGAAATAAATAATTATAAAGGAAAGCCAATTCCTCCGAAAATTGAACTACCGAAAAATAATCTTAAAAGCGAGATTATTAAGCATATTGAGTATAATCAAGGTTATAAAGATCAAAAGTTAATTGATCAATTTATACAAGAATTAAATAAATTTTTCATTAAAAACGATGGGCCACAAAAAAGAAAAAGTAGAAAATTACAGCGTAATAACATTAAAGATAATGGTGAGATAAAACGCGATGGTAACTGTTTTTATAATGCTGTAGTTAAACAAGTTCATCGTTTAGGAAGAGTTAATGATATTGTTGGCTTTCCTGACTCTGGTGAGGATTTAAGGGCTATATTAGCTTCATATATTCAAAATGACATGGTGGTACAGCAGTATCTAAGGCCTTTTGTTCCTGCTAGTAATTTTAATAAAGTTTACTATGATATAGCAAATTCAGGCTTATGGAATAATGAAGCTGGCGATTTAGTTATGTTTTTATTAGTAAATTTATACCCCAATATTAGACTTAATATACACAGGAGAATGGTAGAACTAGGACAAACATCTATTGAGCAAATAACAGCTATAGCTCCGTCAAATAATTTAATCGATATTGATGTTGGTTATGATAATACAGTAGCTGGCCAAGAACACTATTTTTTAATAGCTGATAGACAAATGGCCAATAATAGAATACAAATTTCTTCAGGTATGAATAAAAACCAAGAACAACCCTACATTGAAGTAAATAATAATAATATTAGCATACCACTACAAATACAAAAGGCTACTAAACAGTTAGAAAAGTCAAAAATAACAGATAAAATTTTAGGTAAAAGACAAAATAAACCTCAGTCAGTAGATATTCTTATGGAAGAAACATTAAATGGTGGTAATGAAAATTCAACAGGGAATTTAGAAATACATACTAGAGAGAAAAAACATAAGTGTGGAGTCTGTAATAAACGTTTCACCCAATCATCAAACTTGAAAAAACATATGCGCATACATACAGGAGAGAAACCATTTAGGTGTAATTTTAAAGGCTGTAATAGTAGCTTTAACACCTCATCAAACTTAAAAGTACATAATGAGCGAACACATCAAGTAAATTATACAAAAAACAGACAATTAGGTCGTCCTTTGCAATACTCTAGTTATGAAGATTTTGTGACATATATAAGTACTGAGGTAAAAAAACTGTATGGTAATGCTGCTGAGGTTATTATTCCCGATAGTTCATGTAAATATAAAAATACGAGTGGGTTTATCAACTTCTGTAATAAAGCTAAGGATACTGCATCTCAGAAGTTACAAATTACTCCCTTCTTAAAAAACAAAAACTATGATCTTTATAATATAAGTGGTACTAAAGCCTATTTTTGGTGTGGTATTAATAATCATGCTTGTATAGGTCCTACAAAAATATTCAGAACCATCAAAGGATATGAGGAAGGTGGGGTATTTTATAACACATGGTGTAAGGAGGGAAACTGCAAATCCAATAAGGAACTAAATAATAAGAAATTGAAAGTACAGTATGAAAAAGATAAAAAATAAACCAATTAAATATGTGGATTAACAGCGTAGATTCATAAGTAAAAATGGCTTGAATAAACACATGCAAAGGGACTTTCCAAATAAATGTGTAAATTCTTAATTAACCTGCTAGATTATTTCTAGCGAAATATTAAGGATAGAAACAATGTCTAAGAATAAGAAGTCAGAAGATATTTACACAGCTATTGCAGATCAAATAATAGATTCAGGTGTTGATATTAATCAAATGTTTGAGAAAGATGGTTTGCTAAAGCAACTAACAAAACGATTATTAGAAAAAGCACTAGATGCAGAAATGAATAGTCATCTTGGTTATTCAAAACACCAAAGGACTAATTCATCAAATGCTAGGAATGGCTATAGTAACAAGACATTAGCTACAGACACAGGTAATTTGGAAATATCAGTTCCACGAGATAGAGATAGTGACTTTGAACCTCAAATAGTTCCCAAAAGAGTCACCAAGATAAACGGCTTAGACCAAAAAATTATATCTTTGTATGCTAAAGGTATGAGTACTACAGATATCCAACAACAGTTATTTGAGTTATATGATACAAAGATAAGTACAAGCTTTATAAGTGATGTTACAGAAGCTATTATTGATGATGTTAAAGCATGGCAAAATAGACCTTTAGAGTCAGTTTATCCAATAGTGTTTTTTGACTGTATAGTCGTTAAAGTTAGAGAAGACAAGCATATTATTAATAAAGCTGTGTATGTGGCTCTTGGCATATCGTTAACTGGTCATAAGGATGTATTAGGTCTTTGGATCAGTCAAAATGAAGGTGCTAAATATTGGCTTAGTGTTTTTACTGAATTAAAGAATAGAGGCTTACAGGATATATTTATAGCATGTACTGATAATTTAAAAGGCATGTCTGATGCTATACAAGCTATATACCCTGAGACAAAGCATCAGCTTTGTATCGTTCATCAAATTCGTAATAGTCTTAAGTATGTGCCATATAAAGACAAGAAAGAGGTAGCTAGAGAGTTAAAGAAAATATATGATGCTGATACCATTGCAATAGCTCAATCTGAGCTTGATAACTTTGCAAATAAATATGATACTAAATATCCTTTAATTTCAAAGTCATGGATAAATAATTGGGATAATTTAACTGTATTCTTGCAATATCCTCCAAAAATTCGTAAAGTTATTTACACTACTAATGCGATTGAATCGCTTAATAGCCAGTTTAGGAAAGTCATTAAGAATAAAAAGCTATTTCCTAAAGATGACTCTGTTTTCAAATCTTTGTACTTGGCTATAGATTATTTGACTAAAAAATGGTCTATGCCTGTTAAATATTGGAATGAGGCTATGCCTTATTTCGCTATCGAGTTTGAGCATAGAATTCAGAGATTCATGTAAGTGAATTTACACAGTTAAGTGGAAAGGCTCCATGCAAATGCGGCTATGCCTTATTTCATCATTCACCTTGAAAGTAGATTGCAGGCATAATCTATAAAACTATCTACACAGTTTAATGAAAAGGCTCGAAAAAAAGGTCAAATTAGTTATTTTCTAGAGTACCTAAAGCAACTTCCATCATATTAGTGAAAGAATCCTGCCTTTCTGCTGAAGTAGTAGATGCACCTGTTACTAAACAATCTGATACTGTCATAATCGCAGCTGCTTTTTTACCTAATACTTTTGCGTTTGCAAATAGAGCAGCAGTTTCCATCTCTACAACCCCGCAACCGAACTTTTTACTAATATCTTTATAGTCATTGAAATTTTTTCTATAAAAAATATCTGTACAATGCGCTTTTACTTTTTTTAATTCTATACCCAAGTTTTTAGCTGACTTAACAAGCTCTGCATTTAACTTCGTACTAGGCTTAATCATATTAGTTTTTTCACCTGTCACAAGCTCAATAAACATTGACTCACCATAACTTTCTTCAATAAGCACAACATCGTAGATTTTATAATCTTCCGTATATGAACCACAAGACCCTACTCGAATAATATTATCAACATCATAATACTTAAATAACTCGTATGAATATATACCCATACTAGGAACGCCCATACCAGAACCCATAACACTAACTTTTTGTCCTTTGTAAGTACCTGTGTAACCCAGCATATTTCTAACAGTATTTACTCTGATAACATCTTCTAGGTAATTTTCCGCAATATATTTCGCTCTTAAAGGATCACCCGGCATTATTACTGTTTTTGCGAACTTATCTTTGCTATCTGCTTCTATATGAGGAGTTGGTAACATATGTTTTTCCTTATTATTATTTATATAACCAGTTATTTTATATTATCACAATAAACAGTAAAATTCTGTTTTTACTACGGTTCTTTCAGGGCAATTGCATTAAAAAAGGTTGAAATTGTGAGATTATAGTATCTAGATTAGACCTCTTGCATAACCCATCTAGAGCTCGAAATTATAAATTCCAGCGATCAAATTAAACCTCAAACCAAATCTTTTTCTTCTATTTCTATAACGATCGGCAATAATTTTAAATCGCTTAACCATGCCGATCACATTCTCATTTAGAACACGTTGACTAGACAGTTCACGGTTTTTCTTTTTGGCTTCTTTGGTTAGTGGATTCTTCTTTGTTTTTTTCTTCGGCAATTCTGAATACTGATGCAACTTATGTATCCCTTGATAGCCCGTATCGGTGAGACTTTTAATCTCTGGATGGATATGAACACCAGATTCTTTAAATAATCTAGATAGTGTCGTCATGAGATATTAAGCCATATAGCAAAACTATTTAAATATACTTAACCGCTTTATTCAATTTCTTTGTTCATGGAACCTATATAATTCAAGCTTTATTCGAAACTTGTATTATGTTAACTATATAAAGATGATTTCTATACACTATTTGATCAACGTGTATTAACTAAAATGCCGTATATTGTTTATAATTAATTAACATGTATATTTTTCTATACCTATTATATTAAAAATTATTGATAAAACTACGGTATGAAATTTTAATAAAAGGACTTCCAATGAAACTATCATTAATTAATTTACAAAAAGTACTTGGTTATGAAATAAACCAGGATGGAATGTGCTATGGAATAGCTTTTATGGCTATACAAGCAATCCTCAGAAATGATTTTAAAACATACAGAGACCGTTTGAATCTAATTGATTCTTATTATTTTAAAATTAAACATATAAAACAAGTTGGCGATATCAATGAAGCTGAAGATCCTAAAAATGAAGGCTTTGTAATTAAAGAAATTAACACTTTTAAAATACGTCTAGGAAATGATGTTATTGAGTATAACTATAAAAATATCACTAACGAAGATAGGCAAGATATAGCTTTATATTGGTTAAAGCATGATATAGAAAAAGCTCAAGAAAAAAGAAGTAATAAAAACACCAGAAATAACCTATCTTATAATGATCATCAATTACTAAATATATTAAGCTGGTTTGACGGAGTCCAAATATACTTTGGGTTAGACAAAAAGTCCCTTAACAAGGATAATAAATATTGTTTCGGCACCCAAGACTACCAAAAATCTATAGATTTTTTCAAAGCTAATGATGGTAGTAATATATATCTTCACTCTAGTAATTTAACAATTTTTACAGAAGAAACGGCTCAAAAATTGTACAACAAAATAACTAATAGTGACATGCCTATAGCTTTTTTACTAATCGCTGAAAGTCATTGCATAGCAATAGGTGGCTGTCAAAAACAAGGGGGTTATTTAATTAATCATGATGAATGTTATAATATGACTACATCCTCTACTTCAGCTAAGCAAATATATGAAATCATTTATAAAAACCTTTATAATAACTCGCCTTTTAATATAAATGAGGAAGCTATTTATATTAAAGAATTCAAAAATGTTCAAGTTCAAGCTCAAACTCATAATCTATCTTATTTTAGCATAGATGAAAAATATGCAAAATCCAAACCACAACAAGTAAGTAAATTGTTACTTTTAGCTCTCCATGAGGGTCTTACTGAAGCTGTTACAGCATATATTCAAATAATACAAAATATACCCGAATTAAATAAACAAAAACTATTAACTGCAGAAATTAATGATGGCACTCCTGGATTATTTATGGCTTTGCAAAATGGTCGAAATGAAACTATTACCGCATATATTAAAGCAATAAAAGCTATATCCGGATTAAATATACAAGAACTGTTAACCGCAAAAAATAGTGATGGGACACCTGGTTTATTTATGGCTTTACAAGATGGTGAGGCTCAAGCAGTTAAAGCATATATTGATAGTATTAAAAATATACCTAAAATCAATAAAAACATACTTTTAGCTGCAAAAAATAGTGATGGGACACCTGGTTTATTTATGGCTTTACAAAATGGCCAAGCTGAAACTGTTAAAACATATATCCAAGCGATAAAAGATATACCTGAATTAGATATACAAGAACTATTAACTGCAAAAATTGATGGTATACCCGGTTTATTTATGGCTTTACAAAATGGTCAAGCTGAAACTGTCGCTGCATACATCCAAGCAATAAAAGATATACCTGGGTTAGATAAAAAACAACTAATAGCTGCTAAACGGTATGATAAAACCCCTGGTTTATTTATGGCTTTACAAAATGGTCAAGCTGAAACTGTCGCTGCTTATTTAAAAATTGAAGATTATAATAGTACTTACGCAAGTTTTATAATGTCTTCTATAGAGGGGAATAGAAAAAAATTAAAAAATATGCTACTAGATTGGGCAAAAACTTACAAACAGACCAGGAATAAAAAGAAAAGTGACTATGGTTTACTTATTAGCCTTCTTTCTTTTAAAAGAAGTACATTCTATCATTCATCAAGTATTACACAATCAATAAAAAAGTTTAATGCAATTCAATACTGGGAAGATTAATTACATTTAGGTTTAATAATTATTTTATATCCTCACTTTCATTTTCCTTTAATAGAGGTTCAACCTTTGTAGACTCTGCAGGATTAGATTCTAAAATAGCTGCTTCGCTTTGTATATTCCTTGGCTTATAACTATCACCGTACTCTCCAGGCTCACGGACATCTCTTCTAGCCATTAGATCATCAACTTGCATTGCATCTATAGTTTCATACTTCATCAAAGCTTCTGCCATAGCATGTAAAATATCTATATTTTCTTGTAACAGTTTTTTAGCTTTAGCATAACTTGAATCTATAAGTTTACGTACTTCAGTATCTACCTCACGTATCGTAACATCAGAAATTTTAGAAATTCTACCACCAGAGCCTCCAAATGGGCCATCATCTTCTACCTCATAGAGTATAGTACCCATAGAATCAGATAAGCCCCAACGAGCAACGTAATTACGTGCTATATCCGTTGCTACTTGAATATCATTAGATGCTCCTGTAGTAACGTGCTCATAACCAAATATTAGCTCCTCTGCCAATCTACCACCAAAAATACTACATAAGCGCCCTTGGAGCACTAATCTACTTTGGCTAACCTTATCACCATCTGGAATATACATAGTTACACCAAGAGCACGGCCTCGTGGTATAATACTAACCTTATAGACAGGATCATGCTCAGGCATAAGTCTACCAATGATAGCATGTCCAGCTTCATGATAAGCTGTAAGTTTCTTTTCTTTTTCAGTCATTGCCATTGACCTTCTTTCAGCTCCCATAAGGATCTTATCTTTAGCTTTTTCAAAATCAGCCATTGTGACTTTTTCTTTAGACTCTTTTGCAGCAAATAATGCAGCTTCGTTGACTAAATTTGCTAACTCTGCTCCAGAAAAACCTGGAGTACCGCGAGCAATCCAGTCAGCTCGTACATCATCACCCATATTTATTTTTTTCATATGTACTTTTAATATAGCTTCACGACCTTTGACTGTTGGTAAACCTACAGTAACTTGTCTGTCAAACCTACCTGGTCTTAGTAATGCTTTATCAAGCACATCTGGTCTATTAGTTGCTGCTATTATGATAACGCCCTCATTATCAGCAAAGCCATCCATCTCAACTAATAATTGGTTCAGAGTTTGTTCTCTTTCATCGTTACCACCACCCATACCAGCACCACGATGGCGACCTACAGCATCTATTTCGTCAATAAATACTAAACAAGGTGCTTTTTTCTTAGCTTGCTCAAACATATCACGCACACGTGAAGCACCAACGCCTACAAACATTTCAACAAAATCAGAACCCGAGATAGAAAAAAACGGCACTTTAGCTTCACCAGCGATAGCTCTAGCTAACAAGGTTTTACCTGTACCTGGAGGTCCAACCATTAAAACGCCCTTTGGTATTTTACCACCAATTTTTTCATACTTTTTAGGTTCTCTTAAAAAATCAACTATTTCTGCCACATCTTCTTTAGCTTCGTCCACCCCAGCAACGTCATCTAAAGTAACTTTTATCTGATCTTCACCTAAAAGTTTAGCCCTACTTCTACCATAAGAAAAAGGACCTCCTTTACCACCGCCACCAGCTTTAGTCATCATATAAATAAAAAAACCAAAGATTAAAAGCATTGGTAACCAATTAAGCAAAAATGCTAAAAGTAAATTAGGTTTCTCTGGTGCTTTTGCCTTAACTACAGCTTTACTAGTTTCTAGCTTACCGACTAGACTACTATCTAACAAAGGTGCGTATGTGACAAAGCTTTCGCCAGAACTAGTTTTCCCTGAAATTGTTCTGCCATCGACATCTACTGAACTTATCTGATTATCTTTTAGCTTAGATACAAAAGTTGAATAATCAATATTTCGAGAAGAATTATTCGTATCATTAATACCATTAAACAACAATAACATTCCACCAATTATTAATACCCAAAAAATAATATTTTTTAGCATATTACTTTTATTGTCATTATTTTGTGCCATATTTTTATTTAAGCCCTTAATTCCTTTTTTAAATTTTAAAAATAAAATCCTAATATACTATAGTAAAAATTTTTACTATTGGCTAGTTGTTTTAACTAAAAAGCCCAACCACAGCTAAATATGTAACTCCCATACCTACATTCTAGTCTATTCAATTACTAATCTAAAGCTGAAATATTAGTTTACTAAACAAAACTTCTAATAATTTTTATAGTAGCTCTTTTAAATATTTACCTGTATAAGATTCTTTACACCCAATTATTTCTTCAGGTGTACCTTCAAATATTATTTGTCCACCCTTGTTACCACCTTCTGGACCTAAATCTATTATCCAATCAGCTGTTTTTATCACATCTAGGTTATGCTCAATAACAACTATAGTATTTCCTTTATCACGTAAATCCATGATAACCTTTAGTAACTGATGAATATCATAAAAATGTAACCCTGTTGTTGGCTCATCTAATATGTATAAAGTCTTACCAGTAGATCTTTTAGATAGCTCTTTAGCTAGTTTTACACGCTGAGCCTCTCCACCTGATAATGTTGTAGCACTTTGTCCTAGCTTAATATAAGACAGTCCCACACTCATCAAAGCTTCTAGCTTAGTTTTAATAGTGGGGACAGCTTCATAAAATTCAAGCGCTTCTTCGACAGTCATTTCTAAAACTTCGTAAATGTTTTTTCCTTTATATTGGACCGCTAATGTTTCTCGGTTATAGCGCTTACCTTCACAAACATCGCAAGCAACGTATACATCTGCCAAAAAGTGCATTTCTACTTTTATTACACCATCACCTTGGCAGGCTTCACACCTTCCACCACGAACATTAAAACTAAATCTACCAGCAGTATAACCTCTTGATCTAGCCTCTGAGGTTGCTGCAAATAACTCACGGATTGGTGTAAATACTCCGGTGTAAGTGGCTGGGTTTGAGCGTGGAGTCCTACCAATTGGTGACTGATCAATATCAATAACTTTATCTAAATGATTAAAACCCTTATGAGATTTATATTGCATAGGAACTAATGTACTTCTATTTAACAATCGTGATGCTAATGGATAAAGTGTTCTATTTATAAGAGTGGATTTACCTGATCCTGAAACTCCTGTAACGCAAGTAAGCACCCCCATGGGAATTTTTAAATCATCACCTTGAAGATTATTACCAGTAGCTCCCGTTATTTCTAAGAATCTGTTTTTATCAGTTTTAACTCTAATTTCTGGTACTGCTATTTTTTTACGACCACTTAGGTAATCAGCAGTCAGTGAGTTTTGGCTCTTTATGATAGTGCTATAATCACCTGTAGCAACAACTTGACCTCCATGAACCCCAGCCATAGGACCCATATCGATTATATAATCTGCCTGGCGTATAGCGTCTTCATCATGCTCTACAACTATAACAGTATTGCCTATATTTTTAAGATTATGTAAAGCATCAAGCAAACGTTGATTATCTCGTTGATGAAGCCCTATAGAGGGCTCATCTAAAATATACATTACTCCAACTAAACCAGCACCTATTTGACTAGCCAAACGAATACGCTGAGCCTCACCACCTGATAAAGTATCTGCCTGTCTTGCTAAACTAAGATATTCTAAACCAACATCTGCTAAAAATTGTACTCTTAATTTTATTTCTTTAAGTAAACTCTCAGCTATCACCTGCTGTTGTCCAGCAAACTGTAAGTTACCTAACCAAACTAACAGATCTTGAGTAGATAACTGGCAAACATCTGCTATATTTTTGTCAGCTATAAAAATGTTACGTGCGTACTCATTGATTCTAGCACCGCCGCATGATTTACAAGTTAAATTACTCATCAACTCATATAGGTCTTTTTTGACCATATCAGAATCTGACTCATAATACCTACGTTCAAAATGAGGAATTACCCCCTCGAAAGCTTTTTGACGTACTTGCTTACCTCCACGAATAGAGTCTATCGTCATTTTTATTATCTCTTCATCTGAGCCATATAAAATTATATTCTGTATTTCTTTAGGCAATTCTGCAAAAGGCTTGTCTAATGAAAATTTATAATGCTGAGCTAATGATTCTAGCTGCGAAAAATAGTATTGATTATTTTTATTCCACTTAGAGATAGCTCCAACTCTCAGAGACAAAGTTTCATCAACAATAATTTTTTTCTCATCAAAAAACTCCTTAACACCTAACCCATCACAGCTGCTACAAGCTCCTAACGGGCTATTAAAAGAAAATATTCTTGGGGAAAGCTCTTTTAATGCGAAACTACATAAAGGACAAGCATGCTTTGATGAAAATAGTATATCTTTAGCACTTTCATCATTCATATTAGCCAACTTGACTATGCCATTTCCTAAATCTAAGGCTGTTTCAAGTGATTCGGCAATGCGTTGCTGATTATCTTGTTTTGGCTTAAATCTGTCTACTACAACATCTATGTTATGTTTTTTGTATCGGTCTAATTCTGGGTAGTCTTCATCAAGATTGTAAAACTCGCCATTTATTCTAACCCTAATATAACCTTGTGCTTGTATTTTATCTAAAAGTGTATGATGAGTTCCTTTTTTCTCAGAAATAATTGGTGCTAATATCATTAACCTATCATTATCATCAAATTCTAAAACCCTATCAACCATTTGACTTACAGTTTGAGCTTTAAGCTCAATATCATGAGTAGGACATTTCGGTTGGCCCACTCTAGCAAAAAAAACTCTCAAATAATCATAGATTTCTGTAACAGTTCCTACCGTAGAGCGTGGATTATGTGAAGTTGTTTTCTGGTCTATGGAAATAGCTGGTGACAAACCCTCTATGTGTTCAACTTCTGGCTTGTCCATCATAGATAAAAACTGCCTTGCGTAAGAGGATAAAGATTCGACGTATCTTCTTTGTCCTTCAGCATATAAAGTATCAAATGCAAGGGAGGATTTACCAGAACCACTTAAGCCAGTTATAACTGTTAGCTTATCTCTAGGTATTTCAACGTCGATATTTTTTAGATTATGGGTTTTTGCGCCCTTAATTATAATTTTTTTCATATAGAATCTGTTTTAAGAATAAAACTAAAAAGTAAAGTTATTGATACAAGACTTCGACAATTTCGTAAGTAACTCTTCCTTTCGGTGTTTCTAAAACAACCTCATCCCCTTCTTCTTTTTTGATAAGTGCGCGTGCTAATGGCGCTTGTATTGATATTTTTTGATTATCTATATCAGCTTCATCTTCACCAACTATTTTATATGTAAACTCTTCTTCAGTATCTATGTTCACAAGAGTAACTGTACAACCAAATACTACCATACCATTTGCTAGTAATTTTGTAACATCTATAACTTGTGCATTTGCCAGCTTTGCCTCAATATCTTTTATCCTACCCTCAATCATACCTTGTCTCTCTCTAGCTGCATGATACTCTGCGTTTTCTTTTAGATCACCATGCTCACGTGCTTCAGCTATAGCTGCTATAATCTCTGGTCTTTCAACTTTTTTAAGTTGATTAAGCTCTGCTCTAAGTGCTGCTTCACCGGTTGGTGTCATTGGTATTCTATCACTAGCCATTATTTATTCTCCTTAATACAAAATCAAACTCTAATTACATTCATATAATTCATTACTATTTTTTTTAGTCGGACTATCAGTATATACTACCCTACCTACTAGGTTTAAAATCAACGCTGCCCTATACGTGTTAGTTTTATCACAATATACTATATTTCCATTGCCTGTAGCCATAAAACCATTAGGACTAATTTTTAAATAAGAGGGATTACCTGATAAATTGATATAGAGAGATTCATTATTACCTTTAGGTAGATTTGCTATTATCTTATCCTCATTAGCTACGTATGTAGCTGTACCATCAGAGCTTTGAAATGCAACTATAGGGTTGTCCCCCCAACTATCAGTATTAGCACAGTTAAAGGTTGTTTCATCTAACTTTCCTGTAGCATCAAAACTATCAGCGTTAGCTGCACATATAACCACAGTTTTACCATCAACTCTAGCTTTTATAACAGCAAATTCAATCATCTTCTGTAGATTTGTAAGCCTTGTTTCTGCAAAAGTTTTGTAATAAAAAGTAAAGGAACTAATAGCAGCCATCATAAGTATAGTCATAATAGCTATTACGACCATAACCTCTACTAATGAAAAACCTCTTTTTTTTATATATTGCTTAGGCATCTTAAAATTTGCTTTTTTGTATTAGATTTTTAGTTGATTCGTCAAGTTGAGAATACTCTGTAGAATTAAAATTTCTCATAGCTTTTAAGATATTTTTTCCAAGTTTTTTTCCAAGTTCAACACCCCATTGGTCATAACTATTAATGTCCCACAAAACACCTTGAACAAATATCTTATGCTCATATAAAGCTACCAAAGCACCAAGGTTATATGGACTTAACTCTTCTAGAAGTATTGTAGTACTTGGTCTATTGCCAGGTATTGCCTGATGATAGGCCAAATTCTTTGACTCATACTCACCAAAACCATTTTCTAAAAGCTCATTATAAACCATATCATAAGATTGTCCAAACATTAGTGCTTGAGACTGGGCAAAACAGTTTGCCAATAAAGACTCCTGGTGATTAAAGTAATTATGATAGCTTTTAGCAACTGCTATAAAATCAACTGGAATAAAAATATTACCTTGATGTAAAAGTTGGTGAAAAGCATGTTGACCATTTGTGCCAACTCCACCCCAAAGTATAGATCCCGTTTGATAATTAACTGTGTTACCAGTTAAATCAACAGACTTACCATTACTTTCCATATCTGCTTGCTGAAGGTAATCAACAAAAAAACCAAGTCTATCATCATAAGGCAATAAGGCTTGAGATTGACTACTATATACACATGAATAGTAGCTAGCAAGTAGCGCCATAATAACAGGAATATTTTTATCAAAATCTGTTTCTTTAAAATGTTTATCTATAGAGTAAGCTCCTGCTAAAAGCTTTTCAAAATTATCATAACCTACTGCAAATGCTATAGGTAAACCAATAGATGACCACAATGAATAGCGACCACCTACCCAATCCCACATTTTATAGCAATGCTCTAAATCAATACCAAACTCTTTAACCTTATCAAGCTGACTTGAAATAGCCACAAAATGATTAGCTACAGCCTGTGTTTTTTTATAATGATTTAAAAGCCACTCTCTAGCTGAAATAGAATTTAATAAAGTCTCTTCTGTTGAAAAAGATTTTGAAGCTATGATAAATAAAGTTGTTTCGGGACTAACGCAGCTCAAAGCTTGTAATAACGAATCAGCATCAACATTAGAAACAAAATGTACCTTTAATCCAGTACAATGATATGGAGTAAGTGCACGAACGACCATCTTTGGACCAAGATCTGAACCACCAATACCTATATTAACAACGTCTGTTATTTTTTTACCAGAGTAACCTTTCCATTCACCAGAAACAACTTTTTCTACAAGCAATTTAACACGTTGTTTTTCTTGCGAAATTTCTAGACGTACGTCTTGGTCATCAACTATTAGCTGGTTATTTGATAAATCACGTAAAGCAGTATGTAACACAGCTCTATTTTCTGTAATATTTATTTTTTCGCCAGCAAACATTTGATGGATCTTTTGCTTAAGATTTGAGTCATTCGCCAACTTTACTAGTTTATCAAAGATAATTTTATTTATGAGGTTTTTAGAATAATCAAAATATATCCCTTCATAAGCTAGAGAAAATTTTTCCACTCTTTTAGAGTCTTTCTCAAATTCTGATTTTAAATTAATATTCTCACTAGTATTTTTTTTTAAACTATCACAAAACATCTATTTTTCCCTTATATTCCCCATGTGATATAAACAATAAAATATCTCCTGTAGAGTAAGATATCTTTACAATATCTTCCACAGCGTAATTTCTTGTACCCATCATTGCGCCTAATGATAAACTTTCGCCATTAAGAGGATATTTTAAACCATTATAATATATATTAACTGCCGAGCCAAAAGGCATAACTGAAAACATCCTGCCCAAAACTCCACTGATAGTAAATTCTTTTGATATAAAAAAGTAACGCGAGTAAATATCAATAAATTCAATCTCTATTTTTTTCTTATAACTTTTAGCTGTAGAAATGTTACCTAAAAAATGATCCATTTCTCCCTCTGAAGCACCAAAAACGTAAACTTTGGTGAAATGATTCTCTAATAAAAAATCTAGACATTTCTCAAAATCTGTAGAATACTGGTCGTCCTTGATTAAAAACAAATCATTATCTATTACATTGTATGAGTCAAAATCTCCTATAACTTTTTCTATTTTTTTATTTATACTATAAGAACCTTTAACTTTAAGATACGCTCCATCAGCACAAAATATAGGCAAGTTAAGTTGATTATCAGCAATATACTTCTGACAAAAAGATAAATCAATTTTACCATCTAAAAATAAAATAGCATTTGACATTAGGAATTTCTCCTATTTATTCAGGGGTGCCGTAATTATAACTTTTTTTGCTAGATCAATATAGAATTAAGACTGGTAATTAGGGGGTTCTTTTGTAATAGTTATATTATGCACATGAGATTCATTAAATCCAGCCCCTGTTATTTGCACAAACTTTGGCTCTGTACGCATTGTAATTATATCTTTTGAACCGGTATATCCCATACTTGATCTTAAACCACCTATCAACTGATGAATAACAGCTGAAAGTAAACCTTTGTATGGTACACGCCCTTCAACCCCTTCTGGAACAAATTTTTTAGCTTCTGTGTTTCCTTGAAAATATCTATCAGATGAACCTTTTTCCATAGCTCCAAGAGAACCCATACCACGATAAGATTTATAAGAGCGACCTTGAAACAACTCAACCTCTCCAGGAGACTCTTCTGTTCCTGCAAATAAGCCTCCTATCATGACTACTGAGGCGCCTGCAACTATTGCCTTAGCAATATCTCCTGAATACCTAATACCTCCATCTGCTATCACAGGAACACCTGTATCTTTCAACGCCTCTGCCACGTTTGCAATAGCTGTTATTTGCGGGACACCAACACCTGCTACAATCCTAGTAGTGCAAATTGAACCAGGACCAATACCTACTTTTACAGCATCAGCTCCTGCTTTAATTAAATCTTTAGCAGCTTCTGCTGTAGCAATATTACCACCTATTACTTGGATGTGTGGGTATGTGTCTTTAATCCACTTAACCATGTCAAGTACACCTTGAGAATGCCCATGAGCAGTATCTACCACTATAATATCAACGTCTTCTTTAGCTAAAGCTGCTACTCTTTGTTTAGTATCAGCTGCTGTACCAACTGCAGCGCCAACTCTAAGACGTCCTAAAGAGTCTTTACATGCATTTGGTTTATTTTGTGATCTTTCAATATCCTTAGTCGTTATTAAACCTACTAATACACCATCATCATTAACTACGAGTAGTTTTTCTATTTTGTGCTCATGGAGTTTTTTCTTGATTGATCCTTGTGATGAGTTTTCAGGCACTGTTACTAACTTTTCTTTAGGTGTCATTATTGAACTAACTGGTTCATCAAGGTCCTTAGCGAATCTAAAATCACGCTTAGTGACTATACCGACCGTCTGGTTATTCTCATCAACTACAGGAAACCCAGAAAAGTTGTATTCTTTTGCTAGCTGCATGATTTGCTTAATTGAGTCTTGTGATTTTATCGTGATAGGGTCAATCACCATACCATTTTCAAACCTTTTTACCTTTTTAACTTCTTGGGCTTGTGCCTCTATAGACATATTTTTATGTACTATACCAATACCACCTTCTTGAGCTATCGCTATAGCTAATCGAGATTCTGTAACTGTATCCATAGCAGCTGATACAAGTGGTATATTTAACTGAATATCTCTAGTTATGTTTGTTCTTAAATCTACTTGGTGAGGAAGTACATTTGAGTATCTAGGTGAAAGCAATACATCATCAAAAGTAATTGCTTGTTGAGTAATTCTTAACATTAATGATCTCCGTAATTAAAATCTAAAGGTTTTGAATTTAATTACATCAAAATTGTATCACAGAATAAAAAATTTGCTATAGATGTTAAAAATTTAATTTAAAAGGACAAGAAGTTATTTTGCTTGAGATAATAAATAATGAGTCAAAAGTGGTACAGGACGTCCACTTGCTTTACAATTTGTAAAATCTCCCATTGCTGAGCCTGCTATATCCAGATGCGCCCATTCATAATCTTCTGTAAACTTAGACAAAAATAAAGCCGCTACAATAGACCCTGCTGATCTATCTCTATTACAGTTATCTATATCTGCTACCTTACTTTTAATTTTATCTAGATAAGGCTTATGTAAAGGCAACCTCCATACCAAATCATTAGAAGCTTGCGCTGCTTGCTGTAAACTATTTGCCAGCTTATCACTATTAGAAAATAAACCAGAAAAAGCATCGCCTAAAGATATAACCATAGCTCCCGTTAAAGTCGCCATATCTATAACTGCTTTTGGCTTGTATTTACCAATGTAAGTTAATGTATCACATAAGACAAGTCTACCTTCTGCATCTGTGTTACTAACCTCTACTGTTATACCTTTCATACTTTTAAGTACATCACCTGGACGATAAGATCTAGAATCTACCGCATTCTCTGCTAAAGCCATCACACCTACCACATTGATAGGAAGATTAAGCATTGCTAGAGTTTTCATAGTCCCCATGACGACAGCAGCGCCACCCATATCCATTTTCATAGTATCCATACCAGCAGCAGGCTTTATACATACCCCACCATTATCAAACACTAAACCCTTACCTACTAACACTATAGGAGCTTGATCCGCAGCGCCACCATTGTATTTCATAGATACAGTATAATTTGGCATATCTGAACCTCTACCAACAGCTAAAGCACAACCCATGCCCAGCTCTGCCATTGCATCTTGACCCAAATACTCCAAATCAAATTTGTCATATTTAGAGGTAAGCTCCCTAGCTTCATTAAGCATATAATCAGTATTACAAATATTAGCTGGTAAGTTCTGTAAATCCTTAGCATAATTTTGCCCACATGCTATAGCAGAACCTATTTGAGCAGCTTGCTTAAGGTCTTGATTACCTGAATAAACTAACTCTATATGGTTTAAACTATAATTTTCTTTTGTTGTTTTTAGCTCATCAAAAACATAACTTTCTGATACTAAAGCCCTAATGGTTTCAGACGCAAACTGCCTTATATCAAAGCTTTCAAATACATAATTTATATTGATTGCAACTTCTTCTATACTTAGTTTCTTCAAAAAATCACATGCTTTAGTAATAGCTTTATCATACTCTGAACTTAAAAAATCTTGTCTTAAACCAATTCCTAAAAGTATTACTGTTTTTTCACCATGTAATAAGGGAAGAGCTTCCCCAAACTTAGCCTTAAAAACTCTTTTTTCCAGTATTTTTTTTGAATTTGGACACTTAGTTTGAGCCACCAATTTTTGTAAATTTTCTTGAGCAACAATTATCACTTCTGAACTTAAGCTAACATTATCAGTTATAGTCAATTTCATATATTCTTATCTTTACTTTACTAGTTATTCGAATATAATACCAAAAAATGCTTATTAACGCATCCAATTTAAGAATGAAGCTTATTATTAGTTGCTGACTTTTATTGATAAAAATTATAGAATTATAAATAGCTTAATAAAAATTACCTGTGATAAATTTTGATTCTAGAAAAATACTATAACAGAGACATTGTAAACACTTTTACTTCCATAACCTTATTTATCATATCTATAGTATCTGCTAACTTACTTATTAGGCTTTTCCAAAAAGCTTATTCACAAGGCTTGGGTATGGATACTATCATAAAGTTTGTAATTTTAACATTACCTCAGAACGTAACTTTTGTTATTCCAGTAGCTATGTTCTTAGCTATAATTCTGTGTTTTGGTAAATATTTCTCAAACAATGAAATGTTTGTAACCTTAGCTGGTGGAGTTACATGGCTACAAATAGCTTTAAATACTTTAAAACCTACTATTGTTTTAACAATAGCTGCTTTTTTTTCATCTATGTATCTGATACCTTTAGCTAACCAAACGACTGATGTATTTCAAACCTCATTATCAGCACGTGCCTTAATATCCTCAATAACAGACGGAAAAGTACTTACTATACCAAACGGTAGAGTGTTATACATCAATAATAAATCTGGAAACAAACTAAATGACTTGTTTTTATACCAGCAAACTTTAAGGGATAAAGATTATAAAATTATTACCGCGCCGCAAGCTACAGTTAAAACAGATAAAACAGCCGCTTTTTTAAACTTCACAGATGTAAACATATACACACGTGAGTTAAACTCATTTAAAGCTACTTATGGTACTGCTGATAAAGCAATATATACGATTTATGATAACTCTATTCGTGATTATAATCACTATAGGATGGATAGATTATATTTTGGAGAATTAGTGACAAACTCTTTAAAAGGAAAAAATAGGTTTACTGCTGAACTTTTCTCAAGATTTAACAACTGTATCAGCATAATAATCGCTAGCTTACTTGCACTTTCACTATGTAGATTATATCCACGCCAGAACAAGTACGCCAAGCTTCTTCCGTCTGTGATAGTTTTAGCCTTATATTTGTGTTCGGTAATGTTTACTAACACACTGATGGCAAAAGGTAATATCCCAGCTTGGGTAGGAATTTGGCTACCACACATTTTCTTTGCAGTGTTTGCAATAAGAACTATCAAAAAACAAAATGGGACATCCAATAAAAGGTAAAAAGATATGTTTTTAAATCGCATTGATCGCTATGTCTTTAAAACAGTATTAAACAGTTTTTTGATTGTTACTACTATTTTTTGTATTTTATTTTTTATTTTTACATATTTAGCACAAGTTAGTAATAGCCATAACAACGCTAGTAACTGGGAGCTGATTGTAAATACCTTATACCAATTACCAGGAATCTTATATACCCTACTACCTGCTTGTGCTATGGTAGGCGCACTTATGGGCCTTAGCTTACTAGCAAATAACTCTGAAATTATTGTTCTTAGGTCTTCAGGACGTTCAACTTTTCAAATTGCTAAAGGAGTTATTATCGTTGGATTAATTGGTGCTTTTATTGCCGTAGTATTTGGAGGTTACGTAGCTCCTGTATTACAAAAACTTGCTGATACTAACACCGTACAATACAACAGTAATAATATATGGCTAAAAACATCTGATGGAATCACTCATATACAACATATCAATCCAGAAAAAAGGTCTGCTACTGCAATTAGTAAATTCATAATAGATGACAACCAACTAAAAGAAGTTCGTTTTGCAGCTACAGCAAAATACGCTACGGATAATGTAGCAAATGCTTACAATATTAACAAAATTATTTACCCAACCTCAGATAAGCAAAAACAACTCGACATTGTAAAAAATATAAGTCAAGACAAATGGACAAATCCTCTACCTTTATCTGTAGCTAGAATTATAACAATTAATGACAATGATTATTTAAGCTTAACGCAATTAACAAAATTTATGGTTTCCAACACTCAGGCTAACGATAATACTTTGTCTTTAAAATTCTGGCAAGAAGTGTTTCAACCTGTATCTTTAATGGTCTTAATACTAATTTCCGTACCCCTTAGTATCGGTTCTAACAGATCATCCACCCTTATTATCAAACTTATCTTGGGTGCGCTTTTTGGCTTTTCATTTTTTATAATCAATCAAATTTTTGGACCTATAGCACTTATACTACGTATACCGCCTATTTTTGGTGCAGCTGGACCAACCATAATTGCATTAGCTCTGCTAATATACTTATTTATCAAATCAAAAGAAACTTAAAATATGCAAATATACACATACTCCCTTAATAATGGCCTAAATATATATATAAAACCCAATAAACGAGCACCTGTTGTTTTATCCCAAATATGGTATAAAGTTGGGTCAACTTATGAGCCTCAAAAGTTAACTGGCATTTCCCATATGCTCGAGCATATGATGTTCAAAGGTACAGATAAATATTCTAAAAAAGATATGAACAGCTTAGTGGAAAATAATGGAGGTATTCAAAATGCTTTTACTAGCTTTGACTATACTGCTTATTACCAATTTTGGCATAAGAGAAACTTAGAATTAAGTTTATCATTAGAATCTTCTCGTATGAGTAACCTTATTTTTGATGAAAATGAGTTTATTCCAGAAAAAAAAGTAGTTTTAGAGGAACGTAACCTTAGGGTTGATGATAAACCTTTTAGCTATGCTTTTGAACAATTTATGAAACTAGCATACCAAACAAATTCTCGTCATACACCAATAATAGGTTGGCGTGAAGATATTGAAAATTACACTTTAAGTAGTCTAAAGAAATGGTACCAGAAGCACTATGCTCCAAATAATGCCAGTATAGTGATAGTTGGAGACGTTGATAAAGATTCAGCGCATTCTATGATAAGAGATTATTTTGATAGTATACCTTGCTCTACTATTTCAAAGCCTAAAGAAGAATATAGTTTAATCAATTTTGGTTACAGACAATTAGAAGTTAAAAAACCACCTAATGACACATCTGCTGTAATAATGGGTTATATAACCCCTTCTTTAACTACTGAATACCAAAAAAATGATCCTTTTGCGCTAATGATTTTAAACAGTATTTTAGGTAGTTCTGATGCTTCTATCCTCCAGCAAAAATTAGTTAGAGATGAAACTTTGTGCTGTCATATAGACAGTGAATATTCACCTTTTATAAAGGGTGAAGATATATTTATTATTACAGCAATAGCGAATCATGATCAAAGCTTAGAAAACATTCAAAATAAAATTGAAAAGACTATTCATGATTTAAAAACTAATGGTATAACACAAGAACAGCTTACACGTGCTAAAGTTACTATTAAAGCAGATAAAATATTTGCTATGGATTCATTAGAAACACAAGCAAACCTTATTGGTTCATTAGCTAGTATCAATTTGGATATTGATTATTATAAGCACCTTAACAAACTTTATGATGTAACCATTGAAGATGTAAATAGAGTGCTTAACGAATACTTTGACAAACCAAATCTTACATCTGTACATTTACTAAAGGATTAAAAAAATGATCCAAAAATTTAACATCAATGACACAAACATATACTTCCAAAAAGATACTAACCTACCTATGGTAGATATTCAGCTTAATTTTAGAGCTGGTTCTGCATTTGATGGCAAACTAAATGGTTTAGCTGACTTAGCAGTAGGCTTATTTGCCACAAAAACAAAGCTTTCTAGCGAACAAGAACTTATAAATAAAATTACAGATATAGGTGCATCGATTCATGCTGAAACTAGTAAAGAATTTTTTTGTATTAAGGTTAGAGTTTTAAGTGAGTCCAATATATTAAAACAGATAGTAGCTATTCTTAGAGAAATCTTTACAGATCCAGATTTTGATGAAAGTATCCTTGAAAGAGAAAAAATACAAACACTTACACATATTGACTATTTACATAAGCAACCTAACTACCTAGCATCATTAGAATTTTCTAAACAACTTTTTGCTAAAAACCCTTACAGTCATCCTACTATAGGTTATAAGAGTAGTATACAAAAAATAACTATCAAAGATATTACCAATTTCTATGATAAATATATATGTGCTAATAATGCTAATATTTGTATAGTTGGTGATATATGTGAATCTGACACTCAAAATTTAGCTAAAGAAATTATAAGCTCTCTACCCAAAGGTCAAACAAACACGCAAAATTTTATCCAGTTACCAGCTGAGCCTGCTATTATAAAAAAACAATTTAATAGTAATCAAACTTCAATTTTAGTGGGTCACCAACTTCTGCTGGATATATTAGATCCTTTATATTTCCCATTAAAACTTGGTAACGAAATACTTGGTGGTAGTGGTCTAAACTCTCTATTATTTAACAAAGTTAGAGAAGAGCTCGGATTAGTTTACAACATTGGAAGTGATGTAAATATTAACCCTGATTATGGTAGCTTTATGATATCAGCTCAAACAAGTAATCCAAATTTAGCTTTAAATACCATAAAAGAAGTGTATGAAGAGTTTATTCATAAAAAAATAGATGATGAGATAGTTGAAAATACAAAAAAGAATATAGAAGGTACACATTTATTAACTTCAGTAAAAAATAGCTCAAAACTTAATATGTTGTCATCTATCGCAAACAAAAAATTACCTTTAGATTTTTTTGATAAATATGTTGAAAATATAAACTCTATAACGCCAGCACAAATTAGTCAAGCTTTCCAGCAAATCCAAAAAAATGCTGTTGTAACGGTGATAGTTGGAGATGTCAAATAGTGAAAACTAACACTGTTCGTGTGATAGCTGGTAAATATAAAAACCGTAGACTTAAATTTCCTGACATCAGTGGTCTTCGTCCCACTTCAGACCAATTAAAAGAAACTATTTTTAATTGGTTAGCTCCATATATAGATAACAGTATCTGTATAGATGCTTTTGCAGGAAGTGGTAGTTTAGGAATAGAGGGTTTATCAAGAGGTGCTACAAAAGCTATATTCTATGAACTTAATATCAAAGCTATAAACCAACTAAAACAAAACTTACAAAACCTAGAAATTTCAAATTTTGAATTATATAAAACCGATAGTGTAAAAGCTCTTGGCACACTTAATATGCCTAACTCTCGCCTAATTATTTTTCTAGATCCACCTTTTAATAAAAACATTATTCCTAAAACACTTAATACTATACTTGAAAATAGCTTTATTCCTCAAGGAACTATCATCTATGTAGAAACTGAAAAACAAACTAATTTTAGCCTTGAAGGCTTTGAGATATTAAAAGAAAAAGAGACCTCTAACATCAAAGCTAAATTAATAATAAAAAATAATTTAAATTCTTAAAATAATCTCTACAATATATCCAAATCGAGCTTGCTCAAAATCAAGGAACAATATGCACAATTACCACATAGGAATAACGGGCCCTTTTATTTTTAGCATTATGTTTATGTTTGGAATAATCGCTGAGAGTATGACTGGTGTTATATCTTCTTCAAGACGCAATATGGATGCTTTTGGTGTAGTTGCTATAGCTCTAATCACAGCTTTAGGTGGTGGTGTAGTCAGAGATTTACTATTAGGAAACTTACCTGTAACAATTATATTGCATCCTTATTATATAGTCATATGTCTAGTTTTTTCAGTTATAGCTATCTTTACCCAAAAATATATAAATAAATTTTATAATATCTTTCTAATTCTTGACTCTATCGGTTTAATAGCTTTTGCATACATTGGTAGCAGTATTGCTTACCAAATTTGTTATGAAGTTTTTGAAATGAGCTTTGTAAGTGTACTGGTAGTTAGCACAGTCATAGCTATAGTTAATGGGGTTGCTGGTGGAATAATGCGAGATATGATTTGTAATGACATTCCTGTAGCTTTTAAATCAGAGCTATACGCCTCTGTTGCAGCTATTGTTGGTTTTTTAAACGCTGCTTTTATCTACTTTAATGTAGATTTATATGTTAGTACTGTAGTTATTATTAGCACAGGACTAACTATCAGAATTATGACGATACTTTATAAATGGAAATTGCCTATTATTTAAGCTTATAAAATTCCACCATGAAAACGAAATTCTGTGTCTGGAGATATAGCTAAATTAATATATTTTAGTTATAATATCTTTCATTTATAATTATGACTTACTCCTTAGATTTTCGTAAGAAAGTATTATCAATAAAAGAGTCTCAAGATTTAACCTTTGAAGCTACAGCCAATAGATTTGGCATAGGTAAAAATACAGTATACCTCTGGAGTAAAGAAATAAGCCCTAAAAAAGGTAAGTCAAGACCAGATATAAAGTTAAATAAACCAGAACTATTACAAGATATTAAAGCTAATCCTGATGCATATCAGTATGAACGAGCTAAAAAGTTTGGTGTAAGCCAAAGTTGTATATGTTATGCATTGAAGAAGCTTGAGATAACATATAAAAAAAGACTTATAGCCACCCTAAAGCAGATCCTATTAAGCAAAAGCAATTTAAACAAAAGTTAGAAGCTTATATTGCAGCAGGCAAAAATATAGTTTATGGTGATGAAAGTGGCTTTGCATATAGCATGCCTAGAACTCATGGCTATACTCTTAAAGGTGAAAAATGCTATGGAGTTAAAGATTTTGGTAATAAAAATAGAACCAATGCTATTGGTGCTTTATATAACGGTAATTTAATATGCGTGGGGTTATTTAATTGTAATGTTGATACTAGCTTATACACTCAATGGGTTAAAGATGAACTATTAAATCAATTACCTGATAACTCTGTTTACGTTATTGATAATGCTAGCTTTCATAAGGAAAGTGAAATTAAACCATTATTGGAATCTAAGGGGCATATACTTTTATATTTACCTCCATATTCTCCCGAATATAATAAAATTGAAAATAAATGGGCTCAAGCTAAGCATCTCAAAAGAAAATATAATTGTGATATCGATACTCTATTTAAACAATATATGTAACTAAAATATATTGATTTAACTATAATATCAAATCCCTCTCAACTTCGCCTATTCTTTTAATATCATTATAGATATCGCTAGATGAATACTTTTGAGCAAATTCTAAATAAATAGTAAAATGTCGCCTTTCAGACTCTAGTAAACCATTATAAAATTTTTGTAGCTCATTATCTAAAAAAGGAGCTATTTTGGCAAATCTCTCACAGGATCGAGCCTCAATATATGCGCCTATTATTAAAGCGTCTATAAAACGACCTTCTTTATCAGTACGCGCTGTTTTTATCAATTGGCTAGCATACCTAGATGCTGATATTGGTTCGTATTTAATATTGCGTTTTTTCAAAAGTCTCATAACTTGTTCAAAATGGACAAGCTCTTCTCTTGCAATTTTAGACATTCTAATAACCAAATCATGCTTATCTGGATACTTGTAAATATATGTCATAGCTGAAGAAGCTGCCTTCATCTCACAGTAGGCATGATCTAATAGCATAAGCTCTATATTCTCTAGGGCTACATTCACCCAAGTGTCAGGAGTTTCACATAAAAGAAATTTTTCTATAGTATTGTAATTTGCATACTTTTGACTCATATTAAATTTTAAAAGTAAGAAGACCTAAGCCGATATTATAAAGCATAGAAACACTAAAGAAATACTAGAATATCTTTTATTAACTAAATATTCGCTATATACTTTTATTTAAACATAACTACCCGTGAGAACAAAATATCTATGCCGAACCTTAATATTAGTAATAAAAGAGTTGATTCTAAAGAAATAATGTATCATACAAACCTGAACGAAAGCAACATACATAGTGCCAAAATCGCTATACTGCCAGGTGACCCAAACCGTGTTGAAATGCTAGCTAAAATGCTTGATGAAAATGCTTATTATTTAACATCAAATAGAGAATACACTTCCTGGCTAGCTAAAGTTGATAATGAGAATGTTCTTGTAATCTCTACAGGAATGGGGGGGCCTTCTGCTGCTATAGGTATAGAAGAGTTAGCTATGATCGGCATCAAAAAATTTATCCGAGTTGGAACTTGCGGCACAATTCAAGAAAATATAGAAGTTGGCGACCTGATTTTAACCACAGCATCTGTAAGGTTAGATGGTACATCTTATCATTATGCTCCTATAGAATATCCTGCTGTTGCTAGCTTTTTACTGAACCAATCATTACACAACTCTGCCAAAAAATTAAATATAAAATTACATACCGGAATAACAGCTTCATCTGATACTTTTTACCCAGGGCAAGAAAGGAAAGATAGCTACAGTGGCTACGTACGTAAAAGTTTTCAAGGTTCCGTAGAAGAATGGCGCAAGCTAAACGTCTTAAACTTAGAAATGGAATCCTCTGCTATATTAACAGTATGTGCAACGTTTGGTCTAGATGCTAGCTGTATATGTACAGTTATGGCAAAAAGAACCATGACTGAAACTATAGACAAAACCAAATATTTTGAAGGTATGACTGATATAATGGCTATAATAAAAGAATCTATTAAAAATAATTTTTATCAAGAAGATTAACAAGAATATGGAAAACACAAAGCTAATTGACATAGCAATTCAAGCATCTGAAAAGGCTTATGCTCCTTACTCAAAGTTTAAAGTTGGAGCTGCTGTGTTACTTAAAAATGGTAAAGTAATAACAGGTACTAATATCGAAAATGCTTCTTTTAGCTTAACTAATTGTGCTGAAAGATCGGCCTTGTTTTATGTATATAGCCAAGGTTACCGTAAAACTGACATCGCTAAAATAGTTGTTATCGCAGATACAAAAAGCGCAGTTTCACCATGCGGTGCATGTCGTCAAGTTATGTCAGAACTATTAGATTTAGATTGCCCTATAGTATTAGCAAATAAGGCTAAAACTGATATCAAAGAAACTAATATCCAAGAACTTCTACCATATATGTTTGTTCTATAACAAAAGTTATAAACAATTTTCTTTTTTACAAAGTATTATCATAAAACTTGCTCGAGTTGCGAAGAAAATAAATAATATAGCAATCGATAGAATTTAGATCCACTTAAGGATTTATATAGATTATGGTTAACTAGGAGATAATATTATTAAAGTGCTATAACGTCGTATGCTTCTTTACCTTTATTACCATCTTTGACTTGGAAGCTAACTTGTTGACCATCTGCAAGAGTACCATTTCTAATATTTGAAACGTGTACGAATACATCTTTGCTTAAAGACTCACAGTTGATAAAACCAAAACCTTTTGCATCATTGAAGAACTTAACTGTTCCTTGTAATTTATTATTCATTATTATTCTCTTTTTGTTTGTTTAATTGATATTC
This sequence comes from Allofrancisella frigidaquae, assembly GCF_012222825.1. Taxonomy (NCBI): domain Bacteria; kingdom Pseudomonadati; phylum Pseudomonadota; class Gammaproteobacteria; order Thiotrichales; family Francisellaceae; genus Allofrancisella; species Allofrancisella frigidaquae. Next base: position 505,765 of record NZ_CP038017.1, on the reverse strand, counting down.
GCAGATATTCTTAATTATAAAATTAATATTTAAAGCCTTACGATTACTCAGAAAAACTAAAAAGAAGAATTTAAATGTATTGAGATAAATCTACAATGATAAGAGTACCATAGAAAAACCTAGAAAGATACTAATATGTTTTCTTTACACAGTATTTTTTCAGTTACTTGAATATGCCGCACATAAGATAGCTGAATTTTAAAAATTTCGCACCCTGCAAAGTAGACCCCACCCCTATCACAATTTTTGTAAAAACAGGTTTAAGGTTCTTAATCTTAGTGTTTGTAATAGCCCTAGCTATGATTTCCACACCAAAAATATTGAGGCTGCACCACTTAACATATTAAGTTGCAAGTAATATTCTGGTATCTTCTTGGTACAAATTTAAATTAAAAAATATTGGCGGTCAAGATTTAAATTATTGTTGTATAAACTGGTGGGTTGTACAGGATTCGAACCTGTGACCAACTGGTTAAAAGCCAGCTGCTCTACCGACTGAGCTAACAACCCAACAATGAGGACTATTATACTTATCAAAATTATGATGTCAACGCTTTCTGTGATTTTTTTCTATTTAATTCTAAAATTTCTATAGGATGCTTAATCGTATGCCCCTCTAACCTCTTAACTTGGCAGCGACAAGAAAAACCTGTTGCTATAGAATTTCTAATTCCCACTTCTTTAATTTTACTTTTCCAACTCAAATCATAGATTTGCTTAGAGGTTTTTAAATTTTTAACTGCATGACCAAAATCACCAGACATACCACAACAACCTGTTTCAACAAGCTTAATATCAACGCCAAAATGTTCAAATATTTTTTGCCAATAAGTAGCGGAAACTGCTACCAATGATTTTTCTGTACAGTGTACGAATAAACTGAATTCCTTAGCAAGCTGTCCTTGCATCTTTGGCAGAGAGTCCAGTTTCGTTACTAACCACTCTTGTATCATCTTTATTTCAAATTTTATCTCACTTTCAAGAGCTTTAGGATACTCGTCCCTGTAAACTAAAGTCATCGCAGGATCAACACCAACCATATCAATACCCATGCTAGCTACCTCATTATACAGTTGAGTCGCTTTTAAAGCTTGTTTTTTAAAATACTTCAAAAATCCCTTCACATGAGCTGGCTTTCCATTGATTCTAAATGGTGCTACATAAACATCAAAACCCATCCCAGTAAGAAAATCATAAAGAGCTAAAACTACATGGGTCTCATATAATGAAGTAAAAATATCTTGAACAATACAGACTGTTTTTGATTTTTGTTCATTTGTAAGTTTGTCTAACTTTTTTAAACTAAATTCTGGTGCATTTCGCTTTCTAAGCTCTGATTTTAAATTTAAAGAGCTTACCAGGGGAGTATCAGCAAATCCAACTATACTACCCAAACTTGCTCTTACAAACTGAATATTGAAAATGTCGTTAAATATCTTTGGCATATGTAAATTAAAGCTTAGCATAGCTTCACTATATTTAACAAAATAGTCTAAAGCTGGTCGACGGTATCTTGAGTGATAGTTTGCTAAAAATTGTGATTTCATCGCTGGAATATTTACCTTTATAGGACATCCTGTAACACAAGCCTTACAACCAAGACACTTTTCTAAAGAGTCATAAACTTGATGCGAGAAATCATCAGGAAAATCTTTTGGATTATCTAAACCCATTTTTTCTACATTTCCAACAGTTGTATAACCTTCTGCGGATAGTTGGTTTAACCACTCTCTTAAAACTGCTGATCTACCTTTAGGTGAATAAAGCCAGTTTCTACTAACTTTAGCAGAAGGACAAATTACAGTATCTAGATTATAATTCAAGCATTGAGAATTGCCATTACAATCATATGCTCCTGAAAATTGCTGTCTCATTTGCTTAGGCACTTGAGTATCTGAGTACCCTCTAAACGGCCCATCTACTGGCACTAATTTATCTTTACTTCCATCTGGTACTGTGATTTTACCAGGGTTAAGCTGATTATGAGGATCAAATACTTTTTTGATACACCCTAATGAGTGATAAAGCTCATCACCAAAATAGTCTTTTAAATACTCACTTCTAAAACCATGACCATGTTCAGCACAAAGTATCCCACCGTATTTTTGAACTAATTGACTAACTTTTTTTGTTATTTCTGCAAGCTTTTGAGAATCGTCTGGGGAGCTCATATCTAAGGCTGGTCTTACATGTAAGCAACCAACATCAACATGTCCAAACATACCGTATTTCACACCATACGAATCTAAAAGCTTAGTTAATTCTTTAATATAGTCTGCTAATCTTTCAGGTGCTACAGCTGTATCTTCTATAAACGGTATTGGTTTACGATCACCTTTCATCGCTCCGAGTAGCCCCACTCCTTTTTTACGCAACTCCCATAGGCTATCCATCTCATTTGGATCTTCTGTAAGGTGAAAAACAGCCATTTTATCTAACAATAATTTTTCTAATTTTGCTGTTTTAGCATCTAAATCATGTCTTGAATCTGCTATAAACTCGACAAAATTTACAGCTGCTAGATTGAATGAAGTTTCTTTTTCTAACATATGCTTAATCTTATAATAAACTTCATCTTCTTTGGCTATCTCTACTATATTACTATCAACTGTTTCTATAGCTGATGGATCATAAGATAATAGTTCTCTTGCTGCTCGAAGTGCTTTATCGAAATTATCATAAGATATAGCAAACAAAGCTTTAAATTTAGGTTTTTTAGTGAGCTTAAGAGTTAATTCTGTAACAAATGCTAGTGTTCCTTCTGACCCTGATATCAAATAGCTAAGGTTAACAGTATTATTTTGCTTATCATATGTTTTAGCTAGATTATAACCTGTTAAAAATCTACTTAATTTTGGTAACTTTTCCTCTATTAATTGATACTTGTCAATAATATGCTCAACTACACAACTATAAATATTTTTCTCACTATCACTTAAGTGTTCTTCTTTTAAATCAGCTAAAGTTATTTTCTTAGTAGTTAAATTTTCACCATTAATTAATGCGCATTCCAGCTCTAAAATATGCTGGCTTGTTCGCCCATAAATCCTAGAACCTTTACCACATGCATCAGTATTTACCATACCACCAAGTGTTGCTCTATTACTAGGTGAAAGATTAGGAGCAAAAAAATACCCCGTATCTACTAGAGCATCGTTTAACTGGTCAAGCACCACGCCTGGTTGTACTTTAACATAACCCTTTTGTATATTTATTTCTAGAATATTATTCATATAACGACTAGCATCTATAATAACACCAGCACACAAAGAATGTCCTGCTGTAGCCGTGCCACCCCCACGTGGAGAAAATTTAAGATCACGATATTCAGGTTTACTTGCTAGACTAAAGGTCTTTGCTATATCTTGTTTATCTTTTGGAAAAACTACCAACTCTGGAACTACAAAATATACGCTATTATCCATAGAAGTAGATATCCTAGAAGCATAATCTGGGTGTATATCTCCCAAAAAATGAAGTTTTTTTAACTCTTGTATAAATTTGTTGATAAGAGTATTTAATTTATTTGTTTTATCAAGTGTTGGAAGTTCTGGTTGCTTCATCTATAGCTACATAAATTGTAAAAATTTGCAGAAATTATATAAGAAAAACGCAAGAGCATAAACATGTTTATTTTTTAATGTTTTTTTATGCTTTCAGCTGTAGGTGTTACAAAAATAACTTTTGCTTACCAAACAAAACAAGACAAACCCCAAATATAAAGCTATAATTATCGCAATAAACTGATATTTTGAAAAAACCATTTTAAGGATTAATATGAAACAGACAACTCTTTTGGTCATATTAGATGGATGGGGATATAGCGAAAATGATTATTTTAACGCTATAAGAAACGCTAACACTCCTACTTGGGACAGTATTTGGCAAGGTTTTCCAAAAACTTTAATCAATGCCTCTAGTTTAGATGTTGGCCTACCAAGAGGTCAAATGGGCAACTCAGAAGTTGGTCATGTTAATATTGGTTCAGGTAGAGTTGTTTACCAAGAGCTCACGAAGATAGATAAAGCTATAGAAGAAAATACTTTTGGTAAAAATCATGCCATTTGTGAAGCTATAGATAATGTCCTTAAAAATGGCTCAAACTTGCATATATTAGGTTTACTTTCTGAAGGTGGAGTACACTCTCATCAAGAACATATCTTTCAAATAATAAAAATAGCAAAGCAAAAAGGTGTTAAAAGAGTTTTCTTACATGCCTTTTTAGACGGTAGGGATACTCCGCCACGCTCTGCTAAAGAATCTATAGAAAAAGCTGATAAATTACTAAGTAGCTTAGGGCTTGGCTATATAGCTAGTGTTTCTGGCAGATACTATGCTATGGATAGAGATAACCGCTGGGATAGAGTTGAAAAAGCTTATAATACTATAGTAAATGCTGATTCTGAGTATATATGCGATTCTGCTATCGAAGCTTTAGAGCAGTCATATATGCGTAACCAGTCTGATGAATTTGTAATTCCAACTAGTATTAAAAAGAATGATGAACTAGTAACTATTGAAGATAACGATAGTGTTATATTTATGAACTTTAGGGCTGATAGAGCTAGAGAGCTTAGTCATGCTTTTGTAGATAGTGAGTTTACTAGTTTTGAAAGAGATAAACTTTTGAAAATAAACTTTACTACACTTACAGAATATGACTCTAAACTAAAGTGTAACGTTGCATTTCCTCCTGAGCAGCCTATAAATACTCTAGGTGAAGTGTTAGCTAAAAATCACAAGACACAACTAAGAATAGCTGAAACTGAAAAATACCCACATGTAACATTCTTTTTTAATGGCGGCAAAGAAGATGAATTTGAAGGAGAAGATAGGATTTTAATACCATCTCCTAAAGTTCCCACCTATGACCTACAACCAGAAATGTCAGCCCCAGAAGTTACAAATAAACTAGTGGATGCTATTAACAGTGGTAAATATGACTGTATAGTATGTAACTATGCAAACTCTGACATGGTTGGTCACACAGGTAATTATGAAGCTACAATACAGGCTATCGAATACCTTGATAAATGCTTAACTAGACTTAAAGATGCAATCTTAGATACAAATAGTAATATGTTTATAACAGCAGACCATGGTAATGCTGATATGATGGTAAACCCAGAAACACATAAACCACATACTGCTCATACTACAAACCTTGTGCCGTTTGTTTATGTGGGGCACAAAGAAGCTACTTTAAATATAGAAAATGGAAAGCTCTCTGATATTGCTCCAACTATTCTAGAAGTAATGGGAATACCACAACCCTCTGAAATGACAGGTAAAGCTATTTTCAAATTTAAAAAATAAGGATTAATTAACTGATGCTTGACGCTAAATATATAAAGGATAATTTACAAGAAGCTGCTCAAAAATTAGCTACTAGAGGATACCTTTTAGATTTAAATTATTTTGAAACCCAAGAAGCTAAAAGAAAACAATTACAAGAGAAAACTCAAGACTTACAAGCTAAGCGTAATTCTATCTCAAAAGAAATTGGTAAAAGAAAAGCTAAAGGTGAAGATGCTAATGACATTTTTGCTGAAGTTAACAATATCAATGAAGAATTAAAAACAGTTGAAAAAGAATTAAAAGCTATACTGGATTCTATCAACCAAACTTTGTTATCAATGCCGAACATACCAGCTGATGATGTTCCTATTGGTAAAGATGAAAGCCAAAATATTGAAATCAGAAAATGGGGAACCCCTCGTAATTTTCACCCAGAAGCACAACCTAAAGACCATGCCGACATAGGTGAAACTCTAAAGATGATAGATTTTGAAGCTGCTGCTAAAATAACAGGCAGTCGCTTTGTAATCCTAAAGAGCAAAATTGCTAGACTACATAGAGCTTTAATCCAATTTATGCTAGATACACATACTGAAAATCACGGCTATGAAGAAGTGTATGTCCCTTATATGGTCAATGATGATAGTCTATATGGTACAGGTCAACTACCAAAGTTTAGTGAGGATTTGTTTAAGCTAGAAGGTGACTTCAAATATAGCTTAATACCTACTGCTGAAGTACCTCTTACAAACCTAGTAAGAGATGAAATAGTCGAAACAAACTCATTGCCAAGGTACTACACAGCTCATACTCCTTGTTTTAGAAGCGAGGCAGGATCTTATGGTAAAGATACTAAAGGTATGATACGCCAACATCAGTTTGAAAAAGTTGAGCTTGTACACATCACTACAGCAGAAAAAGGTGAAGAATCTTTAGAGTTACTAACTTCACACGCTGAAAAGATACTACAAAAACTTAATTTACCATACCGCGTCATGAAACTATGTACTGGCGATATGGGCTTTAGTGCAAAAAAAACTTATGACCTTGAGGTATGGCTACCTTCACAAAACACATATAGGGAAATTTCATCATGTAGTTGGTGTGGAGATTTCCAAGCTCGTAGAATGAAAGCTAGGCATAAAAACCCTTCTATGAAAAAGCCCGAGCTAGTCCATACTTTAAACGGTTCTGGACTTGCTGTTGGCAGAACATTACTAGCGATAATTGAAAACAATCAACAAGAAGATGGCTCTATTATGGTTCCGGAAGCTTTGATCAGCTATATGGGTGGAATATCAGTTATTAAGTAATCCGTAAGAGATAATCAAGTTTTTTTAATCAGACATAATAACCAGACTATTTTTTATAATATCTAATTTGTAATATCTTATCATCGCCACTGAGCATAAATTCCTAGATACCTCGATATATAAATTTTTAAATTAGTCGCAATATAAATTTTATAAAAAATTAATTATTAACTTGAATTTAAACTATTTTTTATGTTATAAATATTAGACTTCCTCGGAAACTAGATTTTATGTAAACTTTAATATAAAAAAGCTTTGTAAGTGTGTATGAAATACGAACAGATTAAATACTTAGGAGAAGAAAAATTTCGCAGGTTAACTGGTATTAAAAAAAGTACATACGATAAGATGATAGATATTCTGCAAGAAGCAGATATTAAGAAGAAAGCAAAAGGAGGTAGAAAGAACAAGCTTGGCATAGAAGATCGGCTTCTTATATGGCGCTTGAATATATTCGTGAATACCGCACCTACTTTCACGTTAGTCAAAGTTATGGAGTGAGCGAGAGTACTGCTTATGATACGATAAGATGGATAGAAGATACGCTGATCAAGCATCCAGACTTCTCTTTGCCTGGAAGAAAAGCTTTGCTTAAAAGCGATATGGACTATGAAGTTGTGCTCATAGACGCAACTGAAACACCTTGCCAGCGCCCAAAAAAAGGGTAAAAAATAACCAGCGGGTCAAGAATCGAAATAATAAGCAAAGGCATTTTTACTCTGGCAAGAAGAGAAGGCACACCTTAAAAACCCAAGTTGTTGTTGATAAAAGAACTAAACAAGTGATATGTACGGCATTTTCAAATGGCAAGCGTCATGATTTTAGGCTGTTTAAAGAATCCAAAACCAAAATACATGCTGATATAAAAGCCATTACTGATACTGGATATCAAGGTATACAAAAGTTGCATAACAAATCTCAGTTACCAAAAAAGAAGACTAAGAAAAATCCTTTGACAAAAGAGGATAAAAAGAAAAACCAAGAACTTGCTAGTCAAAGAGTCGTCAATGAAAATGTCATTGGCATGATTAAACGTTTTAAAATCGTATCTGATAAATATAGAAATAGACGAAAAAGATTTGGGCTTAGATTCAATTTAATAGCTGGTATTTATAATATGGAGTTAGCAAAATGACAGTTTCCGAAGAGGTCTATTTTATTGCCATATATTTAGGTTTTATGAAATGAATTTTTACGAATATAGAGATGGTAATGATGGTATAGTTAGATACAATTACAAAAATGAGATACTTACCCACCTACCAGATAAAGACGCTAGTATTCTTTGTGAATTGGTGTATGAAAGTAGATTACTTAATACGTTTAGTAACCAAAAAAATATATCTCTATCAAATTTGATATATAAAGATAATAAGAAAACCCTAAAAGATGGCGTAGAAACTCTTTTATCTTCAGATGTAAAAGATGCTTTAGAACAATACCCTCATCATTACTATCCAGTATTAGCAAAATATAAGTTGGTGGCTACAAGTTTAGATTTTGTATCAAGGAGCCAATCAAATTTTTTTGGTACAGCACCAAGTTATTATGCAATTGTAGTGGCGAATGTTAATGATAAAGAGAATAAAGGTATTTATGTTATTAATAGAGGTACTGACAAAGCCTGGGATTATTGGTCGGATTTAAAAATGGGTCACGGTAAATTAATACCAAGTCCTGAAATCATTCCGCATATGATAGCAGGTATAAAATTTACAGAGGAGGTATTAGCTAAATACCAAGTAAGAAGTATCGGTTTTAGCGGTCATAGTTTAGGTGGCTCAATAGCGCAAATCCAAAGCATAAGATTTTTTGATTATAAAAAAGGCTTAAGCTTAGCTCCGACTAAGTGTTTTGAGCCTTTTGGAACCAAGTCAGAGGTTGATCCAAGTTTTGGCTTTAGGTTTAAAAATAAATATTATTATTCTGATATTAACTTATGGAAGGGTTTTCGTTCTCAAGTATGTAATGTGGGTATAGATTGGAAATGTAATAGTTGGCAAGAACTAAGTGATAGATTAATCCATAAGTATCAAAGAAATGCTAAATTTATAGCAAACAATATTAAGAATTTTATAAGGCAAGGCGATATAATAGCTGAGTTGTCAGCGCAAATAGGTGATTCAATAAAATTAGCAACAAACATTAATAACAATTACTATAACTATATACCACAGCAAACAAGTGGTTTAATAGCTGTACCACAGTTTTTATTTGAGTTGTTAAGAAGATTGACTATACATAAGATAAGTTGGTATAGATATAATGCATATGCTGAGAACGGTGACTTAATTCCTAATCAGATCGATAAGAAAAATGTAAAAATATTTAAGCTTTCAGCAAATTATAAAGATATACAAAGTTTTAGAGAGGCATTTAAGGATGATAACTAAGATTTCAAAAAAGTTTTTTATTTTAACTTTGTTGTTAAGTATTATGTTGCTCACATCATGTGCCAAATCATTATGGCTAGGTAATAAGCTTAGTGATAAAGCAACAAAACAGCAACAAGAACAAGTTAAGCAAGAAGTTATGCAACTTCTTGAAAAAGAATATAATCAGCCATTTAAATTATTAAATTATAAGTATGAATATAAAAAACATTATGATTTGGGTGGTAATTGTCACTATTGTGATGTTGTGAAATATGGTACATATTATTTCAAAATACAAGCTCTAGATAATCCAATTATAGTTATGAATTTTAGAATTGATGATATTAATAAATCATCAACCAATGAATTGTTAGAGGATTTTAAAAATAAAAAATTAAGTACAGAGTATTGCGTAACTTTAAGCAAAATATATATGTATCAAAAACAGAAAACTGTAGATCAAAGCAATCTAGAAAGAGCAAAAAAATATTGTAATAATAGAGATCAAAATGGTTATAAAGACTGGGAAAATTTGAGCCTTTCCACTTAACTGTGTAAATTCACTTACATGAATCTCTGAATTCTATGCTCAAACTCGATAGCGAAATAAGGCATAGCCTCATTCCAATATTTAACAGGCATAGACCATTTTTTAGTCAAATAATCTATAGCCAAGTACAAAGATTTGAAAACAGAGTCATCTTTAGGAAATAGCTTTTTATTCTTAATGACTTTCCTAAACTGGCTATTAAGCGATTCAATCGCATTAGTAGTGTAAATAACTTTACGAATTTTTGGAGGATATTGCAAGAATACAGTTAAATTATCCCAATTATTTATCCATGACTTTGAAATTAAAGGATATTTAGTATCATATTTATTTGCAAAGTTATCAAGCTCAGATTGAGCTATTGCAATGGTATCAGCATCATATATTTTCTTTAACTCTCTAGCTACCTCTTTCTTGTCTTTATATGGCACATACTTAAGACTATTACGAATTTGATGAACGATACAAAGCTGATGCTTTGTCTCAGGGTATATAGCTTGTATAGCATCAGACATGCCTTTTAAATTATCAGTACATGCTATAAATATATCCTGTAAGCCTCTATTCTTTAATTCAGTAAAAACACTAAGCCAATATTTAGCACCTTCATTTTGACTGATCCAAAGACCTAATACATCCTTATGACCAGTTAACGATATGCCAAGAGCCACATACACAGCTTTATTAATAATATGCTTGTCTTCTCTAACTTTAACGACTATACAGTCAAAAAACACTATTGGATAAACTGACTCTAAAGGTCTATTTTGCCATGCTTTAACATCATCAATAATAGCTTCTGTAACATCACTTATAAAGCTTGTACTTATCTTTGTATCATATAACTCAAATAACTGTTGTTGGATATCTGTAGTACTCATACCTTTAGCATACAAAGATATAATTTTTTGGTCTAAGCCGTTTATCTTGGTGACTCTTTTGGGAACTATTTGAGGTTCAAAGTCACTATCTCTATCTCGTGGAACTGATATTTCCAAATTACCTGTGTCTGTAGCTAATGTCTTGTTACTATAGCCATTCCTAGCATTTGATGAATTAGTCCTTTGGTGTTTTGAATAACCAAGATGACTATTCATTTCTGCATCTAGTGCTTTTTCTAATAATCGTTTTGTTAGTTGCTTTAGCAAACCATCTTTCTCAAACATTTGATTAATATCAACACCTGAATCTATTATTTGATCTGCAATAGCTGTGTAAATATCTTCTGACTTCTTATTCTTAGACATTGTTTCTATCCTTAATATTTCGCTAGAAATAATCTAGCAGGTTAATTAAGAATTTACACATTTATTTGGAAAGTCCCAAATTTGTTTAGCTCCAATTAATTGCTTTGCGCTATTTGAAACCAAGTCAGAGGTTGGCTTAACTCTTGCTTTAGGTACTAAAAATCTATACAAGCTCAGAAATGTTTTAAAATCCTAATAACTCTTTAGCATGCTTTAAAGTATTTTCTGATATATCTACACCACCAACTATCTTTGCTATTTCTTGCACTCTTTGGTCTACTGTTAGCTCTATAATTTTCGATTCTGTAGCGTCTTTAAGATACTTTTTATTAACATGTAAATGCGTATCACCTTGAGCTGCTACTTGGGCTTGATGCGTTATACACAAAACCTGTAATTTTTCTGATAATTTTTTAAGAAGTCTGCCGACTATTTCAGCTGTAGCTCCTGAAATACCAACGTCAACCTCATCAAACACTAAAGTTGGATATGATCTTTTTGCAGCCGATACTGCTTGTATTGATAGTCCAATACGGCTTAATTCACCACCTGAAGCTACTTTTTTGACAGCAGCAAGTTGCTCACCAAGGTTAAAATTTATTTTAAACTCACATGTATCTAGTCCCTTTGAAGTTTTATTTTCACTAGAGGATAATTCAACTACAAAACTACCTTTAGGGATATTCAAAGAACGAATATTTTTCTCGACTTGTATTGAGAAAATTTTGGCTGCTCTATGGCGAGCTTGAGTTAGGTTTTTTGCACACTCGTTATATACTTCCTCGAGTTTTTGCCTTTCTATGATTAGTGATTCTAGTTTGCTGTTTTCTTGTGAAAAGTTATCTAATTCTGTTTGTAATTCTACAATATACTCATATAGATAACTAGGTTCTACCTTGTGCTTACGTGCAAGATCATAGATTTCACTCATTCTTTGCTCTACTTTAGCTAACTCTTCAGGGTTTTGTTCTAAAGATTCTAGTTTATTTTGTGCTTCCTCATAACTTTCTTGAGCGTATACTTTTGTTTGTGATATTAGCTCTTGTAAGTTTGAAAAACCTTCACTTTCTAGTTTACCAACCTCTTTTTCAAGCTCCGCTAACATTGCTATAATATTTTGGTCATTATCATACAAAGCACTAGTGATATAGCTTAAACTATAGTTTATTTGATCTACATTAGATAAGTTCTTTTGGCGTTGTGACAGTTCTTCAAACTCATTTTCCGCTAACTCTAAAGAAATAAGTTCTCTAAGCTTATATTCTAATAATTCTCTTTGGCTATTTTGGCTATTTACAACCTCTTTTAACTCTCTAATCTGTAAATCAGTTTTTTGTAGGTTATAATAAGCTTTTGAAACTTTACCAACAAGCTCATCATTATTAGCAAAACTATCTAGTAAACTTAATTGGGACTTTGGATCAAGTAAATCCTGATGAGAATTTTGGCTATATATATTTATCAGTTTATCTGATATTTTTTTTACATCACTAGCTTTTGCAACACTACCATTGATAAAAAGTCGGCTTTGCTTAGATTTATTGACCACTCTGCGAAATGTACACTCATCATTTTCATTTTCAATAAACAGCTCTTCAAACATTTTTTTTACTTTTTGGTTCTCCTTGATGCAGAAAGTAGCAGAGACTTCTGTGATTTCATTATCCTGTAAAAAATTCTTTTCTAACCTTGCTCCTAATACAAAACTAAGTGCATCAAGTAGGATTGATTTACCAGCGCCTGTTTCACCTGTGAGCACAGTCATACCTTTTCTAAAATCAATATCAGTAGACTTTATAATCGCAAAATTTTTTATTGATAAATGTAATAACATAAAAATTAATTAAATTAGTTCTAACCTAGATAAATATATCTGTTCTTGTAGATTTATACAATACAGTCACATCTATAAAATTACTATAATAAAGAGACTGCTATTAGCTGGAATTAGACGAGTGATAACAAGACAAAAATATTCTAAAAAGCACAGTTTAATACCATTAAAGTCATATAATTTAGGTTATATTAACTTCGTAAACTAAAGGCTTATAGAAATCTTTAGTTTATTCTGTGGCAATGCTCTTTCATATTCACGCTGTAATCTAGTTTTAAATTGCAGTATTTTTTGAGTATCAACAATCTTAGGTAAATCTAAATATAAATCAACAAATATAAAACGTCCTGACTGTGTTATTTTAATATTATTTATTGGTAAATTATAACCTTCACTTGCTACTACCCTTGCTACTTTAAAAATCTGTTTCCTAAGCTCAGAAGAAGGTGCAGCATCTAATAAATGTTGGTATGCTTCTTTGATAAGCCTAATAGGATTAATCACAATATAAAACCCGATCAAAATTGCTACTATTGGATCAACGTAAACTGCTAATTTATCAAATCCTGATTTTTCTAAAACAAACCCTATCGTTATATTAAAGATAACTCCCAAGCCTAATAAAGCATCAGCTTTCCACATTTGGGCATCAGTAAGTAAAATCTTTGACCCTGTTTGGTTAGCTCTTTTATTAACAAAGAAAAACATATAAACGCATAACGCTGTACCTACCATTTCTGACAACAGTGCTACACCATAGTTTGGTTTAATCGTGTGAGTAAACATATTAAATATAGCCATCAAAATCACACTAAGTGCCACTAATAGCACAAACCAAGATTCTAGAATTATAAATACTGGCTCTAAACGATAATACCCATAGTTATAACGTTTATTTGCCGGTTGATTAAGTTTTCTTAAAACATATATCGAAATAGCATAAATCAAAATAGAAATAACTGAGTAGCTTGTATCTAATAAAACCGTTAATGATTGTGCAAAATAGACTATTATTATACTAAAAAAAGCGTAGCCAATCGCTATAATAAAATTGGTTTCTAAGGTTTTTTTCTCTAATTGTTTATCAAAAATCATTATGTTAAAAAATTGGTTGATTTATAAATGTATAAACTAAGGATACTATAAATAAAATTTGTTTAATTATTTATTTTATACACTTTTTCACAGAAGATTACAAGTATTTAAATCACTTACCTTCCAGTAAATTAAGTATTTTTTACTTATAAAAAATATATTATAATTTCCCCGACCAATAAATATGTATGATACAAAATTGAAAGGAATTTTAAAATGCAATTATCAAGAAGAGTTCAAGCTATGCAAGCTTCTCCTGTGCGTAAATTAGTGCCGTATGCTCAACAAGCAGAGAAAGCTGGGAAAAAAGTTTACCATCTAAATATTGGTCAACCTGATATAAAAACTCCTAATGAGTTTATGGATGCAATTAGAAACTTTAACCAAGAAACTATAGCATATTCAGTATCAACAGGTGAGCCGAGTTTGATAAAAGCAATTTCAAAATACTATAAAAGGTTTGATATAGACTTCGCTGAAGATGAAATCTTGATAACTAATGGTGGATCTGAAGCTCTTATCTTTGCAGCTATTGCTACTTGTAATGCTGGTGATGAAATACTAGTACCAGAACCATTTTATACAAACTATAATGGTTTTACTATGGCTGTTGATGTAGTTATAAAGCCTATTACCACCAAAGCCGAAGAAGGTTTTCATCTACCCAATAAAGAAGAGATTTTAGCTTGTGTAACTAGCAAAACAAAAGCTATTATGTTATCTAATCCAGGTAACCCTACAGGCGTTGTATACTCCAAGGAAGAATTAGAGCTACTTGCTGAAGTTGCTAAAGAAAAAGACTTATTTATAATAAGTGACGAAGTATATCGTGAATTTACTTACGATGGTTTAACTTGTACTTCATTTGGCAATATCAAAGGTGTTGAAGATAGAGTAATAATAGTTGATTCGGTATCTAAACGCTATAGTGCTTGTGGCGCTAGAATTGGCTCAATTTGCTCCAAAAATAAAGAGTTTATAAAACAAACCATCAAACTATGTCAATCCAGATTATGCGTAGCAACTTTAGAACAAATTGGTGCAGCTGCTCTTTATGAAGTGGATGAGCAGTATCTAAAAGAAGTAAATCAAGAGTATATGAAAAGAAGAGATATAACATATACCGCTTTGTCAAAAATGGAAGAAGTAATCTGTGAAAAGCCTACAGGCGCTTTTTATGTGATTGCAAAACTTCCTATTGATGATACTGAAAAATTTGCTCTATGGATGTTAACTGATTTTGAAGATAACAAAGAAACAGTTATGTTTTCTCCAGCTGCTGATTTTTATGCCACTAAAGGTCTTGGTAAAGATGAAATCAGAATAGCATATATTCTTGAAGAAAAAGCACTAAAAAGAGCTTTAGAACTTCTAGAAAAAGGTATTAAAGCTTATAACAGTAGAAAAATCTAAAAGGATAAACCTTTTACAAAAACTAAACTCTAAAGAGTGTTAAAATTATTAGCATAAATTTTTCTAAAAAAGCGAGTCGTTGTATGTATTTATTAGGGATTGAAGCTGGTGGCACTAAGTTTTTTACCACTGTAGGTGATATACAAGGTAATGTTATAGAACGTCACCGCACCAATACTACAACTCCTGAGCAGACCATGGCTGAGGTTTTGGAAGTTTTTAGAAGTTACCAAACTAAATATAACATAAAAGCTGTAGGGCTAGCATGCTTTGGTCCAATTGATATTAACACTAAGTCAAAAACTTATGGTTATATAACAAACACACCAAAAACATCATGGAAAAATTTTGATATCCTTAGTTCAATTAAATCTAACTACAGTGGCTCTATTGGATTTAACACAGATGTTAATGCGGCAGCAATTTGTGAGCAACTTTGGGGAGCTGGTAAGGATGTCAACAACCTTCTATATCTAACAATTGGTACTGGCATTGGTGGTGGTATCATTTGTAATAAAAAGCTTGTACAAGGTGCAATGCACCCTGAAATTGGTCATATATTTATATCTCAAAACCCTAAAGATAATTTTAAAGGTTCTTGTCCCTTTCATGGTAATTGCCTAGAAGGTCTAGCATCTGGGACAGCACTAAAACAAAGGTATAATGTCACCTCAGCTGGGGTAATACCAGATGATCATGAAGCTTGGATATTTGAAGCTGAATACTTAGCAAAAGCTATTGTAAACTATATTTATGCATTCTCTCCTGAGAAGGTTATCCTAGGTGGTGGCGTAATGCATAAGACTATATTGTTTGATATGATACGTGAAAATGTTGTTAGATATCTAAATAACTACCTTGACTACCCTGCCTTAAAAAATATGTCTGAGTTTATTGTACCAGCATCGTTTGGAGATAATACTGGTGTTAAAGGCTCTCTTGCTTTAGCTCTAGATGCTTATAAAAACTAAAGTCATACCTGCCAGACGGGTATTCTATGGTTAATAAAGCTGTCATCTTCGTGCTCG
The DNA here is from genome assembly GCF_012222825.1 of Allofrancisella frigidaquae. Classification (NCBI taxonomy): domain Bacteria; kingdom Pseudomonadati; phylum Pseudomonadota; class Gammaproteobacteria; order Thiotrichales; family Francisellaceae; genus Allofrancisella; species Allofrancisella frigidaquae. The sequence goes on along the minus strand of NZ_CP038017.1, from coordinate 489,612 downwards.
ACAAATCGATCTCTTAAATATCAGATAAAAGCCAAAAAATTTGCGTTTACGCTGGTGGACCAACTTTAGCTTCGAGTGTAGTAGTTGCTGTGTAGCTAACTCCACCAGCTATAAATGATATTGTAATATCTGCTGAATAATTACCTTGATTAGCGGCGCCACAATCTAATCCCCCCAATGCAGAATCACCACCAGTATCAAATGAAACTGTTGTAGCAGTGAGACCTGAAGTTATTGTGCTCAAATCAGCAGCAAGTAGGGAACATTTAGCAGCACGTGCTGCTTCAGCACCACCTGAGTAAGTTACAGTAACTTGTGTATAAGGACTTCCACTACTGCTGTTCTCAAATCCAGGAATAGCTGTATTACTTATACTCACAAATTGATAGACCTGCCCTGCTGCTGACTTTAAAAGAGAGTTCTGTAATAAAGCATCATTGTTATCACTAGGATTTGTGCAACCAGCTAGTATAACTACACTGGATAAAACGACCATACTTAATATTTTATTATACACCAACATAAAAATTCATACAATTAATTTAATACACAATAAATAATAATATAAATAAAAAATAAAGTAAAGTTATTTCAATAAAAAAATATGTTAATTTATAATTTTTATTAATTGCATTTTTACGCAACTACCACAATTACTATTTTCTCACTTATATTATTTAAATATTACTGTTAAAATCTTTACTAAACCAATTGAAACTTAGATATATCCTTGCTAAAACGAATTTTTTCTAATCATATACTGTCAAAATCTTTGTTGACTATGTTTGTTCAAGCACTTGGTCAAGGTTGTGCTTTTATTACTGCTATACTTTTAGCTAGGCATCTTGATATTAACGAATATGGTTACTACATATTTGGTGTAACAGTCGCAACAATTTTAGCTGTAATAGCAACTATGGGAGCTGGTGGAATACTAGCACGTACGTGGGGTAAATCTAATCTATTTGACTATCAAAGAGATAAAGAAACCTTTCTAGTACAAAACTGGTATTTTAAAAGAGGTATATCAATTATCTTTGCTACTCTTTTACTAATATTTTTTTATAGTTACTTTAGAGGTTCGGTTAACTATATTGAGATATTTGCACTTTTTTTTGCAATCCCATTTTTTGTAGCTAATATTTTACAATCTTTTTTTGTTGCAAAGAGGATTGTAGTTTTAGCAAACCTACTACAGCTTGGTTTGCGTGTTATTATGTTGTTTATAACTGTTTTTTTTATTGTTTGGTATTTAAACAGTACTATAACTTTAGTCGCTAGTATGGCTGCTATTATGCTTATATACATAACTCTAATATGGCTAAGCCAGCTTAAAAAATACTCCTTTAAAAGTTCTAAGCCTAGTGGCAGTAACTTATCGTTTGCACTTATGCAGTGGGGACTTTTACTTCTATCTCAAATAGATATTTTGATATTAAAAGGAATATCAGATACCAAAAGTATAGCTTTGTTTGGTGTGGCATTACAGTTAAGTGCTTTGGTAAGTTTTGTGCTAAACGCTGTAAACTCAAATGTCCTCTCACAAATTGCTGATGACTATAAAAACTGTTCTCTTATAGAGTTTCAAAAACGTGTGACATCTTACACAAAAATTATTTTCTTTTTATCAATTTTTGCTATCGCAGGGCTTTTAGTGTGTGGTTATCCTATTACATTATTATATGGAGAGCAATACACTGTTTCTTATTATATCTTCTCTATCTTGATGGTTGGACAAATTATAAATATATTATCCGGTTGTGTCGCAACTATTCTAAATATGGCAGGATATGAGAAAAAGACTTGTATAGCTTTTTATATCGCTTTACTTATAAATATAGTTTTAGGAATTATATTTACAGAAATCTGGGGGGTATACGGCCTAGCAGTAGCTTCTAGTTTATCTATGACATATTGGAATATACATCTATTATATCAAGTGGTTACAAAACTCAAAATTAACCCTACTATCTTCATAAAAATATAAACATACTAAATAAAAAGCTTACTTATCAGGTTGAAGCTTATTATTACTCTCTTGTGCAACATCATTGAGCTTTTTAGAAACGTCATTAACTGCTTTATCAACAGCATGTTTAGCTTGATCAACGGATTTACTTTCAAGATTAGGGATAAAAAGTAGTATTAAAATTAATACGACAGAAACTATAAAAGAAATGATTCGTTTATTTCTTAATTTTTTAAATTTATTTTTCATTATAAACCTAAAACCTCTCGCGTTTAGAATAAAAGGATACTATGGCTAGTATAACGCTTTAAATAATTAGGTTTTAGTATTATTTAGCAATCATTATCTGCTGTTAGCTTACTAACGCAGTTTGTAGATCCATCTGCCATATTACCTAAACTTTCTGCCATTGCTATCTGGCCATCATCAAGATTATTTGCTATAACAGCCATAATATCATATGTTCCATCTCCTATAGCTTTTATGACGCTGTAAATACCATTACCAAGGAACTTAACAACATTTATAATACCATGCCCAGTAGCGCTAACAGTAGTTTGCAAAACATGCTTTGAACTATCTAAAAAACTCTCATCGGATGATACTTGGACTTCAGGTATTGTCTTAGTGTCCGCTAGTGCTGGTAAAGCGTATCCTAGAGATATAAATATTGTTATTAACAATACTAGTTTTTTCATATTTTGTTTCCTTTTTTATGTAGTTAACAAACTAAATAACTAATAGCTATACTAATATAGTTGATATTTGTAATCAAAGGAATTCTTAAAAATGAAAAGTATACTAATTAGTACAAACCCCTGTACATAATAAACAAGTTACAAACTTTTGCATTTACACTTGTATTTTTTAAAGCACATTGGCGTTTAGCAGTTGTTAAGCCATTGAAATAGCAACTAAAACTGTTTGAGCACCGTGAGTTTTGTAGTTGCCAATGGCGTACAACTAAGCGATAGCATGTGCTAGCATTTTTGCATACTTTTTTTGCAATGAAAAAAGTATGTCGCTATAACTTACGTAGTAAGTAGCGAAACCAATCACTCTACCCAATAAAAAAATAAACACTTTCTAGGGTTCATAAAACTTAAATACTATATAATATTACTCATATCTTTTTTACTACAAATATTTTTAAAATCTTATGCAAAGCTCAGAAGTATCAAAACAAGATAAGAAATCAGCTCGCAAATGGTTAAATGAAATATCTTTACCAGCAAAACTATGGATACAATTAACTGTAATAGTTAGTTTTGTTAGTGGTTTACTACTTATCGGACAACTCTACCTATTAGCCCATATTTCATATGATGCTTATCTACAAAAACAGTCTTTTGATCAGTTGAAGATGTATTTTTTTGCCATAATAATAATAGTAATTTTTAGAGCTAGTTTAAGCTGGTTACGTGAAATAGTAAGCTACAAAGCTGCCGTTATAGTAAAAAAACAGCTCCGTGAGGATATCATGACTCATATTAATAAACTTGGACCTATTGGTATTAGTCAAACATCAAATGCTAATATTATAAGTAGTGCTATGGAACAAGTCGAAGGATTAACAGGCTTTTTAACTAAATTTTTACCTCAGGTAACTTTGTCTGGTCTATTACCATTAGCTATTTTAGCTTTTGTATTCCCACAAAGCTTTGTAGCTGGAATTATCTTATTAATTTGTGCTCCTTTGATACCGTTATTCATGATAATCGTTGGTCTAGGTGCTGAGTCTGAAAGCCAAAAGCACTTTAAAAGTTTAACCCGTATGAGTCTAACATTTTTAGATACTTTAAAAGGCTTAACAACTTTAAAACTTTTTAATAAAAGTAAATCTCAAAGTGACAAGATCTTCCAAGCTTCGGATAACTATAGAATCCGCACTATGAAAGTCTTAAAGATTGCCTTTTTATCGTCTGCTGTTTTAGAACTATTTGCAGCTGCTTCAATAGCACTGGTAGCAATATATTTAGGTATGGGTTTTATAAATGCTGGAGCTGGGAATAATATCTGGTGGTCTTTGCATAATTTAAACCTTCAAGGTGCTTTATTTATACTTTTGCTTGCTCCTGAATTTTTTATGCCTTTACGTGAACTAAGCACTCATTATCATGCAAAAGCCGAAGCTGTGGGAGCAGCTATAGAGATAGCAAAAATATTTGATATGCAGCCACACTCTCAAACTAAAGATATAGAGCTAGTAGATACTATAAAAACTATCGATATACAAAATTTGACAGTAAAATACGGTGATAGAATCGCTATTAATAATGTATCTTTAGAAATACAAAATAAACAAAAAATCGCTATAGTTGGAGCTAGCGGTGCTGGTAAGACCACGCTTATCAACACAATCCTTGGCTTTATAGGATACCAGGGAAATATAATTATTAATGATTCTATAGAGCTTAAAAAAATACAAGAAAAATCTTGGCTTAGAAATATTTCTTGGCTAGGTCAAAATGCCTCCTTATTTAAAGGCTCAATCAAAGATAATCTAATTCTTGCAAATAACATCGCTTCGGATAAAGGGTTAGCCAAAATTATAGAGCAAGCAAGTTTAAGCAATTTTATACAATCACTACCCAATAAACTTGACACTCAAATAGGTGAGCAAAACTTTGGTATATCAGGTGGACAAGCTCAAAGATTAGCACTAGCAAGAGCTTACCTAAAACCACATAATTTACTGATACTTGATGAGCCAACAGCCAGTCTAGATAAAGAAACTGAAACTAAAGTTATAGAGTCACTTAAATCTAATTGGCAAGATAAAACAGTTATTATGCTAACTCATAAATTAAGCTTTCTTGAGTGTGTAGACCTAATTTACGTATTAGATAATGGCAAACTTGTTCAGCAAGGTAGCTTTAAAGAATTAATTGAAAAAGAAAGTGGAGAGTTTTACAACTTTTATAAAAATGAGGTGACTGTATGAGAGACCTAATACCTTTTATAAAACTCTTTAAAAACCAATCTAAATGGATGCTTTTAGGAACCTTATTAGCATGGTCAGCTATACTAATGGGTGTTGGACTTATGTCGTTATCAGGCTGGTTTATATCATATACAGGGTACCTAGCTACAACAGCTTATGCTATAGCCACTTCATTTAATTACTTTTACCCTTCTGCTGGAGTGAGAACATTTTCTTTAGGTAGAATTGTTAGTAGATATGGTGAAAGGATACTTACTCATGAGGCTACCTTTAAAATTATCACAGACATACGCGTGTGGTTTTACCAAAAGCTTGAACCCCTTGCACCATCACATTTATACAAATATAAAAGTGGCGATCTACTGACTAGGTTAGTAAACGATATTGCAGCTTTAGATAATTTATATATCCGTATACTTTCACCGACCGTTGTTTTTGTGTTAGCAACTCTGGTTATAGCGGTATTATTTAGCTTTTTCAGTTTCACATTAGCTATTTTTACAACCTTAGCTTTATTATTTACTGGCTTTGTAATACCTTTATTTAATAGTGTTTTAGCTTTTAAGAAATCACTCTCTTTAAATAACAAAAGTGGTGAATTAAAAATTGATATAGTTGAGCATATTAACTCTCTTACTGAACTAAAAATATTTGACTTAGGAAATAAACATTTTGAGAAGATAAAACAACATAACCTAGAGTTATTACAACAAGAAGCTAAGCTAAGTATTATTAGCGGTTTTGGTAGTGCTCTTATGACTTTAGCTCTTGGTTTAATTATAGTCATGGTGACGATATTTGCAGTTAAACTAACAAATGAAGGTTCAATAAACGGAGCTTTTATTGCTCTAATATTTTTAGCTATTATGGCGATGTTTGAAGCAATTATGCCTTTACCACTTGCATACCAATATCTTGGTAAAACCCTATCTGCAGCTAGAAGGATTTTAAATATTACAAACTCTAAGCCTGATATTAACTATTTAGGTGAATACAAGCCTATAAGCAACTATAATATAAAATTTGATCAAGTGTCATTCGGCTATATTGATAACCAACTAGTATTTAACAATTTTTCACTTGAGGTAAAAACTGGTGAAAAGATAGCTTTACTGGCTCCAACAGGTAGTGGTAAATCTACTCTTATAAATCTTCTAGCAAGGTTCTGGGATGTCAAGCAAGGTGGTATATCTGTAGGCGGCACAAATATCCGAGAATTTAGTGAAAATCAGCTAAGAAACCTAATGACTATTATAAATCAATCTCCACATATCTTTAACACTACGATTAGAGAAAACTTACTATTAGCGAAGGATAACGCTACAGATGATGAACTTTACCAAGCTTTGGAAGACGTTTTATTAGCTGATTATGTAAAATCTTTACCTAAAGGTTTAGACACTTGGACAGGCGAACTTGGCAAGCATCTTTCAGGAGGCCAACAAAAACGCCTTGCCTTAGCACGAGCTTTTTTACAAGATAAGCCTATATTAATTCTAGACGAGCCAACTGAAGGATTAGATAAAGAAACTGAAAGAGTTGTTTTTAATAACTTATGTAAACTAATGGAAAATAAGACTGTTATTTTTATCACCCATAATATTAAGCTATTAGAAACTTTTGATAAGGTGGTTAAGCTATAAAAATACTCATTATCAACTAATTCGAAACTTTCAGACTACAATCTAGCTTTTAAAACTAACCTCGCTTGATTAACATCAAGCTTGCCTTGCCAATTTGAAATTATAATAGTACCCACAGCATTCCCTATCATATTGGTAATAGATCGGCCTTCTGACATAAATCTATCTATACCTAATATAATCACTATACCAGCTACAGGCACAACTCCTAAAGCGCTTAAAGTTGTTGCTAGTATTATAAAACCACTACCAGTCACACCTGCTGCTCCTTTAGAGCTAATAATCATAATTACTAACATAAATATCTGTTGCTGTAATGTAAGATCCACACCTAAAGCTTGTGCTATGAAAATAGCTGCTAATGAAAGGTATATAGCTGTACCATCAAGGTTAAACGAATATCCAGTAGGAACAACTAAACTTACTATCGCTTTATCACACCCTACCTGTTCTAATTTTTCCATTAGGTTAGGTAGCACAGATTCAGATGATGATGTACCTAAGACTATAAAAATTTCTGTCTTTATGTAATTTAACAACTTAAATACACTAATTTTACAGTAAAGCCGCAATATTAAGCCCAAAAATACCAATAAAAACAATAAACAAGTAATATAAAAACACAGCAATAAGCCTAATAGCCCAAGCAATGTACTAGCTCCATACATCCCTACAGTATAGCCCATAGCTGCAAAAGCCGCTATTGGTGAATAATGCATGACAATATGAATCATTTTAAAAAATACCTTTGATAAAGATTGGATACCTTCTAAGATTGGTTGTCCTTTATCTCCATAAAGTATAAGACCAGCTGCAAACAATATAGACACAAATAAAACCTGAAGAATATCACCATTACTAAATGCTCCAACAAAAGAGTTAGGTATGATATTCATAAGAAAATCTTTCATACCCTCAACATGTTCAACATTACCCATATAAGCTTTAGCACTATTTATATTTAGAGAGTTAGGATCTATATTTAAACTAATACCTGGTTTAAATATATTAGCTACAACCATACCTATTGTTAAAGCAACAACCGTTGCTGTAAAAAAATATAGCAATGCTACTCCCCCTATCTTACCAACTGCTTTTAGGTCTTTCATAGCAGCAATACCAGAAACCAAAGTTAGAAATATAATAGGTGTAATCATAAGCTTGATAAGCCTGATAAAAACATCAGCCAATGGTTTAAGAGTAACAGCTATATTTGGGGCACAAATACCTAATATCACACCTATAAAAATACCAATTAGAACCTGGGTATATAAATGACGAAATATTTTCATTTTTAACAAATTTCCTTAAGCAAAAGTAGACTAATAAAGTTACAAATATCTAGCTAGAAATCAAAGCATAGCTATTGTTTCGATCTCGATTTTTACATCTTTTGGTAGTCTTGATACTTCCACACATGATCGAGCTGGATAATTACTACCCAAAAATGAGCTATAAATCTCATTAATAACACTAAACTCATTCATATCTTTTATAAAAATAGTAACTTTTACTAGTTTATCTAAACATGAGCCAGCTGCTTCTAATATAGCTTTTAAGTTTTTCATAACTTGAGTAGTTTGCTCTTTTATACACTCACTAATTAAATTACCATCTGGTTTTAAGCCTATCTGTCCTGAAGTATAAACAAAATTTCCTGCAACAATTGCTTGCTCATAGGCTCCTATCGCTCGTGGGGCGTTAACCGTGTTAATTTTATTTTTTTGCATATATTACATCCGCTTATTTTTATAAACACATATATTACGTACTAAAATCCAAAATAACTAAGATTTGTTAGCAAAATATATAATATTTTTTTATTGACAAGTTAAAAAAATAATTGTTTAAGCTATAAATTTACCCTAAACTAAGAAGATATTTTAGAGTTAGAAAATAGAAAATGAAGTTTTTAAAACCTGCTAAGCCATTGCCTTTATTAGATGATAAAAAAATAGCTATTAAATACCCCCAATGGCGTTTAAGAATGTTTCTTGTGGCATATATTGGCTACTTTACATACTACTTTGGACGTAGCAGTTTTGATGTATCTAAACAATACATAACTACCCTTTCACCAGATGAGCTAGGTTTAATTGGAGCTGGACTTGGCGTAGCTTATGGAGTAAGTAAGTTTCTCATGGGAAACATAGCAGATAGAAGTAATGCCAAAGTCTTTCTTGCACTAGGATTATTAATAAGTGGTCTATTGAACCTAATCATTCCGAGTGTGCTTTCTTTAGGTGTTTTACTAATGTTTGTAATCATGCTTGTAAATGGCTGGGCTCAAGGTATGGGCTGGCCAGCTTGTGCTAGAATCATGACACATTGGTTTTGCGCGCATGAACGTGGTACAAAAATGGGAATTTGGAATACTGCTCATAACGTTGGAGCTGGTTTTTTAGCAATTGCAGTTGTACCTATAGGACTATATTTATTTAATAATGACTGGCATGGGCTTTTTTACGTTGCTGGTATTTTGTGTATATCTATCGCTATTTTAATACTAATATTTGGTGCAGATACTCCACAATCTGTAGGCCTACCAGCTATAGAAGTCTATAAAGGCTATGTCAACCAATCTAGCTATCAAGAAAAAGAATTCACTGCCAAAGAGATTTTCTTTAAATATGTACTAAATAATAAATGGGTATGGCTAATAGCTATAGCAAATGCCTTTGTGTATTGTGCAAGATATGGCTTGTTACCTGCAATTCCCGGAACTATAGTTATTGGTTGGATTACAGACAGATTCTTTAATAGCCGCAGGGCTCCAGTGAGCGTTATTTGTATGATTTTATTTATAGCTGTATTATTTATCTACTGGTATAGTGATACAGCTTGGATATTGTTATTATCACTATCTGCCATGGGTGTACTTATATATGGCCCTGTCGCTTTAATAGGTATATTAGCTCTAGATTTAGTGCCTAAGAAAGCTGGTGGAACAGCTGCTGGTTTTACAGGTTTATTTGGATATTTTTTAGGAACAGTAGGAGCTCAAGCTGTTATAGGGATTATAGCAACGTACCTTGGCTGGAACGCTGTATTTATTTTTTTAATAAGCTCTTGTGTACTAGCGACTATACTTTTAAGTATTTGCTGGAATTTAAGTAGTGATAATAAATACTAATATTATTTAAACCTACTTTACTGTTAGTTTATCCCTTTAAACAAACATAATTATATACACATATTATTGCTAGATATTTCTAAAACTTTAGGGCCATTTTTTGCCGTACAATATTTGACACTTAGTTTTATAGTATTTACAGTGTATAGTGTTAAACAAAAGGAGATAAATCATGAATAAGAAAAATATACCTTTATTACTATTATCTACATTATTAATATCCACTTCTTTAGCTGGACCAGCAGCAGCTGTAGGTGAAAAATTGGATAATGCAGGCCAATATGTAGCTGAAAAAACTGGAGATGCCTGGGAAGCTACTAAACAGGGGGCTAAAAATACTGGCGGATTTATCAGTGACAAATCTAGTGCTGGTTGGGAAGCTACTAAAAAAGGGGCTAAAAATACTGGTGAATTTATTAGTGATAAATCTAGTGATGCTTGGGAAGCTACTAAAAAAGGGGCTAAAAACGTTAAAGAGGCATTAGATCCAAGAGGCCCAGCTGAAAAAGCTGGCTCTGCTGTTGACGATGCTGCTAAAAAAACAAAAAAATAGCAGAGGCATAAACGTTCTTTCTCATAACTTAAATCATGTTTTTCGTCTGTTTTTTTTAAAAAAATGAGCTATTTTACTTTTTATACTTATAGAACTTTCTTGTGCGTTCCCCTTGTTAAAATCTGTCTTTAATTCATTCTGCTTGTTAAATTTTGACAGTTACTTTCTAACAGAAATATTAACACCAACGAATAAAACAATATAAAATTGCTACTCGTAATAATCTTCAGTAAAAACAAAATTACTTTGTGGGTAAGTACTATGGCAAAAAAAATACATGAGCGTATAAAATCTAACTTAGGTTATGCCTTCTTAGGCGCCGATAGAAAAGGTGTCTGTTTCGGGTCAGTTGTTACTTTCTTTCACGAGACAATCGTAAATAATAATTATTTTTTAAAAAGCGATGGTGTACATATTAGCTTAGTTAGATCAGAAACTCTACAAATGAAATTCCAGAAAAAAAACTTTGATGTTGATGCGATTTTAGAAGAACAATTTCTACAAAGAATCAAAATAAGTGAAGATCAAGTATATAAACCTTCCAAATTTTTAAATGAAATTTATTCTAGATACTCAAATTCACATGTAGGAGGATATCTTTTAGAACTAACAGGAGATAACTCTGGTCACGCTGTTGCTTTTTTCATAACAAGAGATAATAATTTATTATATTTAAATTCTAATTATGGTCTTTATTTACTTGACGACGTTGAAAATGATTTAAAAGACTTAAAAACAAACTTTTTTGATATTAAAAAAAATAAATATGATTTATATTCCCTATATCATGTGATTGAAACTCCTAAAAATTTTTTCAATTAAGAACGTTTATCGCAAAACCAAAAAACCTATAGCTAACTCGCTAAAAAAGAGTACATCATTCAGTTAGAATTGACCACGTAATCCACAGGAATAGTTTGATTTTAAGCTATTCCAGTTAATACTACTTTATAACTAGTAGGCTATATTTGTTATCATTATGTATGCTAAAAATTGGTTTTCTATAAAACGACTATTTAAGGCCTAGATAATAAGTTACTTTTTATACCAACTCCCAGTTTGTTGGTCTTTGTAATACTTTTGTTTAACTGCTGTCCAAGCTACCTGATGTGATACTGTTTCTCTATCTTCATCGGTTCTTCTTTTTGATTCATCCTTATACTCATCCCAAGCGTTATTAAAAGCTTCTTTATAAATTTCTTGAGCATGTTTTGGAAGGACATTCTGTACCCCTTTTGGTAATTCACTTAATGCATTATAGGGCATCTCACTCCTCCCTTAACCATTTACGATCTCTCCACCATTAGGATGAAGCACTTGACCGATGAAATATTTACTCTCTACCTCGTTAGCAAGAAATACATAAGCAGGAGCTATATCCGCAGGTTGCGCTAGCTCATCTAGCAAAGTACTTTCTCCAAAATTTTTGACTTTTTCTTTGCTAAAACTTGAGGGTATTAAAGGAGTCCACACCGGTCCTGGAGCTACTGCGTTTACTCTTATACCATTTTTAATTATATTTTTAGCTAAAGAACGTGTAAGTGCTACAATAGCTCCTTTTGTAGAAGAATAGTCGATTAAGTCAGGCCTGCCTTTATAAGCAGTAACAGAGGTAGTATTTATTATGCTAGCTCCTTTTTGCATATGCTTTAAGGCTGCTTTTATCATATACACATAGTGATAAAAGTTAGTTTCAAAAGTTTCTTTTAACTGCTCTTCTGATATATCAAGGAAATCGTTTTGAGGAAATTGTACAGCTGCATTATTCACTAGCACATCAATACTTCCAAAATGTTCGTATGATTTTTCAACAAACTCATAGCATTGGCTACTATCTTTAACATCAATTTCTACTGCTAATATATCATCTTTAGCGTTAGCTATCTTTCTTAGTTCTTCTAAAGTCTTTCTAGCATCATCTTCTTCTCGAGTGTGATAAGTAAAAGCAACTTTTGCGCCCTCCTTTACAAAATGTAATGCCACAGCTTTCCCTATCCCACTATCACCACCTGTAATAAGAGCAACTTTACCTTTAAGCTTATTTGCAGAACTATAGCCTTTATAGATATGTACAGGTTTAATCTTCATCTTAGAAGTTAAACCGGGCTGCTCTTCTTGAATATTTTCTTCAGATTGTTTCATGTTATTCCCCTTTTTTAAAAAAAATAAGATTTTAAATTTGTAGAAAATGCCTTAGAGAAGTTAGTAAGCCTTCTAGGATATTAGAGATTATAAAATTCTGCTAAGGTATCTCCTGTCCAATAAGAAGAGTCAGGTTTTGGCCAATTATTTTTATCAAAACCAGGAGCTTTTTCTAAATCTTCTTTTGACTTATCAAGCTTAAACTGTTTATTAGCTGTATCTATTTCAAAAGCTGTTAGAGGAATAGCAAACAATTTATCTCCTATTCCTAAGAACCCGCCAAATGATACGACTATATAAGCTACTTCTCCTGTTTCAAGATTTAGCATAATTTCTTTTACATCGCCTAAATCTTCTCCATCATAATTAACTACTTTATCACCTATCAATGTGCTTGCTGATAATGTTAAGTTTCCCATTATTTATCTCCTTCTTTTTTATTTATATTGCTTACCTTTTGTTGTCAAAAGGTAACTTCATATTAACGTGTCAAAAAATAATTTCAAATTTATACAGCAAAAAATATCACCAAGGTTGCAGTGTTTTTGTTATAAAAATCAGGAAATTTCATAACGTATGTGGCTAGTGGCTAAAAAACCGTTTGGAAATGAATTTTTAAGATCTTTCTAAAAAATGGTCTCTATAATTAATAAACCTATAGAAAGAATATTTAACACAATTAGAGTATTACTAATATCTTTGATTTTACCTACAAGTGCTCTAAAGAAACTCCATAGTAATAAACCTAAAATCATCCCATGGGTAATTGAACTAGTAAGAGGAATAATTAATATTGTTATAAGTGCAGGTATAGCCTCTTCGATTTGTTGCCATTTAATATTTCCAATAAGTTTCATCATATAGATACCAACGATAAATAATACTGGTGCTGTTGCCACCGATGGAACTAGTGATAATAAAGGTGAAAGAAATAAAAAAGGTAAAAATAAAAAACCTATTATTATTGCACTTACACCAGTTCTCGCCCCACTTTTTATTCCTGTTGCTGATTCAATATATGAAATAGCTGAACTTGTACCAAAGATACCGGAAAATACTCCTGCTAACCCATCAACTGTTAATATTTCTTTTAAATTTTTAGGGTCGCCCTTTTCATCTAATAAATTACCTACCTCACATACTCCGATGATACCGGCCAAACTATCAAACATAGTAGTAAATAAAAATGCAAATATTGCTGGCCAAAAAGCAATAGAAAGTGAATTTACTAAATCTAACTGACCAAACGTTGAAAAATCTGGCATAGCTATAAAACCATTAAATTTAGCTTGCAACCCCAAACTAGGGAATAAAAAGCTTAAGCTAAAATAAATTACTGTTACTCCAATTATCCCAATAATAAGGGCTCCTGTGTAACCATAATAAATCAATACACCTGTAACTAACAGTCCTACTAAAAATAGTATAAAAGAAACATTTAGGTCTGCCATTTCTATAAGGTTTTCAGGGTTAGGTGCTAAAACATTTGCAGCTTTTAACCCCACTACAGCTATTAACAAACCAATACCACAAACCACAGCATAGCGTACTTGGCAAGGAATTGCTTTAACGATCAAAGCTCTTAAGTTTATCATTGATAAAAATGTAAAAATTATTCCTGACCAAAATACAATACCTAAAGCGATCTGCCAGCTAACCTGCATATTTTGCACGATCGCGTAGGTGAAAAAAGCATTTATTCCCATACCAGGTGCGACAGCTATAGGACTATTACTAAAAATTCCCATCAGTAAACAACTTACAAAGGACACTAGTACTGTTGCTGTAAGTGCTCCACTAAAAGGTATACCCGCATGTGATAATATAATTGGGTTAACTACTACTATGTACAACATAGACAAAAAAGTAGTCACCCCTCCTATTATTTCATATTTTAATGAAAAATTATCACTTTGATATATTTCAAAAATTTTTAATTGCATACTTACTCCTAAAATGCATAATTAGGTTTTGTAACACTCTCTGCAAATTGATACTTCGTTATTAAATTATATTTTAAAATAAATTTATTTTTAATTTGCATAATAAACTATAAGGATTAGATTATAATATAACCAATAAACACTTGGTAGCTAATATTTGCAATTAATAGAGATAAAAGTTCAAAAGGTATATAATTACTACACAATTTAGCTAATCCTCAAAAAATATGGAAGCTGTAAATCTATATCATAAAAACGATTATCTAAGACAAGATAATAATGTATCTTATAAAGAACATTTCTCCCCATTTAGAAGAGATTATGCTAGAGTCGTGCACTCATCATCATTTAGAAGACTACAAGCGAAAACACAAATTTTTCCAAACTTTGAAAATGATTTTTTTAGAAATAGGTTAACTCACTCTCTAGAGGTTGCTCAAATAGCAAAATCTATAGCAGTTAAACTAAATTCTGAACATGGTCTGAATTTAGACTACGATCTCATAGAAACGGCTGCTCTTTGTCATGATATAGGTCATCCACCATTTGGTCATAATGGAGAAATAGCCCTAAATAAAAAAATGCAGAATTTCGGTGGCTTTGAAAGCAATGCCCAAACACTTAGATTAATCTCCCATACAGCAAAAAAAGATGTAGACCAAAAACAAAGCTTTGGCTTAAATCTAACGTATAGGACTCTAGCTGCTACTATAAAATATGACTGTTTAATACCTCCTATTAGTGAATTAGGTGTTCTAACTAAAGGATACTATAACGAAGAAGTTAAGTTAGTTGAGGATATAAAGCAAAAACTCCTAGAACCATATACCACTGAACTAAACCAACCTTTTAAAACCATAGAATGCTATATAATGGATGTTGCCGATGATATTGCTTACTCAACTTATGATGTTGAAGATGCACTTAAAGGCGGCTTTATTGACCCACTATCTATGGCTAGCATCGATGATAAACTGCTACAAAAAATCCTAGCTGCAATGCCTGAAGATTTAGAAATTACAGCCAGTGAAATTAAGGAAATATTAAAAGATATTTTTTCAAATTATATTGACTTTAAAGCAGATAGTAGAGATATCTACAGGATTTCTAAAAATATAGCAAACAATAGTCTTCTACGAACAAAATTAACATCAAAGCTAGTGAATAACTGCATTCAAAATATCAAATTAGATTTAAACAAAAGTATTCCTATTATTTCAAAAGTTTATTTGGATGATCAAGTTAGAAAACAAGTTGAAGTGCTTAAAAAATATATTTTATTTAAAATAATAAAATCACCAAAGCTAAATATCCTACGTTATAGAGGTAGAGAAATAATTTCAGAAATTTTTGATATTCTGATTGAGTCAACTCCTAACGATAGTCTATTGCCTGACGATATCGGAGCTATTTTCTACAACGCAAAAAGCACTCACCAAAAGGCTAGAATTATAAGCGACTATATATCATCTATGACAGATAGATATATTATAGAACTTTATAACCAGTTCAAATCTGACCCTTCTGCGATGATATTTAAACCTTTTTGATAAATTTACTTGAAGCTACTAAGCCTATAAGCGAAACTACACCTGCAAAAACTATTAAGTATGCTGGTATCAATAATAATTTTGTCTCGGAGATTAGAAATATCGTAAAAGCTGGGATCCCCGCAGAAAATACTAAATACCCAAGGTTATAAGCTAAACCAAGTCCTCTACCTCTATAATCAAAATTAAAATAATTAACAATTATCACATTATATGTAGAGGCAAAAAATCCCATAACAATTGATAAAATTATAAAACATAAATATATACTCTTACCATCAAGTATGTTTTTATAAAAAATAGGAGCAAGGGATATGCTTATAATGATCAATATACCCATTAGTTTTTCTTTTGACATATAGTCACTTATAAAACCACCTACTATACAGCTAATAGTCATTATGATAGAACCTATTAGAAGTAAGTTTGCCAGCTCTACTTTTGAAGTTAAATACATTTGGTAAAATGACGGTAAAAACATATAAAGCTGTGTTGTTAACATAGCAATACACGCTACCAGCATCATACCTACTACAACCTTAGCAACAAATGATAGTAAGCTAGTATTTTGGTTATTTAAATTTATAGTAAGCTTTGGTAAATGATCATCGACTATACCTTTTCTTAGAAAGAACAAAGTAAACGTAAATATTGCTCCTATTAAAAATCCTATTCGCCAGCCATATTCTTTTACAAAATGATCACTTGTGTAGTTAGTTACTATAAAGAGAACTACTGTTGTCATCATAATACCAAAGCTTAGGCAAGAAAAAATAATTCCTGTTACTAAACCTTGTCTCTTAGGGTAATTCTCTATACTAAATATTATAGCTACTGGAATTTCTGCACCTATAGCCATAGCTTGGATACATCGTAATGTAACAAAAAATAATGTCGCCCAAATTCCTATACTTTGAACTCCTGGTAAAATAGCTAATAATAAAGTTGAGCAAAATAATAAAATCATGTTTAACTTTAAAATAAAAGCTCTGCCTCTTTTATCTGCTATATAACCAAATATCCAAGCACCAAATGGTCTTACCAAATAGCCTACTACGTAAACTAAAAACACCATTAGTGTGCTACTAATAGTATTATCTTTATCAAAAAATTTCTCCCCTATTGCAACTGCAAAAACGGAATATATAGCCAAATCATAATACTCGAAAGCAGAACCAAGGCTTGAAAAAAGTAATTTTTTATATTTATTCATAGTATAAACTAAAATCTAGCATTAAAAAATCATATTAATCCATTAGAGGGTATAAAGAAACTCCTAAATAACCTAAATTGTTCAAGTTAACTAACGTAGGCTGGAGGAAGTTCTAAGATTTCAATGGTCAGAGTATAATTCTTAATTCCTAGACTTATTGCGTCTAAGTATTTAACTAACAGCAACCTTAATTGATTTGCTATATTGACTAAATGCTCTTGTTTACGTCCAGATAGAACCTTTATGGTCAAATGTATTAGTTCTTCAGAAGCTAAACCTCCAACCATACAACTATCATAAACATAAACTCTATTTTTAAAAGTTTCTAGTTTAGTAGGTAGACTATTTATCAAATATTCTTGTGCTTTTTGAATAATGTTATTAACAATTTGTTTATCAAATTTTTGCGAAACTTCTACTATTATATGTGGCATACACCTAAACTCCTTTACAAAATATTTTCTTAGTTAGGCTTTAAATTTTTTTAGCTTGTACTGTTTTATTATATTATACCAATTCCAACATAAATTGGTGCATTTATCACAAAGGAGTTTATGACTAATTTAAGTTTTTGATGTGCAGGCTATAACAGTGGCTATTGGTAAATATTAAAGGATTAAATTAGGTATGAAATACAAAGTTAGAAAGTAATAATATGTATTGGAATTGGTATTATTTTCTAACAACCCAAATATTACTAATTAATTTTAACTAGTGACTATTAATTACACACCTACCAAATCTATTGACTTATAGTTATAATCATAGTCAGTAAACATAATTGTTTATGTTAAAACTAAGGAGAAAAATATGAATATAAAAAGAAAATTAATCTCAATAGTAACCTTAAGCCTAATGGGGTCTTCAGCTTTTGCTACTGAAGCTTGGTCTACTTCTGACCTAAGTAGCTACTCTGCAGGTACTATTGTAACTGATCAAGGCAAAACTTATAAATGTAAACCTTGGCCATATGAAGGTTGGTGTAAATCAGCTGCGTATAGACCTTCTGGTATATATGGTGCTGATGCTTGGGATGAGACAGGTCCTGGTCCAAGTCCAACTCCAGCTGAAAAGGTTACAGCAAATGTTTCTATTCAAGGTCAACTTCCTACTACGGCTGATATCGATTTTGTAAGTCCAAAAGGTACTTTTACTGTTTCAAATGGTAAAGTTACTTTAGAATATCCAAAAGATGGCTCAGAAACTTATACTGTTAAACTTAAAGGTGATGAAGGTACTATTTCTCCTTCTACAGTAACAGTTTCTGCTACAACTACAACTATTGCGTTAACTTATACCGCAAAACCTGCTCCTGAACCTACTCCAGGTATAAAAGCCTGGGATCCTTCTGCTGTTTATACTGCAGGTGACCAAGTAACATATAACAACTCTATATACGAGGCTAAATGGTGGACGCAAGGTAACAACCCTGAAACTTCTGGAGAATGGGGACCTTGGAAACTAGTAGGTGAAGATCCTGCTAAAGAAAAAGCTACTCTTACTATTACTATACCAGCAAAGCCTGCCTTTGTTACTGACTCTTCTTTACCTACTGTAACTGTATTTGATAAAAATAACACTAAAGTAGCTGAGAAAAATGTTAATTGGAACTCTTCTGTTGACCTTAAAGTCCCTGCAGGAGAATTAAAAGTTTCTGTTAGCTCTATCGGTTCCAGCCGTGGTACTGCAACTCCTAATAACTTCTCTATAGCTAAAGGTGAAACTAAAAACATCGCAATAAGTTATGAACAAGCACAAGTAGGATCTATAAACTTAATAGCCTCTGCAGACAGAAGCGTTTCAAAAGCTGTAGATTATGTAGTTAAGGATGAAGCTGGAAATGTCGCTTCAGAAGGTACCGTAAATTTCACTTCTCCAACAGTTATTGATGACTTACCTGCATCTACTGAAGGTGTTAAATATACAATTACGGCTAAAGACTTTACTTATGATGGCAGAGCGTACGTATCAGAACCTACTGAAGTAGTAGTCTATAGCTTTAATAAGTCAGAAGCACAATTACAATTTACATCAGAAGAAATCCCAACAGAAGCTGTAAATATTACTGTTACTGATCTACCAAAAGGTAAAGAGACTACTTTAAAATTCACAAGTAGTAATGGTGATTCTCAACAACTAAAGGTTAACGCTAGTGGTGTTTATACTGAGCAATTACCAAAAGATGGTAATACTTGGACTGTAACTGCTGATAAAATCTCTGGATATAAGGCTAATATAAGTCCTAACTCTTTTGTGGCTGATCAGGATAGTCTGGATATAACTATAAAATATTCTGAGGCTCCAACGTCAGAATGGCCTGATCGAGTAATAGTCGGTTACGTTAGAGGTTATGATGCACCATGGTATAGTCAGCCAGATACAACAAATGAAATGATTACAGAAGCAATGAAACGTGGATATAATGTTATAGTTTATGCATTTGCAGGACAAGATTTTCATGGCACTGTTGAAGGAAAACAAATCGATATTAATGGGGTTGGATACACACAATTCACTGATGATATGAAAGCTAGAATTCCTGAGCAACAAAAAATTATTCATGACAATGGGGGCATATCTTTACTTTCTATTGGTGGTGGAGTAAATTACTTTACGCCTGATATGAATAATGATGCGGCAGGAACTGGTAAAGCTATGGGTAAATTCTTAGCAGACAATGGTTTTGACGGTCTTGATGTCGATGTTGAGCATCCTACAAATGGAGCTGAGAAAGAGGCTAACTTTATAGCGTATATTAATGCCATGAAAGCTGAATATATGTCTATAACAGGTAAAACGCCATTTTTAACTGCTGCACCCCAAATTAACGGATGGTACGGTACTGGCCAATGGGCAAGTGGTAGTGCAAAATTTGCTGAAGCCATGTATACCCAACAATTCATGGATGACGCCCAATTTGATGCTGTGTTTATACAAACGTATAATCAATATGGTGGTGCAAACTTTGGTGGTAAAAAAGGATATGATGTTGGTTTCTTAAGCATGACGTTTAATTTACTAAGTCCAGAAACTCGTGATAAAATGCCTGGAATCACAGAAGATGCTTTCTATGTACCAAAAGAAACAAAAATAGTCCTTGGTGTTCCAGATTATAAAGATCCATCTGTTACAGAGGCTGCTTATATACAAGGCGCTTGTTTAGCTGATGCATCATGTTCTGGTGTAGGTTTGTATAACCCTGCTGATATCACTAAAGATATAACAGATGGGGATCTTGAAAAATACAACCAGTACGGTGGCGTGATGACCTGGATCCTAAATTCAGACTCTTACCAAGGATGGACTTGGGTTGATGGCGTTAAAGACGTAGCTTATAACTAAGCTTAACTAGCTTTGAATCTATTATCTAAAACTAAAATTTATCTTATATTCTTAAAAATGTTCTAAAATATTTCTTTTATGAAATTAATCTAGATATTGCAACCATACAACCAGTTTGCTATAAAACTATTGATTATACGTTTTTAACAGATTATTTTTACACTAAAATGTATCAACGACCGGTATCTTCATTATGTTTAAAAAAATCCTGTTAACGTTGCCTTTAATTTTAGTTCCTTACTTATGTAATGCAACAATAGCATATGTGGTATACTTATCTCCTGTATTACAACAGCAATATTATATAGGTAAGGCATTTCAGCCTCATGGAGGAAGTGGAAATTGCAGAACTGGCGACTCGGACAGCATTCACCTTGTTGTGCAATGTAACACACTTTTTACTGATGAGAAAGTTCAGTTTCCAATATTAAATAAAACAACCCAAGAAAAAGAAGCAGAGATAGATGTTTTTGACCCTGCGATTGGATATAGCTACTTATTTTTTAAGGTACGTGGCAAAAAAGTAGCTTTATGTTACACGGACAGTTGTGATGATAATAATAAATATTTTAATATTTTTCCAGTAGGCCCCATTAAATATGAAGGGCAAGATGCTGAATTTCAGTTAATAAAAATACAATGACCACATCAGTATAAAATTAACTCCAAAGAAACGACTTAATATCTTGAAATTTATTTATATCTTAACTTATTGCTAGCTTTTTACCTAGCTAAGGCTATTGAATTAATTTAACAAAGAATGTTGAAGTAGTTTTGATAGTAA
Source organism: Allofrancisella frigidaquae (assembly GCF_012222825.1). Taxonomy (NCBI): domain Bacteria; kingdom Pseudomonadati; phylum Pseudomonadota; class Gammaproteobacteria; order Thiotrichales; family Francisellaceae; genus Allofrancisella; species Allofrancisella frigidaquae. Next base: position 468,396 of record NZ_CP038017.1, on the reverse strand, counting down.
TTCTAGAATGAGGCAGTTGATAATTTCCACCCCTACTTGTTAATATACTTTATAGCAACTCATAGAAACGACTAGGGTATCTGCATTTTGGTTTCTATACTTTAGATATGTGCTAGTTGTAGTAGCTCAAACTTGACGGTGCCCGTGCGCTATAATAAGCTAAAACCTTTTTTATATAATCCTTTTCGCCAACTCCCTAGAGAAGTTTTCACCAACATAAGTCCGCTCGACCCCAGATATGAATTACCATTCTTATATTTCCCAATAAGGTCCATATTCAAAATAAAATTAAATTCCTTATAATATTTGTCATCATGTTCTACCAAAAAGTCGGTAACGTCTTCGTCCAGATTAAGATAACCAAGGTTATATAACGAATAACTTATAATTCCAACATTAGTAATAATGCCTGGGTATTTGCCGAGAGATGATAATGTAGGACCTTTATTAACTGTATCTATTGTTTTTCTGAGGCGCTTCAATTCTTCATTTTCATTTTCATTTTCATTTTCATCTTCATCTTCTTCTTCATCTTCTTCATCTTTTTGCTTACGCATTAATTCTTTAATTTCATAAAAACGTTCAAAGAGGCCATCTTGATGGCGGGTATTAATATATTTATCCCGCCACGAGTGACCAAAATTAGTATTCAGCTCTTTATTTAACAGCGCGTTGCTAGACATAATGATATACAATAAAACTGGATGGCGAGCATAATAAGATACCATCGCGTTAGAATCTAAGTTCACTGCAAGAAACTTATAATATTCGTAATCACTATTCTCAAAGCATGCATTCGCAGCTTCATAATAATCATAAACTCCAATAAACTTACCTTGATCGACCTTGCGACAAATCGGCACACAACCCTTCGATTGACCGATAAATTTCAAATTATTCGCACTAAACCATGGTTTAATTACATCCTTTTCACAAGACTCGGTTAAATGCTGTTTGATAGAATTCTTATTTGTTGGAAGCTGAACTTCTGGACTAACTGGCGCGTAACCATAGTCTAAGTATATACCTCCATATAGATACAGAATAACAAATCTCAAGATATCAGCAGATAGGGCTGGTGTTACTGATTGAAAGTTTGATGCAAAAGTAAGCTGCTCGGTAAGGAGACGTTTTAAAGTAAGCTTCCTTTTCTTGTCAGCATGCCTGCTCAATACAATTTCAAGATCCTGGTTTAAGTCCGGTTCTTCAAGAAGACTTGAAATATCTCGTATTTCAAAAGAATTTTGTCTGGACATTGGAATAGTACCGATGGCACTTTTTTGATGCCATAAAACATATTTTATATCGTGCTTGAGCTGGCTACTGAGGTTTCCCCAAGTTCTCTCAAAGTGTGATGTGACTTTGAGCGCTAGTTCGTTAAAATCTTTAGGTAGATTTCCCAGGTATACCGAATGCACGTATATCAATCGTCTTCCAAACCGTCCGCGTGGTTGTTTACCATTTGGCATTTCTAGCTGATAACCCATCTCGATCATAAAATTAGATGCGGCACGTAAAATTTTGCGTAAAAGATTATACTGGTTGATTCTGTCATCGAGCTGATCGATACAAAAACGTAAATTCCGAATGCAATCTTGCATTTGTTTTAATTCGAGCTCACTTACGTAGATTGAGATAGGGTTGGTGGTATAGGTTTTATCTAATGCTGGCATCGTGCAGATGTAATCAAAACCTCGGACCATCGTGTATGGATTTTTCGTTACTTTAATATAAGTTTCCAATGTGCTTTTTGCCTTAGAACAAAACATAGAATACTCGTTATTAGTCAAGCATTTAAAAAGACTTTGTTTTATTTCGGAGAGATTTTTTATAGCTGGCATTTCGAAAGTCCTGTTAGTTTATAAAAGCGATCTTACTATATACAATATATCAAATATACAAGCTAATTGAAAAAATAGGGTTTATTTTAGAATTTTTTACCATTATCTAGCATGAAGAAATCTACTACTTTAAATTTTAATTTTTTAGATAGTCCTCTATGTACTCTTATCCTATTTTTGAGGTCAGAAAACTTTCAGTCATCAAGATAAATTGTAGTATTTGGGATAAATAAACCTGGAAGATTCTTATAGGTAAATAAGTAGTCTAAATTTGAACATAAACTAGCATACGCAGCTCTAAGTTTATCGTGAATATATGTAGCTTCACCAGTCTCATAATTTACAGTCTTTTCATTTATTTTAGTCTTTTTTTTAGAGACATTTGTAAATAATCCTTTTTAAAACCTTAGTCTACAACATTTACAGCTATGTTTTAGACCCTATTTTTTTCAATTAGCTCTAGTATTTTAGTTACAAAATGATTTAAATATAATACTTTGACATGATTTTAACAGAGATAAAAGTAGTTAAGTACATTTAATATGGTGCCCGGGGCCGGACTCGAACCGGCACGGAGGTTAAGCTCCGAGGGATTTTAAGTCCCTTGTGTCTACCAATTTCACCACCCGGGCAATGTTTGGAGGTCGAGGCCGGAATCGAACCGGCGTCCAAGGCTTTGCAGGCCTCTGCATAACCATTTTGCTACTCGACCACACATACAAAGAAGAGTGTGGAGCGGGAAACGAGGCTCGAACTCGCGACCCCAACCTTGGCAAGGTTGTGCTCTACCACTGAGCTATTCCCGCTTTTATAAAGTCATATATTACCTTATTTTGAAACATTGTCAATACCGATATGGTCTTTAATTAAAAGAAAATATTACTTACACTTACTTATTAACCTCAAAACTAATCTTAAATAGGTTTTGAATATTATCAAGAATTTTTAAATTAGTGTTATTACTTAAATTTACTTTTCCATTTTTCACCGAATTATTATTACTTATGTTTTCTAGATCTTCTGTCAAACTTACTAATAATACATTTTGGTTCAATGGCTTATTTGCTTTTGCATGCATCCTAATACTTTGTGGATTCTGTAAAAACATAGCAAGAGATGATAATACTTTCTGCAAAAATACATCTTTTTGTTGAGACGCCATAAGCTGTAACAAAGCACCATAAGAAGCTAATATTTGCTGAGGCGTGGTATTAGGATCTTTATTGGTGTATCTAGCAAGTATTTCTAGTAATCCATGGTTAGCAAAACTAACATCTATATTAGAAATGCACAGCTGACTCTTACATTTATAAAGGCTATTCATGTCCTGAGAACCAGATGCCCCTATATATGGCAATATGTTAAGCTTACCGTTTACTATTCCTTGGTAGCTAGTGTTTAACTCAGCTAAATCTTTACTTACTAAGTTTAAGCTTGAATTATAAGTTAAGCCAGTACTATAGTTTTTCTTAGAAGCTACATTTAAATAAATACTCTGTCTTCCCAAGGTTTTAAAAATAGCTTGAAAAGGTGAATTTTTGTCAAATAAATTACTGTCAAACCTCAAAGCTATTTTGGTGTTATCATTTATTGAGGTAATATAAGCATTTTCTAATAGATGTTCATAATTTGTAGAGAAATCTTTTAACTTAATATCTGCTAGATTAATACCATCTATAACCAAACCAAAATTTATATAGTTACTTGAATCTAACTTACCATTTACATTCAAACTAAACTGTCCTTTTTTCTCTGACAAAGCTCCTTTAGTTTCAAAGGTTACTTTTTTATCATAATCTTTACCTAGATATTGAACTGAAACTGCTCTTATAAGCTCTGAGAGATTCATATCAAACTCAAGCTCTTTTAAGCTTGCCTGTTGCACAGCATCCTCTACGCTAGCTAAGAAATCTGAATCTACAACTATATTTGACAAATCAATGTCATCTAGCTCAACTTCACTTTGTATAAATTCTTTCTTATTATTTGTAGAATCAAGTTTAAGATCTAAAGTTTTCTCGTAGTTATTATAAACCATTTCCAGGTCATATATGCTCTGACCGAGATTATTCATTATAACACTAAATAGACCTTTATTTTCTACCAGGTTTTTTGGATCTGTCTGAGCGCTAACAACATTACTATTTGCAACTGAAGTAGCCAAATTAGTTATACTAAGTCCTTTAACTTTTATAACGTAATCATGCGTTACATTTTTCCCGAAATTTAGATCCTTTGTGATTATTTCATTGATAGAAAGATTTGGGTTTTTATCCCCGCTAATAACTAAGACATCTTCTATTATAATCTGACCATCACTCCCACGCTTAATATCACCTACTGTTATTTGGGTTTGGTATGGAAATAATGAATCTATATTATCTATTACTATTTTTTCGATATTTTTATATTCACTGCTAGAATACTGAATTTGTGTACCATTATTAATATCCGTTGCATACAAACCAACTGCACCTAACGTTATTATACAAACTGATGTTAATAAAAATATTTTCTTTAACTTCATACTTTTCCTTTTGTGTTTTTTTAACTTAGTTTTTCCAACTTCAAAAATTCTAAATCTTTTTTTCGCAATGAGAATGTACCACAACTTGTCTCAAAAGCTATAGGACCACCCAGGATCGATTTATTTATAACTTTCATTTGTTGACCTTCTATCACACCCATTGCTATTATCTTATCTTTAAATGCTTTCGGACAATCATCACTAAACCCACAAACTATAAGCTTATCATTTTTCTTAAAACTCATACAAAACTCTATATATTTTTATGCAACTATTAATTATAATCATTTTTAGTATAACATTAATAGCTTAAACGCAAAGTTAGTTTGATAAAATTTTATAGCTTATGAAAGATCTCTCTAGACTGAATATTCCCAAAAAACCAAAAGACTCTTCAGAGCAAACACAAAAACCTATTACTTCTAACACGAGAAGAAAAAAAATCATTGTCTTGTTTATTGTTGGCTTACTAAGTATTGCTGTTGCATCTAAGATTATAAACAAACACTTAAAGAAACAAAAAGCTCAGGAAAAAGTTCAGATTGAGACTAACAATAACACCTCTACTATGGAAAAAAGCTCTAGCAAACAAGCAGATAGTAAGCAAAAAAACCACTCGAAAGATAACGATAACAAAATGGTTTTTACATTTTACGATAACCTGAAAAATGAGAGCGTTATTGTAGATGCTAAACCTCAAGCACAAAGAGCTCAATACAAATATACCTACGTATATCAAATTGCTTCCTTTAGAAACATGAATGAAACTACTTATTACGTTAGTAAAATAAAAGAAGCTGGTCTTGAACCTAAATTCGAGTATGTAGGAAATTGGATCAGGATGTACATCGGACCTTATGACAGTACTAGAGCTATGGCACCGGATATTATTAAACTCCAACGAATTGGTTTAAACGGTGGCTTTACTAGAGAGATCAGTAAAACAAAAATTGAACCTACAGAAGATAACAATAATAAATCTAAATAAGCCACAGAACTGGGCTAAAAGTTATTTTTTAACTCTCTTAACCTTACAAACATCTCTCTACCTAATTTATACTTTGGTAGTGCTTTTAAAAGTGTTTTATCATCTATAGATCTAATAAAAATATTAAGTTTACTCTCTTCTGCTAAATCTACAATTGGTTTATCTTCTGCTTCTAATTCTACAATATGATTTTTATAATAATTTAAATAACTATCATCTGGAAGAACACTTAGTGCAAAATCTAAATTATTTTTCCAATAATCATGAGCTGGATATAGTTTTATATTACTATTTAAATTGGTTATTTTTACAATAGAATCATATAACTGATTAACATCTGCTGTTTGAGCGTGTACACCACCAACCCCTGCATTAAATAACGTATCACCACAAAAAAGGGCTTTTTCTTCGTCAAATAAAAAACTTACATGGTCAGATATGTGTCCTGGTGTATATAATACCCCAAACTTAGTAAACCCAAAATCTATACGGTCATCATCCTTGACATAAACATCTGGCTCAAATAAATCATTGTTTGCATAAGCATATATTTTAGCAGTTGGAAAATCTTGTTTAAGCTTTTTGACACCTGCTATATGATCACCGTGTTTATGAGTCACCAAGATTGCTTTTAGGCTAAGTTGTTTACCAATAATGAAATCCCTAAAAATATCTGACTTTAAAGGGTCAATTACTATAGCATTTTGTTGGTCATACAACAAGTATTGATAATTTCGTAGACTATTATTTAGAAACCATCTTTTGATTAACATAGATTTCCCTAATATTTACTATAAACAAGTCTAGCTTCCGATAAATCAATTCCAGCTACACTGCCATTTTTTATATAAAATCTACATAATATATGCTGGTATTTTTCTAGCTCATACTGTGATAAAAATGCTTTAATATTGGTCTCAATATATTGATAAATCATCTTGAAACTTTGAGTATCTGACTTTATCATAGCTAAACTTAACAAAGTAAGGACGCTATCATAATTTTTATTAGCTTCATTGCAAACTCTTGAATATAGCTTAGGAATTTCTATATTAAAAGCGTTAACGTACATATAAAGCATCTTTGAATCAATCTGTACTTTGCCCAATTGTTTTTTCATAAATCTCTGAGCTGTAGAAGTGTCGTTAAATTTTAAAAGTTGCTCAACGTATACCCTACTTAGCATTGCAGTAGCATCACACTTGTTGTATATATTTGTCAATTGACTAGCATCTTTTGCTTCTTTTAATGCTAATATTATTAAAGCTTCTTCATTTTGTGTTTCTAAATAAGAATTATATTTCTCTAAAATATATAATGCAAAATCTTTATCACTATTAGCTAAAGCTGTTTTTGCTGCCAAATTAACTATATGTGGTAAAAATTTACTATTACGCGCAGTTAAAAGTCCTTTCACGCTAGCTTGAGCATCTGAAATTTTATTCGTTAAATATTGCAAATACACTTCAAAAAACTTATAAGCAAAGCTTTGCGGGTCAAGCTGCTTAATCGCAAGCTCGAGGGCTTTTATATCATTTTTTTTAACAAAAATACTTAGCTTTTTAAATATCACATAATCTTGTAAATATTTAGGCGTAAATTTAATAAGCTTGGTTAAGCCTAATTTAGATATAAGCTCGTTATGTTCTAATAAAATATCTGCCATAAGATCAACAAACTTTTCCTGCTTATTAATCACAAACAAGCTTATAAACCAACTAAATACTAGATAAGGCAAGCTAAGTATTAATCTAAAAAGTCTATAACCAAAAACTGCAAGAAAAAGTATAATCGCAAGTATAAAAATAAAAGCAACTAAATTTATTTTTATAGACTTATCTGCTAGAACAAGCATTACAAACCCATGGTATTTAGTCGCCCAAATACCTATCAGTGTAGCTGCAGCAACTACAAATATAAGCTTAAAAATTTTTATCATTTTCCACTTCCTTTTGCTTATGCTCTACTAAACTACTTTTATTACCTGCTAAAAGCTGGTTTTGTTGTTTAACCAAAGCTTCAACAGTATTTTCTAAACTATCATTCAAATTCCGTCTATCTTGAGCATTTAAATCTGTAATAGCTTTCTCTAAATTTTTAGCGTCCTGGTTTTGAATAAATCTTTGTTGCAAAATTTCTAGCAAGTTTGCTTTAGTTTTATCTATAACAACTTGATCATTAGCATACACAGCATTTTGTAAAGCTATTAAAGCATTATAAAGATTACTTGCCACCACATATTTAGCTTCGTTAGTCGATACTATTTTTTGGTTTTTTGGAATATCTTGTATCTCGATAACTGAGCTTAAGAAACTTAAATACTTGTTAGATTTTGTAGTATCAGTTTTAGTTTGGTCTAAATTTTCCGGTGTTATATAAATAAGTTTGTCTAATTGTTGTTGTATATTAATAAAAACATTAACGATATCACTCCTAGAATCATATTGATCCAAAGCTTTTTTAATGTTTTGCATATCATTTGCACTTAAATTAGCAACCTTACTTGCTTCTATCTTACTAAAAGCGATGCTTACCAACTCTTTAGCTTTAGCTGTATTTCCATTAAATAAAGCTACATCTTTTGCCAAGGTCAAATAATCAATAGCTGATTGGATATTAATAATACTCATTTGCATATATATATCTTTAGTTGGAGTAGCAATTTGGTTATTTAACGCTTCTAACTGACCTTGAATAGCTCTTAAATTACTTTGCTGAGCCTGTGCTAGAAAGCCTTCTTGCTCTATAGATTTTATCTGGCTAGATTGTGTAGCTTTTAACTGATTAACTTGGGATTGTAGTTTTTCGTAGAATTGGTCTATTTGCTGGGATTTTTTAGATTCTATAGTTGAATTAACAAGCATATATCCAGTTAGACCTATAGCAATCAAAGACCCCACTAAACTAAGCTTTGATATCATTGTATTTGACGTAATATTTGACGCTGTTTTTTTATTCTCTTTTGGATCACTATTTTGATTACTTTTCTCTACTGACATAATCATTAGCCTCTATATGTTGTAATATTTTTACATAAATACAATAATTACTTAATTTTTCAAGTTTTAACGTATTATGGAACCCTTGTGAATTAACAAATTTTAACATTTTTGTGCTCGTTATGGTAACTATACTATCTCCAGGTAGCGGTATTTTTTCAAAAATTCTGTTTAAAGATTTAAATACATCTATACTTGTTGTTATTATGAACCTAGGCTGTTTGTCTCCCCACAGTTTTAAATATTTAGTATATAAAGCTTCCTTACTCTCAAAAGCGCGTTGATAAGTTTCAAACTTTTGACAAGTTGTATGTTTACTTATTTCCTTTTCTAAATACTCATTACCATCAACACCTGAGAAAATAGCAAACTTCCTATCAGATAAACCTTGCTTTGAGATGAGTTTAAACAGCTCTTTAGAATTATATTCTTTTGGATGCTTTGCATTAAGATTAAAGTTTGCTAGATGCTTTGCTGTTGTAGCACCAACACTATATATAGACTTATCCATAAAATTAGATGGTAAATACTGACTAAATAAACTTTCCACAGCATATTTACTTGTAAATATAAAATCCGTGTAATTTTCAATTTTAAAATTTATTTTCTTATGTACTATTTTTATAGATGACAGTACCTCAACTGACAAACCGCTAGACTTAAATAATTCAGCAAGTTGCTTAGCGTCATCATATGGACGAGCAATCAGTATATCCATTTACTGGTGTTTAAGTGCCTGTGAATATATATAGTCTAGCATAGACTTTAGTCCATTTACTCTAGTAGCGCTCAAATTACTACCAAAGCCTATTTCTTTTATAAAGTCTGTGGTTGATTGTAATATATCACTAGGCTTTGAATCATTATAAACCCTAAGAAGCAACCCTATTAAACCAGAAACAATCAAAGCATCACTTGTAGCTATAAAGTGTAACCTATCATCTATTATATCGCTATCAAACCAAACTTGCGATTGACATCCTTTGACAAGGTTTTGTTGCACTTTTTTCTCCTCTGGAAAATGGGTTAGTTGCTTCCCTAAAGATATTATATAATCATACTTATCTTCCCAGTCTTCAAAAAAGGATAATTCTTCAACTAAATCTTGTTGTCTTTGAATAACTTGATTTTGCATTTGTGCTATTGGCTTCTCTAGAACCTTAAAATAAATAATTTGCTAATATTAACACAAACAATAAAGCTTATAAACTTTATAGCTTTCCCAAAATTATAGTTGGATATTAAATACATAAAAAATGTTTAAAAAAACAAAATATATATTGACAGTACAAGTAAATGGTTATAGAATACTCCATGTTGTTCCCCGATAGCTCAGTCGGTAGAGCAGTTGACTGTTAATCAATTGGTCGGCGGTTCAAGTCCGTCTCGGGGAGCCAAAAATTTCACTTTCTCATGAAAAGTTTACATTTAGAGTCTTCTGGTTTTTATATTTATCTCCTCCTTTTTTAAGCTATGAATGCCAGATGACCCTAAATTTTCTCCAAGTAAAGTTAAACGTCTATAGCTAGTTTTAGTTCCTTTTGATTTATTTAAATTTCACAAACCTAATAAACACAACTGGAACTCTCTTTTAAAGGGCGGTTGTAAACTAAAATTACATGTTTCTAACCACGTTAAAATATTGTTGCCTTGTTACCATCTTGTCTAATTCCAAGCTTATAACAGTTTCTTTAACTATTTTTAGGACTTTAAGGTTACAATTTTACATTTGAGCTAAAGTTATGACGGTGCAGGTATAAAAAATGTAAAGTTTATTTTTTAAATATTGATTTATAATTTTAAATATGTATAATTAATAAAATAAATTAAACCTTAATTTATTACACTTACACACTTAACTTAAATAAGGTTTAATTTTATAACGACTCTTGATAGATGTAAGTTTCCCCTCAATTCTCATATCTCCTGACTTGCATCTATCATAAGTCTTTTTTCCTTATATTTTATAGTTGTTTTTTGCTATAATTCATGAACACGAATTATTATAAATTCAACAATTCATGAAAGCATCTCAAACTATTATTACTACTACAAAAGAGCTACCTAAAGAAGCTGTACTTATTAGTCACCAATACATGCTAAAAGCGGGCTTAATCAAAAAACTTGCGTCTGGAATATATACTTGGCTACCAGTTGGGCTAAAAGTACTACAAAAAATCCAAGACATTGTTCGTCAAGAAATGAATAAATCAGGAGCTAGCGAATTACTATTACCAAGTGTGTTACCTTCTGAACTTTTACAAGAAACTCATCGTTGGAGTAAGTTTGGTCCTGAGCTTCTAAAACTAAAAGATAGGCATGATAGAGATTTTTGCTATGGTCCAACCCATGAGGAGCCTATTGTAGATATGGCTAGAGATACGATCAAAAGTTATAAGCAGCTACCTTTAAACCTATATCAAATCCAAACAAAGTTCAGAGATGAAATCCGTCCTCGTTTTGGTGTGATGCGTGCTCGTGAATTTATTATGAAAGATGCTTACTCTTTTCATGAAAATAGCCAATGCTTACATACTACTTATCAACAAATGTATCAAACTTACTGTAATATTTTGGACAAAATCGGTTTAGAATATCGTCCTGTAAAAGCAGATACAGGTGCTATAGGTGGTGATAATAGTCATGAATTTCAAGTTCTAGCAAACGCTGGTGAAGATATTATTTGCTACAGTAATAGTAGTGATTATGCAGCGAATATTGAGCTAGCAACTTATGCAAAACCAGATTTTAGTAAAAAAGAAGTTTCTAAGAATCCTATAAAAAAGATTTATACTCCTGATATCAAAACTATTGAAAGCCTATGTAAGAAGATGGACTTTGATATTAAACAAACCGTAAAAACTATGATTATCAAAGATGCTAAAAACAATTTTTTTGCGTTAGTGATACGTGGTGATCACGAACTTAATGAAACTAAAATAAATAAACTAGAGCAAATAGTAGCACCGTATACTTTAGCCACAAAGGAAGAGATTTTCTCAATTTTTAATGCTAACCCTGGTTCACTTGGTATAAATAATTGCCCTATTCCGATAATTGCTGATTACAGTGCTGTAGCAATTACAGATCTATGTTGTGGTGCTAATGAGGACGATTATCATCTTAAAAATGTAAACTGGGATAAAGATGTAACGAACTATCAGGTTGCTGATATTAGAAATGTAGTTGCTGGCGATATCTCACCGGATGGTAAAGGTACCTTAGAATTAACTAATGGTATAGAGGTTGGCCATATTTTTGAACTTGAGGATGTTTATTCTAAACCGATGAATGCTAATATTATTGGGCAAGATGGCAAATCTAAACCTATGTTAATGGGCTGTTATGGATTTGGTGTATCCCGGGTTATAGCTGCAGCAATAGAACAATCTCACGACGATAAAGGAATCATCTGGCCAGAAGCTATAACCCCATTTCTAGTAACTATATTGCCTATCAATTACAACAAATCTGCGCAGGTAAAAGAAGTTGCTGATAAACTTTATCAAGACCTAATTTCCAATGGAATAGACGTACTCTTAGATGATCGTGGCAATCGCCCAGGAGTAATGTTTGCTGATGCTGATTTGATTGGTTGCTCTCACCATGTAATAATTGGTGATAGACTTCTTGAGCAAAATTTAATTGAATATAAAAACCGTAAAACTCAAGAAAAACAAGAAATCTCTATTGAACAATTAAAAGAAATTCTAAAAGTCTATTACTATAGTTATTCCAGCTAAGTTGTGTTTAAAAGTTAAAGCTAAGCTTATAGCTGTAGTAAGTAGGTTCCAGATCGTAAGTTTGGAATGACAAGCATTTTTCTATATTGTTTACTCGGATTAACTATACCCTATTTGACCAAACTTAAAATACCAGTATACTTCTAATAAACCCAACTCCACTTTAATAATTATGATCCAGCCAAAATCATACATTGACACCTCACCGTCCGTATATGGAAAATTTGCTGTAATGGCAGCTGAGTATAATGCAATTAGTTTTACCCAAGGAGCGCCTGATTTTGATACTCCAGAATGGTTAATTGATCGTACAAACTTTTACATGCAACAAGGTAAAAACCAATATTCACCAATTCCTGGTACCTTAGTATTACGTAAAGCTGTAATTCAAAAGACCAAAAGTTGTTATGACGTAGATATAGGCATCGATAATGTCGCTATTACAGTTGGGGCTATCGAGGGGCTATTTGCAGCTATTACAGCATATGTAGAAAAAGGCGATGAAGTAATAATGTTTGACCCTGTATTTGATGCTTACGTTGGGTTAACAAAACTCAACCAAGGCAAACCAATAAGACTAAACTTACTGTCAGATGGAAAAATAGATTTACAAGCTCTAGCAAATGCAATTACCGATAAAACTAAAATCATTATTCTTAACTCTCCTCACAATCCTATGGGAAGTGTTATCTCAAAAGAGGAATATTTAGAATTTGCTAAAATCATTAAAGATAAGAATATCTTAGTTATAGCTGATGAAGTTTATGAGCATATTTATGCTGGTGAAGTTTTTACTAGTGCTTTAGAAATTCCTGGACTTAGAGATAAACTAATAGTGTTACAATCTCTTGGTAAAACTTATAATCTAACAGGATGGCGTTTAGGAATTGCAATAGCCCCTAGTGAAATTATAAAAAATATTTTGGCAGTAAAGCAGTTTTCAACTTTTTCAGCAGTCCACCCTATGCAGCTAGCCTTAGCTGAAGGGATTTTAGAACACCCTGAATACTACCAAAACCTTCATAAACTTTATAAAAAACAAAACTCTTTATTACGCCAACATTTAAAAGGTTCTCAATTTAAGCTTTTAGAATGGCATGGTTCACCTTTTCAGATGCTGGATTATACCAATATCAGTAATGAAAATGACAGTGAGTTTGCTACAAGACTTATTACAGAATATGGTGTTGGACTAATACCAGTATCCTCACTTTTTGAAAAGCCTAAAAATGGTTTACTTAGATTATGCTTTGCTAAAAAAGACAATGCTATTATAAAAGGAGCAAAAATCCTCTCAAAAATCTAAAAACAAACTACATTACCTAGGGAAATAACAGAGCATGAATAAACTAAAAGTTGCAATAATACAGAGTGATATAATTTGGGGTAATAAAGAGTTAAACTATACAAAGCTAGAGCAAAAAATAGCCACTCTAGACCAAGAGATGGACTTAATCGTATTACCTGAGATGTTTAATACTGGTTTTATTATGAACCCAACTAATGAAGCTAGTTTCCAAGAAGATATTGTTAACTGGATGTACAATCAAGTAAAAGATAGAAACTCTGCTATCGTTGGAAGTGCAGCAACATTTGCAGATAATAAAATTGCTAACAGATTATATTTTGTAACCTCTGAAAAAGAAGTATACACGTATGATAAAAATCATCTTTTTATATATGCAGGTGAAGACAAAAAATATACTAAAGGAAACCAGCGAAAAATAATCCAATATAAAGCTTTCAAGATACTTCTTACAGTTTGTTTTGATCTACGCTTCCCCGTATTTAACTGTAATAATAATGAATACGATATTTTACTAAATGTAGCTTGCTGGCCTGAATCGCGGCGTGAACATTGGCAAGCTTTACTTAAAGCTAGGGCTATAGAAAATCAAGCATATGTGGTAGCTTGTAACAGAGTTGGTAAGGATCCAAACTTCAGTTACGCTGGAGATAGCATGATTGTCGACTATAATGGTGGAATATTAGCTTATCAAGAATACAAAGAAACTGTACTTATTGCTGAATTAAATAAAAACGAGCAGGTTCAACATAGGGAAAAATTTAATTTCTTATCTTCCCAAGACAATTTTATTCTTCACCTCTAATAGTTTTTGCTAATTTCTGTAACATAGCATTAACAAACTTGTACCCTTCTTCTGTACCCATACTATAAGCTATTTCAACGTATTCTTTAATAATTACTTGATATGGATTTTCCAAACATTCTATAAGTTCTGCAACAGCAGACTGCAATACAGCCAAATCAACATAGTTTATTGAATCTATACCGTCTTTGGAGCTTTGTTTTATATGCTCTTGTATAGTTTCTTCATTCGACTCTGCAGAATCTATAAGTCTATAAAACAGATTCCAATCTGTTTGGTGCCTTTCAGCATTATCAGAGAAATATTGAACTTTCAATTCATCGAACGTATTATCTGCAACCTTTTTTTGGTATAAAGCTTGTACGGTATATAAACGAGCATTATTTCTAGCTCTTGCTGTAGTTTTCATAGTAGTTAAAATTTTAATTGACGAGTTATCTTAATAGTCAACAATTATAACTTATTAGCAATAATATATATAGCAGTTGTGACACATAACAAACTTATAGGTACAATTATATATAAACCATTAATAAGGATGTCATGCTGAACCTATTTGACACGTCTCACTATTTTACTATTTAAATATACACTTTATTTAAAATTGTATGATACAATGCCATGATCTTTAATAACCAACTATATCGAAAAATATGAAAAAAGCTATATATATAATATCTTTAGCGCTTATAGCTACTATATTGGCATCTTGTAGTACAAATAATTCGCAAGAGTTTCCTAAAACGCCTTATACATCAGGAAATGTTTCGCTAACTTTGAAAAAAGGAGTAACAACAAAAGAGCAAGTGATACAAGCCTTTGGATCACCAAATATTGTAACTCAGAATGCTGATGGAGATTCAGTTTGGACATATCAGACAAATGCAACTATCCAAAACAGTTCTAAAAAAGAAGGTTTTTTAACTCTTATTCTTGTTGGTGGAGCTACTAAAAATAGCGATTTTATGGAATCACAAAAAACTATGACTATTATAATAACATTTAAAGATGATGTAGTTTCAAACTTCAAATCTCTATCAACAAGCTTCTAAAAAAGAGGGCAAAATGTTAAAAAAACTTTCTAAATCTATCATATTTCTAATGATAATTATTTTAGCTAGCTGTGTTGTAGAACCGCCAAAACCAGACCTTACTCCGCTACAAATACAGCTCATGCAGACAAAAGTTTTTAATGTTAATAAACGTTCTGCTTTTAATTCTACGGTTACTGTTATGCAAAACCTTGGATATATTATTCATGATGCAAACTTTGATACTGGTATAATTACAGCACAGAGTACCCAAACTGTAGACTTCTGGCAAGAAGCCCAATACACTGAAGCTACAGCATTTATACAAAAGTATAGAGGTTCAAAAAAAGACTCTAGCATAAGAATAAACTTTGTTGTGCATAAAACTGTTCCAAACCCAAGTCAACAAAGCTCTGTTCCGATTCATAAATCAACTGCTGTAGTCGATCCTCAAGCATACAAGAATGCTTTCACCAAGATTCAGCAGCAAATTTTTATTGATACTGGAGTATCGCCAGTATTAGACCAACCTATACAACAAACCGTTTAAAATTTTTAAATCTCTTTACGACTATTTTTCTCGCCAAATTTAGTTTACTATTCTACAAATAAATAAAACATACTATATTCTGATATGCATAAATGGTGGCAAGAAATTAAGTTAAAAGATATGACTAGTGAGCAGTGGGAATCTGTATGTGATAGATGTGGATTATGTTGTTTGAATAAACTACAAGATCATGACACTGACGAGGTCTACTACACTAAGGTTAGCTGTAAGCTTTTAGATACATCAAAATGCCAATGTTACATGTATGAAAAAAGAAAACAGCTAGTACCTGAATGTATAAACCTAACCTATAAACAACTAAAAAGTCATGCTTATAAGTGGCTACCAAACACTTGTAGCTACAAGTTACTTTTAGAAGGTAAGGATCTACCAGAATGGCACCATCTAAATACTGGCTCAACTGAACAAATGCATAAACAAAAAAAATCAGCTAAACATTTTGCTATTTCAGAGTATGAACTAGATGTGGATGAGTACTTAGATGATTTTATAATAAAGTTAGATAACTAATTCTTATTTTTAGTATATACTTCGCTTACTAACTCTTTATTGGGCATGCTCATGTCTAATTTACTACCTATAAATCCTCTTTTTGAAAAAGTTATTACAGACTTTTTTAATGAAGGTTATTGTGTCATAGATAATTGGCTTTCTAAAGATGAGACTTCTCTATTAACAGCTGAATTGGCTCAACTCTACCAAGAAGATTGTTTTAGAAAATCAGCAATAGGTAATAAGCTAAATGAGACAGTTAAAAGATCTATCCGCAGCGATTTTATTTACTGGCTAGATGAAACAAAACATGCTCAATCATTTTTTCAAAAAATAAATAACTTTATAGAATATATAAATAAAACTTGCTTTGCTGGCATCGTTACAAAAGAGTTCCATTATGCAATTTACCCCAAAGGTGCTTTTTATAAAAAACACCTTGATACTTTCCAAAATGATGATCGTCGCAATATATCTATAGTGTGTTATTTAAATGATGCTTGGCAAGAATCTTATGGTGGCGAACTTAAGTTATATCTTCCAAATGGAAATTTAAACATCTATCCAGCTTGTAGCAAGATAGTGATATTCAATAGTAAAAAAATAGAACATGAAGTTAAGACTATTTTGTCAGAAGTTAAAAGGCTCAGTATAACTGGTTGGTTGAAGACTAGCTAGGTAAATTTGGGATTGTATATAATAGAGCTTTAATCTTTTAATTTATAAAATAAATCACTAGACCCAATGCAACCAGCATAATAGCAAATATTTTTTGTAAAATTTTATCATTTAGTTTTTTCTTAAGCTTAGTTGATAAAACCATACCAGTAACACTACCAACTATAAATAGTATTGCTACGTACCAGTTCATACTGTCTAAATCATAGTGTGAAATAAACCCTGATATTGAAACTACAAAAATAACAAGTAGTGATGTATTAATAGCCCTCTTAATTGGCATGCCTGTTATAAACATCAAAGCTGGAACAATTAAAAACCCTCCTCCAACTCCAAAAAAACCTGTTAAAGTCCCAACAATAGCTCCACTTAAAAGTAACGCTGTAATGCATCTAATACCGATACTCTTACATATAGAATGCGTATCAGAGATAATTTTTGACTTTATTAAACTCCAAACACCTATAACTACCATAAGTACAGAGAAACTAAGCATTAGAGTTTGATCAGTTAAAGCTTGAGAAAGATAACTACCCACAGGTGCAAACATTACACCTGTAACTATCATAATGAATGCTGCTAAGTAATTTAAATCATGATTTTTTAAATTTATAACCAGTCCAAAAATAGCAGTAAACCCCACAACTAATAATGATATGGTTATAGCACTATGGAAGTCTAGTCCCACACCATAAGTTAAAAGAGGCACTGCTAGTATAGAACCCCCTCCACCTGTTAAACCAAGAGCTATACCACAAATAAGACCAAAGATTATTAATGAGATCATTTACTTCACCAGACCACATTTTAAATTAGCTGGAACAGCAACATCCATATATTTAGGGTTTGGTAGATTTAAATTTGCCATAAGCTCTGCATACTCTTGTGCTGATTTAACTTGTAATCTCGGATTAAACCTCTTCTCCTCACCAATAGTACTAGATGTAAAGCCATTATAATCATGTCCAGGATAAACTATAGTTTCATCTGGAAGCTTGAAAAGTTTGTTGTTTATACTATCGTATTGAGCAAAAGAGTCTCCATGTTGAAAATCTGTTCTACCAGTACCTCTTACAAATAGAGTGTCACCTGTAAAAAGTTTATCTCCAAGAATAAAACTATAAGAGTCATCTGTGTGACCTGGGGTGTATATAGCTTTTAGCTTCATACCATCAAAGTTTACAGCTTCACCCTCTTTTATCTTCACAGAAACACACTCTGCTTTTGTGTGTGCTCCCATTACTGATTTGCAAGCTGTTGATTCTCTTAGTAAACCAAGTGCTGTAATATGGTCAGCATGTACATGTGTATCAATTGCAGCAACTAGTTTAAGATCTAGCTCGTCAAAAAGTTTATGATACTTACCTAACTGCGTATCAACTGGATCTATTATAATAGCTTCTCTACCTTCTCCTGATGCAATAAGGTAAGTATACGTAAAAGTATCTATATCAAATAATTGTCTGAAAATCATAACCTCTCTCCTATTTAGCTTTTTTATTGTACGGTAACAGCTCTAAGATATTTGCTAAAGCACAAGTGCCAGACAAACCTGCAAACAAAAGGCCAGCTCCAAAAAAACCGCTTAAAATTGCAAAATATTGTGACACTGTAAATGACAATACTACCCCTAATAGCACCATAAAACCAACTACTATTTGCACTTGACGCATAATTGGAAAAGGCTCTTTTACGTTTTTTTGAGTTGGTTGCTTATGTTGTTTCCATGAGTTTATACCACCATCTAAAAGATAAACTTTCTTTGCTTTAAGTCCAGAAACTTTATCTGCTGCTTGATTAGTTCTATTACCAGATTGGCAATGAAGTACTACGACTTCATCAGACTTAATGTCAGCATCATAAATATCATCAATCATAATGTTTTCAGCACAATCAATACATTCTCTTTTATGCTCATGAGGTGTTCTAATATCTATTAATTTAACCTTTTCTTTTTTTTGTAAATCCAAAAATTCTCTTACTGATATTTTTTCTACTTTATGCATCTTTTTCTCCTTTTATTTTTTTCTAATTTAGATAACTCTAATATTTGTATTAAATTTTTTTACTTATCTTCACAATAAACTGAGTGCAGAGCTTCTAATATCTTTGCTACACCTTTGTCTTTTATACTATAAAAACAAACTTGTGATTCTTTTCTGACCTTAACTAAGCCTTTTTTTCTAAGTACTGATAAATGTTGTGAAAAGGCTGATTGACTTAAATCAAAATATTTAGCTAATTCACCTACAGACATC
This sequence comes from Allofrancisella frigidaquae, assembly GCF_012222825.1. NCBI lineage: Bacteria > Pseudomonadati > Pseudomonadota > Gammaproteobacteria > Thiotrichales > Francisellaceae > Allofrancisella > Allofrancisella frigidaquae. The sequence continues at coordinate 449,157 of NZ_CP038017.1, read as the reverse complement.
TCACCTTTTGTAAGTAAGCACAAAATAAGCAATCTTGATTCATGTGAAATAGCTTTAAGCATATCAGCAGCTTTACTAGCATTTTTTTGCATTTGTACTAAATCCATTTCAAGCTCCAAAGAGTAAACCTGTTTATATATTAGCAAATACTAATTTAGAAATCAACAATGTAATAGCTCAATTAAAGCTATAGCCAACCACGTATAAAAATAGTACTAACTGAAATAACTTGATTTTAAGCTACTTCAGTAGATCCCCGTGTCAAGCACGAGGATGATTTTTCAGTAAATTTAGAATATTTCTTTAAATTCTTCGGCATAGTAAACTGTTTTGCCATGTAACTTCTTTAATTTACCAGACAAATCAAGAACCATAAATACATCTGCTGGAACATCATATTCACATTTTACATTGTATTCTGTAGCAGGTTTAAAACCAAATCGCGGGTAATAGTTTGGATGCCCTAGAACAAATATAGCATCAATGTTACACTTTTTTGCTTCTTGTATAACTTGCTCAACTAGCTTTGCTCCAATTCCTAAATTTTGGTAATTTGGAGATACACACATTGGAGCTAATCCATATATATCTATATTTGGAATACCATCTTGAGACATTTTTGAAAGAATTATCTGTCCAATAATCTGATTATCTAACTCTGCAACTAAAGATATCAAATTCTGGTGGTCTGTATGTAATAGTCTGACTAATTTTTCCTCATCACCACTTTCAAAACAATTAGAAATAAGCTTATATATAAGCTCTTGATCTGCAAGTTGCTCATGCCTAATTTTTATATTCATACAAAACTTAGCCCCTTATAACTAAATCTCTAGTTGAACGTATCTCGATATTTATAAATTTATCTACTACCTTTAGCTTACCAAATACCGCAAACTTAGCTCTGATACTTTTATCAAAGTTTAAATATTTGACCTGGTTGGGTACGATAAAGGTTGAAAATCTAGAATCTTCATTTATTTTAAACAATAGCTTTAGGCTCTCACCTATATTTGAAGAGGTAATTCCTGCAACTCCATATAGCACAGCATATTTACCTTTTACTTTTTCCAAATCTATATCTGCTAACTCAAAAGTATTTATAGTATAAATATCTTGTTTAGAATATTCTCTAATACGTTTTTCTACCATTTGTTGCTTTTTCTTTGGCATCAAATTCAAGGTATCTGCGTAATTTAATTTACCATCATTCTCTACTTTAGTAAGTAAATTTATGCAACGTTCGAGGTTTTTATTAACTATAAAATTAACTTTACTCATATCTTTTTTTGAATCACTAGCTATAAGCTCTTTGATTTTATTATCATCAATAGGCTTGCTTATTCTAGGGCATAGCTCATCATGGGAATTATCTTCGGTAATAAATTCAAAATATGATTCTTGATCAGCTTTACGTACCAACTTAACTTTAGCAACTCCACAATCAGGACAATAGACATTGCCAAAATGAAGCTTACTATTATACTCGTTTATTTTTACAAAGCCTTTTTTATATCTAGCTATATTCACTACTTTTCCTTAAACTTTTTCAAACAGTATATCTGATATCGGATGTTCTAAGCTTTGCCCTCTTTTTTCAAACTTTGTCAAAGGGCGCCAGTCTGGTCTAGGAGCAAAGTCTGAATATAAATTTTTATACTGACCGTGGTTTTCTAGCAACCCTAAAACATCTTCGGCATAAGGTAACCAGTCACTAGCAAAATGCAACAACCCACCTTTATCTAATTTTCTAGCGAAAAGGTCAAGGTTAGATTGATTGACTAACCTACGTTTATTATGCTTTTTTTTATGCCATGGATCAGGAAAATATATCTGAATTGCTTTTAAAGAATTATCTTCGATCATATCTTGTAATACCTCTAAAGCATCATGGCTTATAACTTGTAAGTTTGAAATGTCTCTATGCTCTATTTCATATAATATATTACCCACACCTGCCTTATGAACTTCAATTCCAAGGTAATTTTTATCTGGATTTTCTAGTGCCATTTGTACGAGAGAAGTCCCCATACCAAAACCTATTTCTAAAATCACTGGATAATCGTTATTAAAAATATTAGCAAAGTTTAACTTTTGTTCTTTTCTATATTCTATTAGGTATTTTTCAGAATATGTTTCCAATGCTAACTGCTGTTTTTTTGTGACTCTCCCCGCTCTTTGAACATAGCTTTTTATTTGACGCAAATTTTCTTTGGGTTTATCAAACATTTTTCTAGATTTATAACAATTTTGTTAATACTATTCTATATTAAGTAAATTAAAAATAAGAGTCTAACAATGCTAATATTCTTAACTATTATAGCTTTACAAATAAGTTGCCTTATTCTACCAGGTCCAGATTTCTTTGTAACTATTAGCAACTCTATCAAATTTGGGCAAAAATATGGTATTTATACTGCCTTGGGAGTAGCTTCTGGAATATTCCTAAATACTTTCTTTGTATACTGGTTTGGCTCATTTTTACTCTACAAAGAACCTATTTTATTTAAATTTATCATATTAGTTGGAGTAGCTTATTTAGCTTATTTAGCTTTTAATCTCTATAAAAACGTTTTCACAAAAAGTCCACAAAACTCCAATGCCGAACAATACATAAAAAACTTATATCAACTTGAAGAGCGTCCAGCTTTCAAGTTTTTTTTAAATGGAGCTTTCACCAATCTTGCTAATGCTAAAGTGGTTGTATTTTTCAGCTCTATGCTAAGCTTAGTTGATGAGCTAACCAGCTTTGAAAAAATTGCTGTCTGGTTATGTATAACTTTAACTACTGCGATTTGGTTTTGTACAGTAGCTATATTTTTTGGCAATAATAAATTAAGAGAAATGTTTTTTAAAGCTATAAAAAAAATAGAATTTATATCCGCAATTTTTATCACAGTTTTTATAATAATAATTTTAGTAGAACTTTTTTAGCTTATGAAGACAAATAAATTCCATCTGCTTTTATCAGGATTTTCTTACTTTTAAATAAGCTACCTATAGCTTTTTTAAATGATGATTTACTAATACCAAATTCTTTTTTTATAAGAACAGGGTCTAACTTATCATGAAATGCTACAAAACCACCTTTAGAAACTAAATAGTCGTATATTTTTTGAGCATTCTTAGCAAGGTCTTTATATACTAATTGTTGCAAACTTAAATCTATTCGACCATCTTTACGGATAGATTTAATATAGCCCTTCGTAGATTGCCCAAAGCTTAACCTTTGAAATACTTCATTTTTGTATAGTACACCCCAATGAGTATTATTTATGATTGCTTTATAACCGATATCAGTTGAGTTCCCTATAATCAGGTTAACCTCTTGATTAAGCTTAAAATCACTATCATCAAAATCTGATATAAATTTGTTTATCTTAGAAGAAGCTATAAGCCTACCATTTACTTTATCACGGTAGATATATACTAAATATGATTTCCCAAGCTCAAAAGGTCTATGTTGCTCAGCTAAAGGTACAAGCAAATCTTTATCTAAACCCCAATCTAGAAACGCTCCTATATTAATAATTGATTTGACTGGTAAAAAAGCAATTTCACCAACAACTGCTACTTTTTTTGTAGTAGCCATAAGCTCAGACTTAGAATTTTCGTATAAAAATACATTTATAGTATCTCCTACACTCAAATCATTTTCCAACTCTTTTTTAAGTAAAGTTGCAATGCCTAATTCTACAGCATCAAGATGTAATATATACTCACGAACATCTATAACTCTTAAATTATGATAGTTTCCTAAAGTAATCAAGTTAATTTCTCAGTAAAAATTCTTATGCTTTAATTATAACACTGGTTAAACTGTTGATATAGATAAATAGAGTCCCGTAGCTTATAGACAAGATATTGGGTTTGCAATTAGAGCTAAACACATTTAGTTTACAATCAAATCCTATATGTCTACCATTCAAGTAAATTATTTTTAAAAAACATCTAAGAGGGAAAAGGTATGAAAAACCTTTCTATAAAAAGTTTTAATTTAAGATAACTAAAAAAGCTTAGACTCACTTAAGTCTAAGCTTTTACATCTAAAACAACACCTTACCCCAACCTAATTTTTCACGTAAAGTATCATAATAATTATAGTTTTCTGTATGAAGCACAGAAACCTTTTTACTAGCTTTTCTAATAGTAATTTTTTGCTCTGACTTTAAAATAATATCATGACGCCCATCTATACTTAGTACAGGTTCAGGATTATTATAATCAGTTATATAAATATCTATAATACTATCGTCTGAAATTACTAGTGGTCTGCTATTTAATGAATGTGAGCACACTGGTACCAAAACCATACTGTTTTGATTAGGGTTAAGTATTGGTCCACCTGCTGACATTGCATGGGCTGTAGAACCTGTCGGTGTAGCTACTATTAACCCATCACCTCTTTGGTCAAAAGCATAGCCGCCATCAATAAAAACTTTCAACCCAAACATCCGGCCTCTACTAGCTGTTATAGCTATTTCGTTTAAGGCTATTGAAGCTTCTAATGGAGCCTCAATGTTATCAACTTGACACTTTAACATAGCCATCTTAGAAAGAGCGCTTTTACCTTTTAAAATATCTATTAGATCACCTTGTAACCCCTTACTATCAGATGTAATAGTCGTTAAAAATCCAAGCTTACCTTTGTTAACGCCTATAACTGGTATATTGCTATATAATGCCAAAACTCTAGATACTTGCAGAAAATTTCCATCACCACCTATTATTATGGCAACATCACAGTTTAAAGCTATATCTTTCAGGCACATTTTTGGGGTGTCTTTTAAAGCTAGGTTATGACTAGATTCACGCTCGATTATCACATCTAAACCCAAATCATTTAGTTGAGAGCATAATCCCTGTATAGTTTCACCAACTTCTTTTTTATGATGCTTTCCAATAATAGCTATTTTTTTATATACAAATGACATCTTTAAGCATCTCTAAAAAAACTACTGCTAAAATTATATCAAAAAGAAATACTGTTGCAAAATTTGGAACTTAAATTTGCTTATCCTAGCATTTAATCGACTTTACTTTTTTTACAATTTATTAGAAAGGAACTTTCATTAAATGCTCATCCATTAAAGAAATACACATATCTATAATCTCAAACAAATTTTGATAATCTCCTAAATTCTCTTCGTTATAAATTAAGCTATCAGCTTTAGTTGTTTTTAAACAACAATAGGTTTGTGTAAAGTCTTTTAAATTAAGTTTTTTGTAAAGTTCATTCAAAAGCTTATGCTCTTTAACTGAAGTTAAATTTGGAAATTGCAGTAGTGGTCTTAAAATTTTATCGAGTTCCATAGACCAGAGTGGATTTGGATTTTTATGGTTTAATATATAACTTTGGTTACCCATTGATTCGTCTGTAGTAACTTCAGCAATGACTGGTTTTAATTCTTGACTTTTTATCTTATACTGGCCCGCATTATTAAAAGCTTTATACTTAGTAAGGATTTTGTAAATATTTGTCACATCATATGTGATATTTTTAGCTGTTGAACGAGAGCAGGCTTTTTTAAAGTCATCTTGGTCACTTAAATTAAAAATTTTCTCCCACATAGCGTCAACAATCCATGATCCAGAAAATTCTTTATGCTGATTAAAAAGTAACACAATACACCAAGTATGAGCACCTACAACCGAAACTACATTCGTTAATGAACATCGATCTAGTATGTCACCTCTTGGCTGATAAACTTTACTACGAATATTAAAAATCATTTTAAGATGCTTAATATCTCCTTCAGAAATAAGGTACCTTTGTTGCAAATGCATAGCTGGCGTTAAGTTAATTTCTGATATAAATTTAGCTAAAAGAAAAGCACTTAGCAAATTTCTATGTCGACAAACACCTATCTTATTTTGTATAAATATTTCAAGGTCCATTACAAACCCACTAGTATAACCATTGGTTGCTAACAACCGATGGGTCTTGGGATCTCTCCTATTATTGTAATACCCTAATATGAAGTTATCCACTTGTTTTTCATCATTATTTGGCAGTAGTTGACAAACAAAAACTTGTAAAGAATTTAACACTTGAGTTACATATGATGGAGAATTAGGTTTCAATTCATTTATTTTTTTCACCAGATATTGTTTAAGATTATCATAAGCCTTAAGCAATTCAAGCGACTGAGGGTTTAACCTAATAGTTTCTCTTCCTGATACAAGGCCACTTCCCACACTTAAATAAATGCTATCATCATTTACGACATTAATGAAGTTAGTATTAGAATTTATAACTTTCTTTTTATTTAACGGATATAGCCAGTGTATTTGTGAAGCCTTAGGGTTTTGTAATAAAGGCAAAAGTGGTTGGTATGCATGAAGGTCAAATACGTCAAAGTCCTGACCGGGTAAAATAGGAATTTGAGCTTGTTTAGCAACATTTCTCATTAGCTCAGACCTGTTTTTGGTAAACTCATTTTTATATTTGTTGCTAATTTGCTCAGCATTTGCTATAGTCAGCGTTCCTTTTAAACATTTCGGACAATTGGTAAAATCATCATTCCGCTCTAATACAGTTTGATAGTTACATGAGTTACAAGTATATAGCATAAACTTTCCTTTAGGTTGTTAGTCAATTTCTCTGCTCTATGAAAATTTAAAACAACATTATTTATTAATTTCATATCTGTTATCTAACTGCTAAGAACTAGTATAAAAACACATCTAGCTTGTTGATTTTTATACTGGTTCCAAACAAATTTAATAGGCCGAGTTTTAAATAACTATTATATTAAAAAAAAATACTTTTCATACAGGGTAAATTTGATACGGCTTATTAAATTTTTGCAGGAAATGCTATAAAAATAGGACTTGGTAGCTCTATTGCAATATACTTCAAAAAAACTTTTATCAACTAAACTTGTATGGATTTTTAGAAATATACAAGCTAAAGTATTAGCTACAAATATAAATCAAGTACTTAATAATGGATAAGAAAAATTTACTAACTAGCATAATAATACCTGTCAAAGATGAGTCAGAAGGTTTAGAGCAACTTTTTTCAAGGCTTATACCTATAGCTGAGCAATTACCAACCAAATATGAATTAATATTTGTCAATGATGGTAGTACAGATAGCACACTAGAGCTACTTTTAGAGAAACAAAAAAACCATAACGAGATAAAAATCGTAGACTTATCACGTAACTTTGGCAAAGAATCAGCCCTTTATGCAGGTTTTGCAAACTGTAACGGAGATGCTGCTATCTCTATAGATGCTGACCTACAAGACCCACCTGAATTAATATTAGAAATGGTAGACTATTGGTTAAAAGGCTATGAAGTTGTTACAGCTGTCAGAGAAAATCGAGATACAGATACTGCTGCAAAAAAAGGTTCTGCGGGGCTTTTTTATAAGTTAATGAATAGAATAAGTGAAACTAAACTAACGCCAAATGCTGGTGATTATCGATTATTAAACAGAGCAGCTATTAATGCTTTCTTAGAGCTTAAAGAAAAAGTACGTTTTAATAAAGGTTTACTTAGTTGGATAGGCTTTCATGAAAAGCTTGTCTACCATACTAGGGAGGGACGTGCTGCTGGGCAAACTAAATGGAATTATTGGAAACTATTCAAATTTTCTATAGATGGAATTACTAGCTTTAGTAAAGCACCTCTAGAAATATGGTCTTATTTAGGAGTATTTATTGCTTTAATGAGCTTTGTGTATGGTTCCTTTATCATACTAAAGTCTTTAATTTTTGGTATAAGTGTACCAGGTTATCCATCATTAGTTACTTTTATACTATTTTTTAGTGGTCTACAAATGATTGGTATAGGCATGCTTGGAAGCTATATAGGTAGGATATTTATAGAAACAAAACAGCGTCCTTTATACATAGTTAGAAAAGTGTATTCTGGAGGTAAAACCAATTAATAAAAAATTACGGCTTTAAACGAATACCTTTGTTTAACAAATACCAAGCTAGATAGTATAAAACAAAGGTAAAAATAACTATTGCAGAAAATGCTATATATGGGTTTACCGTAGAAATACCTATAAAGCCATATCTAACAAAATCAACTATATAAAATAGGGGATTACACGCTGATAAAAAGTGCCAAAATCCTGATAGATTATTTATATCGTAAAAAACACCACCTAAGTAAATAAGAGGCGTAAGTACAAATGTTGGGAAAATAGTAGTGTCATCAAACTTTTGTGAAAATATAGCATTTAGCAATCCGCCCAAAGAAAATAATGCTCCACAAAATATAAATCCAGCTAACACTAAAACAAAGCTATGAATAGTAGTAAAACCACCTAAAATAAAAGCCGCTATACTTACAAAAACTCCAACTAAAAATCCTCTAAATATTCCACCAGAAATATACCCAAGTACAATAATATGGTTATTAACTGGTGAAACTAAAAGCTCCTCTATTGCTCTACTAAAGCGTATCCCAAAAAATGAGCTAACCACATTACCATAAGAGTTCTGGATCACAGCCATTATTATTAAACCTGGAGTAATATACTGCATATAAGTAATACCATCATGCATATCACCTATACGGGCTCCTACAACTTTACCAAATATCAAAAAATATAAAACTATTGTAATTACCGAAGGTAAAAGAGTTTGTGGCCAAATTCTAAAAATCCTTTTACTCTCACGATTAAAAATTGTTACATACATTATCCAATAATCTCGAATGCTCATTTTACCCACCTACTTATTTCTTGCTACCTCTATAAATAGCTGTTCTAGTTTAGCTGATTTGGTTCTAACATCTAAAACTTCTAAATTATGTTTTGTACTCAACTCAGAGAAAATATTATTTAAAACAGCTCCCCTGCTTACTTCTACCTCTAAAGTGTAATCATCTATTAGTTTAGCTATTCCAGATTCAAGCTGTATATCATCATTACATTTAGATTTTAAATCAAAAATATACGTATGTTTATCTGCTGATTTTAGAAAGGTTTTCATATCTGTGTTTATATGCAATTTTCCTTTATGAATCAAAGCAATATGGTTACACATAGACTCAGCCTCTTCTAAGTAATGTGTAGTTAAAATCACAGTTAAACCTTCTTTATGAAACTGAGAAATCATTTCCCAAAGAGAATTCCTAAGCTCAACATCAACACCTGCTGTTGGCTCATCTAATATCAGCAACTTAGGTTTATGAATTAAAGCTCTAATAACCATGAGCCTTCTTTTCATACCTCCAGACAAAAACCTCACTTGTGTATTACGTTTATCATATAAATCTACTTTTTTTAATAGTTCCTCAGCATATGGTTTCGCTTGTTTTTTTGAAATACCAAAAAAGCCAGCTTGAGTTATTAAGATGCTAATAGGTGTCTCAAAGATATTTAAGTTAATCTCCTGTGCCATAAAACCTAAGTGCTTACGAGCCTGATTAAAATTAGTATCTATGTCATAGCCAAATATTTTAATTTTTCCAGACGTTTTATTTACAAGTGAAGATATCATCCCTAAAGTAGTAGATTTACCTGCTCCATTTGGACCTAACAAAGCAAAAAAATCTCCTTTTTCTACATTAAAGCTAATCTCATCAACTGCCTTTAACCCACTTTTATAAATTTTACTCAGATTCACTATTTCAAGAGCTTTTTCTTTTGGCATATGATCTAAATCACATTATTTGGTAAATACTAAGCAAATTATACCATTTCAGTATATGTTATACATAAAATACTTGAAAATGCAGGATTTATATCAGAGTACTTTATATATACCTAACTAATTTTGCTAAAAATAAATGTAAATATTGTAACACCAACAACTATTATAAACATTGGCCTAACTAAACTTGATCCTCTTAATATAACCTTTCTTGAGCCGACCCAGCCACCAAAAAAGCTTCCCACAGCCATCATCAAGCCATAAAATATATTTACATGACCAGATGCTATAAATATCATTAATGAGAATAAGTTACTTTTTAAATTAAGTACTTTGGCATATCCAGAAGCTTGTAAAAACGTGTATCCTAAAAAATAAACTATAGCTATAATCCAAAAGTTACCTGTTCCTGGACCAAAAAAACCATCATAAGCACTTAGTAGAAAACCAAAAATAATAAAAAATGCCATCTCTGACATTCTTTTTTTACCTACATTAACTCCTAGGTTTTTATTGAAAATACTAAATAAGAAAACTACAATTAAAAGTACCGGTACAATATAGTTCATAAATTCATTGTTAATAACTAGTGCCATTATAGTGCCAAAACATGCTCCTATAAATCCAGCAACTAATCCTCTAATAACTGTTTTAAAATCTATAAGCCCACTTTTGTAGTATTTGAAGGTAGCCATTGCTGTACCAATACTAGCTTGTAGCTTATTAGTCCCAAGTGTAACTGTAATAGGCAAACCAACCATACTCAAAGCAGGAACACTAATAAGTCCTCCACCACCAGCTATAGCATCTATAAAACTTGCTAAAAAGCCCATCGAAACTATAAATATACATAATAAGAAAAAATGATCTGTTAAAAACTCTTGCATACTTACTCCTTAATGTGGATAGCAAGCCAAATGGTTGGATTGTCTGTATAAGTTACCCAATGCTTGCTATTTTTAGGAATAAATAGATACTCTCCTTGCTCTAAGTTATACTCTTTATCCTCTAATTTAAGTTTTGCATTACCTTTTAATACTAGTACCCATTCATCATATTGTTGAATATAAGGTGTATCGGTAGGAGTCACTTGGCCATATGAAATTATCTTTTCAATTTTAATATTTTTAGTGTTTAATAAATCGATAAACTTTTCGTGTTTAGAAAAGTTAGGAATTACACCAAATAAATTATCTCTCATATTTATCTACAACTTAAAAACTTCGCGGGTATTTTTATATGTTTGTTCAGATACTTTCTCCAAACTCTCACCTCTTAATTTTGCAAGGAATTCTGCTACATATTTTACATACTCTGGATAATTTGGCTTACCTCTAAATGGTACTGGTGTTAAATAAGGAGCATCTGTTTCCACCAAAATTCTATCTAATGGTAATTTTTTAGCTGTTTCTTGAATATCCTTGGCATTTTTGAAAGTCAAAATCCCAGAAAAGGAAATATACATACCCATATCTATAGCTTGTTTTGCCATATCATAATCTTCCGTAAAGCAATGTAAAATCCCTCCACACTTTTCTATATTTTCTGATTTTAAAATATCTAGAGTATCTTGTTTCGCTGCTCTTGTGTGAACAATTATTGGTTTGGAAACTTCTATAGCCGCCTGGATATGATTTACAAATTTTTCTATTTGCTTAGCTCTAGTATCTTGACTATTGTAGTAATAATCTAAGCCAGTTTCTCCTATAGCTACACATTTAAGGTGATTAGATTTAGTAATCAGCTCTTTTATATTCGGCTGATAAGTGTCTAATTCACTTGGATGTACCCCAACAGAAAAATACACATTTTCAAAGTTTTCGGATATTTGTTGGATTTCATCTATTTCATGCCATGCTACTGCAATTGATATAATCTTTTCAACTCCCACACTTTTTGCATTCTTTATAACTTGCTCAAGGCTTACATCTTCTAACTTTAAATAGTTAAGATGACAATGTGAATCAATAATCATTTTCTATGGAAAAATATTGTAAGTTAAAATGATTATAGCAAACAAGCTATACCATCAACAAAAAAATTGAGCTAATTGGAAATAACTAACACACCGCCAGAAAAATTGCTTTCTTTTTAGCTAGTAATATTTATACTCAAACTAGCTTTTGCTAATATCTTAAGTAATTTCTTTTTATAAAAAGTATTATGGCATTATACACCTATCCTTCTAATAAACTTGAATATCTAGTAAAGATATTTTCTAAATTACTGCAGTTTAATAAAAAAGAAATTTTTAAGCCAACTTATATACTAGTTGGTAGCCGTGGCATGCAACACTGGTTAAGCATGGAACTTGCTAAGCAAAACAGCATTTCCATGAACACAAAATTTGATATGATAAATAGTTTTATAATTAACACTAGTTACAAAATAACTAACAATCAATCTCATAAGAAAGCTTATTCTAAAGAAGTTCTTAGCTGGCGTATATTCAAATTACTAGATGACATTGGCGTTGCCAAACTAAAAAACTACTACAAGGATAGTAGCCAAAGAAAATATCAATTAAGCTCACAAATAGCTAATGTTTTTAGCAAATATATAAAGTATCGTCCTGCTTGGTTAGAAAAATGGCAAAATCTTCAATTTATTAGCAACTCACCTTCTGAGGATGAACTATGGCAAGCTAAACTTTGGCAACTTCTTACAAGCGAAAACCCTAAAACACCTATTCAAATACAAAAACAAGGCATAGGAAAACTTAGTTCTGAAACTTTACCTAAAGATATTTACATCTTTGGAGTTAGTGCAATTTCACCTAATAATTTAGAATTTCTACTCGAAGTAGCAAAGTACACAAATATACATCTTCTGTATTTAAACCCTTGTAGTGAATATTGGTACGATTTAAAAAAAGCTAAAATAGCTAGTTGGCTTAATACCGAAGAAGATTTTACAATACAACCCTTATTAGCTAGCTTCGGGCAACAAGGAAAAGATTTTTTTAACCAACTTTTAGAACAAAATCAGCAAGAATTCACTAGTTTTGAGCATGTATGTGAGAATATAAAAATAACACCTTCTGATGGAGGCTCTCTACTAACAAATATCCAACGAAATATACTTGAATTAAATACTGAAAAGTATACGAATAGTATTGATAACTCTGTAATAATAAATTCTTGTCATAGTCCACTTAGAGAAATACAAGTTTTACATGATAACCTTCTAGAGCTCTTTGAACAAAACTCTACCCTGCAACCACAAGATGTTTTAGTAATGTGCCCAAATATTGAGGATTATGCTCCTTATATAGAATCAGTTTTCACTAAATCTCCTAGTGATTCGCCTAACAGGCTTCCTTGTTCAATAGCTGATAGATCGATTATAGATTCAGAAAGTTTAGCAGCTAGTTTTATTGAGATTCTTAAGCTTCCTGATAGTAACTTTGAAGTTACCAAAATTATAGATTATTTATCCGTACCAGCTTTACAACGAAAATTTGACATTACACTTGAGCAACTTGAAACTATTAAATACTGGTTAACTAAGGCCTGTATACATAGAGGATTAAATAATCAAACTTTTAGCTGGAATTGGGGACTTAAACGACTATTGTTAGGTTTTTGCTTAGCTGATGAGCCTATGATTATAGAAGATTCATTGCAAACTTTACCGAATATCCAAACAAATGATATTCAAGAACTTGGAAAACTATATGAACTTATTGAACTTCTACAATCATTTTCTGAAGAACTTAAACAAAAACGCTCAGCTCATGACTGGCAAGAATTTTTATTAAAAATACTGGATACTTTATTTAATATAGACGACTCTGATGAATACATAGCAAACGTTATTAAACAAAATATTGCAAAAATTGTACAATATACTGACCAAGCTAACTTTACAGGGCTAATTGATCTAGCCATTATTCGAAATATTTTAACCACAGCTCTTTCTGAGCCTATTGTAAATAACCATTTCTTACGTGGTAAAATCACCTTCTGTTCAATGACTCCTATGAGAAGTATACCGTTTAAAGTAATTGCTATGCTTGGGCTTAATAGTACAACTTATCCCCGTAAAGATACAAAAATTAGTTTTGATCTAACAAACCATTTTTCAGCTCAAAAAGGTGACAGAACCAAACGTGATGATGATAAATATCTCTTCTTGGAAACAATAATTTCTGCTAGATCAGTGTTGTACCTAAGCTTTCAAGGAAATAGTTACAAAAATAATTCTGAACAAGAACCAAGCCTTATAATCAAAGAGTTTATAAGTTATTTAGAAACCCACTATAGCTGGAATCTTAAATACAACCTTAAAAAATACCCTTTACATCCTTTTAGTCCAAAATGCTATAGCAAAAACTATCAAAGCTACGATGATAAGTGGTTAAAGCTTATAAGAGCAGAGAAACAAAATTTTAATTCCCAAAGAAATAACGATATAGAGTTGCCTACTAAATTTAGTTTACAAGAAATAGTTAACATTTTTGAAGATCCTTTCAAAGCTTATTCACAACATACTCTAGGCTTGACTTTACAAGAAAATGAACCAGGACTTTCAGATACAGAACCTTTCGAAATAGATGCTTTACAAACTTATAAAATAAAAGAACATTTTTTAAATTGTCATGAAAATCACAAAGATATTGATTTAAGCGTCAAACACCTTAGATTTTCTGGTAGGTTGCCTCAATCACCACTTACTGATGAATTATTGCACCAGAACCTAGACTTAATAAGTGGTTTTTACGATAAAATTGGCCACTTAAATCTACAAAACTTAACTTTAGAAGCAAACATACAAAATATAAAAATATACTCTAATGTTAAATTGTCTAGTGATAATACTTTAATCTTATACAAGGTTTCTAGCTTAAAACCAAAAGATAAATTACAACTTTATCTAAAGTGTATGTTGTACAACCACATCTATAATGAAAAAATAACTGGAGAATATTTATATATCAATGATAAAAAAGTAGAGTCCTTTAAAATTAATACTTTTGAAATAGAAAATGTCGAAGACGAATTATCTCATTATTTAATTCAAGCAATAAATTTTCTAAAACAGCCTACTCTTGCTCATACCAGCCTACTTGAACCTGCATTTCAAGAAAATAACAATAAAATCAATGAGGTTTTATATAAAGGTCCTCGTCCTTTAACTAAAAATCTTTATTATAAATTATTAAACGATAATAGATTTAACACAGAAAACTTAAATAAGTACTATACAAAAGCTTTCAAGGACATTATATTAAATAACAAGTAAACTGATGTTGCCATAATCTCTTTTATTATTATCTTTCTTTTTAAAGGTTTTAAAAAAACCATACGTCTTAGCTTTATAGCCAAAATCTATACTTAAACTTTTCATCTAAAGATAAGTTGTTTGGGTGAGAACCGACTTCCCCTTGGGGTACTTTTAAGCCATATTGACCATAAAAATCTTTCCAATATTGGGAAACTGAGAGATCATTTAGTGATATATAATTAAGGTAATGTTCTTTAAAAAAGATACCTTTATTTGCGTATTTAAATAATTCATGGATAAGCTCAGAACAATAAAACTTTCCTGATTGGTCTGGTAAAAATAAATCATTATACTGACAACCAATTAACTTGTGTGCATACTTGATAACATTATTAAGAAAATCATCTTTTTGGGCTGTGCGTCCAACTAATATTTTATTATTAGAGTACCTAGCTAAATCAGCGATTATGACTCCTTCAGTTTTTACTGACTCTATAATTCTACTGTCACCAATATATAAGCTACAATGGTAATAACTATTACCTCCGTAGCCAACAGATAAGTTAGAAATATTTTTTTCACAACTATCTACTATAAATAACACATCTCCTTTTCTCAAGCACTGACTAATACTCAACTTAACAACCCTTTTAATTTATCTTCTGTAACCACATTCACACCTAGCTCTTGTGCTTTTGTAAATTTGCTGCCCGCATTTTCACCACAGATGACCATATCCGTTTTTTTAGAAACACTTGAAGTAACTTTAGCTCCCATAGATTTCAGTAGCTGCGTTAAGTCTGTACGGCTATAATCTTCAAATGTACCAGTGATAACTATTATTTTATTATCAAAATTACTGTTAGTAACTTTTTCTATCTTTCTTGGATTAGATATTTCTATACCAACGTTTAGTAAATCTTCCATTATTCTTATATTCAAAGGGTCTTGCCAGAAAGAAATTACATTATTAGCCATAATTTCACCGATATCATTTATAGATATTAGCTCATCAAAACTAGCTTGACGAAACTTTTCTAAACTACCAAAATAATTTGCTAGCGATTCTGATGATACTTCTCCAATGTCTTTAATCCCGATAGAAAAAATAAACCTGGCTAAGCTAGGGTTTTTACTATTGGTAATTGAATCTAAAACATTTTGTGAAGACTTAACACCCATTCTCTCAAGATTAACTAATTGCTCAAAGGTAAGCTTATAGATATCTGCTGGATATTTAATTAAATTATCTCTAACTAGTTGTTCAATAAGTTTAGCTCCAATTTTATCAATATCCATAGCTTTACGAGAAACAAAATGTTTTAGGCGTTCAGCGGTTTGTGCCTGACAATGCCAACCTCCTGTACAACGATATATCGCTTGATCATTAATGTTTTCAACAGGTGAATTACAAACTGGACAGTTGCTTGGCATTTCTATAAGCTTAACTGACGTTTTACGATACTTTGGTAGACTTCTAACGACTTCTGGTATTACATCTCCAGCTCTGCGTACGATTACTCTATCACCCACACGGATATCTTTTCGCTTTATCTCATGGATATTATGTAATGTAGCGTTTGAGACTATAACTCCACCAACTGCAACAGACTTAAGTCTAGCTACAGGAGTTATAGCACCTGTTCTGCCTACTTGAAACTCAATATTAATAACTTCTGATTCTACTTCTTCGGCAGGAAACTTATATGCTACAGCCCACTTTGGTGCTCTTGAAACATAACCAATAGCCTCTTGAAGCTTAATATCATTAACTTTAAAAACTAAACCGTCAATGTCATAATCCAAATCTGCTCTACTATGGCTCATTTGGTGATAATATTCTTCAATAGCATTAAAATCAGTTGCTAAACTCATATGATTACTTATAGTAAAACCTAAGCTTTTAAGGTAGTTCATAAGCTGATATTGAGTGGGAGGGTGTTCAAAGTCTTTAGAATAATATCCTACTCCATAACAATATAATTTCAACGGACGTTTAGCTACAATTTTAGAATCCAACATACGTATACTTCCAGCAGCTGCATTACGAGGGTTTGCAAAGCTCTTTTGACCATGCTCTTGCATATAGTTATTAAGTGCTAAAAAACTAGCTTTATCTAAAATAATCTCTCCTCTTACTTCTAGCTCCTTAGGTGGGCTATTCGTATTTAATCGTAATGGCACGTTTCGGATAGTTTTAACATTTTCTGAAACTTTTTCACCTTGAACTCCATCACCTCTAGTTACAGCATAATCAAATCTACCATTTTTATAAAAAATGCTTATAGCAAGCCCGTCCATTTTTGGCTCACACTCTAATTCAACATTTGAAAAATCGAGTTTTTCATAAAAACTTTTAAGTTCTTCCAAGCTAAATACGTTAGATAGTGAAAGCATTTTTTTCTTATGCTTAACAGTCTCAAAGCCTTCTAAAACTTTTCCACCTACTTTATCTAAAACTGAATTTACTGGGGTTAATTCAGGGTGTTTAGCGACTAAACTTTGTAAAAGCTGAAAAAGTTTATCATAATCACTATCTGTTATTATCGGTTTATCTAATGTGTGATATAGATAACTTTGTTGACTAAGATAATCAGCAAGCTTATCTATAGTTGATTTTAACTCAGCAAAAGCTAAACTATCATAATCCGTATAAAAAAACGTTCTTGGTGTCATAAGCTAATTTAAATATTCGTATTTAAAATTTCATTGGCTAACATTTTATACTATTTGGCTCTTTTTTAAATCACCTAAACAATTGAGCAATAACTATAATTGTAAGCTCAGTTTCTTTTTAGAGCTTAAATTAAAAATATTTTTACCGTAAATATTTTTTGTAAAAAATTATATGGTACATACATTAGATTCAAGGTATAATGATAAGAAAACAAGCATAAAGAAATAAATTATGAAAAAAATTATAGGTTTTGCATTATTAGTAACTTTATCTTTTACTGGCGTTTACGCAAAAAATTTACAGCTTATGCAAGATAATATACAAAAGGCCCAAGAGGAAAATTCTTCCTCTTAGAAAAGCAATACAAACTCTAAGACCCTTCTAAAACAATATAGAATAAGGCTAGATCACTTATTCAAACTATAAAGACCTCTCTAAGGAGCAAAAAACTTATAATCTGTCACATATAAAAATTGCTATAAATCAAGATTTTGGATGTTATCCAAATAATACTGGCGATTAGCTTTGTCTTGTAAATCTAAGAAATCAAAAGAAGGTTGTTCAAATTCTGATGAACAAATCAAACAAGATTTGCTGTATAAAATTATTAGTCATGAATGTTTATTTGCTAGAATTAGGCTTATTAGTTTAAAGTAAAAGTAAAAAGGGGAAATATTATGGCTACTTTAGTTGGTACACAGTCAAATTTTGCTAAAGCGCTTACTGAATTGGCAGAATTAGATTTTGATGCAATAGAAGCTTATGAAGCTGCTATTAACAGACTAAAAAATATAAACTATAAAGAACAATTACAGCATTTCAAACAGGAGCATGAAAAACATGTACGCGATCTAAACGAAATTTTACTTCTTCATGATCATGAAAGAGTAACAGGCCCTAGTATGAAACAATGGCTAACTAAAGGTAAGGTAGTTATTTCTAATATAACAGGTGATGATATAGGCATACTTCAAGCAATGATTACAAATGAAGAAGATACTAATACTGCTTATGAAAGAATGTTAGACCGCCAGGACAAATGGTCAGATGCTGTTGAAGTACTAGAAAAAGGCTTAAAAGATGAAAGGCATCATAAACAATGGCTCAAAGAGACTATTGCAGCTAAAGGTATAGAATAACTATAGCTCACTTAGGCTCTTTCCAAATTTTATAAATAAATAAGCTATAGATGGATTTTTATCAAATTTTCTACAGCCAAAATAAAATTTGGATACTGACTCATCCTTAGGAAAGGGCTATAGGAAAAACCCTACCTTGTACCAAAAATTTTATCTCCTGCATCGCCTAATCCTGGGATAATATATTTTTCCTCGTTCAAATGGCTGTCTATAGCTGCTGTATATAACTCAACATCTGGATGAGCTTTTTTTAACGCTGCTATGCCTTCTGGGGCTGCTACAAGTGTAATGATTTTAATATCTTTAGAACCTGCTTTTTTAAGTAATGAGACGGTTTCTATCATCGAACCACCGGTTGCTAACATAGGATCAACTATTAGCGCTATTCTTTCATCTAACTTATCGCAAAGCTTTGCAAAATATGGTACTGGTTTAGCTGTTTTTTCATCACGGTACATACCCACCATACTTACTTTAGCTGCTGGTATATGCTCAAACACACCATCTAACATACCTAGCCCTGCTCTTAAAATAGGTACTACTGTTAATTTTTTACCTTTAATCTGTTCAACTGTAATTTTTCTACCTTCCCAACTAATAACCTCTACTTCTTCTAATTCAAAACTTGCTGTTACTTCATGTGTCAATAAACTAGCAACTTCTTTTGTCAAGCGCCTAAACTCTTGGGTACTAATATCTTTAACACGCATAAGTCCTAACTTATGTCTAACCATTGGATGTTTTATTTCGACTACTTTCATATTAAAAATTAAATTTAAAATTCTCTATTATTTTTAAGATTTTAACATATTACCGACATTTCTTTGACAAATTAGTTTTTAAAAATAGTTTACTTGCCCTAGTATAACCTTTTGGTTAGCTCCTGTAGCAGCTGGAACATTATTATATTGTCTATGGAGAGTTTCATTACCAAGTACAGCAAAAGCTATAGCCTCTTTTGCGTCACTATTTTCCCCAATATCCTCAAAAGTCAGTATAGTTGTCTGATTAAGTAACTTTTTAATTTGCATAATTAAAAAGTTATTGTAGGCTCCTCCACCTGTGAAAATAATTTCATCTAAATCATATTTATCAAATACAAAGCTTTGATACGCTCTAGCTATACTCTCGGCTGTAAATATAGTTAATGTATGCACAATATCTTCTGGTTGCTCGTCATTATATTTTTTTATAATCTTATCTGTATAACTAATTCCAAAAAGCTCTCTGCCTGTTGATTTAGGAGGTTGTTGGTTTAGGTATGGATTTGCCAAAAGTTCTTCTAACATTTTTACTATAACCTTTCCTTTTGATGCTACATTGCCATCTTTATCATAACTCTTAGCAAATAGCGTCTCCATCGCCCTATTAATCATCATGTTACCAGCACCTGTATCAAATGCTATTATTTGATCAATACTGGCTCCTTTTGGGATAACTGTCGTATTAGCAATCCCACCAATATTGTGTAAAGCTCTTGATTTGTTTTTATCACGATATAGTAGATAATCCACATACGGTACCAATGGCGCACCACCACCTCCTGCTGCTATATCTGCTGCTCTAAAATTTGAAACAACTGTAGTTTTACATTCATAAGCTATAGTAGCAGCGTCACCTAATTGCAAAGAAGACTTAACAAAACCGGCTTCATCTTTTGATTGATGATAAATTGTCTGCCCATGGCTTGCTATAAACTCAATTTGTTCTAGAGCCACATTAGCTTTTTTTAATAATGCTTTAGTAGCATTTGCATACTCTGTGCCAAGCTTAAAATTCAAACTACATAACAATTGAGCACTACTAGTGCTTAAGTCAAGAGCTTTCTTTATATCCTGTAAAACATCATTAGAGTAATTATAAGTTTCAAATGTAACTAGTTTAATCTTTGTATTTAAACCATAACCTTTAACTTTACATAAAGCTACATCTATACCGTCCAAAGATGTGCCTGACATTAGGCCTATACAATATTTATATTCGTTCATACTTAACACTTTTCTAACTCTAAAAGCTCTTCCCAAAGGGTATACTTTTGTTCTAATTCAGTGTTAAGTTTATCAAGCTTTTGTTGTATTACTTTGATTTCAGACTGGCTTTTTTGATAAAACTCCATTTCACCCATTTGATTTTCTATCTCTGAAATACTAGCCTCTAGTTTTTCTATTTGGCTAGGCAAGTTACGTAAAATCTTTCTCTGTTCATAGCTAAGCTTATTTAAGTTACTAGCTTCTTTATTATCTTTTGCCTGATTATTATTTGTTTTATTGATGGTGGCTTTACATTGAGATAACCAATCATCATACCCACCAACATACTCCTCAAGCTTACCGTTCTCAAAAACTATTGTGCTAGTAGCAACATTATTTATAAATTCTCGATCATGACTTACTAAGAGTATTGTACCTTGATAGTTTATAAGTAGCTCCTCTAATATTTCTAGAGTTTCGATGTCCAAATCATTTGTTGGCTCATCTAGAACAATAACATTACTAGGCTTTGATAATATTTTAGCTAATAAAAGACGATTTTTCTCACCACCTGATAGATGTGTTATAGGTGCATGTAACCTATCAGGGGTAAATAAAAACTTTTGTAAATATGTAATAATATGAACCTCTTTACCTCCAATGTTGATAAAATCAGACCCTTCTTTTACATTATCTACTACGCTTAGTTTCTCGTCTAGCTGGTCTCTTAGCTGATCAAAATAAGCAACTTTTAAATTATCCGCATGAGAAATAATACCCTCAGTTGGTGATAAAGTTCCTAACAAGCAGTTTAAAAGCGTACTTTTACCACAACCATTTTGCCCAAGGATTGCTATTTTGTCACCACGATGAATTTCTGTAGAAAAATTTTTAAATAAATATTCTGAACGATATTTGAAGCCTAGATTATCAGCTTGTATTATCTTTTTTGATGAAGTTTTAACATGAGATGTGCCAATATCAACCTTACCAACTTTGTGTTTACGTTGGCTTAGCTCCTTACGCATTTGTTCTAAAGCTCTTACTCTACCCTCATTTCTTGTACGACGAGCTTTTATACCTTGACGTATCCAAGCTTCTTCTTGAGCTAATTTTTTATCAAATTCACTATTAGCTTTTTCTTCAGCATGCAAAATCTGTTCTTTTTTTTCCAAAAATTTAATATAGTTCCCCTCAAAAGAAAAAAGGTGTCCTCTATCTAGCTCAACTATACTTTTAGCAACATTATTTAAAAACTTTCTATCATGTGTAATAAATAATATGGCTCCATTAAAATTAGCTAGAAATTCCTCTAACCATTTTATCGAGTCTATATCTAAGTGGTTTGTTGGCTCATCTAATAACAGCAGGTCTGGCTTTTTAATTAAAGCTCTAGCTAATATAACTCTTCTTTTCATCCCACCAGAAAGATCTTTAAATATAGCTTTTGGGTCTAGCTTTAACTTGGATGCTAAAATCTCGACATCATTTAAGTAATTCCAAGCATGATTTTCATCTATATATTTATGTAACTTCTCCAACTTTGGTGAATTAGGATTACTAGCTAAAGTTTGCTGATACGCTATGAGCTTCTCCCCAACCTCATCTAAGCTAGATAATATAACATCTGCTATACTTCCTTGAATACTTGCAGGAACCTCCTGGATCATACTTGAAACTACAGCATTATTGTGAATAATAACTTCCCCGCCATCAGGCTGAATTTTATTTTCAATAATTTTGAGCAACGACGATTTACCTGTGCCGTTACGTCCAATAAGACATATTCTTTGGCCTTTTGTGATTTCTAGATTAACGTTGTTAAGAACTATCTGAGTACCAAAATTTAAACTGATATTTTTAAGCGAAACTAACTGCATTTATATACTTTTGTTAATAAAGTTGTAGATAGCTATTTTACCTTTTCATACAAAACTTTGGTAGCTAATATAAATATTATAATAGCAACAAAATACATTCCTCCGCCAAAAGAAATAGGTGAGGTTGATGAAACTGACGCTAAATGTCCCATCATAATATCATTTAAAAACCAAGCTAGACCAAAACCAGCTCCCGCTGCACCCATGGCTTTGCCTTGCTCTTTATCAGAAACAGCAAAAGATATCATTGACAATAATGCAGTATAACAAATTAGCTGTGCCATTGATGAGATAATTCCTATTAACCACTGTAATTTTTCTACCCCTAGAAATAAGCCTACACTTATAAGAGATGCTCCGCATACTACAGCAGCCAATATAAAAGCATTGTTGTTAGAAAACTTGGCAAAAACTTTGGGTTGTAAAGTTAAGCTTGCAATTGCCGTTGCTAAACCTATTACAGCATAAAATATACCGACTTTTGATACGCTATAGCTATAAGCTTGTGTTAAAAATAATGCTACCCCTTGACCATAAAATCCCCAACCACATTGCACCAAAAGATAAACTACTCCGATAGCTCTTATACGCTTATCTGAAAGCAAAAAAGATATAGTCGTATAAATAGTACCAAGTTCTATAACTAAACCAGGGTTTTTTGGCAAATCTCGCTGCATCGCTATATATATAAATAACATATTTATAAAAGATAAAACACCAGCGAAAAAAAATGGCAAAGTATGACTTATATTCAAAGTCGAAACTAAACTTGTAATCACCGGCCCTATCACAAAACCTAAAGAGCCTGCCATCGCTATAAATCCAAGGTTTTTAGATTTTTCTTCTTCAGTAGAAATATCTATAACAGCAGCTTGAGCTATTTCAAATGCTCCGCCTGCCAAACCACTAATAAATCTACTAGCTATAAACAAAATATAGTTATGTGAATAAATAGCATAGGCAGATAACGCATATGACAAACAAGTTACAAAAAGAGCTACCATCAAGATAATTTTTCTCCCATACTTGTCAGATAATTCACCAATAACAGGACAACCTATCATTAGACCCAAAGGCCAACACGCTAACGCTATTGAATAATACCAGTTTTGGAAATTACCACTAGGGTCACCAAATGTAATACAAGTATTATCAAAAAATAATGAAGGCATAATAGGGAAAACTAAACCTATACCCATTATATCAACTATAATCGTAGTGATAAGTATTACTATTACTACGTTTTTTGAATGTAAATTCATAAGAGACTCTCTATTATATTTTTTTTAAAAAAAGAAAAATCGAATAAATACTACTTAAAAACAGTAAAGATATCAATGCTTAGAC
This sequence comes from Allofrancisella frigidaquae, assembly GCF_012222825.1. NCBI lineage: Bacteria > Pseudomonadati > Pseudomonadota > Gammaproteobacteria > Thiotrichales > Francisellaceae > Allofrancisella > Allofrancisella frigidaquae. The sequence continues at coordinate 425,298 of NZ_CP038017.1, read as the reverse complement.
ATCTGCAAAATATAGTTATGCTCAATTGCTAGCTTTTTCACCGAGCTAAGAAACATCTTGATACAGAAGGTAAAATTTGCGTCTGTTTCATTCAATAATTCAACATCTTTTATTAATGGCCGTATGTGCTTTTCAAATTTTAATAGTTCTTTATAACTTATCCTTTTGTGTTTTTTAATATCATATACAATATCTGATAAAGATTTCATGATATAGTCTTTAAATGCTATAAATACTGGTTCTTGGTCTAGTTTAGCCACTAGTGTAGGATCTAGTGAAGCTTCAATATATTCATACATAACTATCATATATCTATAAATTCTGCGTATATATAGGCCCATTTTCTCATATTCTCTGACCCTTTTAGCAGAGCCTTCATATTTAAGCTCTTTTAATAAAGATAACTGTTTTGTAAATTCAAGAAAGATACTTTCTCTAAGTTTTTGATGGGACTGGTTACGCTCTATAAATAAAATTTCAAAAAAGTCTCTAATTTGTGAAACAGTTTTTACATAGCTTTGTTTTATTCTTGTTTCAGCTCTTATAGGGAAAACAAAACGGTTAACCATCAAAGCTATAGCTATCCCTAGGGATATCTCCTCTGCTCTTTGGATTGCAATTTCAACACTGGGACGAGCGTTTAGGATAATAATTATTATTGTTATACCAGCAAGAGTACCAGCATAACTATATTTTGATGAAGCTCCTGCAAAATATACAGATAACATCAAAAATGGTAAAACCATAATCATTTGCAAAGACTTATTAGCGAGAAATACCGTTATTATCATAGCTATTATCGCACCAGCTACAGTACCTAAAAACCTCATAAGTGCTTTATCCAAAGCCCCTCCTAAGTTTGGCTGAGTCGACATGACTACTAATACAGTTATTACCATCCATAAATACATTTGTTTAACTTCAAAAAAATCACCCAAGTAGAAACCTACTAAATAAGCTATCGCTACACCTAATGTAGCTTTCATAGCATTAATTGCTGCATACTTATTACTGTTTAAAAATGCAAATTGCATATATATTCACTATTTGATTTGAAACTCTTTCTTAGAGTTATTTTAACATAAACAATGCTTCTAAAGGCTTTGTTATCTAATTAATTACATAAGCCAATCGATCATAAAATCCTTATATAATTACCGTGCAGATGAAAAACTCCAAATATAATCCATGATCTAAGAGCACCTCGTATCAAATATGAGAACACAGTTGTTGCAAGCTACGACCTTATGATGGTTTCAGAAAGCTTAATAAAATTAGTTCATTAGCTTATAACTTAACAGGTACGTTCATTCAATAATTTCGGAGAAACTTAAATATAAAATAACTAGAGCAAATAAATTAAAAATGTTACTTGTATTTTTGTTTAGTTTTAAGTATAAATAATTTAAAACTTATTTTAAAATAATAAAGGTGCTTAATGAGTTTTCATCTATATAAGAATAATAATGGTATAGCCATAGATCATTATAAAAATAAAATATTAACAAACTTGCCAGATAAAGATGCGAGCGTGCTTTGTGAGTTGGTTTACGAAAGTAGAGCTTTAGATTTTGCTCTTAATTCACCAGATTTGAAGGATTTCTCACTTGCTAATATTTTCTATGAAAACAAACGTAAGGTTATAGAAGATAAAGAACTTAATTTATCAAAAGATATAAAAGATGCCTTAGAACAATACCCTCATCACTACTATCCAATATTAGCAAAATATAAGTTAGTAGCTACAAGTAGCCAATTAGGTAACGATGTTGGTTACTATGGTATCGCAGTAGCTACTGCTGAAGATAAGCAAAATAAAGGTATATATGTAATAAACAGAGGTACAAGATTAAATAGTTTGGATGGTATCTATAATGATTTAATCAAAACAGATTTGTTAAATATGACAATTTTAGGTAAAGGCACACCAATTACAATGGTATCAAATCATACAAAATCAGCTATAGAATTTGTTAAGTACCTTCTTAAAAATTATAATCTTAAACATATAGGCTTTGCAGGACATAGCTTGGGTGGCTCAATAGCACAAATGCAAGCAGTATACTTTGTAGATAAAAGATTTAGAGGAATTAGACTATCACCATCAAAAGGATTTGAACCTTTTGGTATTAAGAATGAAGCAGACCCATTTATGAAATATAATAATGAGGACGGAGCACTTTACTATTTGACTTTAAATCCAATTAAAGCTTTTAAGTCATGGCAGTGTAAGCTAGCAGCTAAAAATTGTAATAGTTGGCAGGGTATAGCAGATAAATTAATAATTAATTATACAAGCTTTAAGTCAGATATTGATTTTACATCTTTTAGTAGGAGAGGTGATATTATAGCTAACATAGCTGTAAGCGTAGGTAAAAAAGTGTTGATAGATAGTGCTGGTAGTTATAAGGACTTTAAAACTCTTCATGAGATAGCTAACTATCGTTATCAAGAATATCGACTAGATGGTAGTTTAATAGAAACACAAGTAAATAAACTTAATTCAGATATTTTAAAATTAAGCGGTAATTTAGAGCAAAAGACTAAGTATAGATTATGTTTTAATACCGATACTTTTAGTAACCGAGTAGAGGTTTAGCTGTAATGAGACAAATTCAAATAATAACACTATTTTTTTTATGTTGCTTTTTAACTAGTTGCATGACAGCTGCTGCAACATATGGATATTTAGAAAGAAGTATAAGTCCAAAAGCAACTAAAGAACAACAGCAGCAAGTTAAACAAGAGGTTATGCAACTTCTTGAGAAAGAATATAAGCAACCATTTAAATTAGAAAGTTTTGAATATAAATACCAAACTCATAACCGCCCTGGGTCTTTTGATTTTTCCCAATATGGTTCATACTACTTCAAAGTACAAGCTCTAGATAATCCAATTATAGTTATGGATTTTAGAATCGATGATATTAATAAATCATCAACCAATGAATTGTTAGAGGATTTTAAAAAGAGTCAATTAAAAAGCGTTTATTGTGCTGCTTTTCCAGCATATTATCGACAGTCCATAGCAAATAAAACGAAGGTATTACAACCATATACTAAGCAGACAGAAAAATTTTGTGATAGTAGAAATCAAACAAGCTTTCATAGTCCAAGAGATTACTACTTAAAACATCAAGATGAATATAAATAGAATTGGCTTTTTAATTAAAGTATGTGTTTGGTACAAGTTAAGAATAGATCGTTTTAGCAGTCTATTGCTTGGTGCTTGTGTCTTTTAAAGCACATTTGCGTTTAGCAGTTGTTAAGCCATTGAAATAGCAACTACAACTGTTTGAGCATCGCGAGTTTTGTAGTTGCCAATGGCATACAACTAAGCGGTAGCATGTGCTAGGCATTTTTGCATACTTTTTTTGCAATGAAAAAAGTATGTCGCTAAAACTTACGTAGTAAGTAGCGAAACTAATCATACTTCGACTACGCTCAGAAACCGAGCACGAAAATAACTGTATACAAACATTTTAATGACAAACATTATCCAATACTTTAATATGTAACTAGGGCTATGCTTCAAAGATCAAGCTCAATAGCATAAAAATGATCATTTACTTGTTAAAAAAGAGAGGAGTTTTATGATATCTAAGTCAAATTATAAGGATTACCCTAAAGAAGTTCCAAGCCATATCAAAATCCCTGAGATCACTTTAAGTGATATGCTTAAAATAGTAGTTGAAAACTTCTCTTCTCGTGAAGCTTTTATATGCCAAGGTCAAAAACTAAGCTTTAAACAAGTTGATGAATATTCTGATATGTTTGCAGGATACCTACAACATAAATGGGAAGTAAAAAAAGGTCAACATATCGCCATTATGTTACCAAATCTACTACAGTTTCCTATTATTATTTTTGCGTTAATAAAATTAGGCTGCGTTTTCGTAAACATCAACCCTCTTTATACAAGTAAAGAAGTCAAAGGAATTCTTAAGGATTCAAAAGCAAAAGGAATTATCGTACTCTCATCATTAGCACATACTGTGGAAGCAATTGCTGCTGAATGTGAAGACCTTACGCATATGATGGTTACACATATCGCAGATTTATATTCTACTCCAAGAAAACAAATAATTTCTTTTGTAGCTAAATATATTAAAGGTATGAAAGACAAATATTTAAAAGATAAGTTTGACACGTTCTCTAATGCCATAAAAGCAGATTATAAACCTGACTACTCTAAAATAGAAGTGGCTCCTGATGATATGGTAGCCTTACAATACTCTAGTGGTACAACAGGTACACCCAAAGGAACTATTCTTTTACATAAGAATATCGTTGCTAATATATATCAAATCAAAGCATGGACAGAAGGCTTTAATATTAAACTTAGTGAACAAATTGTATTAACTACCCTACCTATTTATCATATTTTTAGTCTCACAGCTAATTTATTTCTTTTCTATTTTTCTGGTGCTCTACAGATTCTAATCCCAAACCCAAGAGATATTAATGGTCTAGTAAACCAAATGAGAAAAAGCAACTTCTCAACTATTTTTGGGGTTAACACTCTTTATGTTGCGTTACTAAATAATAAAAAGTTTAGAAAAAGTAACTTCCCTAATTTCAAGCTTTCTATAAGTGGTGGGATGTCAACCGTCAAAGCAGTAGCAGATGAATGGAAAAAAGTTACAGGTGTGAATATCAAAGAAGGCTATGGCTTATCTGAAATGTCACCAGTTGTCACTGTAAACTCACTCGAAGATTCTGAGTTTAATGGTACCGTTGGATATCACCTACCAAATACAGATATCAGAATATATGATGAAAAAGGTAATGAACTTCCTCAGGGAAAAACTGGTGAAATCTGGGTTACAGGACCTCAAAAATCTCCTGGATTTTGGAGTTTGCCAGAAATCAACAAGGAGCACTTTACTAATGATGGCTGGTTAAAAACAGGAGATATGGGATACCTCGATGAATTAGGACGCTTGGTTATCTCAGGAAGGATAAAACATATGATTATTGTTTCAGGGTTTAATGTTTTCCCTAAAGAAATTGAGTTAGCTCTTATTGATAAACATGAAATACAAGATGCTGCTGTTGTGGGTATACCTTCGGTAGAGACTGGTGAAATGCCCGTGGCATTTGTAGTACTAAAACCGCACCAAAAATTAACAGAAAAAGAAATTATCTCTTACTGTACTACTAAGCTTGCACATTATAAACTACCGAGAAAAATCATTTTTAAGGATGAACTTCCTAAGAATACTGTTGGAAAAATAGACATTAAATTGTTACAGCAAGAAGCTCAGAAGTATCAATAGAAGGTTTTTAAAGTTTTGTTTAAGGAGTCAAGAGATGTTAAATAGTTTATTTAATGTAATATACAAAAAGGCTAGAAAATCAATGCCTACAATTTCTAAAACTGAGCAAACTGCATTAAATGCTGGTGATAGCTGGTTTGAACAGGATATTTTTCAAGGTAAACCTGATTTTGAGAAACTCCATAACTTACAGAAATTCAGCTTATCAGAAGAAGAAAAATCTTTCTTAGAAAATGAAACCACACAACTCTGTGATATGTTAGATGACTGGAAAATCAATTATGTAGATAAAGATCTAACAAAAGAAACTTGGAAATTTATAAGAGAAAAAGGTTTTTTTGGTCTAGTTACTAGCAAAGAGTACGGAGGCAAAGGCTTTTCAGCAGCAGCACATTCAGAAATAGTCATGAGAATTGCGACAAAAAGTGTTACTGCAGCAATCACTGTCATGGTACCTAATTCTCTAGGTCCTGGAGAGCTTCTGCATCATTACGGTACAGATGCACAAAAAAAATATTACTTACCTCGTTTAGCTACTGGTCAAGAAATCCCTTGCTTTGCTCTAACAGGTCCAACTGCTGGTTCCGATGCAACGTCTTTACCTGATAAAGGAGTTGTTTGCTATGGTGAGCATAATGGAAAAAAAATCTTAGGTATCCGGCTAGAAAATATTAATAAACGTTATATCACGTTAGCACCTGTTGCAACTTTAGTAGGTTTAGCATTTCAATTACAAGATCCTGAAGGTTTATTAGGCGGTGTTGGGGAAGAAGGTATCACGTGTGCACTATTACCCCATGATCACAAAGGATTAGAAATTGGTAAGCGTGGATTCCCATTAGGTCAAGCTTTCATGAATGGTTATATCAAAGCTAAAGAAGCTTTTATTCCTATAGATTGGATTATTGGTGGGCAGAAAATGGCTGGAGAAGGTTGGCGAATGCTAGTGGAATGTTTATCTATTGGCAGGTCAATTTCTTTACCTGCATGTGGCTCTGCTAACACACTTATGTCGACTGTAATCACCTCTGCCTATAGTAATGTAAGAGAACAGTTTAAAGTTCCTATTGCACACTTTGACGGTGTCCAAGAGAAATTAGCCGAGATTGGTGGTTTAGCATATTTGGCAAATGCAACGCGTGAATTTACTGTATCTGCTGTTGATGCTGGTATCTCACCATCAGTTGCCTCGGCTATTGCTAAATATCATTTAACTGAAATGGGTCGTACAACAATTAATAATGCTATGGATATTCATGGTGGACGAGCGATTATTATGGGTAAAAATAACTATCTAGCTATTCCATATATGGCAACACCAATAGGCATTACTGTTGAGGGTGCAAACATTATGACACGTAACTTAATGATCTTTGGTCAAGGAGCTATGCGTTGTCACCCATACATACGTGCTGAAGCTGAAAGCTTGATGAATTTAGATGAAGAACTTGGACAAAAAGAGTTTAGCAGTCTTATGAAAAAGCATATTTGTTATACACTTGGTAATAGCTCTAGAACTCTTTGGTATGGTTTAACAGGAGGAATTACTGCTAAAGGATATCAAAGTAAGTTTAAACACTATTACAAATATATTACCCACATGAGCACAGCTTATGCATATATTAATGATTTATCACTTATTGTATTAGGTGGCGGATTAAAAAGAAAAGAAAGATTATCCGCACGTCTAGGAGATATTATGAGCTATTTATATATGGCTTGTGCTGTATTAAAATTTTACAAAGATATAGGTGAACCTGAAACTGATGATGCTTTTGTACATTGGAGTTTACAATATTGCTTATACCAAGCACAACAAGCTATGCTGGATTTATTTAGAAATTTTCCTATTAAGATTTTAGCTTTAAAAATGAAATTTTTTGTATTTCCATATGGTAAAAAATTTAAAAAGCCTTCTGATAAACTTGAAGCTGAAATCTGTAAAGAACTTTCTACAAATAGTGCAACTCGTAACTGGATGAAAACTAGATGTTATATCCCGAATGATGATCAAGATCCAACTGGCAGAGTTGAAAATGCTTATCTGACAATACTAGAAACTATGCCAATTAAACATAAGATTATACAAGCTATCAAAGCGGATAAATTACCAAAAATGACTTGGACAGCAGTGATCGAAGAGGCTTATGAGCAAAAAATTATCACTTCTGATGAGTTAAATAAAGTTAAAGAAATGTTAGCTAAAGTTAATAACGTCATCCAAACCGATGAGTTTGACGATTATGCTTTAGGACCTAAAAACGCACATCCTGAATGGCAGAAAGAAAAACCTTAAAAAGGAGAAAAATATGTCAAATTTAGAGCAAAAATTCAACGAAATGGTTCAAGCAGTGCGGGATGCAACCATTGATTTTAAACCAGATAACAATCAAAAACTAAAACTCTATGCTTTTTACAAACAAGCAACTGAAGGAGACATCCAAAGCAAAGCTCCATCTGCGTTTAGGATGGTCGAACGTGCAAAATGGATGGCATGGAATTCAGTTAAAGGAATGAGTAAAGAAAACGCCATGCGTGAGTATCTAAAAGTTTTTGGCTCTGAATATTTACCTGAAGAGGAAACTATAATTCAGGAAAGTAGCTCCGAACCAGCTACTACAGTAAAACCAGAACCTATTTCTAAAGAGTCTCAACGTAAAGCTATTGATAAAATTGCTGTACTTGGAGCTGGTGTTATGGGTTCGCAAATTGCCGCTCATTTTGCTAATGCTAGATTTCCAGTAGTGTTATTTGATTTAAAATCAAAAGAAAGTGAACCAAACTCTATAGTCAATGAAGCATTGCAAAAATTAACTAAGCTTAACCCAGCTCCTTTTGGCTCAGAAGATTCTATTAAGTATATAACCCCAGCAAACTATGATGATAACCTGTCTCTTTTAGAAGACTGTGATTTAATAATTGAAGCTGTTGCAGAACGTTTAGATATTAAAGAAAAACTATATAATAAAATTGCTACTTATATTAATCCAAATGCTATTCTAGCAAGTAATACTTCTGGACTAAGTATTGCCACTTTAGCAAATTTTCTTCCAGAAGATATAAAGGTAAATTTCTGTGGAGTGCATTTCTTTAATCCTCCAAGATACATGCCTTTAGTAGAATTAATTCCTCATTCTAATACAAATGCAGATGTATTAGATAAATTAGAAACTTTTTTAACAACAAAACTTGGTAAAAGCATAATTCGTGCTAAAGACACGCCTAACTTTATAGCTAACCGTTTAGGTGTATTTTCAATGCTAGTAACATGTCACTACACAGAAAAAATGAATATCCCTCTTGAGGTTGTGGATGACCTAACTGGTAAGAAGCTAGGTCGTGCAAAAAGTGCTACTTATCGTACAGCAGACTTAGTAGGACTAGATGTACTTTCGCATGTTATTGACACAATGAAAGACAACTTAAAAGATGGTTGGGAACAGCTATACCAAACTCCTAGCTGGATTAAATCACTTATTAATAAAGGCTCTCTAGGACAAAAAACCAAGAAAGGTCTATATATCAAAGAAAATGACAGCATAAAAGTCCTAGATTTAGAAACACAACAGTATCGAACTTCTGAGAAAAAAGCCGATAAAGAAGTATCTGAAATCCTTTCAGAGAAAGATTGGGGTAAGAAGCTAGAGGCTTTAAGAAACAGTAAAAACACTCAAGCTCAATTTGTATGGGCATGTTTTAGAGAAATGTTTCACTATGCTGCTGTTCTTGTTGGTGATATATGTAACTATCCCAAAGATATGGATTTTGCTATCCGTTGGGGCTTTGGATGGAAACAAGGGATATTTGAAATTTGGCAGCTAGCTGGATGGCAAAAAATTAATGGCTGGTTAGAAGAGGAAATATCTGCTGGTAAAACTTTATCTAATCAACCATTACCAAGATGGGTCGATAAACTAGAAACAGGAGTTTATGTCAATAATAAAGAATTTAGCTTTACTGATAATGAGTTAGTGCTGCGTGATAGATTACCTGCATATCAGCGCCAATTATTTCCAGAAATGGTGGTTGGTGAGCATAGCACACTTGATATTGAAACCTTGTTTGAAAATGAAGGTGTCAAATTATGGCAAATTACTGATCACAAAGGAGTGGGTATTTTGTCATTCAAAAGTAAAATGTGTGCAATTGGTGATGATGTTCTTGATGGAATATCTCAAGCAATTGATATTGCTGAAGAAAAATGTCTAGCCATGGTTATCTGGCAAGAACAAGATGTTTTTTCCGTTGGGGCAAACTTAGAAGAATTTGGCATGAAGTTTATGATGAATGGTAAAGAGGCTATAGAAGCAATCATTCGCAAAGGTCATCAAATAATCACGCAAAAATTACGCTATAGTAAAATTCCAGTTGTTACTGCAGTTAAAGGTTTTGCATTTGGTGGTGGATGTGAAACTATTTTACATAGTGATGCTGCTGTGGCTGCATTCGAAAGCTATATCGGACTAGTTGAAGCTGGTGTTGGGATTATACCTGGCTGGGGCGGGTCAAAAGAAATGGCGCAACGTGCTAGCCAAGCTCAAGACCCATGGAAAGACTTTGAACGACGCTATAAAAATTTAGCTATGGCACAAGTTGCTAAAAGTGCTTGTGAAGCTAAAGAAATGGGCTTTTTACGCGAAGATGATATAGTTGTAATGAATACTAAAGAAATCCTATCAGTAGCTATCAAAAAAGCTCAATTAATGGCATTTGTTGGCTACCAACCTCCTTTAAAACAAAAAATTAAAGTCTTTGGTGAAACAGGGATTGCTACAATTAAGGCTTTACTTGTCAATATGCGTGATGGTAATCAAATCTCTGAACATGATTATAAAATCGCTGTAAATCTTGCTGATGCAATGTGTGGGGGAGAAATTGAAAAAGATACTATGGTTTCAGAGGGCTGGTTATTAGAAAGAGAGCTAATAAACTTTATTGAGTTAGCCTCTTCAGAAAAAAGTGCTGCGCGTATGCAACATATGTTAGAAACTGGTAAGCCATTAAGAAACTAATTTTAAGGAGTATTCGCATGAGTGAAAACGTATATATAGTCGCTGCAAAACGCTCTGCTGTTACAAAAGGCAAAAAAGGTGGTTTTGCAAAAAAACGTCCTGATGAATTATTAGCTGATGTTTTACAAAAAACTGTTGCTGAATCTGGTATTAATCCTAAAGATATCGGCGATATAGTGGTTGGTTGTGCTATGCCAGAAGCTGAGCAAGGGCTAAATGTAGCTAGAATTTCTTCACTTTTAGCAGGGTTACCTGATACTATCCCTGCTTTTACAATTAACCGCTACTGCAGTTCTGGCTTACAATCTATTGCTATTGCTGCTAACGAAATTGCTCAAGGCAATATGGATGTTGCTATTGGTGCTGGTATAGAAAGCATGAGTATGATTCCATTTGGTGGTAATAAAATGTCTTTTAGTAAAGAAATTTTTGCCAAAGATGAGAACGTAGGTATTGCATATGGTATGGGAATTACTGCTGAGAATGTTGCTAAAGATTGGAACGTTTCTCGCCAAGAACAAGATGCTTTTGCTCTTAAAAGTCACCAAAAAGCAATCTATGCTATCGAAAATGGTTATTTTAAAGATGAGATTTTGCCGATAGATGTAGATCACCGTAAGCCAAATGAGAAAAGTGGCGAAATCATAAACCATAAAGAAACTATATCCGTAGATGAAGGCGCTCGAAAAGATACCTCACTTGAAGCTCTAGCTAAATTAAAACCAGCTTTTGCAGCAGGTGGTTCTGTAACAGCTGGAAATAGCTCACAGGTGTCAGATGGTGCAGCTGCAGTAGTTTTAGTTAGCGAGAGATATCTTAAAGAACACAACTTAAAACCTCTGGGTAAATTTCTAGGTTTTGCTGTAGCAGGAGTTGATCCTCGTATTATGGGTATTGGACCAGTTAAAGCTATTCCTAAGGTACTTAAGCAAACTAGTTTAACAATACAAGATATAGACTGGATTGAATTAAATGAAGCTTTTGCTGCCCAATCATTAGCTGTAATTAATGATCTTAAGCTTGACCAAGAAAAAGTTAACCCTTATGGAGGTGCTATTGCTCTTGGGCACCCTCTTGGTGCAACCGGCACTATTCTAACTGTAAAAGCACTCCACGGTTTACGTCGTACTGGCAAAAAATATGCAATGATTACAATGTGTATTGGTACAGGCATGGGCGCTGCAGGTATTATTGAAGCTTGTTGTTAGTTAATAATACGATACTACTTGTTATAGCAGCATATAATGTTGCATTACTTATAAATTATATATATAACGCACATTAGTGATAAGTATGTTGCTATAGCTTATGCAGTAAGCAGCGAAATTTGCTTATATGGATAAGGTTAAATTTACTAACTTTTACAAAAACTACTAGAGATTATTTAACATGATAAATTTAGATGATTATAAACCTATAGAATTCCCGTGGGATTATACCTGCTTTAGTTCAATAGATAAAAACCCTATTGGGATTCAACTACCCTTATACCATATTGGAGAGCATTTTTATACTAAGTTTAAGTGTTTGCCTCACCATGTTGGTTGGGATAATGTTATTCACGGTGGTGTGATAGCATTGCTATGTGATGATATCCTTGGCAAACACGTGTTAGAGGTTAGTAAATCCTTTTGTATGACACGTAACCTAAATATAAAGTATCTAAAACCCACATATAGTAAAGCAACACATATCTTTAAAACTACTATTATCCGTAAAGGTCGTACCACAGTATGGGCAAAAGTTGATATTTACAATGAAAAAGGTGATTTATGTACCTATGCTGATTCAGATTTTGCTCTTTTAGAAGAGCACCTCGCAAAGCACAAAGATATAGCTAGTTATAATATTAATGACTTAATCTCTCACTCACAACTAAAACTATAGTGATATTTAAATAATATCCTTATTTGCCACTTTCACTTAATTCAAAGATTATACCTAGTTATCAAAAATTACTAGTGTGTATCAAAACCACTATATACAGAAACTAATTTCAAACTTGTATCCTATTATAACTCAAAAATAAAGTTTCAAACCAGGAGGCAATTATAAGTTTGTTTAGGCTACCATTATCTGAGTATTTAAAATCTGGAGTTTCGCAAGTAAACAACGTAAATTTAGCTTTATCTGTCCCTCTCTGGTTTAACGTTATCCTTGAACGCAATGATTTTGAAATTGAAGTAACAAATTTAGATAATAGAGGGATTCTTGAATTTTTAGCATTTTCGCATAATGATAAAGAAGATGGTTTAACCAAACGCGTGGAGCAAAGATTCGCAGAAGGTATCTTTAACAAATATGGCGACATCACCCTGATATGTTATGATAAGAGCTCACGGATGGTCATAGGCCTTGCAAATATTGATCTTGACAATAACAATAATCATATTGACCTAGAAGATCTAGCTACTATTAATAGTAGCTCTATGCTTAAAGATACTAATTTTTTTTCAAAAATTGGTATTATTTTATTGACCTCAATTTCAATGATCGCAGCTAAATACGGTAAAGGATTTGAACTATGTGATGTTAATAAAAGTTTTTATGATCAATTTAATGAATATGGACTAAAACCAGTCGGAAACACTAACATCAAAAAAACACATTGTTCTATAACTATGGACTCTCTTGTGCCTAGTAAACGTTATTATGAAAAATACTATACTGAATTTAAAAAAGGAGTCCAAAATATAGACTTAAACCTTTTCATTTATTCGTTGAAAATGAAAAATACCGTATCTGAAAGAGAAAATTTTTATAAGGATAAAAACAAAAACAATACTAATATACCATACCAGTACAATGGGTCCTTCCAGGATAGTAATAAGTTTATGCAGCTTAAAAAGGCTTTTGATATATGGCGAATTAATAAACCTCAGAGTAAAATTTTAGAAAAACTGACTACTAGTACTACTAGCGAAAAAAAATATTCTCACGTTCCCACAGTAATAAATAAAGACTGCCAATATGCTTCGATTATACAACAACCCAAAGGGCAAATTATAAAAGAAGATCAAATAACAGGAACAAAGGATGTTTGTATATTATGTGATGGTGCCGGAACCCTACCGTACCAAAACACTTATATTCATTGTAGTAGATGCAATAAAACTGGCACTTACTTATATCCTGAAGGTTGGATAAAGAAAAACTATGTAACAAAAGAGAAATGTATACTATGTGATGGTATTGGAATTATTCCTAATATTAGTAATAAAATTATTAAGTGTAGCCGATGTGAAGGTACAGGCCAGATGGATAAGCTTCTATAGATAATCTTAACTTATTGCCACTAATGGTGCGTTTACCTTTTTACGATTTTAAAAAATTATTGAGAATTAATATCCAAATTCATATTACACTATATCCGTGTTTTATTCTTATATTTACAATTTTATTAATAATCGAATTAGCCTCAGCCATAGAAGCTACATGTATACTTTTTCTATGGGAGAATTTAGTAAGCTTTGAACCATAATCGCATACGACTAGTAAATCATCTAAAAGATCTCTCAATATAGTTATATTATAATATTTGGTCTCAGTTTCTAAAGAAATCATAAGCTTCTATCTATTAATCACTTCTTTAATTTTTTTCACTACTAAATGCACTAACCTGTTTTTATCCATAAAAGTGTAATAGAATTTTTATGAGAAAAGAATATTTAATTACAGTGACATAATATCACACCATAAGATATTCCAGTTCTACACTGGCGGAGAGGAAGAGATTCGAACTCTCGATAGCTGTTAAGCTATACACGCTTTCCAGGCGTGCTCCTTCAACCACTCGGACACCTCTCCAAAGAGATACAAAGTATACAATAAAATTTTTTATTTTCAAACCTTTATAGAACCATAACTACCGCAGATATAAACATCAATGCAATAAATAGCATCTTTAATAACCTTGGAGATATTATCCCTAAGTATTTAACTGCTAATAAACTACCAACTACAGAAAATGGGATAGCTGATAAAAGCAGAGGTATACTTAAATAACCAAATGTATTAGGCACATCGACATTAATACCATACACCAACATAACAGTAGCAATGCTTGAACTAATAACTACACACACGCTTGCAATCGAAATGGCTTTTTTTATATCCACACCCATCTTTATAAAAAACATAGTTACAAAGGTTGTGGAAGTAGCAAGTATACTTAATACACCACACACCCCACAGATTGGATACGCAATTTTTGATGGTAGCTTCACAATTTTACTATCATTATGTAAAATCATCCAGATACCACTTAATACAAGTATCACAGAGAAAATATGCTTTAATAAAATCGTATCTATATGCTTAACAATTAATCCTCCTATCACAGCACCTATGGCCAAAGCTATTAAATAATATCTTAGCTCTCCAAACTGAATATTTCCTTTACGTTGATGCTTATAAGTAGCTATCAAACTCAAGCATATAGACATACCGCAACACGTAGCCAATGCTATTTGCATTGCATAACTTGGACCATATACATGAACAATAATATAATAAAAAGCTGGTGTTGCTATCAATCCAGCTCCACCGCCAAGCAGTGTAGATATAAAACTAGCCACAAAACCCACTACAGCTCCTAATATAATCAACATTTTTTCTCCTTTAAAGTTTTATTTGAGATAGTTGTAAACCGTTGCTCGACTAATACCTAATGCCCTAGCAATATAATAACTAGCATTTTTACCATCTAACGCTCCTTGATTTTTAAGCTCTAAAATTAAATCTTTTTTTTGTGCACGATTTAAATTATCTAACAACAAGTTTTTATCTATACAATATTTTTGTACAAAACCATTTATCTTTTCATATAAAGTATCCTTAAATAGATTTTGTTCATCTTTTGCTATTTGATTACCATCATCTGGCAAAAACATATTTATTAAAGCTCGATACTTATCAAAAACAGAAACATCTAAATTTATACATAATGCTCCTACTACGATACCTTTATCATCTCGAATAACAGTAATAATACATTTCATCTTCCGTCCATCATAATTTAGCTTCTCATAAGGACCTATTACAGATAATAATTTGTCATAAGCTTTAAAATCTATATGATCTAAATATGATGAATCACCGACTTCTCTTCTAGATATAGGATTAAATATTGCTTCTATTCTATTTTTACTTAGGTCATGAATAACAACCTCAGCAAAAGGATAAAGAAGCTTACTTATCGCTTGTGCGATATCACTATAAGATCTTAATTCAACACGCATTTCTTCATACTCAAAACAACTATTTAAACAATATATTCTAATTTAGACATTATTGTCAATATAAATAAATAAAAATAGTTTAGAATATAGCAACAGCTTGCTATAATGAATTTGTTAGACTTTTAATTTATACAAACAATATAATAGCGAGGGAAAATTATGATGAAGAAAAAATTACTTACAATAGCTACACTATTAGCAGCTTCTGTGGCACTTACATCATGCACAGCTGAAGCTGTTGCTGTTACAGGTTTAGTTTTAGCCAGTGTTGCAGTTGGAGCTTTAGCATATGAGTGGATGGAAAACCCAGATGCTTATAACGCATATGCAAAAAGTAGAGATACTGTCTTTTCAGCTGTTCAAGAAGTATTAAAAGAAAATAACTATACCACTACAGAGCAAACAGTTGATCAGAAAAAATCTGAAATTAAAGCTGTTTCTCCTAGTGGTGACTCTATTAATATTGTAGTCCAATCCGCTAAAGATAATAAAGATCAATCAGCTATTTATATTAAAGATGATAGCAAAGCTAATGCAACTATTATACTTAATCAAATTAATGAAAAACTTGCAGAAGCAAAATAATGATATTGAGGAACATCTCTTTGTGATCCTAAACAAAGCATTTCGAGAGCATTTTTGATACAGTTAAAGACATATAATTTTAGGTTGCAACAGGACCCTAATCAGCTATAAGATCATATTCGGTAGATTCTGTTATTTCAACCGTAGCAAATTCTCCTACTTTTAAACCTCTCTCAATTGCATCGCCAACGATTACCTGACCATCAACCTCTGGAGCATCATATTTAGTTCGCCCAATAGCATAATTTTCATCTTTATTAATAGAATCTATAATTATCTGCTGCTCTGTACCTATAAAACTTTGTAACTTATCAGCACTTATTTGAGCTTGTAACCCCATAAACTCATCTAAACGTTGTTGTTTAACTTCTTCGGAAATAAGATTATCAAAACCATTTGCCTTAGCTCCTTCAACTTCAGAATATTTAAAACAACCTACCCTGTCAAGCTGCGCTTTTTCTGCAAAATCTAATAAATGCTCAAAATCTTCTTCTGTCTCACCTGGAAAACCAACAATAAAAGTACTACGAATAGTTATATCTGGGCAAATATCACGCCATTTGTTTATTCTATCTAAAGTCTTTTGCGTATGTGCAGGACGCTTCATTCTCTTTAAAACTTCTGGTGATGAATGCTGTAAAGGCACATCTAAATAAGGCAGTATTTTCCCCTGAGCCATAAGTGGTACAATTTTATCCACATGAGGATACGGATAAACATAATGTAACCTTGTCCAAATATCTAAATCACCTAAAGCTGTAGCAAGATCTAAAATATTACTTTGATACTCTTTATCTCTCCAAATACCAGATTTATATTTGATATCAACACCATATGCAGAAGTGTCTTGAGATATCACAAGTAATTCTTTAACTCCAGCATTTTTAAGCTTCTCAGCTTCTTTCATTATATTATCGATAGAGCGACTTTTTAGCTTACCACGTATATCTGGAATAATACAAAAAGTACAAGTATTATTACATCCTTCTGATATTTTTAGGTATGAATAGTGTCTTGGAGTCAGTTTTATCCCTTGTGGAGGCACCAAAGATACAAAGTCATTAGCAAAAATTGGCGCATGAGTATGCACAGCTTCGATTAAATTTTCATAATCTTGTGGACCTGTGATACTTAAAACTTCTGGATGTTTTTCTTTGATAAGTTCAGCCTTATTACCCAAACAACCAGTTACTAACACTTTACCATTCTCAGCAATTGCTTCACCAATCACTTCTAGAGACTCATCTATAGCTGAATTTAAAAAGCCACATGTATTAACTATAACCATATCAGCCATTTCATAACTATCAACAAGATCATAGCCTTCAGCTTTTAATTTAGTAATTATACGTTCTGAATCTACTAAATTTTTAGGACACCCAAGGCTTACAAAACCAATTTTAGGAATTTTAATCATACCACTTATTTAAATAAAAAAATTATGAGGGTTATTTTAGAGCAATTTGATAGAAAAAAATAGTTGAAGTTTAAATTACATTTGAGCTATTGGCTGAGAAGAATCAGACTCATCACATTTAACACCAAAGTCAAGATCAGTTCTTCTATCTAAATAGTAAGCCTTTTCAGACGCTTTGTAGATACATGCATCGTTTAACCCACCTGCACAAAACTCATCATAAAATTGAGTTGGCTCAGCAGCTGGTTTTAATTTACCATAACTTACTACACACATTTGATCTTGATTTACATTTCTTGACAACAAATACTTATATACAGCATCACCACGCTTTTGACCAAGATTAAAGTTGTACTTCTCGCTTCCTCTAGGGTCAGTGTTACCAGATAATTTAAGTGGCTGGTCTGGATGAGCAACTAAATAATCTGCTGTTTTGTCTAAACATGCTTTTGCATCGTCTGTTATATCATAACTATCAAAGCCAAAATATACTGACCTACAATTAATTTCCATCAACTCTTGCTTCATCTTCTCTACTTGGTCTGAACTCATATTCTCAGAACCAAATATCTGTGAAGACATTTCTAAAGCCTGTGAGCTATCAACGCCAGCATACTTATCCTTTATAAGATTGCTATTATCTGGTCTAGTACTAGAACAGCTAGCTAATAATAAAACTGAACTTATAGCTGCTAATCCTAAAATTTTATCTCTCATTAGTTTATACTCCCGTAGTTTAAGTAACATTATCAAAATTTGTAACATTATAATTCCCACTATCATCTACATATTTACCACCGTGGTTATCTGCAGATTCAAGGGTGCTAATAAAGCCTGGCCCATCAGTTTCAGTAAGCTCAGAACCACTTAGGTCAGCATTTGCATTTGGCATCAGTTCTGGTCCTTGATACCAAGCACATCCACCAAGTAAAACAAATATAAATAATAAAAACACTCTCATTTTCATTTATTAGCCTTAAAAATTTTTAGGTGACCAACTTGGAGACTGAATAAGAGTTTGTGTATCTCCAATACTTTCAACACTAAATTGGTTTTCTCCATCTAATGATACCATATCCAAAGAATTATGTCCTTTTGAATTAGTAGTAATATAAGCTATCATATCACCGAATGGGGAAACTGTTGGTGAGGCATCTGCTTTACCATTAGTAAGTGTAGTAATATCACCACTAGCTAAATTAAAACTAGCTATTTGAGTACCTGTTGATCTAGCTTGTTGATACATAAATACGATATTCTTACCATCTGAAGTATAGTTAGGCTCATAACCTTGATATATTTTACTACTTAATATAGAAGACTGCGGATATTTAGAATCAACAGGCGCGATATATATGTTTGGTCTTGTACCCCTATCTGATGTAAATATTACACTCTTACCATTTGGAGAAAACTTAGGTGCTGTATTTATACCATTTATAGTTAATTGCTTTAAAGCTTTTGTTACTAAATTCAATATATATATATTTGTCTGCTCTGAGTAACCTTTTGATAACGCTAGAACAATCTTACTGTCATCTGGTGAATATGCTGGAGAACTATTTATTCCTTTATAATTAGTCACTTTTGTAACCTTACCAGTTCCAATCTCAAGTTTATACACGCCCATGCTACCACCGCTATAACTAGAGTATATTATAAACTTACTATCATTTGACCAAGATGGTGTTGCTATAGGGTTATCGGTTTGTTTTAGTACAGTATGTTTATTATAACCGTCATAATCAGAAATAATAAGTTCATAAACTCTACCATATCTTGCATAAGGGTTTGTTACCTTAACATATGCCAACTTAGTTAAAAAGAATCCTTGTTCTCCAGTAATCTTTTGATACACATAATTTGAAATCTTATGAGCTAAAGTTCTCATCAAAGAAACGTTTATATTGCTATAAGTTACAGACTGTATGTAACCTGTGTTGTTTCTTTTAAGAATCTGTACTTCTACAGTGTAGTTATTGTAAGAATTTTTTGTGTACTTAGTAAATACAACATAGTCAGCATTAATATTTTTCCAAGGAATTTCATGTTTATCTTTTATTTCATACTGTATACTGGCATTACCTTTTAGCTTACCATTATGGTTAAAATCTGATACTACAACTGAGTTTACATCTTGAGGAAACTGATCTATTACATTATTACTAATCAGTGACACTAGGGGTTTTTTGATAACTCCCGTTGTTACCTCCGCTACTAACTCTGCCTGTAAACTAGAAACTAAAAACATTAATATTGCAAATACTGCTATTATCTTTTTCATTGCTTAATTTCCTTACTTAAAACTACGACTGCTTAAATATAAAGCTTATATTTTCACTCTGTA
Organism: Allofrancisella frigidaquae; assembly: GCF_012222825.1. Taxonomy (NCBI): domain Bacteria; kingdom Pseudomonadati; phylum Pseudomonadota; class Gammaproteobacteria; order Thiotrichales; family Francisellaceae; genus Allofrancisella; species Allofrancisella frigidaquae. The sequence continues at coordinate 405,419 of NZ_CP038017.1, read as the reverse complement.
TTGTTTGCTTAGCCACACTATTTGATATGGTTGGTGGAGTAGTATTCTTTATCGCATCAACAAGTGACTGATCACAACTATAGTTACCGGAAGTTCCTGTTAACTTTACAAACCTACCATTTCTAATTATTGCTCTAGGCAAATCATATATACCTCTACACGAATCCTTTATCCAGTTAGATCCTACCCTATCTTGATATTCAGAAATATAACTAGCTATTGCTGATTGTGCTTGATTTTGTTCTATCTGTTTTTTCGCAGCAGCTTCTGCTTCTGTTTTGGCTTTTGCCAATCTCTCTTCACGAGCTTTACGTTCAACTTCCTCTTTAGCTGCTTTCTTTGCTTTCTCTTGGGCTTCAAGCTTAGCTTTTTTCTCCTGCTCTAGCTTAAGTTTTTCGGCTTCTGCCTTGCGTTTAGCTTCTTCTTGAGCTTTTTTTTGAGCCTCGATTTGTTCTTTTTTCTCTTGTTCTAATCTAAGCCTCTCAGCCTCTGCTTTAGCTAGTCTTTCTTCAGAAGCTTTGCGTTTAGCCTCTTCTTTGGCTTTTATAATTGCTTGCTCTCTAGCTTTATCTACAGCCTCTCTAATTTTACGTAGCTTTTGCTGCTGTTGTTCGTACGTTTGAATCTGATTGTTAAGTTCACCACTTGTTATAGAAGTAGCTTGTATAACTTGCATCTGCTTAGAAGCCTCTACAATCTGTGCTTGTAACCTCACAGTAGAATCAAATTTAAGCAAACTTATATAAGATAATACATATAACATCACTACTATAACTATATGTATAATTACTGCCTTAATTAAAAAAGGATTGTTATCTATCTGTTTTCTAAAGTATCCTAAAATTTTACGATAATTAAGATTTGCCATCTTCTGTGACTAACCCCACTTTATCAACTCCAGCCTTTTGAATAAGGGCCATAGCTTTTACTACCTGACCATAGTTTGCATTACTATCACCTCTTACATACACAGGCTTTCCTGGATTTTGTTTAGATAAATTAATTACCACGCTCGCAAGCTCTCTAGATTTTAATGGCGCTTTAGGATTACTAACCCCCTGATTAACAAAATACGCTCCTTGATTATTTACAGTTACAACTATTGGCTTACTATCTGTAGAGGGAATTTTTTCTGACTTAGTCTTAGGCAAGTCTACTTTAACCCCTTGAGTTAAAATAGGTGTAGTAATCATAAAAATAACCAATAGTACCAACATAACGTCTATATATGGAACTACATTGATGTCTATCATTGGTCTTTTTTTCCTAAAAAACTTTTTATTTCTTCTTTTCATAATAAAAGCCTTTAGTAGCTTTCTTGACTACAGTGTTGGTGCTGCTCTTTAACCAAATTATTATTATGTGCTTCTTTCAACAATAAGATACATAAATCATCTTGGAATGATTCATAAGTAGACAAAATATCATCGACTTGATTTGAAAGTCTACTATGACCAATAACAGCAGGAATTGCGACAAATAAGCCCAGTGCTGTAGCTATCAAGGCCTCAGCAATATGCGGAGCCACTACTGATATAGTAGCCTGCTCCACACCACCTAAAGTATTAAAAGACGACATAATCCCCCAGACTGTTCCAACTAATCCTATATATGGAGCCACAGCAGCTATAGTTCCTAAAGCTGGAAGTTTTTTTTCTAACTCTTTAGCTTCTTGAGATATAGCTATACTTACAGTTCTTTCCATACCTTCTAGGATTGTCTCTCCTTTTAAGACTCCAGTATCTTTAAGGTTATTATACTCTCTCAAAGCAGAACAAAAAATTATAGACTTACCGAAAATATTTTCTTTATGTTGTAAGTAATATTCATATAGCTTTTGAATATGATGCCCCGCCCAAAAAAGCTTATCGAACCTGGCTTGTTCGTGTTTATATTTCTTTACACGACCGTTAACTTCTAACATTATAGCCCATGAATAAACAGACATAGCCACCAAAGCTAACATTATCAATTGTACAATAAAATTTGCGTGCCATATTAACTGAATCAACGATAACGAGTTATCTTGCATAAATTTACCCTAAAAATTTTATGTTTATAATTTTTATAAATGCTACGAATATTATACGTAAACTGATATAAATTATAAATACTTTAATTTACTTATCAAATTATAGTTTAATATTAATAAATAATTCTGCTATTATTTTAGTTATCCAACAAAATTATAGTATTAAAAAATGTTAAATATAAAAAAACCTTATAGATCTCTTATATTTTGTTTAGTAAGCTTTGCTTTAATATCATGTTCAAACTCCCAAGGAGACTCATTTGGATATGCTTCACCTCCACCTACTCAAAGAGATATGTACTCTAACGAAGCAGGACCCTTACAACAACCAGGTGGTGTAGCTGCTGAAATAGAAAGTGAGCAAGGAAATCCTATGGATAATTCGGACTTTACAGTAAGATACTAAGATTCTGCATCAATTATTTTTTACCATCTACACTTGATGATTTATTAATATAATCATTTTCTGTTTTTTTCTTATATTTATAGTGAGAAACTGGTCCTGAAAGTGCATAACCTATCATTATTAAATAAAGGAGTTTCTCAGGCATAGTAAACAACATCAAGATTATAAGTATAAAACAGATTACATATAATTTACTAATATTACCTTTGCCATCACTATCCTTAAAGCTTCTAAACTTAATATCACTTATCATCATAAAAGCTAAGTACAAAGCTGTAAATGAAGTTAATAACACTGTAACAAAAGCGTAGCCACCTACAAATGTTTCTTGGCCCAACCAGATAAGTCCAGAAATAGTAACAGCACCAGCAGGACACGGCATACCATAAAAATATAGCCTTTTTTCTATTAAGCCTTCTTCTGTAAGCTCTTTTGGCTCTTGCTGGGTATCAAACTTAGCTAATCTAAGAGCTACTGCTAACAAATACAAAAATGAAATCGCCGCCCCTAAAGGACCAATATTATGCAAACTCCAAAAATATATCACTAATGCTGGAGTTGCTCCAAAAGAAACAACGTCAGCTAGGCTATCCAATGCTGCGCCAAACGCTGTTTGAGTTTGTGTGTAGCGTGCAATCCTCCCATCAAAAGCATCTGCAAATCCTGACAAAAGCATATAACCCGCACTTGATATAAATTTGCCTTGGAAAGCTGCAATAATTGCTAAAAAGGCAAATAACAAACTAGCACTAGTAAATAAGCTAGGTAGTATGTACTTTGATTTTTTCATATCGATATTTTCTAATAACCACATAAGTATAACCTCTTATTTCTTCGTCAAATCTGGTCTTAAGATTTTAGCACCATGTAAATATATGTGGCTAATTTCTTTTTGATCTTTGTTAGTATTATAAGTCAACATTATCCTGATACAAAGATCTAAAGCATCTTTAACTTTCATTTGTTGACAATCTAATAACGGTACATCTACTAAGCCTAACTCTCTTGCAGCTACAGCAGGAAATTCTGAACTTATATCAGATGTTACTGTAAATATAATATTTACTATATCTTTATGTGCTACAACGTTATCTTCAAGCATTTTTTCAAGCAACTCTTTAGTAGCAGCCAGTACATCTTCTTTTGTATCTTTATTTATAGTTGTAGCACCCCTGATAGATCTTTGCATTATCTATACCTTAGTAAATTTTTGCTTTAGTAATCTAGGCAATGGAAAATAAACTTCCTCTTTTATGCCCTCAAAGTCTTCAACATCAACATCTTTATCACAAATATTTGATATTTTAGCTACTATTTCCTGTACCAAATACTCTGGTGCTGACGCTCCAGCACTGACTCCACAAGTGTTTTTGTTATCAAACCATGATCTATCTATATCTAAAGGATTATCAACCAAATAGGAATCAACACCCTCTAATTTAGCAAGCTCTCGTAATCTGTTTGAGTTTGAACTATTATGAGAGCCAACCACAACAAGTATATCTATATGTCCTAACATTGCTTTAATTGCTGCTTGTCTATTTTGAGTAGCATAACAAATATCCTCTTTTTTAGGACCTTTAATGTTAGGGAATTTTTTGTTTAAAGCTTCTATAATATTTTTTGTTTCATCTACAGATAAAGTTGTTTGTGTAGCATAATATAAGTTATTCGGGTCTTTAACCTCTAGTTTGGCAACATCGCTCTCATTCTCAACCAAGTATATCGCTCCTTTTTTGCTACGATATTGTCCCATAGTTCCTTGAACCTCTGGATGTCCCTTGTGACCAACTAGTATACATTCAGCATCATTATTGCTAGCTAGTCTAACTCCTCTATGAACCTTTGTAACAAGTGGGCAAGTTGCATCATACAATATTAGGTTTTTTGTCGCTGCAGCTTGCTCAACCTTAAGCGAGACACCATGAGCACTAAATATACACACTGAATTATCAGGAACTTCATCTATCTCTTTAACGAAAATGACTCCTTTTTTCTTAAGTGAGTCTACGACAACTTTATTATGCACTACCTCATGTCGTACGTATACTGGTGATTTTTCTACTTCTAAAACTTTCTCTACGGTTTCTACTGCTCTACTTACACCCGCACAAAAACCACGTGGGTTAGCCAACAGTATCTTCATTTAGATCTTCCTCATTTTTTGCAATACTAAGTATTTTTGCCTCAAACACTATTATCTGACCAGATAATGGATGGTTAAAATCAACCGTCACATCATCATCACCAATTTCAGTTATCAGACCTGGCAACTTTGTACCATCTTTTTGACTAAAAGAGACTATAAGCCCCTCTTCTAACTCTATACTTTTAGGAAACCTAGTTTTTGGAACTGAGTAAATACTCGCTGGATGCTTCTCACCGAATGCTTCTTCTGGCATTAAAACCACCCTTTTACTAGTACCTACTTCTGCTCCTATAAGCTCTTTTTCAACTTTTTCAGTAAAACATCCTTGCCCCATTTGAAAAACAAAAGCACGGTTATAATTTTCTGTATCTTCAGCTATAGAGCCATCTTTTAGTCTAAATTTAAAATGCATTTTAACAAAACTATCTGTAGTTACTTTCATTACAAAAACCACATTAAAACCTTTTTGAACAAGATACCATATTTACGTAAGTTAGTCATCTTATTGATATAGAAATTAAAGTTTATGCTAATAGAAACCACCAAGCTCCAAAATAAGTGTTATAAATACTGCTAGTTATAGTACAAAATACTGGTGTCACATAGTTTGACAACAGTGACTTCTTTCTCTACTCTTAATATTATCTTATATTACACGCCTTTAATTTTCTTAAAACACAGTAATTATAAAAAAGGGGAAAGGTAATGAATAAATACACAAAACAGCATTTAGAAAAGCATGAAATTTTAGAATATAGCGCCGAAGTTAGCAATTGGCTTTTCCTTATCCCAGCTACCATGGCTTTATTTTTCATTTTTGCAGGTACAGCAGAACCAAAAACTGCTGGAATAATGTATTTTATAGCTCTTTGCTACATTTTATACCCTTATATTATCAAAACATCTACTGAGCTTGCTATAACTAATGAGAGAATTATAGGAAGAGTTGGTTTTCTACATGCTAAATTTTTGAATTTAAGGTTTAATCAGATTGAAAGTGTTAAACTGTCTCAAAGCCTTTTTGGTAAACTTTTAGATTATGGAGATATCACTATTTATAGCTCAAATTCTACTAGATACAGGTTTAAATTTCTCTCTAATCCAATAGCACTTAAAGCTTTTATAAGTGAAAAAAATATAATTAAGAACTTTAACTCTAATATTTAAGTGATATATTATGGACAAAAGTTTAAACTTACAATACCTACCTTCGCAAGTATAACGGTCTATTTGTCATTCTTACTTCACACTGTCAGTAACATAGTTGATGATGGGATGTATAGTACACACTAAGCTTTCACTGTTTTATTCAACAATTTTTATAAAGACTATTTTAAGGCGAACGTTTATAGTAAAATTATTAGTTAAGAAATAATTTTAAGTTTTATCAGTATGAAAAAGCATGTATACACTTTATCTGTAGCACTTCTATCAACACTCCTAATAAGCTGCGCTTCTATGGATAAAGATCAAAAACCTACAACTTATCCCACTCTTGACTCATGTACTCCAGATTTACTTCAATCTCAACAATCCTTCATATGTCTAAAAAGAGTAAAAGGACCTGACTTCATAGAGACAAATATTAAATTTAGTGCAGATAGCTTTACTTTAAACGACCAAGCTAAAGAAACTCTTAATAAATTATATGCGTACCTAAAACTAACTGGTGATACTAACTTTGTAATCAAAGGGTACGCTGGAAAAATAGACTCTAAACTAATAAAACATAATGATCTATTGACAAAACACGATCTTCGCCTTTCTAAAGATAGAGCTTCTAGCGTTAGAGAATACCTAATAAACAAGGGTATAAAGCCTGACGGTATCGAAATTCAAGCTTTAGGATACCAAGACCCTATAGCTCCTAATGATTCTAATGATAATAGAGGGATCAATCAAAGGGTAGAAATAACCCTCAAGAGTAAACTTATAGATCAAATTGACAATATTAATGATCGCATCAAACACGTTAAAATTAGCAATTATACAAAATTTTTCTCAAACATTTATCTACTTAACGATAATCAAGTAGATGAAATGGCTAAGATATATGACAGTCGTGAGAAAAGACCTGTTTTGGGTATTAATTTCAAAATCTTTGTAGATAAACAGTATCCTGCTAGAGAGGACAATAAAAACTTTAGTATCATCTCTGAACCAAAACCTATAAACGCGTATAACCCTGATAAAAAAGTGTATAAAATAGGGTCAGCTCAATACAACTATACCTACAAAGGTATAACTGCTCTTACTATCAGCGATCTTAAACAGGAAGCTTCTGTAGGTGACTACGTAATTCCAAACGACATCGTTTTTTCCAATCCACTACCAGCAGAAAGCTTTAAAATGGACAGTAAAATAACTGCTAATGTAATGCAAGATATTATGAATACAGGTACATTCTCGTTTAGCTACAATAGTATCTTAATCAACAAAGGAGCCACTGATGGTCTAAAACTTGGTGCTGAAATGATACTTTATGAACCAGAATCAAGAGCTGATGGCTATCCAGTTCCTCCAAAGTACATTGGTCATGGCTTTGTATATCGTCAATCAGACCATTATGCCCTTGTTTTGATAGTCAATTCTCTCCAAGAGATCACAAAAAACTCTATGGCTACTACAATTTTGTAATGAAAACTACAACAAAAAATTGCCTAATACTAACTATATCTCCTTACTTTGGTAATAGTCGCTTTAATGCTGCTATTAGTAACGGTATTGATTTGGAGGATTTGGTAAATAGCCCATCACACTATCAAAAACAATTATCTCTCCATAAAGAAACTTTAGATTACTTAGTAGAGAAAAAATATTTACCATATTTGGACAAAGTTAATAAGTGGCTAAGCAAATCAAGCAACTCTCTGGTAACGTATTTTGATAAAAAATATCCTTTTGAACTAAAGCAAATTTCTAATCCGCCTATAGTATTATATTGTTTGGGTAATGTTGATTTACTTGATACTTACCAACTAGCTATTGTCGGGGCTCGTAATCACACTAATTATGGAAAAAATGTTACACAGAAAATCATTAGTGATCTAGCTTATCACAACATAACTATAACCAGTGGCTTAGCTTATGGTATTGACACTTTGGCGCACCAGTACGCTTTGGAGAATAATCTTAAAACCATAGCAGTTATAGGCACAGGCATTGATGTTATTTACCCTAAATCTAATACCATCTTACACCAAAATATCCTATCTAACCAAGGTCTTATTATTTCTGAATTTAGCCTTGGAGTAGAGCCTCTTAGACACAATTTTCCGCAAAGAAATAGAATAATTAGCGCTTTGTCTAAAGGTGTTTTAGTAGTTGAAGCAGCACAAAAAAGTGGCTCTTTAATTACTGCTGAGCTAGCACTTGAGCAAAATAAAGAAGTATTTGCAGTTCCTGGAAGCATTTTTAATACCTCAAGTAGTGGTTGTAATGAACTAATAAAAAAAGGTGCAAAATTAGTTAGTAATGCTTCTGACATCCTAGAAGAACTAAATATCAATAATAGCCCTAGAATTATTAATACTTTCGATACTATAGAAATTAGTGATGAGCAAAAAGCAGTTCTTAATAGTATCAATACCAGTCTAACCACTATTGACCAAATCATTAATAATACTTGTTTACCTTACCATAAAATTAGTGAGATACTATTTGAACTAGAAATGAAATCTCTTGTTGAAACAGTGCCCGGTGGATACACCAGAGGACAACTATCTTAGTCTTGCTCTTTTATTGTTTGGATTAGGGTTTGGGGATCATCAGCATTACCAGGTAACTCAGCTTTTGCATTACGAAGCTGGATGCTTATATCTTTAGACTCATCAATATCATTTGCTTTAGTGTCACCATCTAAGTTAGCCAAGTCAATAACTTTGCTATCATTAGAGTAGCTCTGATCAAAAGCTTCATCCACCTGAGAAGCTTCATTTATTTTATCTAACTTACTCTTAAGCATCATAGGCGGTTCTACAGATTTATTCGTAGACACATTCCCACTTGATGCCATTTGTGACGCCACATTGTCACCCTCGTAACCTAAAACACCAAGTACAGCCTTATCTGTCTCTAGAGCATCACTATCTGCTTTTAGTTCTTGTTTAAGAATCTTTGCCATACCATAGTCATAGTTTTGTAAATACGCATTACGCATAGCTATATATGGATCTATCGAAACTTCTTTTAAATTAGAGTATGCTGGTAAGTAAGCCACTCCTTGGTTAATTTGGTAGGTTCCATATATACCCCAGGTTACTATATACGATGCTGCTGTACCAATTGGCGCGAAGAAAAATACATACGTAAGAGGATTAAACAAAGCATCCACACCATTTGCTACATCCTCTAAAGTGCCTGGACCTAAAAGTGGCCAAACAACATAAGGAGATGCTTCATTCTCATCATAGACACCCCACTTATGTAAAGTTACAGCAAAACTTTGATGGTATCTCATCTGCTTACCAAACCAATCATCTGCTACATCAAAGAAACCTAAAACCCCAAAAGTTGTATTTGTTAAAAACCTAATACTATCATCACCAGCATAGCTTAACTGCCCCTGAAACATATCATTGACTACTCTTGCAGGTTCAAGCAGGTTCTGAAACATATTAAAAATTCCTGTTTGTACAGAATCTGGCATCACATAATCATAACCTTTCGCAACTGGAGTGAGAGCATCATAAGCTTTATCATTAAAAGAATACATGCCTCTGTTATAGTTTTCAAAAGGGTCTCGCTTATCCTTTGTAGTTTTCATATTAGAACAACCACTAATTGTTATTCCAACTGCTGAAAGTAATAATATAAAATTTATCAACTTCATTAAGCTTATCTCTTTTTATAGTTAGTAAAAACACAACCTACCAATTATAGTAAATTAAGTCCCAAAACTCTAATAAAAATTTTCTTAATAGCTGATCTTTGATATCATTGGTTCAAGTATTTTAAAAAAATCTATAGCTTTAGTGGCCATGAATAACTTAGATAACAATGAAGTGGATAAATTTTCACGCTTAGCAAACGGTTGGTGGGATCCAAATGGTGAGCTAAAGACCTTACACCAAATTAATCCTTTACGTTTAGAATTTATAAAACAACATACTACTTTTGATAATAAAAAAGTTTTTGATATAGGCTGTGGTGGTGGAATTCTTACAGAGTCACTTGTCACAAAAAACAATAAAGTTTATGGTCTTGATGCCTCAGGTGAAGCCATAAGTGTGGCCAAAGGGCATGCTAAAAGTAATAATCTGGACATAAACTATATAAACTCAACTATAGAAGAGTTTGCTGCAGTTACAGAGGATCAGTTTGACGTTATTACATGTATGGAAATGTTAGAACACGTTCCAGATCCTGAGAGCGTGGTAACCTCGATATCCAAACTTGCTAAACAAGGAAGTTTATTTTTTGCCTCAACGTTAAATAGAAACCTTAAATCCTATCTATTATCGATAGTAGCAGCTGAACACATTTTAAAAATAGTGCCCAAAGGCACTCATCAGTACAACAAGTTTATAAGGCCCTATGAGCTAATAAAAGTAGCCGAAAAATATGGTTTTAAACCTTTAGAAATAATTGGCATTCACTATAACCCTATTACTGATTCTTTTAAACTGGGTAAAAACGCCGATGTTAATTACATAGTAGCTTTTGAAAAGGTATAAAATGCAATATAACTATTTTCATTATCCAACTGATAAATTACCAAACTACGGAAGTGTTGTATACTTCGCTTACCGTAAACTTAATGATGGTAAAAAAGAAATACTTTACTTATTGGATCAAATAAAATCGCAAATTATATCTTGCACAGAGCTGTATAATAATATTGAAGTTGCTAATGAAAAAATGAACTGGTGGTTAAAGGAAATAAATAGCTTAAAAGATGATAGAACCATATCCTCACCACAACTAAAAAAATTAGCTGAAATCTTTGATAAAAAGATATTATATAAACACCTGACAGCAGATATCAGCTATTCAATAGAAAATAGTAGCAAAACTGAGAGAGACTTTTATTTTCATATTTACAACAATTTCTTAGGTATAGAAACTCTTAAAGCCCTTTTTTTAAATAATTTTAATGATGTAAACATTGATGATGTAAAACAATCAAATGCTAATAATGAAATAATCAGACATATTTTTTGTATACCTAAACATTTTTATAATCATATAATTTTTGATGAAAGGATAATACCTAACATATCTAAAACTGAATTTGACCAAATTGCTCTACAATGGTTAAGTAATTACAAACCAGTTAAACTAGATAACAAATATAAACCTCTAGAAAAGATAAATAAAATTCACTACAAAATGCTCAAAAAACACCTCAAAAAAGTTAATAATCCTTTTAAGGAGGCTATAGATTTTAGTCCTTTGGCTTTGTTGTATTATTCGATTTAGAGAAATGTATTGTAATTTCTTAAATTGTAGTCTCAAAGTTATAAAATAGTTGAAAGAGAGTTCCAGATGTAGTTTATTAGATTTTGACGAACAAAATAAACTTATAAGGAACTAAAAAATGTAAGTAGAATATCGTAAAATGTCACTATTCCTATTCCTTAAATTCTAGGCTGTATTTTAAGTTTCAAACACTTCGTTACATGTAACACCAGTTATAGGAGTTGACATTCCACTCTCACTATAGCTATTGGTGTATCCTAACCAGTCCATATCGTAAAAATCATCAACATATACTCCGCCATCTTGTCTTAGAAAAAATGCCGCGTCCCGACCAGGATAACTATCCTCTACCTTATTACCCGGAGTTGGAGAAAGGACTGAAGCTAAAATCCCATAACCACTTGGACACGTAAAAGTAATTGCACTTCCAGTATTTACCCAAGTAATACCTGTAACCTCACCGACTCCGCTTGATGCTATCTGAGAATAATTACCGCCTACCATAGTCATTTTTGGTACGAAAGCGTCTCCTGTATTGATGGGAGTAGCAGCTGTTACAGCTCCGGAACCACCTGGTGGTGTAGCTGTCAATGTTACAGTATAAGTTGTATTATAATTATCAAATGTTACATTTGTATAAGCTGATGTAGGTGCAGAAAATGTTGCCGATGATGGATTTGAACTCCACTGTAGTGTCCAAGCATCAGTTATCCCAGTACCTGCTAAATCTACCGATAAGGAATAATCTAAAAATCCAAATCGAGAACTACTTAATCGTGGTGCTACAACTGTCCCAGTAGTTATATTTTTTGTAGATGTCGTTACTACTTCTCCATCCACAGAAACCTCCAAAGTTACATTATAGGTTGTATTTATGTTTGGAAAAAGATAATCTATCTCTTGGCCTGTACCGATTTCAGTACCATCTACTTTCCAAGTAAAGGTTGCATCATCTGGTATACCTGTATCTGTTATATTAGCTGTAAATTTATAGTCTAATACAGAGCTCCCTATAACCTCAGATTCTATTTTAGCTTTACCATAATTAATATTTACTGTTTTTACTAAATCAATTTTTTCAATAGAACCATCTGGATTTGTTAGCGTCCCAGAAACACCAATCTGATGTGAGCCTACTGAATTAAATATCCAGCTGGTCGGATTAGAGTCATATGTACAATCACCATTACATGTTGCTAAATCATTATCACTTAACTGTTGGTCTGTAGCAAACTGACCATCTGACATAACCCAAGTTATGTTATATCTTGGCTCAGATACAGCCTCTTGCTTTAGTACCTTATCCACAGATTTGCCTACTACATTTGTATATCTAAGCAGGTCAACATTATCTAATTCTATACTGCAAATTATACCTTGACAATTTGTTAATATCTGCTGCTCACTGTGCTCCTCCTGTGTGCAGCTATTTAACAGTGAAGCTAATGCCAGCATAATAGCCATTGCTCCTATTAATTTTTTATTCATAACACAGCCCTCATTATTGTAATTAACGCATTTATTTTTACAACAAATTATTCTTATATTTTAAAATAAAAAAATTTATTCTCAAGTTAAATCGTTATATTGTGTTAAATTTAAAAATTTATTCCACACTTTATTTTAAACAAGCTTAATATATGTTTTATAAATTTTATTGAATTTATCGTTAAAACAACTAACTTGAGATTAACGTAAAAGTGACAGCAATAAGCAGAGTTGATTATATTGTCACTAACGACAAATCTCAAATCACTCAACCTTTCACTTTCAGGTTATATATTAGAGACAAAGCAGTAGAAGATATCGTTACTAACTTAAAAATTTAAGAGCACTAGATCTTTCAAGTTGTTACATTAACGACCAAAAGCTCAACATTATAGCTACAAACCTAAAACGTTTAAAGTCACTAAATATTTCACATTGTGAATATAATATAGAAAGTGGTGTTATCGATCATGAAATAACAAATCTTATTCCAAAATTAAAAATATTAGGATGCACGGACGTTAATTATCATAATCAAATCTCAAGACACCCTGCTTCTGATTTCCCACTTTTATTGCTTAATAGTTCAGATTGCCGTAAGTATTTTAATAAACAATATCATATATACTCAAACTAATAAGAACTAAACTTTACTTTTTTTATAAACATACTTTGGGTTTATAGTATCTGCTAAAAGCTTGTTTTCAAAGTCAATTCTAAGCAAAATACCTATTGTGTAACACATAATCAACAAACTACTACCACCGTAACTTTATAAATGGTAATGTTAAGCCTTTTGTGGGCAATATTCCTGTATTAGCTCCATCAGAATATGACTTACTTTTAGTTAATTTCTCGTTCATAAAAATAAATTAAATGACTACATTTTATTAATATGAAAATTTATATTTAAATTAAAATTTTATATAAAAATTTACAAAAAAATTACTTTTTAAAAAAATTTATGTATTATTAAATAATAATAAAAACAAATATAACTAAGTTAATATTATTAAATGATATGTAGTGATAAAAAAGAGAGTAAAAGTGGTAGCTTCTGTCAGTCTATAAGCTTATCTTATAGCGGCTCATCTGGTGAGGAAATTTTAACAAAGCTTAAATACGAAACTGAAGCTAAGAAAAATACTATAACCGAACTCTACCTTTCAGATTGTAATATCGGAGATATCAGTATAATGTCTATTCCTTGGTACCTGAGAGAAACAAGGTCGCTAAAACTTTCAAATTGTTATATTGGACACAGAGGAATAGAAGCTATTGCCAACCTAGCAGAAAATCTAACTTCGCTAGAGCTCTCAAGTTGCAATATTGGTGATAAAGAAGTAGAGCTTATTACTAAGAACCTAACAGATTTGAAAACCCTCAATCTTTCAGATTGCAATATCACCCATGTAGGAGTAGAAGCTATTGCTGACAAATTACCATTTCTAGAATCTTTAAACCTCGCAGGTTATGTGGATAATGAAGATGGTGACGGACTTATTGCAATTACTAGTAAACTATCAAATCTTGAATCACTTAACCTTTCAGGCTGCAATATTGGAAATGGTGGAGCATTTGGTATTGCTAATAAACTAAAAAAATTAGTATCACTAAACCTTTCGGATTGTAATATCAGTGAGAGTGGGGCATCTAATATTGCCAGAGGGCTAAAAAAACTACAAGTGCTCGACCTTTCAGGTTGTCTTATTGAATACCAAGGAGTAGAAATTATAGCTACACAATTAAAACAGTTGAAAGTGCTAAATCTTTCAGTTCGTAAGACTGGAATACTTGGGTTATCCAATATAAATAATAAACTTACGTTCTTAAAAGAGTTAACCCATTCAGATTGTACTATACACTCAAGTTTCTTTAACAATTTAAAAAATTTGGAAGCGCTAGATCTTTCAGGTTGTAAAATTAAGTATTTTGACCTCCTTGCAGTGTTAATTAGCCAAAAAAACTTGAAATCACTTAACCTCTCAGGTCTTTTAAAGCGTAGTATAGATATATTACCTGCGGCTTTTGGTATATCTGAAATCCAAAATTTGGAGGTGTTAGATCTTTCAAGTTGTAACCTTACGGACCAAGCAGTAAGAATTATAGCTACAAAATTAAAACATCTAAAAACACTAAATCTTTCAGGTTGTAATATTGGAAACCAAACAGTAAAAGATATCGCTACAAACCTAAAATATTTAAGGTCCTTCAATCTCTCAAGATGTGGAATAGGATATAACGCCGTATTTAATGTTATTGATAAACTTACAAGTTTGGAAACACTAAATCTTTCAGGTTGTAATATTGGATATAACGCGGTGCTATATATCGCGATAAAGTTACCAAATTTGAAAGTGCTAGATCTTTCAGATTGTAAGATTGGAAACCAAGCAGTAAAAGATATCGCTACAAAATTAAAACATCTAAGAGCACTAAACCTTTCAGGTTGCGAGATTGGAGGCCAAGCAGTAAAAGATATCGCTACTAATTTAAAACATTTAAGAGTTCTAGATCTTTCAGGTTGTAGGATTGGAATGCAAGGAGTAGAAGTTATTGCTACAAATTTAAAATATTTGAGAGCACTAAACCTTTCAGGTTGTCTTATTGAAGACCAAGCAGTAGAAAATATCGCTACAAATTTAAAATATTTAAGGGCGCTAGACCTTTCAGGTTGTGACATCAAAAACCAAAGGCTCAACATTATAGCTAAAAACCTAAAACATTTAAAGTCATTAAATATTTCAAATTGTAAATATAGTAAATATATTATAGAAAACTATAATATAGATAACGATATAGTAACCCTTGTTTCAGAATTAAAAAATTTAAAAATATTAGGATGCACTGAGGTTAGTTATCATAATCGAATCTCAAAATACCTCTCTTCTCATTTCCCACTTTTATTGCTTAATAGTTCAGATTGCCGTAAGTATTTTAATAAACAATATCATATATACTCAAACTAATAAGAACTAAACTTTACTTTTTTTATAAACATACTTTGGGTTTATAGTATCTGCTAAAAGCTTGTTTTCAAAGTCAATTCTAAGCAAAATACCTATTGTGTAACACATAATCAACAAACTACTACCACCGTAACTTATAAACGGTAACGTTAAGCCTTTTGTGGGCAATATTCCTGTATTAACTCCTACATTTACAAATACCTGAAAACCCATCCAAAAGCCTACGCCATATGCTAAAAATGCTTGATAATATCTTTTTAATTCAAATGCTAATTTAGCAATATTAATAGCTTTTAAAACTATAAACAAATACACCACCAATAATATCATTAGACCAACTATGCCTATCTCTTCAGCTATAACTGATGTAATAAAGTCCGTATGAGCTTCTGGTAAAAAAAACTGCTTTTGTACACCATTTCCTAGCCCATCACCAAACCAACTTCCTCTACCAAATCCAATAAGTGCTTGAACTAACTGATAACCTGAGCCGTTGGCATTTTCCCAAGGATCTAAAAAACCTGTGATTCTATGCATACGATAAGGTGAGATAATCACTAACATAGCAGCCATAGTTACCATAGCCACTAAAAGTAAGCCATACCATCGTACTTTACTACCAGCAACAAAAAGCATCCCCAAAACACAAATTGATATAACCACTGTTGAACCAAAATCAGGTTGCATGAGTAAGAGCATCGCTATACAACCTAATAGAGTTATAGGTACTAAGATACCTTCTTTAAAATTTCTCATTTTCTCAAGGTTTGTAGCAACATACCCAGAGAAAAATATTATTGCTAAAAGTTTAGCTAATTCTGCAACTTGAATATTAATAATTACCAAAGGAATCCAGCGTCTTGCTCCATTAACGCTTTTACCAACTCCAGGCACTAATACAGCTACTAGCACTATAAGCATTATAAAAAAGAAAGCGTTAAAATTTTTCTCATAATTTTTTGTAGGAACTAGTAAAGCTAATAAAAATAAAAATATCGACACAATAGCAAAGAAACCTTGTCGGATGGAATAGAAAAAAGGATTGTTATAATCATCTAATGCAACAACCATTGATGCAGAAGTTACCATAATCCAACCAAATGCAAGTAACCCTAGCATTATAAAAACTAAGGAAATATCTATCTCAAGTTTTGCTCTGACTCTTTCTCTCTTTGCGTTCTGTTTTGTTAATAAAAGCTTTAATCTATAGAGCATTAAGTTAATTTCCTAATTACTGTTTCAATTGTAGAACTAATTTTTCAAATACTTTGCCACGTTCAGCATAACCACTAAATTCATCAAAACTAGCACATGCTGGAGATAACAATACTATATCACCATTTTGAGACTTTTGATGTGCTAGAACAAAGGCATCTTTCATGTTATCATAAAGCTGATACTCACAGTAGTTACTAATTTGCTGTTTAATATAATCTTTATCCCTACCGTATATAACTACAAATTTCACAAATTTTTGTAAAACCTCTTCCATCAAGGTAAAATCACCTCCCTTAGCGATGCCACCCAATAGAAGAATAATATTTTTACTAACTGTAATACTCTTTAGTGCTGCTATTGTAGCACCAACATTTGTTCCCTTAGAGTCATTAATATAGCTAACATGATTAACCTTATCGACAAATTTACAGCGGTGATCAAGACCATTAAAAGTTTTTATTATCTCAATAGCTTTATTGGTATCTACATTTAGTTTTTCTAGGATGTTGAGTGCCACTACTATATTTTCTAAATTGTGTAGACCATACAATTTTGTTTGTGTTGTATCCAATAACTTTGAAGAGCCGTTGTAGATACTATTATCTACTAAAGTATACTTTCCAGTATACTTTAAGCCTTTACCCTCAACATCATATATAATGAAATCTTTGCTAAAATTCGCTAAATTTAGCTTCGATTGAGTGTATTCGGCTAAATCTTTGTATCTATCTAGATGATCTGGGGAAATATTAATCACGCACCCTATTGCAAAACTTGCTTCTTGTAATAAATCAATTTGAAAACTTGATAATTCTATCACACAAAAATCAAACTCATCTGCTAGCTTAGAAAGTGGCGATATACCAATATTACCAGTAAGAATGCTTTTATGACCTAATTGGTTTAAGACATAGTTAAGTAGTGTTACTATTGTACTTTTACCATTAGATCCAGTAATTGCTATAGTTTTTACATCTGTATGTTGTATTTGTTTATAGAAGATATCTATATCGTTAGTTAATTTAGCCTTATAGTCTTTAAGTTGGTTATATGGATATTTATTCGTTGGAATACCAGGGCTTAATGCTATTAGATCATAAGTGTCCAAGTCATAATCTAGAAACTCTTGATCGTTATGGGAAATATCTATCTTTAAATTATTAAACTGTTGCAAAAAATCATATATAGCTTTTCCAGTAGTACCAAACCCCACTAGTAAAATTTTATTGATTTTATATCCATTAAAATAAAAGTCAGACACTATCTAACCTTAATAGCGATCAAGCCTATTAGAAATAATACCACTGAAATTATCCAAAAGCGCACTACTACTTTTGTTTCTGGCCAGCCTTTTAGTTCAAAATGGTGGTGGATTGGAGCCATTTTAAAAATTCTTTTGCCATTTCTCAGCTTATATGATCCTACTTGAAGGATTACAGAAATAGCCTCTACTACAAATAATAATCCCATGATAAAGAATATTAACTCTTGACGGATCATAATAGCTATTACACCAAGTACAGCTCCTAGCGTGAGTGAACCAACATCCCCCATAAACACTTCCGCCGGATGAGAATTAAACCATAAAAAGGCCAAACCAGAACCACAAATAGCCGCGCAAAATACAGCCACTTCTGCCAAACCTTGTTTACCAAGGTAGTTAAATAACAAATAGCTTGATAAGTTATAATTAGTTTCAATATATGCGTATATTCCTAACCCAGCAGCAACAAGCACAACTGGCAAAATTGCCAACCCATCTAAACCATCTGTTAGGTTAACAGCATTACTACTACCGTTTATAATAAAAAAAGTTAATACGGTAAAAAGCACTATTCCCATAGGAATGTATAAATCTTTAGAAAACGGTATAGACAAATTCATTTGGCCGTTTTTTTCTAATAGAACAAATAAAACAATCGCTAGGATAATAGAGAAAACAGATTGTAAAGCAAATTTATGTTTTGCTCGCAGTCCTTTTGGATGCTTAAGCACAAGTTTCAAATAATCATCGAAAAAACCAATAGCTCCAAAAAATAAAACTACAAAAATTAAAATCCAAAGATAGATACTACTTAGATCACCCCATAGTAGTGACGATATAACTATAGATGATAAGATTAAGACACCGCCCATTGTAGGGGTATTTTTTTTAGAAAAATGACTTTTTGGACCTTCATCACGAACTACTTGGCCAATTTGCATTTTTTGAAGCCAACGTATCATGGGAGAGCCGAGTAATAAAGTTATAAGTAACGATGTAATAGTAATCATAAGTATTCTCATAGAAACATAACTACTAAATACGTCAAAAGCCGAGAAATACTGACTAAGCCATTTTAAAAGATAGATTAACATACAATTTTTATCTGAAAATAAATTAGCTACATTATAATATATCCTGTAATACTTTTACAGAGCTTTAGAATCCTTAAGTTAACACTATATATAGCCAGACCCATTACAGCAAGTGCATTTAGTATTTTGTCCAATAAAACCAGCTCCTTTACAATAAACACAAATAGGATGAAATTTAGCATTATGTTCTCTACCTACAGTTACTCCCCCTTTTTGCTTATTTGGAAGGAATTTAACATCTTCTCCTCTACCTATAGTTATTCCTCCTTTTTGCTTATTTGAATAAAATTTATCGTCAGATTTTTCTATAGCTATTCCCCCTTTAGAAATACGCGTTTTTTCCATTTGCATCGCGCTTCTAGTAGCCTGCCCTCTATATATAGATTGAATTTTTGTAACTGCTTTTGTCCGTGTTTGCTGTTCTTTATACCACTGCTCATTTAGCCCCGGAAATGTTGGAGTTAGGCATTCATCGTTATAATCATCCTGGTTATAAAAGTTACCTCGTCGCGTATTTATAAATCCTTTCTTTTGTTTTTTTTCACTCTCTAAAATCTCTTCGGACGAACGAAACTTATTACCATAGAATATTGCATTCTGCTCAACTATAAGCCAATCAAGAGCTTCTTTATGTAATTTAAATACCTTACCAGTATCAACAAAATTATAGCCTGAATCATTCAAATCATAGTATTTTGAGGTCTGTAAGTATGCTCTTATAATCTCAGCTGTACTTGGGGAACACTCTGAGAAACCCTTATAGTTCCAAAAACCTCCTCCAATTTTAAGTGAAATACAAGCTGTTTTTATATTTCCTAGCCTACAAAACTGTTCTTTTAGCAACTCATCAGGAAAATCTTCATACTCAGGTCCTATTTTATTCTCATAGTAACCAAAAAAATCATCACCCATCACTAATTTAATTATTTCACTATTAGAAGAACTTCGTCTGGGAATATATGGTTTGACAAACGAACCAATTCCTGATTCCTCTAAACCTCTTATCGGAACCCAAGTATTAGTAAACCCAGCTTTAGCAGAATTTTTACCACTTGACAAATAAAAAATATACCCCTCTATAACACATATTTTCCTTTCCTTAAATGTTGCCAATAAAATATTC
Source organism: Allofrancisella frigidaquae (assembly GCF_012222825.1). Lineage (NCBI taxonomy): Bacteria > Pseudomonadati > Pseudomonadota > Gammaproteobacteria > Thiotrichales > Francisellaceae > Allofrancisella > Allofrancisella frigidaquae. The sequence goes on along the minus strand of NZ_CP038017.1, from coordinate 385,256 downwards.
ATTTTCCTTCCTCTATCAATTACTATTTTAAACCGCGGTCAGCAATCTAACGAATACTAAATTATAGTTAATCCGACCGTATATTAGTTACAAAATTTATCATCTCCATACTTATAGCCGCTATCCTACTAAAGTAAGAGTATACAAATATAAGAAATTCTTTATAGGTAGTAAATTTAACAAGAGATTGTTTTTTTAAATAACAATGTGACGTGTGTGATACGCAAAAAAACATTTATATACAAAGAAAAAATACTATTCTTACTATCTTTTATAGCAATTTTATAATATTATCATCTTTGTAAGGATAAAAGAAACTTCATTGATTTGATTTTTATGTGTAATTTTAGTTTTTGTTTGAACCTGAAATTATCATTACTTCGTCCATACAACTAGTCAGATTTAATATCTGGATATAATAAACCAATAAAAATTAAAGAGAATAAAATGAACAATAAATTACAAGGTACAGTTAAATTTTTTAATGAACAAAAAGGTTTTGGATTTATAACTCCTGACAACGGAAGTAAAGACGTTTTTGTACATATTACTAAACTAAATGGCTCAACTCTTTCTGAGGGTCAACAAGTTGCTTTTGAAACACAAGAAGGTAGGAAGGGTCCTGAAGCTATAAATATTGAGGTGCTATAATGCCTAGTATTAGAGTAGATGAACGTAAGCCATTTGATATAAGTCTAAGAAACTTTAAACGTGCTTGTGAAAAAGCGGGTATAAAGCAAGAGCTACGAGACAGGCAACACTACACCAAACCAACAGAAAAAAGAAAAATAGCTAAGCGCTTAGCTATTAAAAGAGCTAAAATCGCTACTAGAAAAGCTTTTAGTTACTAAATTATAGAACTCACTTCTACTTATATGTTTGGTAGTATAATCTAAAAATTAATCTCTTCATGCAAGCTAGAAGATGTTAGGTCTATAGCTAATTTAATTTTTTGAACTCATTGTAACCTGTTTTTTTTACCATATTGTTTAATATGGTTAATGTCCTCATTTCATTCCTATATTTGTTCACTGTACTGGTAAAATATAGTTAATCCGAGTAATTAATGTAGAAAAATGCTCGTTATTCCAGACTCTGATCTAAAACTTACTTACCAAGAGCTGCTGCAAGCTAAATTTAGAGCTCTAAGGTTAAAAATACACATCCCCTAAAAAGTTAATAACATGGTTGATTTTACGATAAGCATTAATTTTATTGAGATCGGTCAAATGAAACCAAGGTGACAAAGTGTATTAGTTTTATATAAAGTTAGCTTAATTATACAAATTTTTGTAATAGTAGGATTTTTGTGTAGTAATAATTCCTTATGGTTACCCTATCTTTATTATTTAAATCTTGTCATAAAAAGCCAGCCTTAAATGTCTCCTACTTTAAATCAACAACCCTTTCCAACTAATTCCATCACTCAACATTTAAACAAATAATTAATCATAAAATCTTTTTATTTAAAATATAAAAAATTATACTTAATATTAAAATACACTTGAACAAAAATATAAAAAAGTATATTATTATATAATTATAAAGTTAGTATTAATACACATATAAATTTAAGAAACAAAAGGAGTATAATATAAATCATGTCAGTTAATGAAACTATACCTAAATCTCGTGTCAATATCACTTATGATATGGAAGTTAGTGGTACAAAGAAGGCTAAAGAATTGCCACTTAAGCAATTAGTTATTGGGGATTTTTCTCAAGGCTCTTCAAAAGAGAAATCTCTAGAACTAGCAAATCGTAAAGTATATGAAATAGAAAGTAATAATCTAGATTCTGTTATGCAAGAAATGGGTATACAACTTGATATTAATGTTGAAAACCATGTTGAACCTGCTAGTGGTGTACTAAATGTAAAGATCCCTCTAAAGTCTATGAAGTCTTTTAACCCAAACAGTATAGCTCAAAACATACCTGAACTTTCAAAATTACTGAAAGTAAAAGAACTTCTAAAAGAATATATTTCCCTAATTGATAACAACAGAAAATTTAGAAATCTAGTGAATAATTTATCAGCTAGCCCAGAATCCCTAGAAAGCTTAATAAAACAGTTAAAGCTAGACGATAATAGTGGCTATCGTATAGAAAGTTCTCCAGAAAACAAAGAGGTGTAAATATTATATGAGTGAAATAAAAGAGAAACTGGCATCTTGTAGTGATATTTTACAGGCGGCAAACTTGGAGCCTAAAGAAAATTTCGAAATAGTCAATTACGGAAGCATTGATACTATTGAACCAACAAATTATGAAGGCAGAATGCTATCGGCATTAGCTTTTTTGCTATCTAATTCAAAAGACTCTATAAATAAGGTATCTGCTCAAGATTTAATGGATAAAATAGATAATGTTATATGCTCCCAAGTCCAGGAAGTCTTACAAGATGATACTTTCAGAAAGTTGGAAGAAAGTTGGCGCAGTATTTATGAATTAGCAAGTTCTATAGATAATAATAAAACTAAATTAGCTATTCTAGATGTGGATAAAGAAGAATTAGCTGAAGATTTTGAAATGAACGCAGCTGATATATTAAGTAGTGATCTTTTCCAAAAAACATATGTTCACGAGTATGACCAATATGGTGGAGAGCCTTTTGGTTCTATAATAGGACTTTATGAATTTGATAAGACTCAAGAGGATATTGAATGGCTTATGACCATGGGTAAAATAGCTGAGGCTTCCCATGCTCCTTTTATAGCTGCAATCTCCCCTAATTTTTTTGGTGGTGAAGATTATAACTCTCTTTCTGAAATAAAAGATATAGATAGTATGATGGCTCATCCACGCTTTGGCAGATGGAACGCTTTTAGAAAGACTAAGTCAGCAGGTTACATTGGCCTGACACTGCCTAATTTTATGCTAAGAGCCCCATACCACCCGGATACAAACCCAGTGGGTAAAGGAGTCATCTCTAACTTTAAAGAAAGTGTAGATATTTCTAAACCTTATGAAAGTTGTCTATGGGGTAATGCAGCTGTTTTATTCGCTAAGAACTTATATAGATCATTTACAGTAACTGGGTGGTGCCAATCTATTTGTGGGCCTACTAGTGGTGGATTAGTAGAAGGTCTACCTATATATAATTATAACAGTCATGATGCTAATGCTTATGTTTTACCTACTAATTATTTGATTCCAGATCATAAAGAGTATGGTTTAGCTAAAGCAGGATTTATACCTTTGGTTTATGAGAAAAAGACTGCTAATGCTTGCTTTTTTAGTGCTCAATCACTTAAGTTGGCAGAGGAGTTTGAAAATGATAATGATTCAGAAAATAGCCAAATGGTAACCAAGTTACCTTATACATTCTCTATGTCAAAAATAGCACACTATGTTAAATGTATGACAAGGGATGTTATAGGGTCAGAAGCTGATGAAACCGTGGTTAAAAATAGTATAACGTCATGGTTAAATCAGTATGTAACCACAGCACCAAATCCTAATTCTTTAACTAAATCCTACTATCCATTTAAAAAAGTAGATGTAGGAGTAGAAAGGAATAGGGGGATGGCGGGTCACTACAAGTGTCATATTGAAGTTTTACCACATATCAAATTTGAAGGTATGGAAGTAACAATGAAAATAGATACGCGTTTAGATTCGTAAAAAATAATAATTAAATCAAACAAAACTTAGAGGAACAAAAATGAAACCTACAGAATGTGTAAAATACGATAGATCAGGTTTAGATATAAACAGCTATTTTGGGTGTGCAGAAAGCGAGATGTTTATTAAAAATGAATCCCCTTTACTATTGATTGAAAAGGGAGGACTTGAAGTAAAATCTGGCAGCTTAAAAGTAACTATAGAAGATATAGCAGGTATATATAATAGAGAAAAAGATGATGGCTCAACAAAAGCTATTGCTGGTGCTATATTAGGGCTTAGAGCAAGACGCAATCCAGGTGAAGTTTATGATTTAAACATATGTTTATCATCAAAAACTAAGATTGAAAAAAAGCAAGGTAGTTCAGACTCCCTAACTATCACTATAAAATCAGGAAAATTGAATAAAGAGCAAATAACGCTTGAAAACAATAATGGAACTGTATGGGCGAGCGTATTTGATGTGAAAACTGACTTTGAAATAATAGTATCAGCTGATGACTACTATGTTGAGAGTGCATCACATCCTGGACTACAAATACTTCGTATCAATTATGGACGTATAAAAGGTGTGACTCAGCTTAGTATCCCAGCAACAAATGAAGAAAACTCTGTTCAAGTTATAGAAATGGGTGATCCAACAGTAAGCAGGTAAATAACATGTCATTAATACACTGGCAAATAGGTCAGTATTTATCACCTGAACACTTCTCTTGTCAACAAGATGGAGTTTTAGGTTTAAACACTGACATTTCTTTAAAACTTCTTAATTATAATGATGGGTTGTTTGATATAGCTTTAGATATGGAACAATTCATTTATAATATCGTTGATTTAAAAAGCCTTATCCTAGTACTTCCTGAGTTTAAGCCGGTAGTACTAGGACATAACGCTAGAGTAGAAAAATATAATCTAATAAAGAAAAGTAACAATAATCACGTATCACTACATTTAAACATTAGCAAAGAAAAAATTATTGAAAATGTAAAAGTTAATGGTACCAATATTAAATTAGAATATTTAAGCATCTATTTTTCAGAATCATTTGATAACGAGGCTAAATTTTCGTTTAAAATAATGGACCTAGAGTTTGCTGAAGATACACATAAGTGGGAAGTAAAACAAGGTTTTTTTCCTAGGCTTATAGCTTTACCATACATGTACAGTAAAGAGATATTAACCCGTATGAGTGTTTGTATTAATGAAATTAATTCTTTTATTAATATAGAGGTTTCCAAAACTAATAATTTTTGGCGCTATGCTCATTTATATCTAAAGCTTTCAGAGATAGATAATTGGCTTAAGTCTAGTATTAACATAGAAGGTCAACCCCCTATTTTATTTAAAGATATAATAAAACATATTCAAGGATTATCTTCGATAGCATTTATCCTTAAAGGGCAAAACCCTAATTTGTTTATTCCAAACGGTTTAGATATTTATAATACACTTGAAGCTCTTAAAGAATTACAATTTCAAATAAGGAAACTTAATCTAATAGAGCATAAAATTTGTCCTCTTGAATATAGAGAAGGTATATATAGAAGTAAAATTTTACCAGCTAACTTCTTTGAATCTAATAATAAATATATAGTCATTGAAAGTAGCCAAAATTTAGATTCCTTAGACCTCTCTCTAATGAAAGTTTTCGCGCCTTCTGAAATTAGAGATATTGTTATAAACTCTATAAACGGTGTTGAAGTAGATAGTGTTGAAGACAACATTTCACAAAAAATATTCCCTGAAGCAAAGAAAACTTTACTTATAAAGCCTTATGGAGATAGGTGGAATGCAATACTCCATGACAAGTTAATATGCATAAAAAGCTTTCAAGAAAAAAATAATACTTTTGATAGGGTATATATAGCGTATGATTAGAAAAGAATTAAATATAAATATTTTAAACTTATTATCAAAAGCCAGTGAGGCTGAAGAAGTAGCCTATATTGCTCTACCAGATGAGTTTGAACAGGCATATATTTGTATCAGTGAAGAAGACTATTTAGCTGCGCAAGATATATGTATAAATATCATAAATAAAGGCTGTATAGATGCAAAAATAATTTGTTATCTAGTTTTTTGTATGTGGTTTAATAGTCAAGATGTTAATGAATACAGTTTAATCTTAGAAGAGCTGTACCAAATTTATTTATTTTTAACAGAGCTCATCAACCAAAAAAAAATAAAACCAAGATATTGTAAGTCTGCTACAAAATGGCTATATAACATGTTGTGCATGCATGCAGATTTTCTAAAATCTAAAGAAACTTTTTTACCCGAAGATAAAGCGTCCATAATAGCCGCAATAAAAGTATTTATTGATCAGACTAGTAAATTAGAGTTAGATGAGCAAGAACATTTTGCCTTATTGAATAAGTTTATGCAAAAATGGCAGGAAATAAAAACAAAACAACTAAATGATGATCTTAATGATATAGACATCTCTAATAACCAAAATCAACAATGCAATGTTCAAGTCAAATCAACTTTAACTACTGATCAATTAGTAGATTTGACAAACTCGGACGTTAAAAATGAACTTCAAGGTAGCTACGAATGGAATAAGCTTTTAAATGAAATCAAACAATTTGATAATTTCATTATTAACGATAATTTTCTTCCTGCTGCTATATTACAGAAAAAAATACAGTCTAAAATAGAAAGTTTTGACCCTTTGGTATACTTCCCTAACTTTTTTAATTCTTATTTAAATTCCAAATTAAAAGGTTTTGAAAAAATTGTAGAAACATCTACTCTACAAAACCATTACCTTTGGAGTTTATTAGATAATTTATATGAGGTAGATAGAATAAGTTTCTCTAAATTAGACTTCGAACAGTATATAAATATTATGATGAAAGAAAATATCGCTAGTAGTTATCCAGAGGATGAACACGATAGGTTAGATAATGCTGAACACCGCTACAATCGTGGTATGAGCCAGCATGATGATGATTTTAATAATGATGATTTTTAACTTTTAAAGGCATATATGAGTACAGCAATACCTAAATATTTAGAAGCCTCTATATTCAGTCTACAAGATGATAGATCTATAGATAATGATAGCGAGAAAAAGATAATTGCTTCAGATATAAAATCTTTTGATATCTGTTTTGACATGTATGGTTTTCGTGGTGAAATAACGTTCCAGTTACCATATAACAGAAGTAAAGAACCTTTATGGGATAAGCTTATAGAGGAAGATTTTTTTGCTATTAAGCTTAAATATTATCAGGAAATAATAAAAGATAATAAATACGAAATAGATGAAAAATTCCAATGGCAAATAATAGGTTATACTGACACCTCAGAACGTGGTCACTGTCAACTAGTTGAAAAATTCGAAGCAAATTCAAGTTATTTAGAAATCTCTGTAAAATTCACAGATTCTATCAAAGCTTTTTTTAATAACCATTATATACAAAAAATTTTTTTCCAAAGAAGCTATCAGCAAATTTTTAAAGATACATTAAAAGATTTTTCTAAGATTTTTGAACTAAAACTTGAAGGCCAACTGCCACCTGAAATAAAAGAAAGCAGGCCATGGTTAGCAGTAAATTGTGAAAAAAGTTGTCAATGGTCATTTTATAAATATATGATGAACACTTTCCAATATTATCATTTACAGCCGTATTATGTTTATAACAATGAAGACAACGAAGAATACAAAGTTAAAAGCCTAGATGAGTTTAAACAAGATTTTGATAATAAAGATGCTTACAAAATAGATAGATTTTATATCGATAATATCTATTTTAATAAAAATTCTAGCAATCTAGCTTGTTACACTATCAATAATTCTTTTTGGGATAAAAATAAACAGTCTACAAATTCGAAAGAGTTAAAATTAGAAAAAACAAAAGATTCTCCAATAAAAGCTCAAGAAAGTTACCAGTATGGAAATGGAAAAGATTTTGATGCATTTGTCAAAAAATATGAGAAAAACATTGAGCTGGATTCAAAAAATGGGAAGTCGTACGAGCTTTATTTCAAGTCTCACCTAGCGGAAATTAACTTTTTACCCATGAACATCATAAGCTTAAAAGATGGCAATAAAGATGAAAACAAAGTTATAGATGAATATCAGTACCCTAATTTCTTTATTACGATAACACATCTTAAATATGTTAATTTGCAGGTAAAAAACAAAAATGTTTATATCGAAAATCATAATAAGAGTTTAGGTAAAGATGATAATAATCTTCATAAAGATTACTTTCAGCTAAAAGGCGACTTTTCTATAAACATAGAAGCACAAAATAAAAAAGATATCTCCAGATACTATCCAGTATTTAAAAAGGAAAATCCAGCAATAAAAAGTTATGGCGAAATTTTTGGTACTGATGACGATAAGAAATTAGATTATTTTTTAGGCGTAGAAAGTAAAGATGAAATTAAGGAAAGTAAAGTCAATGATTCTTTAGTGAAAAGTTTTGGTATGAATACAATGTCTCCATTAACGGTAACAAGCTTATATTATCTAGTGTCTATACCTGAAAACCTAAGTCCTGGGACAAAAGAAAAACAACGCAAAATTTCTGTACCGTTTTCTTTTAGTAACAGTTATGGATTTATGCCACTGAAAAATAAAACCCCTGTTAGACTTAACATATTCCAAGAACACTCAAATATAGAGAGTGTGGTTTGGATGCCTATGACAGAAAATAAAAACTTTGAAACCACTGATAAAGAAAGCAAAAATACTATATTTATGGGTATGGATGATAAAAGTTATACGAAAATGGAGCATTTATCCTATGAAGAAAAAGATAAATCTAAATTTTCTATCGAATCAAAAAACAACAAAATCAAAACGAACCTAAATTTTGACGCTAAAAGTTTTAATATAACTATTTCTAGCACAGAAAAAAATAAGTAAAGAGGATAATATGAAAGCGCTACTCTGTTTGATTACTCTAGCAGTAATAATTATCGTTAGTTATAAATTAGTAAGAATTTGGTTAATGAAAGTATTTAAAAAATACACCTTAGGTAAATATAGAAAACTTATATTGTATATATTTAAAGTGAATGAATTAACCGCTATATATTCAGAATTTCGAAGAACACTACCTATAAAGTATAGAATATTTAGTTCTTTTAGGCTTAAAAAAAAGGTTATTGTAACTGAAACTATAACCTCTGAGAGAGGATTTGAACTCACCTTGATATCAAATAATATTGTGCTATCAATAAACCCTGACCAGTTTTTAGGTAGTAACCTCGACATAAAAGAAATTAGAGCGTTTTTTAAGTTTTTTTCAAAAGGTGTGTTAAATAGTATCATATATGAAGTCAATTTATCTAAACATCTTAGTGATACTGGTATAAACGAGAAAAAAATTAATAATATCGTACAAGTATTAACTATTTTAGCTAATCTCTTTAGGAATAAAATTTCTTTACAAATAGCTCTAATATATAGTAAAAAAATTCCTGGTGCAGTAGCTTGGGATAAATTACAAAAAGGCCTTTCTAGCTTCCCGTTTTGGCAAAAATTTTTACCGGATGAAGGATGGGCCGAATCGCTGCTAACTCAAGATCAGTTAAAGACTTTAGTAATGGATGAAGGATCTAATACCCAAGAAATTACTGAATTATACAAATTCTTGATGAGCTGTACAAAAGTTACTCCTTATTTACAAAAATTATACTCTGGTCTTGAGGAAAAAACAGCGCCTAAAGTTAAAGGTTTTTATTTGATTGAACAAGAAAATATTAACAGGTTTGTAGGATCAAATGATAATCTTGATGAAATTTATATGACTTCTAAAATTATTAAGTATGGTGGGTTAACGGCTCTAAGTTTAGGGATAGCAATATCCTTACCTATGGCTTATCAGTTAGAGAAACAAGAGCTTAAAGACAAGATACAGTATGGTTTTGAAACTCGCAGTTTAAAATTGAATAAATTTACTTCTGATTTATATTTTCATATTCTCAATGAAAGTTTTTCCGTAGCTGCAAAACCAACCCTTTATTTTAGAAATCATCAAAAAGATTATGACGAAATTTTTGATAATAGTCTTTATGAGAATTTCTTTAAACAACAAGAATATACAAAAGTTTCTGCTATCAATATGCTAGCATTAGCAAGTATTAAGGACTATAGAACATTATCTTTCTTAAGTAAAAATATCCCTATAAGTAGTAATTTTTGGGCAGACCTAACAGATCTTCCTTTGTCAGTTATAATATCTTCTAATATTTTAAATGAAAGATTCGGAGTAAAAACTGGTCAAGGTCTCTCATTAAGCGTTGACATGATTAATAGTAATAAAATAGCTTTAAATAAAGCTCAAATACTTGATGAAGCTGAAAAAAATATAAGTAATATTGCCCAGACTAACGATGCAGTTGTAAGTAAACTATATACAGATATATCAGAATTACTATTTTTGAATATTTTAGGTAGTAACTACGTGGTCAACGATTCTCTGGTAAAAAAAGATATTAGAAGTTTTGCAAAAACATTATTGCTAAATTCTAACCTTGTTTTAACTTCCCAACAGATAATAACCTTGAGTAATAAATTAGCTATCTTGAACTCTATAGTACTGTTACAAGAGTTACATAATTCACAAGATCTATATACATTTAATTACATATTAAAAGAATTTGCGAGCCAGACTAAATTTTTGGGTGAAGAAGATAAAGAATACTTGTTAGAACAAATTTTAGTAGCTATGGATAATTTAGGTACACTTGATATAGTACCCTATACTGATCCTTCAAAGATGTATTCTAAAAGGTACTACTTAAACGTGATTCTTCCTTTTTATAACGAATACACAGATACAATACAACTTTACGAAGGTAACAAGTTTAAGGAAACTCTAGAAGCTTTTTTCGTCAGATCAAAAAGTGCATATGAGTTAAAGTATTTAGTTTACAACTTAAATCGTATAAAAGACCAACTGGATATAGCTTCTTCATCAAATAAGGAAAGTATAGATAAATTATATAGCTTAGCTAAAACACAACTTTTAAACAATTTGCTCGAAGAAGTAAATAATAATTTATCCTTCTTTGCTAAAAACAATAAAACTATAAGCTCTTATATAATTAGTTTGAACGCCTTTGAAAAAACTTTAAATAAATATAAAGAGATCTTGGAAGAAATGGGCGATATATTATCTAAACTTTTTTCAGATCCTAAATCGTATATAGAAAAACGTGATGAATTAGAAAAAGAAATTGACATAAAATTTGACAAATACATTTCTAGCCTTAGTTTAGATCCTAAAATATCTACGATAGTCAGGTTACCGATTAAACAGCTTCGAGAGGTGGCTAATTCACTTATATCTTTATACATAAATGAATATTGGACGATACATATATCTCCTATATACAACCATGTTTACTCTAAATTTCCTTTCAATGTGAATTCAACTGACGAAGCAACGACAACATATCTGACAGAAGTATTAGCTAAAGGTGGCGCTTACGATGGAGAAATCCACTTATTGAAAACTCAGTTTGCATTAAATGAGGATATTATTAGCTATTTGTATCCAAGCAATAAAAACCAACTTTTAGCACTAGAAGAAATTAAAAATACATTATGGGATAAATCAGGTGTTATAAAACCTTTAAGCTTAACCGTTACCTCTGTTAATGGATTAGTCATAAATAGTCTAGATACAAACCCAGCAAAACCTCTAGCTTATATTGGCTTATTCTCTTATGACAACGAAGATATTTATAATATGGGAATAAATAATATAAAGAAAACGTTTAAAATCAACTGGTGGGAAACAGGTGTATGTAGTATTGAGATAGTAGATACAAACAATAACATGTTAAATTTTAAAACAAACTCTGGGAGTTGGTCTTGTTTTAAACTACTAAAGCAAGCTTCAAACAATAATGATGTATTTACGTGGAAATTTAAAGAAGGAAATGTCAGCTTTTATATTCCTTTAAATAGTTTCATGTTTAATCAATAAAATAGGAACCGGTATTTTTGTAAAAAAGGAAATAGAAAAACATATGAATAATAATATTGAAGTTGATAAAGTTGCAAATAGCATATTAACAAAACTATCAGAATGGAAAGAGAATGCTAACGCGAACTTTGTTAAATATGCTCACCAAATATATGCTTCTAAAATACAAAACAAATATAGTAGTTTACTAACACCCTGCCCTAAGGGGGTCTTTCTTAAGGTTACAGATATCGAATATAATAACGATTCTGAATATATTGACCTTTATCAAGAGCTTCAGGTTAATCGTCCAAACTGTCAGGGTTCTTTGTTTTCTATGTTAGATACTAGCTTGATGCCATTTGGTGTCCACCGAGTTCGAAAACTTTCTGATAACTCTATAAACCTAACTTTTAGTAATAATGATAAAACATTCACTTTAGCTAACCAGCGCTTAGTTTTTTGGATTCACTCAGATACTAGTAATATTAAGCGGAGCCTGCAAATATTTAATAATCTAAAGGAAAAAGCCAAGCTAACATACTACAGTGGCTCAGTTGAATCTTGCCTGGAAGTTAATTTAGAACTTGGTCACTCATATAAACAAAAAGTGAACATGGCTATTAAAAATAATATCTATGACCCTAGACTCCAATTTATAGTTAGTATTGATTTTAGCGCAATAAAAGAAATATCTTTTGAGAAATTAGACTTAGAACTAAAGTTTGATACACTAAGTATTCCTGAACATGAATTAATAAAATGTTTTCATACTAATTTAATTCCTATGATGAACCAAGCTGTAGTTAATATTAAGCCTTTTAAGCTAGATGGTAATGATGACATATATTGGCTAAGAACTGATTCTGAGTTAAAGTATCAAGCTTGTGAGTTACGAGGTTTATACTCAAATAATTATTTAATAAACCCCAGTGCGTATCGTATCGTGTATAACGATAACCAGATTGGAGTTGAGTTTAACCAGATAGAGGAGTATTTTAATACTAATATAACAGGCTCAATGTATATCGATTATAACCTAGATGATTCTTTGTATGCAACAGACACAAATTTAAGATGGTACGGGCATAACATTAATCGCTATAAAATTAATGCTATTAGCTCTATTCACAATCATTCTACTAGCGTGGATGAAATAAAAATACGGGCTCTCATCTCATTATTGAGTATCTCCGAGCTAACTAAGTGGACGGTTGATATGTGGAAACACTTATTGACATTTTTTGACAAATTTGCCTACATTAAAATAAACTACTTATTAAATAAAGTTGAAGTCAAAGGAAAGGAAATCGTATTGAATTTTATAACTGATGACGCGGTTATACAAAAATGGATAATATTTTATATACATCAGCTTAAACTTTTTATTAGTCACAATGTACCATATTTAGATACTAAATTAGAGGTGGGCTTTTAGAATGGAAATAAAAGAGATACCTCTTAGCTACCGTAGTTGTATAAAATTTTTGCAAGAAACTTATCCTGACTATCGCTTGGATTATAAGATAAATTGGGATATGGTTACTAGCAAATACATAATCTGTAAAGTAGAGTTATTAGATAATGAAATAATAGTTTATATAAATGCATCATTTTTTATCCACCAAACTACAGATATGTATGATTTATATAACAATATCGAATATATAGCTAGTCATGATAAGGAGTTTGAAAAAAAGCTTTGGACTATGTGGTTTGAATGTTTTAATTACTACATGTATCCATGTTTAACAGATCTTAATAAGTATTATTTAGATTCATCACTATTTTTCTCTTCTCTAGATTATAAAAAAAACTTATTAAGCTTAATAGAACATCAAATTATTCAACTATTTCCTAAAATATTAGTATCTGTTGATATCCATTACGAAAAAGCTACTCTTAATAAAACTTCTTTACTAACTAAAGCAAGCTTTATAGAAAATGTCCGCCTAGCTATAGATATAGAACCTAATTTGTATGTTTGTGGAGTAATTACTTTTTATTTGAAAGATCAAGAGGATGACTATAAAAATGATATAACGTTGTTAAAAGAGAAATTAATTGAAATGTCCCAATTTTCTGGATTAAAGTTTAATAATTTAATGTGCTTAATAGACTATGGACCATTACAATGTAGCATTAATAGTAAATTACAGAATTGCTATTTGGATGGTGGTAAATATTTGGAGAGAATAATATGATTTTTAAGAAAAAATGCCTACTATTGTTAACAATAATTTTGTTATGTTCGTGTGCAAAAGACATTACTGTTGAAATTGCAACAAATAAAAAAGTAAATAAAGGAGCTCCCTTTTTTGTTCTTATCAATAGAAATGATAATATTGCTGACTTCAAAAAAATTACTCCAGATAAGCTACAAAACCAAATTCTCGAAGATGCTTCTTTATATCTATCATATTTAGTAACACCAGGTGTTAAGAAAGATATTACACTTAAAGACCAAAGAGGTGACTTTAGTATATTTTTTATGCTACAAGATGCTGGTACCAAAGTAAATAATTGGAACTATTATATAAAAGATCCTATTGACAAATTTTATAAATTCACTCTAGACAACAATAAAATAACCTTAAATAAACAAAAGGAAGAAAATTATGTGGAAGACTTGTTTTTTTAACATTATTAATGCAGTTGATGATTTTGTGCCAGAAACACAAGGTACGTTTGATATATGTAGAAATACTATATTATCAAAAATCAATAAATTAGAATCAATATTCTTATCGGAGAATGATACTACTGATAATAGCTTTTGCCATTTAATAATTTTTGCTACTGTAGCTTATTGTGATGAATTATTAAGCTTGAAAGCTATTGAACATAACTTTAACTATAAACCAATGCAAGTTGAGTTATTTAATGTTGCTAATGCTGGTGATGTATTTTACGAATATGTTGATTCTATTTTGCAAAGAAAGAAAAATTTAGACTTTATATACCTAATTTACTATTTTTTATTAGAGCATGGATATAGAGGACGTTATGAACTTAATAACCCTAAAAGGTTAATGTATATTAGGCAGTTAGCTTTTTACATTAAACCAACAATAAAGGTTACAAAGTTTGCTTTTAATCAAGATACAAAAAAAAACCTGCTCTGGGCAAAAGTACCAAAGAATATTTTTGCGTTTTCTTCATTTATAGTGTTGATAGTAACTTTCTTTGTTACACAGTACATTTAATAACCCATATGAGGATGTAACCTATGTCAGATACTTTTAACCATACAATTGACGCAGATAAAGATAAAATTGAAATTTCTGGAGAAGCACACAGCCACACCCAAAAGATAACTTTGGATTTTAAGTCAAAGAAATTAACCTTAGAAAATAAAGAATTAAAGGTTTGTATCGATTCCGAAGAAGAATACATCACCCTCCATAATGGCGAATCTAGCATTAAAATAGAAAAAAATAAAATTACATGCAAGGCACCTACGTTTGAAATAGACTGTGATAGCTTTGCCATTAACTCGAAAGAAACCGAAATTAAAGCTAGTAAGAGTGTTGATATAAAATCACCTAAAGTAAATACAGGTTAGTTTTCACCAACGTTACAAATGATTTTTTATTCTATAACAATTTAATACAGGATTATTTTATGTTTGACATTAATAAGTCTAAAGCTACTATAGCTAAACTTGAAGAAGTTTATAATAAGTTACCTTCAGAGGTTGCTAAAACTATTGATTTAAATAAATTACTGGAAAAAGAAAAAACTTTCGTTGAGTATGATAATTTTCTTAGCAAAATTCCAACGGATAATCTGGAAGATATCTACCAAAAATTATCTGACCAAAAACTTACTTTTTTAGATGATGGATATACTGATGGCTTAATGGAATCTATAGAGACAGATCTACACAAGTTACTAACGTTAGCAGATGAAAACTTGAATCGTTCTCCCAATATAGAGCTAAAAGGAATATTTAACGAGATAGATTTTCAACAAATATCCAGAGAAGAGTTATATAAAATTAATTATAAAGCTTTAGGTAATGCCATCCAAGCTCATAGTGTCGATGTTGTAGCTCCTGGAGTTGCCATATTACAAAATATAATTAATAATTCAAACGCATTATTTAATATTACCGCACCTCAAATTCTTCTAGACAACGAATTGTTTCAGCCGGCTACCTCATACAACATTGAAATTAATAAACTAGGCTCTTATTTAGCCAAAAACTCTGCTAACCCTGATGTAGAAAAAATAAAAAATAGTATACTTAATTCCTTACAGCATTTTGAACAGATAAAAAATAACCCTAACATAAAGGGATATGCAGATAAAAATGTAGAAGCTTATTATACCATATCAAATTTTAAAAATAATTTTAAAGGTAACGTTAATGACGAGGTTAGTGTTGACAAAGTAAGTTCTTTAATTAATACATTAAGCTCCCAAGTTACAGATGTTAAGAATCTTAAAATAAATAATAGCTTATTACTTAATCAAACCAATAGCATCAATCCTGATTTATTACAAAATTCTCTTACATCTTTAACTAGTCTAAACAATATCAATCAAAAATTAGATTTTTTAAGTACTGCAAATTGCTGTTCTGATTTTGAAAAACCAGAATTCCAGCTTGAAATAGCAAATGTTGATACAAGTTTTGAAGAATTTACTTCAAGCTTAGATAATATAAATCAACTTTCTGAAATCAACCCTTTAGGAGAAGAGTTAGTCGATTTAAATAGTAAAGTTTCTGATATGCAGCAACTACTCGATACTCAAAATCTACAGAATATTAATATAAATGATATGGATATAAATGCTAATGTGTTAAATCAAATGGACGCCTTAAGTGGGGACATCCACAGTTCTTTTTGTGACTTAGATCATCCAAATATGAAGTTAGATTTAGGAATGACACCAGCTCTACCATCGTTTCTAATTCCAGATATACAAGATTTATTACCAGAACTTCCTGCAGACCTCTCAATTGATTTACCTGTTTTAGATCAACCAACCTTAGATTTACCATCTTTAGATTTGCCAGACTTACTTTTAGACTCAAAATTTAAATTAGCTTCGCTACTTAATGATTTTGGTTCATGTCCTAACTTATCACCCAAACTTTCAGGCTGGTTAAATAAATTGGATACGCCTATACCGTCCATAGATAGCCAATTTGGTACAGCTAAGCTAGCTGTTAATTTACTCTCTCTTAATACTAGGGTTATGGATTTGTCATTAGCTTCACCTACGTTAGATACGCCTACGTTAAATATACCTACGTTAGATATACCTAACTTAATGGTTTCTTCAGTTGCTATGCCTGCGTGTGTGATTGGTTTACTTGGTAAAAATCGTAGTACTACTTCTGGTTCAAAAGAATTATACGTAGTTTCTGGTGCTAAAGTTAAATGTTCTTTTGGGTCTTCTGAAATGCCTTTAAATGTACTCCCTACAGGTGTTTTTATAGAAAAATTGGCTCCCACATTACCTATTAACTTTATTCCTTACCTTAATATCCCATCATTTGGTACATGCAAAAATCCTATGCACCCAGTTGTGATGGCAACAGGTATGCCACAGCCTTGTATACCTATTGTTTCACCTTGGTTACAGTTAGCTCAAAAATCTCAAGTTAAAGGTTTGCCAGTTGTTAGAGCTAATAGTTGTTCTTATTGTATTTATACAAGCATGACTGGTAAAGTAACAATAAGTAACCCAGGACAGAAGAAAACCGTTGCAGAATAAAAACCAATATAAGTAGCCATCAAATTTATTTGTTCTTAAATAATAGCCAAAGTCTTAATCCCTTATACCTGTATTAAAATATTAAACGGCATCAAAAAAAGTTTGCACCCTAGCTACTCAACTGTTACAGATTTTGCTAGGTTTCTAGGTTGGTCAACATCTGTACCTTTGATAATAGCCACATGATATGAAAGAAGTTGTAATGGTATAGTAAATACGATCGGAGCACTAAAGTCACTACCTGCATCTAGCTCTAACACTATACTGTTATCAAAGCTAACTCTATCTTTTATTGCTTTGTCAACGAAAAGAACAAGCTTGCCTCCTCTAGCATGAACTTCTTGGAGGTTAGATAAAGTTTTATCCAATAACTCATCATTAGGTACTACTGCCACAATTGGCATATTTTTATCCACTAAAGCTAAAGGACCATGCTTTAACTCTCCTGATGGGTAAGCTTCTGCATGTATATAAGATATTTCTTTTAGTTTAAGTGCTCCTTCTATAGCTATTGGAAAATACAATCCTCTACCTAAAAATATCGTATGTTCCTTATCAGAAAAATACTCACTTATTCCATCAATTTCAGCATCTAGCTTAAGGGCTCCTAAAGCTAAAGCTCTAATGTTTTTTAACTCTTGTGTATAACGCGATAATTCGCTATCTGAAAGTTTTCCTTTTAGTTTTGCCATAACTAATGTAAATAAAGCTAAAGCCACCAGTTGTGTAGTAAAAGCTTTTGTAGATGCTACACCAATTTCCACTCCTGCTTTAGTCATAAAAACAACATCTGACTCACGCACAAGAGAGCTATTTGGCACATTACATATACACATACTCCCTATGTAATTTTGTTTTTTACTTTTTCTTAGTGACTCTAAAGTGTCAGCTGTCTCTCCAGATTGAGAAATACTCACAAACAAAGATCCATCTACTACAACATTATCTCGATATCTAAGCTCACTAGCAATCTCTACACTACATGGAATTTTAGCGTACTTCTCTATCCAATATTTTGCTGTTAAACCAGCATTGTAACTTGTACCACAAGCAACTATACAGATATGTTGTGTTTTTTCAAACAGCTCTTGTGTCTGTTTATTGAAATTTTCTAAACAAATTTCGCCATCCTCACTAAGGCTTGATGTAATAGTATTTGATATTGCTTCTGGCTGCTCATATATTTCTTTAAGCATATAGTGCTTATAACCATCTTTTGAGGTACTCATAGAAGAGTAGTTATACTCTTCTACTTCAAGGTTTTTAGGTGCCCCTTGACTATCAAACACCTCTATATTATCCCGAGAAATTATCGCAATATCGCCTTCGTCAAGGTAAGAAAACTTATTTGTAACTGGAAGCAATGACAAAGCATCTGATGAAATAAAATTCTCATCAATGCCAACTCCTATAACCAATGGAGACCCCGAACGAACAGCTACAATCTTGTCTAAGAATTTTTGTGAAATTATAGCTAGAGCATAAGCACCCTTTAACATTGAAACAGTATGTTTTATGTTTTCTATTATCGTCTTATCATCACTCCACTCTCTATCTAGTAAATGTGCTACCACTTCTGTATCAGTGTCTGATTTAAAGGCGTAACCTTCAGCAATTAGAGACTTTTTTAATTCTGCAAAATTCTCTATTACACCATTATGAACTATACAAAAATTATTTGATGCATGAGGATGAGAGTTGGCTTTAGATGGCTTACCATGAGTCGCCCATCGAGTATGAGCAATACCAATATTACCCTTTAACTGCCCTACTAAAGCATGAACTGATTTTTCAAGCTCTACAACTTTACCAACTTCTTTACACACATCTATTTTATCGCTTATTACAGCAAGACCTGCTGAGTCATAACCACGATATTCTAGCTTTTTAAGCCCTTCAATCAAAATGTTTGTTACATTTCTCGTTGAATTTGCTCCGACTATCCCACACATAAATTAATATACCCTATGATTTTTTTATTTATCTTACTTAGTAACTTTTTTAACAGGCCTTTCCCATGTATCTATATGACGCTGTCTAGCTCGTGAAATTGCTAGATTATCAGCAGGCACATCTTTAGCTATCGTTGATCCTGCTCCTATTGTAGCTCCTTGACCAATATTGACAGGTGCTATAAGTTGTGAATCTGAACCTACGAAAACATAATCCCCAATTATTGTTTTATGTTTATTTGCTCCATCATAGTTACAAGTAATTACCCCTGCGCCAATATTGCAATTTTGCCCTATCTCACTATCTCCAAGATACGTAAGGTGTGAAGCTTTTGACCCCTTACCAAGAGTGACTTTTTTAGTCTCAACAAAATTACCAATAACTGCTTCTTCTTTAATATCACATTCTGGACGCACTCGTGCAAAGGGTCCAACTATAGCTCCATTTCTAACAATAGAACCATCTATCATGCTATTTGCCTTTATCTTAACATTATCCTCAATCGTGCAGTTTTTGAGGATACAATTAGCTCCAATAACAACATTATTGCCTAATTTTACATTTCCTTTAATTATTACATTTATATCTATCCAACAGTCTTTACCAACTTCTAGATTACCTCTAACATCAAATCTATTTGGGTCAGCAATACTCACACCTTGTGCCATAATTTTTTCTGCTACATTTCTCTGCCATACTCTTTCTAAATTTGCCAATTGAGCCCTATCGTTGACACCTAAAATTTCGAACTCTTCTATCGGATGAGTTACATTTATAGAAACTGAGTCATTTTTTGCAAATGTAACTATATCTGTTAAATAATATTCTCCTTGGGCGTTATTTGCTTGTAGCTTAGGTAACCATTGTTGCAATAAGTTTTTATGAACACAGTATATGCCTGTATTAATCTCTTTTATTTGACGCTGGACATCATTAGCATCTTTTTCTTCGACTATACCAGTCACAGCTCCAAATTTATCCCTTACTATACGTCCTAACCCAGATGGGTTATCAACAAATGCTGTCAAAACTCCCAAATCATGATTATGGGTAGTACTTACTAAGTTATCTAAAACCTCAGTTGAAATAAGTGGTACATCCCCGTAAAGTATAAGTACTTTTTGCTCCTGCAGATACGGTAAGGCTTGTAACACGGCATGACCTGTACCTAACTGCTCAGCCTGATGTACAAAAGTAATGTTTCTATTGGAAAGTGTTTGCTCAAGTTGCTCTTTTAGATGTCCATTTACTACTACAATATTAGTAGGATTTAATTTCTCCACAGACTCAATAACATGTTTTATCAATGGTTTAGAAGCTAAAGTCTGTAAAACTTTAGGTTTATTTGAATTCATTCTAGATCCTTTGCCTGCTGCTAAGATCACTACTGATAAGCTCATAAAAATCTCCTTATAATACTTTGCCACATTGTTCTAACAAAATAGTGATTATCTGGTAATGATCATCAAACATTTTATCATACATGTTTTCTACTATAGACTTTATATCAATCCATTTTGCACCTTTAGCATCATCTGCTGGCGCTATATTTGGTAGACTATTATACCCCTCTAATACAAATAAACCAACGTGTGTAATAGTTTGCCCTCTTATAGAACGTGATGGATAATCAAAAACAAAATTGCCTCTATTAGCTAAAGCCAGCTGTTCTGTAGATATATCTATATTTGTCTCTTCATATAGCTCTCTAACTATTGCTTGTGCGATAAATTCCCCATGATCCAGGAATCCACCTGGCAATGCCCATAAATTTTTACCTGGAGCTTGCTTTCTTTGAATAAGTAAAACATGATCATTTACCATAACTAAAGCATCTACAGTTACAAATATTGGTTTATGTGGTGCAAATGCCCACTTAGCTTTATAGTCTACTACTAGCTGATTCTCTTCTTTTAAAAGATGGTACTGATCGGTAAGCATAAATTCCTGTAGCATTTTGTAAGTACCAGCTGTTGGGTCTTCACAACACATGTATTCTGCTAAAATGGTACCTTTATAATACTGCTTCCTAAAATTTGTTGCATTGAACTTCTTATAATTATCAACGGATAAATAGTCCCACTCACTGAAGCTTTTTAGATAGTAACTTGATGCATCCTTTTCATGTCCTACTACTACTATGCTATCATTAAATACAGTATGTTTATTTACATTAGCACGTAAATCATCTTCCCATTTTTGCTCTTGGTAGTAATAATCAGCCAAAGGTTCTATCTCTACCAAGCTTAGATCTATACCTAAAATATCTAAATCAGCTTCTATCATCTGCTTTCTTTGCTCAAAAGAAAACGGGTTTTTTATATTAGAAGCGCAATAAGAACTTCCCACGTTTATAATTATTCTTTTACTAAGAGATAGAGCCTTTAAAATATTATGCAAATGCCCCTTGTGAAAAGGTTGAAAACGCCCTATAAACACTGATACATCATACATTTTTCTGCCTATGTGCTTAAAACTTGTGGTGTAACATCGCTATTATATACCTGACTACCAGACGGTGCTGTTATATTAGTATAGTTATCTTGACTTTCAATATTATCATCAGTATCTTGTTGTTTACTTTTTTGAATAGTTCTATCATACGAACCAAAACCTATAGAGCTTATTGCTCCTGCCAAACCACCTAAACCAGACTTACTATTAGATGTATCTGATAAACTTGAAGGCTTTAATGAACTTGAAGTAACACTAGCTTGGGCAGCTTTTGCTAAATTGATATTATCCTGACTTTTTAGTACTTGTCCATCCAAGGCTTTACGAATTTGATTTAATAATCCAACCTCCTGATCTATATGGTTATCTGCCAAAGTTTTACCATCAGCATTAAATACCGCCGGTACAGTCACGAGACTTGATAACTCATCTATTTTACGTACTTTTATAACAAAAACTAAATTTTTTGTATTATCTTTAACTGTTATAATATGTCCTGTTAAGACCTTATCTTCTAACGATAAAATTTCATAACGGTCCGAATAGTTTTTAAAATAGCTTTCTAACAAATTAATAGTTACTAGCAACGGTTCACGAAATACTAGCTTAAGCGCTCCTTTATCATCATAAACTACACTGATAGATATTTTAGATATTTGATCAGCTACTATCTTACTCATATCAAATTTATCATTGTAATTTGGAGGCAGCATTCCTTTTTCTGCTTCTTCTACTTGAGACTTGGCAAAAGTATTATCACCTTCTGGTAAGGTAAACTTAGGATCTATTAGTTCACCATTTAAGCCAGCAGGCATTTTTAAAGATGGGTTTTCAACTACTTCTGCTCGGGCATAATCAAGCTTTCTATTTCTAAATGGAGAACCTTCAACAGTATCTGATAAACTTTCGTAAGAAAAATCGTTCTCTACCTGATTCATCGAGCAACCTTGTAGTAAAGTAACAAAACTTACCAAAACTACTATTTTGGTTATTTTTTTCATTGTTTAACACTAATTAACTTAACAAAATTTGTTAGCTAAACATTATAACACAGTGCTATACTTAAATATAATAAAAAGCTTAGGTTGTAGACAACATAGGAAGGTTATGCAAGATTTTTTATTTATATTTATACAGTATATTCTACCTCATGGTTTTATATCACGCCTGGTAAGCAAATTAGCTAACTCAAAAAACAAGTTTATAAAGAATTTCCTAATAAATGCTGCTGTTAAAAAATTTAAGATAAATTTAGCGGAAGCAAAGTACTCTGAAATTAGCAAGTATAATTCTTTTAATGACTTTTTTACCAGAGAATTGGCAGATGACTTTAGACCACTAGAAGATGATCCTAAAGTAATCAGCTCTCCGGCTGAGGGTGTACTAAGCCAGTTTGGACAAATAGATAATAGAACAACACTCATACAGGCTAAAGGAAAATTATTTTCTCTTGATAAGCTAATCGCAAATAGTTCTAAAACTCACTTCACTAAATTTGCAACTATATATTTATCACCTCGTGACTATCATCGTGTGCATATGCCTATTGATGGAAAACTTACTAAAATGGTTTATATACCTGGCAAATTATTTTCGGTTAATAAACTTACTACTGAGAAAGTAGATAATATTTTCGCTAAAAATGAAAGATTAATTTGCTACTTTGATACAAAAATTGGAGAAGTTGCTGTAATATTTGTTGGGGCATTATTAGTTGCTGGAATTGAAACTATTTGGCATGGCAAGATAGCTCCTAATTACTACAGTGAAATACAAACTTGGTTTTATAATGATAGTAAATATAACCTTGAGTTTAAAAAGGGAGATATCTTAGGATGGTTTAATTTTGGTTCAACCATCATACTATTATTGCCAAACGACAATGTAGCCTTTACACTTAAAAACAACAATACCCCTATTCACGTTAATCAAAACTTAGCCTTTATTACTGAATAAAGTTTTACGTTAACCCAACAACGACTAAAGATATTTGAATTACTTACTCTTTTTGACCTACATTCATTAATATAAGCTTCTTCATTTTGGTTTTCTCTGAACTGATTCTCTTGAGTTCTAAACCTAGCAGGCAATTTAATACCAAACCTTTTTGCCCATTTTCTAATAGTTACATGTTTAAATCCAAGTACTTTTTCAGCGTCTTGGTAACTAAGTCCTTGTTTTTGACATTTTAATAATACCTCTTCAGCTGAACAATTAAATCTATCCTGAATTATTAGTTCAAAATTACCTGTGTATTGGTTTGCCATAAATAAGTCTCCCTTAAACTTAGGTTTTATTACTGTTACAACCAACTATAAATATCGATATTATAGAGTAGTATAGTTTGAGCCCTCACTTTGATATTACAAGCTATCAAGAAATGGCTATAACTTTTTATACAGCAAATTTTAGAGTTTAATTTTAAGGGAAAAATTATTTAACTTTCAAGTTAAAAAAAATTATGCCACAGCTGAATAGACTGGTTTGTCCTAACTTATAAGTAGCTTTATATGTCTGTAAACTTAAACTGCAGCCCAAGCCTTTAAATTACAAAGGTTTTTTACCTATATTAGTCAATCTAAGGTACTCTAAATTCATAAAAAACAAATTTTTATTTAGGTTTTTTTTAAACCAAAAAATTAAATAGCTAATTTTTAGTAAATAAAAAGATTTAGCGCGTTTTTGAAGTAATTTGAAAGAGTAATTAAAAAATTTTATTTAAGTGAACTTTAATCAATAGGAATAAGTCCAGCTAAGTAAGTTTTTTGTATACAGTCATTTTTATCTAGGTATTTTGCACCATTTGAATCAGTTTTAGTTGGACATTGATTACTTGTTACACATGAGCTTAAGACTATAGAACATAAAATAATTATTGCGATTTTTTTCATAAATACTCTCCTTTACTTAGCTGTTTGTTGCTCAGTAGGTTTGTTATCAGCAGGTAACGGTTGGTATGTTGATACACATGAAGCTAATATGCTAGATATTAGAACGATTAATGTAATTTTTTTCATGATACATCTCCTCATAGTTTATTCAATTTTGAGTAGGTCATTAACAAAAAGCCTCTCACATATGTATTATTTATAACACATAGTTTATATATACTCAACATTTTATATTACTTTTTAACAGGATTTAAATCTATTAGTTTAGAGATATTGGAGAACCTTCCTGGATTGTTTGTAATAGCATATTCCCATATTTCTTTATCTGAAACTATAGTAACAGCTAGCTTAGCTCTAGTTACGCCAGTATAAACTAGCTTATTTGAAAGAATTTTATTTGCTTTTTGAGGCAAAATTAGCATTACTTCATCAAACTCGGAACCTTGAGCTTTATGTATTGTCATTGCATATGCTATTTCATGCTTTGGTAGCAGAGATATATTTATTTTTTTAAAACCAGTATTTGAATTTTCAAAATAAACCTCTTGATTATAAACCAAACCGACATCTCCATTAAAAACGTCTAGAGTATAATTATTTTCTGTTATCATAATCGGCTTACCATCATAATAATCAGTATCTTTTTTACCTAAAAGTTTTACTATCTTCTTATTAAAGTTATCTACTCCTATCTGAGTATTTTTATTAGCCAACAATATCCTGAAAGATTTTAAAATTTCAAAAGATTTTTTAACATCCTTAAGTTTCGAAAGTTTAATATAATATTTATGGACAAAATCAGATAAAACAACGTCTAGTTTACTAAGTGAATGG
Organism: Allofrancisella frigidaquae; assembly: GCF_012222825.1. Classification (NCBI taxonomy): domain Bacteria; kingdom Pseudomonadati; phylum Pseudomonadota; class Gammaproteobacteria; order Thiotrichales; family Francisellaceae; genus Allofrancisella; species Allofrancisella frigidaquae. The sequence goes on along the minus strand of NZ_CP038017.1, from coordinate 359,836 downwards.
AAATTTATTGAACCATAAATATTACTTTCGGAATACAAATTTTTATAATTTTCATTAATTATACTGTTAGCAAATTCGGATATCACTCTATTTGAACGGTAATTTTTTTGTAGATATATGATACATTCATTAATCAGCTCAAAATCACTGTAGCCAGTTACTTGGCCAATAACTTTCTTAGTCTCATTAAGATTATCTCTAATACTTTTTATTTTAGTAAATTCCACTAATAAATTACCAACTTCTACTGCAGGTAGTTGATTAACATCTCCAACTAATATAAGTTTGCAACTAGGTTTAATCGCTTGAAGAATTTTCACGAACAAACCTATATCTAGCATAGATGCTTCATCTATAATCAAAGCATCACAATCAGCTAGATTGTCTTTATGGTATTTAAGTTTAGAAGAATTATTTCGCACACCCAAAAATCGATGTACTGTCATAATTTCTATATCAGTATTGACATTAAGTTGATCTAGTTCTAATGATTCTATTAATCTATTAGTTGCTTTACCCGTAGGGGCTAATATTTGAATGCTTAACTTAGTATTTGAATTTATATATTCTAGGGCTATTAAAAGCTTCATGATAGTAGTAGTTTTCCCTGTACCAGGGCCTCCAGAGATAATACTAAAACCTCTAATAAGACTATTTGCTACTGCTATCTTTTGGTAATTAATAGTCTCAGACTTATCAAATAACTCTTTTAATATTTTTTTAGCTTTTTCAAAATCTAAATTTTTAAGGTCTAGTTTTAATTTACTGGATACAACTTCTGCAATTTCATTTTCATATAACCATAGCCTTCTAAAATATAAGCAGTCAAATTTATAAACTATTGGATATTCTTTACTAGCAAGGTTCAAGCTTTCAATTTTTTGCTGTAACTTAGCCAAGCTTTCAAATTTATAACCCACTTTGGATGTATCTTGTTGAGGTTCAGACCATAAAGTTTGATCTGCTATCTCAATTAAATCTAAACAGCTATGACCTTGTCTATAACTTTCGCTTAAAGCGATTAAAAGATGAAAAATATCAGGGTTATCGTTGTTTAAGAAATCAGAAATTTCTTTTGCAAGAAAATAATCTATAGCCTGTATGTCTGATAAATAGCTTTGACAGTCTTTAAGAGTTTTATAAACCATTATCCTCTCCAAACAAACTGTCTAAGGTTAGAACGATTTGCTTTTCTAAAATAACACTATAAACACCGTATCCATCCTTGAAACCTCTTAAATAAAAATAATACACTCCACCAAAGTTTTTATCAAATTCATAATTTTCTAGATTTTGTCGTAAAAAGCGGTGTAGTGCTACACCATATATTAAATATTGTAAATCATACATGCTTTGCTGATTTTTTATTTCCATAGCCTCTTGATTATAGTCACTTATTTTATCACCCAGGTAATTAGTTTTATAATCAGCCACATAGAAACGTCCCTCATACTCAAATATAAGATCTATAAAGCCATGTAACATCCCAAATAATCTTTGGTAATCACACTCTAAACTATTTGAATTTCTATACTTAGCTAAAATTTGGTAAATATCTTTTTTAAATAGTGATACATTCGTTACAGGCAAATAAAACTCAGCCTCTCTTAAGGTTCTTTCCATAGTTAAATTTTGCAACTTGAAATAATTATCTCTTTTATATAAGTTTGGAATATCAGCTCGTACAATCTCTTCTATCCAAGCCTTTAAATGAACAAAATCAGCTTCCTCTATAACCTTATAAATCATCATTTGTTCTTTTATTATCTGATCATCTAAAGGCTTACTAAAGTCACTTAACTCAAGTATATTATGTAGTAAATTACCTGTATCAGCTCCTTTGGCCGCCCTAAATTTTAGTTCTGAACTAGTGTTGGTACCTTTATCATCTTCCTTTAATTCATCAATTTTAAAATCTAAGGGCTGTTCATATTGGGTATGAATTGATCTAGTAATACTTGAAAATGACATCAGCTGCCAATCTTTTTCAACCTTTTTTGTAAATCTTTTTGCTACAAGCTTATCTAAATCTATAGAGCTATTTCTAGATTTATATCCAATAAAATCGATCTCATCAAAAATTATTAACTCACTATAATTATTTGGATTATTCGTCACTTTTTGAATCTTATCTTTCCAGCTAGCAGTCTCTGTATACTCCAAAAATAATGCTAATGGACTATATTGTGACTTATTAAAATTAGCAACACCAATATAGCATCTATCAACTGCTCTAGTAACTGCTACATATAAAAGCCTCATAGCCTCTTCTAAGCCTTGTAATCGAATGTTTTTTATAACTAACTGGTCTTCACCGATCTGATAGTAAGTTTTCTCAAGCATACTAATTTTATTTATAGGAGAGTTTTTTTCTAGTTTAGCATCACTAGCAAATGGCACAAAAACTACAGGATATTCAAGGCCTTTAGAGCCATGAATAGTAACTATTTTTATTAGCTTTTCATCACTTTCTAGCCTAAGTTCAGTTTGACCTGATGAACTTTGATTATTCATCTGCTTTTCTAACCAATTAATAAGCTGATCTTTTGATTTATACTTGTTTTCAGCTATTTTTATTAACTCTGCTAAATGTAAAATATTTGTAAGGATTCTTTCTTTGTTAAATTCTCGGACAACAAAATCATTATGCAAAAGCTCCATAATCAAAGCCATAACACCTTGAGTAAACCATATTTTCCTTAATTGCTTAACTCTTTCGACTATTTGCTGCCATTTCAAGCTTGTATCAAAGCTTCTATAATCTAAAAAATCATCTGCCGTTTTACCAAAAAATGCTGTAGCTAAAGCTTGCCTTAGGAGTTTTTGGTCTTGATGATTGCTAAGACCATTTAATAAAGTATATAACTGACAAGCCTCATCTGTAGCATAAATATTACTTCTTTCACTTAAATATACTGAACTAAGACCAACTTCCTTTAAGTTTTCTGTAATAAGTTTAGCTTGGTTTGAATTTTGTACTAATATAGCTATATCTTCTTCTTGGACTTTTTGAGTTTTTAATAATTTAACTATCTCACTTGCTGTCCACTTAGCAAGTTGTAGTCTTAAATCATCTGTTGTTAGGTTTTTTTCAGCATCCTCATGCTTTGGATCATAAAGAAAATAGTTAATTGCTGCCAAGTTATCATCAAAGTTTCTCTCACCTAAAGTTTTAGCAGCTTTGATTACTTGATAACCAATACCTTGACTAAAAACATCTTCTTTATAATCTTTAGATGCTGATAAAATGTCACTTTTATAAAATAATCTATTATAAGCTGCTATCATCTGATTAGTAGAGCGCCAATTTGTATCCATTGTCCAAATATATTTTGCACTTTGCTTAGCTCTTAGATAAGTATAGATATCTCCACCCCTAAATCTATAAATAGCCTGTTTAGGGTCACCTATCATCACTAAAAATAGCTCTTCTTTTTTAAGGGGATAAATAGTATCTAATATTTCATATTGCTCATTATCAGTATCTTGAAATTCATCAATTAGTGCTACAGGATACTCTTTTTGTAAAAATAATGCTAACTCTTGCGAAGTTTTTAGAGCGTCTCGTAACTTTATAATCAAATCGTCAAAATCTAAAACAGCGTTTTTGGCTTTAAGGTTTTTGAACTCTTCTCTAATATCCAAACAAATTTGTTTTGCTAAAACATATGCTTTGAAAACCTGCTTGTAAGTATCAATATCTTTAATTTCTTTAATGTATTTATCTTTAAGTGCTTTTAAATTACAAAAAATCGGCTCAAACTCTTCTTTTAAGTTTCTATAACGATTACCATTTACAAAATTTAAAAGCTCTTTAGGAATACTAGTTAACTTATAATCTAAACACCATTCTTTTATAATGTTCCATTCTTGTTCTCTTTCACTCTTCTTACTATGATTATTTACTAATTTCTCAAATATAAAATCGCAATGAATAGAGACCTCTTCAAAAGCTTTTAGCTTCTCTTCATATAATTGTTTTTCAATAACCTCAAAAGATAAAGCTTCAATTTCATTATTAGAAAGTATAACCTCCCTGAAACCTTTAGAGCTTTGACCAGATCCATTTATAAAATTTTCAGGAGTGTGCCAATTTGCAGACCTAAGCAGATTAAACTTTGCTTCGTTAGAGTTAATGTATTTACGAAAATATTCCCGTGTGGCTTCTAATAATAGCTCGGATGTATCAACTTCCATAGATACATCCATATCTATACCACTTGCAAAAGCTTGCTCACTTAGAACTTTTTTACAAAATCCATGTATGGTAAAAATAGCAGCCTCATCTATTTCTAAAAGTGCTTTTTTTAGGTGCTTACGCTCTGAAGAATTATTATCATAAGTTGTTAACTTTTCTCTAATTTTACTTTCTACTCTACCAATAATTTCTTGAGTAGCATCTTTCGTAAATGTCATCACAAGGATATTTTTAGGTAAAAGGTTTTTCTTCAATAATAAGCGAACGTATAGTTCTGTAATATTATAAGTTTTACCAGTACCGGCACTAGCTTCTATAATATGGCGACCGGTTAAAGGCATTTCCTTTATATCTAATGGTTGCATCAATAAGATTGTCCCTACTTATATTTCTTTAAATATCTTACAGCTTCATATTTACCCTAACAAGTACTATAATTCTTTTAACATTTAAAAAATAATTATTAATCATGGATATAAATCAACTACTTTTAACTATCTTAATGGCTGGTATTCCTCTAATATTTGCTATAACTATGCATGAAGCTGCTCATGGGCTTGTAGCAAAATTACGCGGAGATAATACAGCTTATATGCTTGGTCGTGTAACGCTTAATCCTGTACCTCATATAGATCTAATAGGCACAATTCTAGTTCCTGGGCTTATGTTATTATCATCACTTACTGCTGGCTTTCCTTTTATCTTTGGTTGGGCAAAACCTGTACCTGTTGATTACAGTAAGCTTAAAAATCCTCGTTCAGATATGGCTTTAGTTGCTCTAGCTGGTCCTATGACAAATTTTCTAATGGCTTTACTTTGGGCTTTAGTTGCCAAATACGTAACTTTACGTCCTTATTTTCAGAGCATGGCTTTATATGGTGTGATGATAAATGTAGTTTTAATGGTGTTAAATTTGCTACCAATTCCACCATTAGATGGTAGTAAAGTTATTTCAGCATTTTTATCACCTAACGCAGCCCATAAATATAATAGTTACCAACACTATGGGTTTATTATTCTATTGGTACTAATTATCATCCCTTTTGCTGGCTCAAATCTTTTATTTTATATTATGGATCCATTTATAACTGGTGTTATGAAGCTTATACAACTAGTTATTTTTTAATTTTAATAACGTTTTAGACATGCTACTTTGAAATTAAATATATAAGATGGTGCCGGAGGCCGGACTCGAACCGGCACTCTGTTGCCAGAACCGGATTTTGAATCCGGCGCGTCTACCAATTTCACCACTCCGGCAAGAATGGTTGTTTTATTATAAACTATTATAAGCCTTCTGGCCAATTATTTATGATAGTACCTAAAGATAAATCCAATTCTACTAATTTATCTTTGATTTCATTTAAAGATTTTTTACCAAAATTTGGTGCTTTTAGTAACTCTGTTTCTGTTTTTTGTACAAGCTCACCTATATACCTAATATTTACTGCTTTTAAACAGTTTGAGGATCTTGCTGTTAGATTCAACTCTTCAACGTGCTTTAACAATAAAGGATCTATATTTTTAGTAGGGTCTTCTACAAAAACACCTTGGTTTATTTCATCAACATTAACCACATTAACTAATTGACTTTGAATCTTAGCAGCTGCTAGTCTTAAAGCATCTTGAGAAGTTATATTACCATTAGTTTTAATATCAAAGCCTAAACTATCAAGATCTGTACGTCTGCCAACACGGGCATTTTTAACTTCAAACTCACAAAAAGTGACTGGCGAAAAAGTAGCATCTAGCAAGAATTCACCATCTTTGAAACTTTCTAATGCTGGTCTATAGCCAACGCCCTTTTCAACTTTAGCTTCTATTTTAAGTTTTTTACCACCTATGTAGCTACAAATAAACACATCTTCATTTATAGTCAAACCTTCAGTTAATTTAGCTTCTTCAGAAAAAATCTCTTCAGCAGAACCTGATAAATCAAAAATAATAGTTCCTGTATCTACATTATCAGCTAATGTTACAGCAAGAGCTTTAACATTTAGGATAATATCAGCAACAGTTTCTTCACATGGAATTATATCTTCTAAAGAAGTAACTTTACCATCGTTAATTTTGATACTAGTAATACACGCTCCGCCAATAGAGTAAAGCATAGTCTGCTTTAAGGCAAAACCAAGAGTGTAACCAGCACCTCTATCTAGCGCTTCAAAAGAGAATTTAGTTGCATTTTTACCGTAGTCATTTATCTTAATATTAGTAGGGTGTAGTAAATTTTCTATAGCCATAGTTGTTGAGAAACCAAGTATATTTATGTAGAGATATTTTCAATTCCAAAGATTATAACACATAAATTCAATTTTTTAATAGATTAATTGAGCCTTATTTTATTTATACTATCAAGCTTTGTTTTAATCTTACTTTCAAAACCATTTGCTGTGGGTGTATAAAAATGCTGATCTATATCTACAGGTAAATATTGTTGCTTCACATACGAGTTTGGGTAATCATGAGGGTATAAGTATTTGCTGTCTTTATAATTTTTAAGATGTTGAGGTACATCTATATTTCCTTTACTCTTAATTACCTCTAAAGCTTTCTTATATGCCTTATAGCAAGCATTACTTTTAGGTGCTACTGCTAGGTATATAGCTGCTTGAGATAAAGCTAACCTACCTTCAGGCATACCTAGTTTCTCATAAGCATTCCAAGCATCTAACGCGACTCTTAAAGCTTGTGGATCAGCATTACCAATATCTTCAGAAGCTATACAAAGCATTCTTCTAGCTATAACTAAAGGATCTACTCCATTTTCTAACATCAACCCTAACCAAAATATAGCCGCGTCAGAATCAGTCCCTCTTATAGATTTATGAAAAGCTGATAATTGCTCATAAAATTCTTTACCATCACGGTGAAAATTTCTAGTTGTTTCACCAACAGCCTTATCAAACAACTCTTTGTTGAAAACAATAGTATCTGACTGGTCACTAATCAAAAACATTCTTTCTACTAAGTTTAAAATCTTACGACAATCGCCTTCACTATAATTATATATCGCGCTAGTAAGATCGTTTTCTAAAGAAATATTATATTTTGAAAGTATAGCATCTTGTTTTAGTGCCCTTTGAATTAAGTTTTGCGTACCTAATTGATCTAGTCTTTTTAATCGTAGTATAAACACTCGAGAGATTAAAGCATCATTTAAGTAATAAGTTGGATTCTCGGTAGTAGCCCCTATTAAAATTATTCTTCCTGACTCCACATACGGCAAAAGCAAATCTTGTTGAGATTTATTAAAGCGATGAATTTCATCTAAGAATAAAACAAAACTATCTAAATGCTCGTTATCAGCTATTATTTTTTTAACCTCTTTCACCCCTGAGTCTACAGCTGATAATTCAAAAAATTCCAAGTCTTTTGATTTAGCTATAATCCTTGCAACAGTAGTTTTACCAACACCTGTTTTGCCGCATAAGATTAGAGAACAAACACTATCAGCTTTACTAAATATCTTGGTTAAAACGCCATTTTCAGTAAGTAGATGCTCTTGCCCAGCTACTTCCTCAATATTTTGTGGTCGCAATCTAGCAGCTAGTGGAATGTGTTTCATATTTTAAGCCTTATAAAAACATGTAATGAATTCTAAAATGTTGTGTCATTTCTGGCTTGATCCGGAACCTCTTTACTATTGGCTATGATTTAAAAGATTCCCTCTTTCGTGGAAATGACAATTTTTTATTATAATTTACTTACTATTTTCAATTTAGTTTATAACAATCTTATACTTACTCTTAACCAACTCATAAAGCATACCTTCTCGTACCGCACCATTTGATAAATTCATTTGAGAAACTCCCAAACAGTCAAATATCGCATATAGGATAGCCACACCACCAGCTAATACACTTTCTCTGTCTTCACGCAAACCTTCAAAGCTGATATTTTCAACTTGCCTCTTATCCATCATCATGGTGATCAAATTGTTCAGAAATTCTTTAGTAATAGCTGATGACCCTGTCATTTGCTGACAAATATTCGTTACTGATATAATTGTTCCCGAAGATCCTAATACCACATCCCAACCAACTTTTTTATATTTAAGAATAATCGGTCCTAATATCTTTTTAGCTCTAGCAACTGTTGTGTAAAAATTACTAAAATCCAACTTATCATTGCCAAAAAAATCTTTCTGCATCCCCACACAACCCATATCCAAGCTACGCGCTATCAGTATTTTATTACCTCTACCAATTACAAGCTCAGTTGAGCCACCTCCGATGTCTATAACTAAAGTCTTCTGATGAATATCTTGGTTATCTCTAGCACCAACATAAACTAATCTTGCCTCTTCTGCACCTGAAATAATTTTTATTTTTGTGCCTAATGCCTTATCAAGCCTTTTTTTAAACCCTTTAATGTTATTCTTGGCTTTTCTTAGAGTATAAGTTCCTACAGCCCTAATGTATTCTACATTATAAGCTTTTATTTCCTTTGCGAAGAACTCTAGACATTCAATAGCACGGTCTTGCGCTTCTTTACTTATTGTAAGATTGTTATTTAATCCTGCTCTTAGTTGTACTTTTTGTTTTTGTTTAGAGAGTATAACTACCTCACCACTAGTTTTGATCTCACTTATAAGCATGTGAAAACTATTTGAACCTAAATCTATGGTAGCTACTATCTTAGACATTTTTAAAACCTACTTTTGTTACTATTACTCATTATAAAAAAATATCAGCAAAATAGCTAAAAAAATTTGTTTGAAGAGTTTTTTTGTTTATAATGAACATTATAAATTTAACAACTAAACTAGTCTTTATATAAAAAACAAATCCATAACTAGTTTAAAGTAATCCTACAAAAATCAGCTTTTTATAAAATCAATGTATTAAAATAAAGGAAAAACAAAATTATGTCAAAATGCATCAATATAACAGACAGCCAATTTCAAGATGAAGTGTTAAACAGCAATATCCCAGTTTTATTAGATTTTTGGGCTCCTTGGTGTGGGCCATGCAAAATGCTGTCTCCTATACTTGACCAAGTAGTTGAACACTACGGTGATAAAATCAAAGTTTGTAAGATAAATATTGATGATAATGAAGAAACTGCAACAAAATTTGCCGTTCGTGGTGTTCCTACTCTTATGGTTTTTAAAGATGGTGGACATAAAGAAACTAAAGTTGGTGTAGTACAAAAAAGTCAACTTGTATCAATCTTAGATAAGTATCTATAAGTCATAGCTTCGTTCAACCTATTATTATTTACAATATATACAAACAGAGAATCACGAATGAATTTAAATGAATTAAAGTATAAATCTGTAAACGAGCTAATGGATATAGCTCAAAGCTTAGATCTTGAGTCACTACGTGCAAGAAAACAAGAACTTATTTTCTCTATCTTAAAATACCATGCTGATAATGGCGAGGACATTTATGGTGAAGGTATTCTTGAAGTTTTACAAGACGGTTATGGTTTTTTAAGATCTTCTGATAGCTCATACTTTGCCAGTCCAGATGATATTTATGTATCACCTGCTTTTATTAGAAAACTAAACCTACGCACTGGTGATAGTATTGTTGGTAAAATTCGACCTCCTCGTGATAGCGAAAAATACTTTGCTGTTAAACACATCGATAGTGTTAATTTTGATTCTCCTGAACTTGCTAGAAAAAAGATTCTTTTTGAAAACTTAACGCCAGAGTATGCTAAAGAAAGGCTAACCATGGAGATCGGCAACGGTTCTAGTGAAGATCTCACAGCCAGGGTTATAGATTTAGCAGCCCCATTCGGTAAAGGTCAACGTGGTTTGATTGTGGCACCACCTAAAACTGGTAAAACAATTATGATGCAAAATATCGCAACCTCAATTGCTAAAAACCATCCTGAATGTAACTTAATTATGCTTTTAATTGATGAACGCCCTGAAGAAGTAACTGAAATGCAACGTTCAGTACGTGGTGAAGTTGTAGCTAGTACTTTCGATGAGCCTGCTGCACGCCACGTTCAATTAGCTGAAATTGTGATAGAAAAAGCTAAAAGACTAGTCGAGCATAAACAAGATGTTGTAATCCTACTAGACTCTATCACAAGGCTTGCACGTGCTTATAACACTGTATCACCAGCATCTGGTCGTGTGCTATCTGGTGGTGTTGAAGCAAACGCTTTACAAAAGCCAAAAAGATTCTTTGGTGCTGCTCGTAACACTGCTGAAGGTGGTAGCCTAACAATCATTGCTACAGCCCTTGTAGAAACAGGTTCTAAGATGGACGAGGTTATTTTCGAGGAGTTCAAAGGTACTGGTAACATGGAGCTACACCTTGATCGTAAGATTGCTGAGCGTCGCGTGTATCCTGCGATTAGCTTTGATAGGTCTGGTACGCGTAGAGAAGAGCTACTTACTACTCCAGAAGAATTGCAGAAGCTTTGGATTTTACGTAAGATTCTTGGTGGTATGGAAGATGTTCAAGCTATGGAATTTTTGACTGAAAAAATGAAAGGCACATTAACAAATGAAGAGTTCTTTGAGACTATGAAGAGAGGGACTATTTAATTTTAATGTTTGCTAAATTGTACCTCTCAACGTTTAGGTTGATTCTAAAAGCAATTCATTAAGCTCATTAGGCGCTAAGTTTAAGTTGTTTTTACTCAAAAATTTTACCATTTGAATTCACACTATTGGGGGCTCATAAACTAATATCACTAAAGCATATCATTTTGCTTTTTCATATGTTTTTTTGAAAAAAGTATATTGCTCCTGTTGATTTCTAGATTGGCAATACTTTTCTGCTTTTTCTAAGTTTTTATGGTCTACTACAATTTTTTCTTTTCTAGCTTTAATATAATAATCAGCTACCCCTATTCCACAATACAGATTAACCAACAGATTCTTTTTAAAATCCTCTAACAATTCATTGGTTGATGATTTCTTTATATCATCAATTCTAAAATTCATAACTATAATTGGATTATCTAGAGCTTGTATTTTGAAATAATATGTACCATATTTCACAACATCACAATAGTGACAATTACCACCCAAATCATAATGTTTTTTATATTCATACTTATAATTTAATAATTTAAATGGCTGATTATATTCTTGTTTAAGGAGTTGCATAACTTCTTGCTTAACTTGTTCTTGTTGCTGTTTTGTTGCTTTATCACTAAGCTTATTACCTAGCCATAATGATTTAGCACATGATGTGAGCAACATAATACTTAACAACAAAGTTAAAAATAAAAACTTTTTGAAATCTTAGTTATCATCCTTAAATGCCTCTCTAAAACTTTGTATATCTTTATAATTTGCTGAAAGCTTAAATATTTTTAGATTTTTCTTATCGATCTGATTAGGAATTAAGTCACCGTTCTCAGCATATGCATTATATCTATACCAACCTATCTTATGTATAGTCAATCTTCTTAACAACTCAAATAAAAACTGTGGTACAGCTATTAATCCACTTGTTTGCTGTGGTATATAGTTATAGTAATTATTATTAATGTTTGTTGCTAATTTTATTGAATCACCTATTTGCGCTGACAACTCAGCTATTATATCGCCTTGCCTTATAAAATTCTTAATATTGTTTGCTATAAATTTAGCATTTCTTTGATACTTATGGATTAATCTATCACTTAGTTCTTGCCAACTATTACATTTCCAATCTATACCCACATTACATACTTGAGAACGAAAACCCTTCCATAAGTTAATATCAGAATAATAATATTTATTTTTAAACCTAAAGCCAAAACTTGGATCAACCTCTGACTTGGTTCCAAAAGGCTCAAAACACTTAGTCGGAGCTAAGCTTAAGCCTTTTTTATAATCAAAAAATCTTATGCTTTGGATTTGCGCTATTGAGCCACCTAAACTATGACCGCTAAAACCGATACTTCTTACTTGGTATTTAGCTAATACCTCCCCTGTAAATTTTATACCTGCTATCATATGCGGAATGATTTCAGCACTTGGTATTAATTTACCGTGACCCATTTTTAAATCTGACCAATAATCCCAGGCTTTGTCAGTACCTCTATTAATAATATAAATACCTTTATTCTCTTTATCATTAACATTCGCCACTACAATTGCATAATAACTTGGTGCTGTACCAAAAAAATTTGATTGAGTCTTTGATACAAAATCAAAACTTGTAGCTACTAACTTATATTTTGCTAATATTGGATAGTAGTGATGAGAGTATTGTTCTAAGGCATCTTTTATATCTGAAATAAAAGAGTCGTAGAAATTTTATTTAAAGTTTTTTTATCTAGGTTATAAATAAGATTCGAAATAGTTTTTTCTTTCCCTGCTCTATTATTAACAATATTCTCCAGCATCATACTCTCATACACCAACTCACAAAGCACGCTCGCATCTTTATCTGGCAAGTTTGTTAATATTTTATTTTTATAATACTCTATAGTTATATCATTATTATTCTCATATGGGTGAAAACGCATTAAACACCGCCAACACATTTTTTTAGTTTTAAATTATTTATACATAAAATTAAATAAAAATACAATATTTAAAATTATTATTAATATAACTTTAGAGACATTTTGCGTCTGTGAAACTTCAAATGTTATTACTATTAGCTGATATATTTTTTTATAAATATAATTAATTTATTATAAGAGTTTAAGTAATTTACATTTTTTTTAGGTTTATAATTACCAAAATACTAACAAATGTTTAAAATTTATCTTGTGCACGTATTTCAGCTAAGGTTTGTTCAAGAATAATACGACCATTTTCATAATAAGTTAGTAGCTGACTATCAGGATGGTACTGCCCAAGTTGATAATTTTCATCAAGGTGTATAGTCTCATACTTTCCATCAGTATTTTTAATAAGGTCTAACCTACCTTTTTTTGATTTTTTAGCAGGATCTGTACTAGGGTTTTTTAGTACACCAATAACATTATTTTCTCGCTTTATAGCTGAACATTTTATTGCAAATTTAAAACTGTCACGATTTACAGATGACTCAAAATTACCCTGTAATAAAGCTCCTCCCATACCAAAAGCAATATTTTCAGCAGAGTATCCTTTTTCTTTCATTAGACTCAATACTCTATCTATCAATTGAATATTAACTCCATCTCCCTGTATTAGGCTTACCTTATTTATTACTTTATAACCTTTTGAGTTAACAGTGCTACCATAGCCTTTTTCTAACTCTTCTAAAGCATAAATAATATTTTTAACTGCATCACCTGAATCAGGGCGTATTACAAGGTTTGCTTTTTGAGCATTTACTTTATCTTTTAAAGCCACCCAACTTTTTATTGCTTGTTTAAAATCCCAACTATCAGAAACACAAGCATAGAGTACGCTATTATCTCCAAATTGCTCTATCATATTTTTAAAAGCATGATATTCACAATGACTACCCTCACCCCAGCTAGTCATAGTTGAGTGCTCACTTGCTGGTATTGAAAAGCCTGCCATGTTGTCATAATAGTATTGCTTACAAAACTGTAAAGCTGCCAAAGTATCTGTACCTAAAAAATTAACCAGATGTGCTGCTGACCCAATGCCGGCTGATTCCTCTGATGAAACCCCTCTATAGCCAAAATCATGTAGCATAAATCCAAGCTTATCTAAACTATCTGCTGTCTCTAATAGATATTTTTTTATAAGTTTTTTTATATTAAAACTAACAGTAGCAACAGTGGTTGGATACCATACTTTTAGTAATAAAGTTTCTAAAAAACCAGGTAACCAAAATAATTCTTCATCCGTACTTTCTATAGTCATCAAAACATTATGTACTGGAACAACACTTCCTTCTTTAACAGCTCTAATACGTATAGGCAAAAAACCACTATATTTTCTAATTACTTTTTCAAACCCTTGTCTATGAAATGGCAATCCATGAGCGTTTAAAATGTTCTCAGCTTCATCAACCATATCTATAGTTATTGGTTTGGACAAATACTTTTTAATGTAATATTGCAACCCAAAAAATTTCGTTTGAGATCCTAAACTAGCATTGTTAGCTCCTCTACTTTCTAAGTAAAAATGTAAATAATTAGTATCTTTCGGATATTGAAAAGGATGAGAATGTTTATAGCTATCTGTCATTAAAAGGATATTGTTATGAGTCATTATCTAGAGTAAAACGCTAATAAAGAGTTGGTTAGATAATTATATAGTTATAAAAAATAGAACACAAAGTTATTATAGTTTTAGATTTTTGATCTTGCCCTCAACAAGCCTTAAAACCTTCTCCATGTATTCTAGAGAAAGCCCTGTTTTATCTAACATAGGATTATATTCCGCCACTTCAAAACAGATTAATTGACTATAATCTATTTTAGAAAGAGTTTCATAAAATGTTTCAGGCTGTATACCATTTTCCACAGGAGTGCCAACAGCATCCATTTTTAAAGGATCTAATCCATCTAAGTCAAAACTAATTCCTACATTTCCATTTGTAACTTTTGCTAAACGCTCAAATTCCCTCAAAAAAAACTGCTCAAAATTTTGGCTATTTAAATCTCTCTGATAATAAATTTTTACACCTAATGAGTTTAAAAATTCCTCTTCTGCTGGTTCATATGATCTTATACCAAAAAAAACTATATTTTCTGGTTTTAACTTTGGTTGTTTATTCAAAATGTTTTTAAATTCTTGGTAACCATAACCTAGCAAATGTGCAACTGGCATACCATGAATATTACCAGTTTCTGATGTATCTGGCCTATGACTGTCCATATGAGCATCAATCCATATTAAGCCCAACTCATTGCCATGCTTTTTAAGGTGATCATATACCCCACTCCATGTTGCTATCGCGCAAGAATGATCCCCACCTAACACTAATGGGAAAACACCTTCATCAAGCTTTTGTGATATTGCTTTAGCAGCCTTTGTAAAATATTTTGCCATCGCTTTAATCTCTGTACGACCGCCGATATAATTGATTATCTGAGAGTCTAATTTTCTATCTCTTATAGCATTCAAAAAAACATATGGCGCTTTAGCACAACCTACCCTTCTACCAGCGTTACCAATAGCAACGCCTACTGCTTCAACTTTTTTCATTAAGTCCTCCAGATAAAAACCACACTCCTATTTACACCCATATCAAGCCTGTATTTAGCAATAATGCTAGACTCACCTTGCGTAGATACTAACATCATATTTCTCAAAAAATAAATTCAAATCTAGCATTTAAAAACATCTAAGTAATATCACATTGTTAAAGCTTCTGATAGTGGGCTAGTTACTTATAATAATTGAAAATAATAGATAACTAATGAATATTACCAAAACATATTTGAACGCATTGGCTTTATTGCAAATACCATTATTAATAGCAGATAAATATACCACGGCACTAAACTTAAGATTGGCACTAAAGTTACTAGCATACACCCAAAAAAGAATTGGGTAAAAAATAACAATACCTGATAGGCTGGCTTATTTGTTTTTAGATATTGTCTTGCTTTTTCTAAATAAGAACCTTGAAATGAAAATAAATGTAATATAAGCGGCATTGCTGCGATTAAAAACATTACTAAATAGAAAACCCAGCTAACTTCACTAAGTGCAAAATAACTAGTTGCTACAAGCAACCCTACTAAAAGATATACTATTTTAACTAAAACCAAATCTACTAGTGTAAATTTTTGCAATTTCTCTGATAAATAATCTTCTTCAAACATAACCTACTCCATAGTTTATATAGTTTAATTCTAGTCTATGCTTTAAGAAGTTAAAAGGATTTTTAAATAGAGCAGGCAAAAAAGTAATTAGGCTCACCGTCAAGAAAGATAACTTTAAGCTGGCTTGCTGGAACTTATTTGCTTTTTGCAATTAAATCAACAGTCTCCATTATTTTTGCTATAATATAAACACTATATCAGCAAATTTACGGCTGCCCTTAAATGACTATAAAACCCAAAGTTTTAGTTGCTGATGATGATAAACAAATTGCCGAATTTATAAAAACTAAATTTGAAGAAAATAATATCGAAACGACTCTAGCCTACGATGGTAAAGAAGCTTTGTTTCTTATTAATACTAATGAATATGATATTATTGTTATCGACTGGATGATGCCATATTTAGATGGGATATCATTACTTAAAATTCTTCGCAAACAACAATTAGTAACCCCCATTATCATTTTAAGTGCTTTAGATAGCACTGAAAATAAAATACAAGGGCTCAAATCTGGTAGTGATGATTACCTAACTAAACCTTTCTCTATTGAAGAGTTAATTATCCGTGTAAACATACTCTATAAAAGAACTAAATTAATTGCTCAAATAAATACTCACAAAATAATTTGTAGTGACATAGTGTTAGATGAGCTAGCTCACGAGGTAAGAAGAAATAACGTGCTCATACCTCTTCAGCAAAGAGAATATAAGATTTTACATTTACTTTTAAAGCATAAAAACGAAGTAGTTAGTAAAAACATGATTTTGAAAGAAGTCTGGGATTATGAGTTTGATCCCCAAACTAATGTAGTTGAAGTACATATTTCACGTTTACGTAATAAGCTTACTGAAAATAACCTTCCTGACCCCATAAAAACCATGCGCGGATTTGGATATGTCATCCAAGAACAATCTTAATAAAACTATTCAACGTAAATATATAATAAGCTCTAGCTTCAAAATGGCTATGCTTTTTACTATTTTGCTGAGCTTAAGTATTATTTCTTGGATTTATGTAGTAGTTTCATCTATTAGTGGTGATAAAATCTCTCAGCACGTTATACCTCTAGTCACCGGACTTAGTACGGCAGCTAGCGTTGTCATTATTAGCTACTTTGTAAGCATATTTGTTGTAAGAAAAATAAATCATATAGCAACAACCGCTGCAGCTATAATAAATACACAAGATTTTAGCTGTAGGATAGAATCTAAAGCAAACTGGGATGATTTAAGCAATTTAGCTAATATTTTAAATATCCTGTTCGAAAATATTGAAAACCTTCTTACAGATATAAAAAATGTGTCTAACAATATAGCTCATGATTTAAAAACCCCTCTGACTCGTTTGAAAAATAAACTAGAAATCTTAGAGGAAAAGTACCCTGACCAAGATACTGAAAAAGCTTTAGAAGAATGCAATAAGCTTTTAGAAGTATTTAATAGCCTATTACGCTTAAACAGACTCGAGCATGGACATGAAAAAATTATAAAAAACTACCTAAATATAAAAAATGTGATTAGAGATGCTATAGAATTATATGAGCCAATATTTGAGCAAAAAAATATTACTGTGAAAACAGATGTTACAGCTAAACCACTTAATCTAGATAAAAACTTATTTTTCCAAAGTATTATAAATATCTTAGATAATTGTTACAAATATTCCGATAAAAACACTTCTGTAACCATTCTAGGGACTATAACAAAAACAAACTATAAACTAACTATCAGTGACACTGGAGCAGGAGTAGCTAATCAAAACTTTGAAAAAATATTTGAACGGTTTTTTCGTGAAGAACAAAGTCGGACTCAGCAAGGTAATGGACTTGGGTTAGCTTTAGTAAAAAAAGTTATAGAGCTACATAACGGCAATATCACAGCAAAAAACAACTTGCCCACTGGTTTACTAATTACTATCACTATCCCTTTACATTAATTTTTTTTAACTAGGCTTTTAATGCTAAAAGAATTATTTTAGGTATATATATTGATCTATATTGATAAATTATGGAAAAAATAGCTATAATAGGCAGTGGCATATCAGGATTAGCAATTAGCTATCTTCTAAAAGATAAATACGATTTAACTATTTATGAGAAAAACAACTATTTTGGAGGTCATGCTCGTACACTTAATATCGAAAAAGGCATTTCCATAGATACTGGATTTATAGTTTTTAATTACCACACATATTATCACTTAACCAGGCTTTTTACTCACTTAGACGTACCTGTAGCTAAGAGTAATATGTCTTTTGGAGTATCTATAAAAGAAGGCCGATTTGAGTATGGCTCCAGTAACCTCAAAAGCTTATTTTGTCAAATATCGAATATCTTAAACCCTTACTTTTACAAAATGGTTTTTGATATCTTAAAGTTTAATAAAATATCAAGAAAGCATCTTAAAAATAATACCCTTGATGAAAGCATAACTTTAGAAGAATACCTCAGTAATCTAAAAGTCAGTAAATATTTCAAAGATTATTATTTATTAGCCATGGGAGCTTGTATTTGGAGCACTCCAATAAATCAAATGTATAAGTTTCCTGCTCTTAGTTTTATTAGATTTTTTAATAATCATGGACTACTTACTACAAACAAACCTATCCAATGGTATACAGTCCCAGGTGGTAGTAAAGTATATGTAGAGAAAATTGTCAAGAAACTAGAAAATGCAAATGTTAAGTTTGCTCCCAGTGCAATTAAAGTTTTACGTAAAACTAAAGTATTTATTACAGATGAAAGAAATATTATAAATGAATTCGATAAAGTTATATTTGCTTGCCATCCCAATGAAATTCTTGAAATATTAGATGATCCTTGTATAAATGAGAAAAAACTACTCACAGCAATAAAGTATCAGCCAAACACTGCTATCTTACATACAGATGAGAAGCTAATGCCCAAAAGATCTAAAGCTTGGTCAAGCTGGAATTATCTAAACAAAGAAACTAAAGATAATCGTAAAGTTGTATCCTTAAGTTACTGGATGAATAATTTACAACCTTTAAAAACAACTAAAAATTACTTTGTAACTATTAATCCAGATGAAAAACCAGAAGAATCTAAAATAATTAACGAGCATATCTTTGAACATCCTGTATTTGATAAAGCAGCAATCAGGGCTCAACAAAATTTCGATATTATTCAAGGTTTAAACAGCTCTTATTATTGTGGCGCATATCTTAGGTATGGTTTTCATGAAGATGGTATATTTAGTGCTGTAAAGGTAGCAGAAAAATTAGGAGTAAAAACTCCATGGTAAAAAATTTTGTTTTAAGCTCTAAAATATTTCATAAAAGGCATCACCCGAAACAGAATTCTTTTTGTTACAATGCTTACTATGTAGTGTTAGATATGCTCGATATAGATAAAAACAAGTTAAAGATATTTAGCATCAACAAGTTCAATCTATATAGTTTTTATGACAAAGATCACGGCTATAGGAACAAGAAAGATAGTTTAGATTGGATAGCCAACCTACTCCAAAAATATAAGCTTAATTATGATGATACTAGATTATTAACTATGCCTCGGGTCCTTGGATATTTATTTAATCCAGTCAGTTTCTGGCTTTGTTATAACAATGAAAAGCTTATAGCCGTAGTAGCTGAAGTTAACAATACTTTTGGTCAAACCCATAGCTATATTTGTCATAAAAATGGTATGCAAATAACTAAAGATTCTTGGTTTGAAGCCCAAAAAGAATTTCATGTTTCACCTTTTTATCAAAGAGAAGGTTTCTATAGATTTAACTTTTTTATTAACTTAAAAAACAATTCAAAAAACCAAATTACTATAAATTACTATAATAATGATAAGCTTCAACTTAGTACGCAGATAACTGCGGTTACTAAAACTTTTTCAAGTAGCAACCTATTTAAAGAGTTTCTAAGATCTCCATTATTAACATTTAAAGTCATTTTTCTAATACACTATCAAGCTCTAAAAATCCTTTTAAAACAAATCAAGTACGTTTCTAAACCAGTACAAATCAATAATAAAATAACTGAAGCAAAATACATTAACAAAATTTAATTTTTTGGCAATATTACCTCAACATTTATCTGCTAATATTTATCTTAACTATAGACTAACTTGGCAGATCAAATGTTTGAAAAGACTATCAGGAAAAATATCCTAAAAGCCTTAGATAATATAGAATTTGGTGAAATTTGCTTAACTACACCAGAAGGTGAAGTAATATATACAAAAGGCCAAAAAAATGGACAAATAGCGGACTTAAAATTAAAAGATTGGCGTACAGCCATTAATCTCAAATTTAAAGCTGATATAGGATTTGCGGCAGACTATCGAGATGGATATTGGGAAACATCTAACCTAAAAGCTTTAATACTTTTTGGTCTAGAAAATGAGCAAGCCTTTGGTCAATACATGAAGCCAAACGTCATCTTTAAGTTTCTGCATAAAATAGGCTATCTGACTAAAAGAAATACTTTAAAGCAAAGTAGAAAAAACATCCAAAAGCATTATGATTTAGGAAACCAATTTTATAACCTCTGGCTAGATAAAACTATGACTTACTCATCAGCTATGTTTAAAAACCAGAATGAAACCCTTGAGCAAGCTCAGATCAATAAATACTCTAATATCATTAGTAAATTTAACAAGCCTCAAGGTTCTATTATTGAGATTGGTTGTGGCTGGGGTGGTTTTGCAGAAACCGCAATTAACCACAGTAATTACTATCTTAAGGGTATTACCCTTTCAACTGAGCAGTACGAATTTGCCAAACAGCGTTTAGTAGGGAAAAACGTTGATATAACTATAGAAGATTATCGAATACAAGAAGGGCAATATGACTATGTTGTTTCTATAGAGATGATAGAGGCTGTTGGTAAGAAGTATTGGAATACTTACTTTTCAAAACTTAAATCCTTAGTCAAACGAAATGGTAAAATCATTATTCAAAGCATAGTTATTGATGACAAGCTTTTTAACAGCTACGCTAAAGGTACTGATATGATTAGAACTTTTATATTTCCAGGTGGTTTTCTACCCTCAATACAACAAATAGAAGTTGAACTTAAAAAAGTTGGGTTGAAATGTGTTAATAAAGAGTTTTTCGGTAAAGATTACGCTAAAACTTTAGATATTTGGGATAATAATTTTGCAAATACTGGTCAAGAGCTTTTAGAACTTGGTTTTGATAAACGATTTCAAAGGATGTGGCGTTTTTATCTAAATTCTTGTAGCGCTGCTTTTACTCATGGTCGTATAAATGTTGCTCAGCTGGAAATAGTACATGCTTAAAAGACTATTCGGAATATTCTTTATTTGTTTACCTATACTCATAAGCGCTCAAGAACTTGAGTTATCAACTATAAAAGCTCAAAATTCTAACCTGGTTGGCAAGGTTCATTTTAAAAAATGGTTTTTTGATATTTATGATGCTGAACTTTTTACAAATACCGGTAAATTTAATTGGGATCTAACTTTCTTACTAAAAATACATTATTTAATAGATCTCCAAAGTAAAAGCATAGTCACTCAAACATTAAAAGAAATATCAAAACAACACCCAAATGAAGTCAAAGATAACTACCAAAACTATCTGGATACTTTTAAAATGATAATACCAAACGTAGCTAAAAATACAGACCTCTACGGGTATATGGATAAAGATGGTTATGCAAACATTTATTCTGATACAAGGTTACTAGGAACTATACAAAATAAAGGTTTATCAAAATATTTCTTCGAAATATGGTTAAGTGATAAATCCTCTAATATCAAATTATCAAAACAACTGAGAGGCATATGAAAGGACTAATACTTAAAATAGGAGCAATTATTATGGTTTTTGGATTATTTGGATGTTCTATCAATATTTCTGATTATAAGGAGGAAACTCCTAAGTTAGATCTAAAAAAGTACCTACAAGGTAGAATAGTCGGCAATGGAATTATTCAAGATTATAAAGGCAAAGTTATTAAAAAATTTGACTTTTCCGGTGATGCTAGTTGGGATAACGATACTGGTACATTTGATGAGCATATGACATATTACGATGGACAAAAAGACCACCGTATATGGAGAATCAAAAAAATATCAGACAACTATTACGAAGGTACAACTGATGATGTAATTGGCATAGCAAAGATTTATGTAGAAGGTAATGCTATGAATTGGCAATACCAGATGCGCATCCCTGTTGGAGATAAAAAATACACGATAAATTTTGATGATTGGATGTATTTAATGAATGATGACGTCCTAATAAATAAAAACTCATTTAAAAAATTTGGCTTAAATGTTGGCTCGCTAACTTTGTTTATGCATAAACAAGAAACTGGAAAATAAAGGATGCAAAAATTTGAAAATAAAACCATATGGATAATTGGTGCTACTGACGGCATCGGTAAAGCTATTTTAGAGAGATTAGATAGCTCAGTAAACGCAAACTTTATAATATCTTCACGCTCACAAAAAAAATTAGAAACCATTGGTATGAATCTAAAAAATGAATCTATATCATTAGCTTTTAATGTTACTGACTACTCAGAATTTGAGAAACAAGCAGCCAAAGCTATACAATACAAACCTGACTTTATAATATATTTACCAGCTTTTTACGAACCCTCTCTAATAACTGATATATCGTTATCTAATCTTGATAAAACTATACAAACCAATTTAACTGCTGTTTTTTATCTTATAAGATTTATTTTGCCATATATAAAGAAAAACCCACACTGTCAATTAGCGATAACTGCTAGTGTGGCTGGTTATATAGGGTTGCCAAAATCTCAGCCCTATGCTGCCACTAAAGCTGGAGTTATCAATCTAGTTGAAAGTTTAAAAGCTGAAAATCAAGATTTGGACATTAGACTTATAAATCCAAGCTTTGTAAAAACAAAACTAACAGACAAAAATAATTTTAAAATGCCCGCTTTGTTAACCCCAGAAAAAGCTGCCAAAGAAATTCTCAAAGGGTTATTATCGAATAATTTTGAAATTCATTTTACTAAAAAATTCACCTTAATCTTAAAATTTATCGCAAAGTTTCCATATAGGTTGTATTTCAAAATAGCTAAAAAATTAATTTAAATTCATGGAGCAAAATATGAAAAGTAAGTCAAACAATATTACTAAAATAGCTTTTGCTGGATTACATCTTAGCTGTTTAGGTGTATTTTTTGTAAACTTTAACTTAACAGCTTTGTTAGTATTTACTATTACGTTTAGCATGAGAACTTTTGCTTTAACGGCTGGGTACCACCGTTATTTTGCACATAGATCTTTCCAAACATCGAGGTTTTTTCAATTTATATTAGCCCTAGTGGGAACATGGGCTTCTCAAAAAGGGCCGCTATGGTGGTCTGGGCACCATAGATACCATCATATTCACTCTGATAAAACTACTGATCTTCATTCACCTGAAAATGGTTTTTTTCAGTCGCATATAAGCTGGATTTTTAACCCTAATAACAATTCTGTAGAGTTAAAATACACAAAAGACTGGTTTAAATATCCGGAACTAGTTTGGTTGGATAAATTTTCTCATTTATCATTTTTTTTATATCTTGTTGGGCTATTCGTTATTGGTAGTTTTGTAGCTTATAAATACCCAAATCTAGGAACTTCTGGTCTAAACTTTGTCTTTTTTGGGGGGATATTAAGCACTGTTTTACTATATCACACAACTTTCAGTGTAAATTCAATTTGCCATATCTTTGGGTCCAAAGATCATCTAACAACAGATAATAGTAGAAATAACTGGTTTATTGCAATTCTCACTTTTGGAGAGGGTTGGCATAACAATCATCATAAATTTGCTTATTCAGTTAGAAATAACCTGAAGTTTTGGCAGATTGACATAACTTACATTATCTTAACTATACTGAAAAAATTAAGAATCGTATGGGGGTTCAAACAACCAAAAACTTAACGAATTTGTTGGTCATTAAGATTGTTTAGTTTTATTTTTTCTTTTATCACGCTTTGGCTTTCTCTTTTTAACTTTCTTCTTAGTACTATATTTTTTAGAGCTGTCAAAATCTTTTGCTGATTGCTCTGGAGAATATAATTCAAAATCTATATGGACACTTTCTAAATCTGCCCTTATTACTCTTATGGTTATTTTTTGACCTATCTTAAAAACTTTGTGGTTTCTTCTACCAATCAAAATGTCTTTAGTTTCATCAAAAATATAATAATCACCAGGAATAGTTGAAACATGAACCAAGCCTTCTATGAACATATCTTTAAGCTCAACAAACAATCCTAGACCATTGATATGTGTGATTTTTGCCTCTAAAACATGCCCTATATAATCTTGCATAAAGTAACACTTCAACCAATCTTCTACTTGTTTGGAGGCTCCATCTGCATTTCTTTCTTGAAAAGATGCGTTGTCGCAAATATTAGCTAACTCACTAGACTTATAGTCACAACCACCATGATTATATTCATTGATAATAGATTTAATAATTCTATGAACTACTAAATCAGGGTATCTACGAATAGGTGAAGTAAAATGAGTATACTCATCATAAGCAAGACCAAAATGCCCAACATTATCAATACTATAAACAGCTTGATTCATGCTACGCAAAGTCATCATTTGAATATCTTCATAATCAGGACGACTTTTAATACTTTCTAGCATTTGTGCTAAGGCTTTTGGTGTTACTTTACCATCTTTACCATAAGATAGATGGATACCATGACGAGATAAATGTTTTTTTAAAGCATCCATCTTATCCTCTTTAGGCTCGCTATGTACTCTAAACGGAGAAGTTTTTTTATGCTTTATTACAAACTTAGCTGCTGCAACGTTTGCTACTAACATGCACTCTTCTATTAGTCTATGCGCATCATTGCGTTGCCTTGGTATTATTGATTGTATATGGTTATGCTTATCAAGGATGATTTGTGTCTCTATAGTATCAAAATCTATTGCTCCTCTTTGATCTCTGGCAGTATGCAAGACTTTATACAAATCATATAAAACAAATATATCAGGCACTAACTCTGGAGTATTTTCTACTATAGAGTTTTGTTTCTTATCTAATAGTTTTGCTACTTCAGTATAAGTTAAACGTGCTTTAGAATTTATAACAGCTGAATAAAACTTATATCTAGTTAACTTACCAGTGCTACTTATATTCATCTCACAAACTAAAGAATACCTATCAACATTTGGCTGTAAAGAGCATAAACCATTTGATAATTTTTCTGGAAGCATAGGTATCACATATCCAGGAAAATAAACTGAGGTTGAACGGCGTTTAGCATCTAAATCTAAAGCAGAATCTTTCTGAACATAACTTGAAACATCTGCTATTGCAACATATAATTTCCAACCCTCAGCTTTAGTTCTACTAGCAAACACGGCATCATCAAAATCTTTTGCATCTTCGCCATCAATAGTAACAAAATTAAGCTTTCGCAGATCTACTCTTTCTTTAGTTATTATATCATCTGAAAGAGTATCTAAGTATTCAAGAGTTTTTTTACTCCATTGCTCTATTAAATCAAACTTTTTAGTAGCTAGCATCATAGCTTGTTTAACTGGAGATATCGCTTCAACTTCTTGCTTGAACTTAGCAACTGCAACACTATTAATACTTGGTTGAACTATTATTTCAGCTTCTATTAGTGAATCCTGATCGATCTTTTGTCTAGGAGGTAATAAGACTATATCACTAGTTATATTCTTATTTATTGGCTTGAGAAAGTGCCCATCAAAAATTTTATAATAATAACCTGTTATGGTTTTTTGGGCTCTTGAAACTACTGATTTTATCTCTGCTTCAATTTTACCTTTTTTATTTATTCCTAATACCCTAGCTGTAACTTCATCACCTACCATTAACATTTTTGCTTGGGAGGAAAGAATACTAACTTTAGTATTTAATGTATGGCTAAATATTTCTAATCTACCATCTCTATCAACCGAAACTTTTGAAGTTACATAAACATTTTTTATTTCCGGAAGGCTATAATATGATTTATCTTTAACTAATTGACCGTCTCTAACCATAGCTCCTAGTCTATTAACCAACCCTTCAAATGAAGATTTTTTGTTAATTTCTAAAGCTAAAGCAATATTTTCTACGCTTACTGGCAGCTGCATGTCCTTGATATAGCACAATATCATCTGGCGACTCGCAATGGGGTTTTCATACTTTTGTGCTTCTAGATCCCTATTAGGATCATTATTTATACTGTACTTACTCACTTATTAATTTTTCCTGCTCAAAAAATTTTTTGCTAACTAAATTACCTTTATCAAATTCAGCTACTGCAATAAATTTATTCTCATCATATATTCTAAAAACTCCATTGATATCTGCTTGAGTTGTTAGGATACCTTTATTGTATAAATCATGCTTTTGATTTACATCTAAAGTGTATATTGGTTTATCTTTAAATACACTTTCTATGTGTTCTATAGTATCAAGTTTTTCTTCAAAACTTAAATCTTTCAAACCCTCAATTTCGTATGCTTTATCTAGAGAAAATGGACCACTTTGAGTCCGTTGTAATGCTATTAAATGACCTCCACAACCAAGTTCCGTACCTATATCCATAGCTAAACTACGGATATATGTTCCTTTAGAACATCTAACCTTAATCTCTAGTGTATCATCTTTACTACTTAGCAACTTAAGTTGATATATGGTTATTTTTCGTGGTCTTATTTCAACTTGTTTACCCTCTCTCGCCAGCTTATAGAGTGGTTGCCCATTATATTTTAAAGCTGAATATATTGGTGGGGTCTGATCACTTTGGCCTCGAAATTTATCTAATATGTTTTCTATAAGTGTATTTGATAGTTTAGGAACATCCAAAATTGTAACTATCTCACCTTCTGCATCACCGGTAGTGGTTTGTATACCAAGTTTAATTGTTGCTATATACTCTTTGTCAGCATCAAGTAAATATTGAGCTATCTTGGTTGCTCTACCAAAACATATTGGCAAAACACCTGTTGCCATAGGGTCTAATGTGCCAGTGTGGCCAGCCTTTTTAGCGTTATATAAATATTTTAATTGCTGTAGAATTTTATTTGAGCTAATACCTTTAGCTTTATTTATTACTATTATACCATTTAAATTTAGCTTATTTTTTTTCATGTAAACCCTGACTTTCTAGCAACCTTATCATTTCTTTGGCTGCTTTTTGCTCGGCTTTTTTTCTAGAGGTATCTTGTGCCTTAGTCTCAAAACCTAATTCTTTTACAATTGCAGCAACTTCAAATATTTGTTCATGATCTTTACCGGAAATAGCTATAATGTTATATGCTGGAAGGCTCATGGAATTTTGCAGCAATATCTCTTGTAGCCTGGACTTATTATCTTTAACCTTCACAATATCTACATCTAATCTAGAAAAAATGTCAGCGTACCAACCAAGTATAACTTTTTTGACATTAGCAAAATCACTATCTAAATAAATCGCACCGATTACAGCTTCAAAAACATCCTCTAAGATTTTCTCTCGTTTTTGTGAACCTGTCTCACTACCTCCCAATATCACAAACTCATCTATTTTATAATCTAGAGCTAATTTTGATAATGTAACGCCTTTAACAAGTTTTGAGCGAATTTGGGAAAGCTCACCTTCAGTGAATTTGGGAAATTTCTGATACAACGACTCTGCTATAATAAAACCTAATATTGAATCACCTAAGAATTCTAAACGCTCGTAATTTTTTTTGGCTTTACTTCTATGTGTTAATGCTCTAGTTAAAATTGTATGATCTTTAAAAGTATAGCCTAGTATTCGGTAAAGTCTGGAGTAATCTGGAATCATCTACCTAAAAAACCTTTCCAATTTCATTCCAACGGATTTTTTTATCAACCTTATCCCAACTCATCCAAACAAGTTTAGCTTTACCAACTAAATCTTGTTCTGGAACAAATCCCCAATACCGACTGTCCTGACTATTATCTCTATTATCGCCCATAACAAAATAATGACCTTCTGGAACTTTCAAACTTTCAAAGTCTTGAGATTTAACTGATTTTATCCAATCTATTTCATGAGTAACATCTCCTAGATGCTCCAGACAAACAATATCCCCACTATTATCTGACAACGATTTATTATTATAATTCATAACACTTCTATCACAATCAGTATAGTCAAGCTGTTTACCATTTATGGTTAAAGTCTTATTTTTATAAGATATAATATCCCCAGGCAAGCCCACAACTCGTTTTACATAATCCACATTAGGGTTAACTGGAAAGTGAAAAACCACGATATCGCCTCTTTTAGGGTAACCTGTATTGACCAGTATTTTATTAGTAAATGGTGCTCTAATACCATATGCTGTCTTATCTACAAAGATAAAGTCTCCTACTGGTAACGTAGGAGTCATGGATGCTGTAGGAATTAAAAAATTTCCCACCAAAAATGTTCTTAATATAAAAACCACAAAAAACACGCTAAATAAAGATCTAGCTTGATCTGCTATAAAAGGAGCTTTTAAACCATGATCTTTATAAAATTGGCGTTTTTGCTTTTTATTAAGAGCTTTAAGTTGCTCTCTATATGAAGCTAATCTATTTTTTTGAAAAAAAAGATAATCTATTAAATAAATAATACCGCTTGCAAAAGTCAAAAATAGTAACCAAAAAGTAAACCCTAGACTTAAGAAATATTCCATAAAAGTTATTTAATTACTTTGTCCTTTTGTACAAAATAACCAACGCCTCTTATTGTTTGAATAAAATTAGAGATATTAATTTTCTTTCTCAGGTTGTGCATATGCACTTCTAAAGTGTTAGTATCCATCTCTTTATCAGTTGAGTAAACTTCTTCTAAAAGTTGTGTTTTTGGAACAACTCGACCAGCGTTTTGAACCAATATAGATAACAATGCTAATTCTTTTTTAGAAACTGGAATAATTACACCATCCTTTGTAACTGTCTCAGAACTAGGGTTAAAACTATAATCACCAAACATGATTTCTTCGTTAACACTTTTACCAGATCTAACATCTATCCTACGGGAGATAGCTTTAACTCTAGCAACTAACTCTTTAAGTTCAAAAGGTTTAGTCATATAATCATCAGCCCCAAAATCTAAGCCTTTAACTCTATCTTCTAAACCATCTCTAGCTGTAAGTAAAAGTATAGGCGTTTTAATACCTCTACTTCTTACGCTTTTTAAAACTTCTAGACCAGTTTTAATTGGTAAACCAATATCCAGGATAGTTATATCGTATAAACCAGATTCTATAAAAGTCTGAGCAGCCTCTCCATCAGAAACCAAGTTCACATTAAAACCTTCTTTCTGCAAAGCTTCCAGCAAGCCTTCCCCCAAGTTTAAATCATCTTCTGCTAATAATAATCTCATGAATCTCCCTCTACTCCTATTTAAAACTTAATAAACTCAAATTGGCATATTTTTCCGTGAAAGTATACATTACAAGATACATAAAGTAAACATTCATTTTAAATTACCATCTTTACATCATGTTACTATAAATTAATATTATTCGAAACCCTCTATTCCAAAATATATTCACAATTAAATTTAAGCCTTCAAAACAACAAAATACTTTTTCATAAAGCTTCACCAAACTCTTTTGTTAATTCTTGCGACCTTCTTATGTTAGCTTTAATCGCCTTATCTACTATCACCTCCAAGCCAAAATCTTCAAAAACCTTTAAAGCCTCTGCTGTAATACCTTTCTTAGATGTTACATTTTTTCTCAATGTTTCTATACTATCACCACTATTTAATGCCATCTGTGCCGCCCCTAAACAGCTTTGTATAACTAGTATACTTGCCTGGTCTTCCGCCAAACCATTTTTAACAGCAGCTTTAACCATATGCTCCATAAATTGCAAATAATAAGCTGGAGCAGAACTAGCACATGCTGCTACAACATCTATCTTATCTTCATTGTCTACTACAACTATTATACCCATAGCTGACATTACATCCATCACTATATTTCTTTGCTTAGAGTCTACGTTTTCATTAAAGTATATACCTGTAGCGCCATAACCTAAGCTACTTGGTGTATTCGGTATTACTCTTGCCAAAGCAACCTCTTTACCAAACAGTTTAGTATAAACACCTATCTGAATACCTGCAGCAACGCTAATTATTAGCTGAGTACCACTTACATACTCCTTAATACTTTTAATAAGCTCACCCATTTGCTGTGGCTTAATAGCTAAAACAATAATATCACTTTCAGCTATAGCATCACTTAATGGCTTTGATACTTCTACCCCATATTTATTAGATAAAATCTTAAGCTTATCAAGATTTCTGTCAATAACAGTTATGTTTGTCGGATTAAAATTACTTTTAACTAAACCAGAAATCATCGCTTTAGCCATATTACCACCACCAAGAAAACATATCTTAGTATTCATAAATTAATTCCTCAAACATTTTGCATTAAATAAAATGATAACATTTCATATAAATATTGCTAATATATCACTTATGCATATAAGTTATTTTTATAAAAAATATGAAAGAAATAGTACTTGCGTCAAACAATAAAGGAAAAATAAAAGAGTTCAAAGAGAGTTTTTCAAAATTAAACATAAATGTATTACCGCAATCTGAGTTTAACGTACCAGAGATTGAAGAAACAGGATTAAGCTTTATTGAAAACGCTATACTTAAAGCTCGCAATTGCTGTAAGCATACCGGGCTCCCAGCGATCGCTGATGATTCTGGTTTAGAGGTTTTCACGCTTAACGGTGAACCTGGGATATATTCTGCTAGATATGCAGGACAGCATGGTAATGATTTAGCAAATATTGAAAAATTACTAGAAAGATTAAAAAAATCAAATAACACTGATGCAAGATTTGTATGTACTATTGCCTATTTAAAACATGAGAATGACCCTACTCCAGCTATCGCATTAGGCACATTACATGGTAAGATTATTAATCAACCTATAGGAAATTATGGATTTGGCTACGACCCTGTTTTTTTACTACCCCAATTAAACAAAACTCTAGCTCAAATAACTATACAAGAAAAAAACCTCTGTAGCCATAGAGCAAAAGCTTTGAATAATCTCCTAAATAATTTTAAAGATGATAATAACACTTAATAATTTCTAACCTCATTGAAAAAAAATATATGCTATAATCCTTAAAAGAGTAAATAAATTATTACGCCGGTAAGATTAAGTTGGACTACTTAAAAAAAATTACATACAGATTTTTAGCTTATGTATATTCTAGCTTATTTATAGTCTATATTCCTATTCTATATGTCAAAAAACTAAAACGAAGTTTCAAAAATATCCATTATAGGCAACGTTGGGCTGAAAGATTTGCTGTAACAAAAACTCGACTGAATAATTGCATTTGGATACATTCTGTTTCAGTTGGCGAGACATTATCTGCAGAACCTCTAGTAAGAAAACTAATTCTAGAATATCCTAACGAAAAATTTGTCATTACAACTACTACCCCTACTGGTAGTGATGTAGTAAAACAATTATATGGTAATTGCGATAATGTATACCATATGTATATACCATATGATGTACAGCCTTTTATAAATAGCTTCTTTGCGAAACTTAACCCAAAATTTTTCATAATCATCGAAACAGAAATATGGCCAAACATCCTACAAAAGTGTTTTGATGAGAATATCCCTGTAGTTATAACAAACGCCAGACTGTCTAAAAAGTCTATGCGTAACTACACAAAAATCCCATTTGGCAAAGAATTTTTATTTAGTAAGCTCTCTCATATTAATGCCCAAACTGAAAAAGACGCAAAACGCTTTATCTCTCTGGGTGTCCCTAAAGAAAAACTTACGATAACTGGTAATCTCAAATATAATCTAATAACCCCAGAGAGTCTACAAAAAGACATGATGGGTTTAAAGGAAAGTATAGCTAATCGCGCAGTTTGGGTTGCAGGTAGCACTCATCAAGGTGAAGAAGAGATCATACTTAAAGCCCATTTAGAAATTTTAAAACTAAAACCAGAATGTTTACTTATAATAGTTCCAAGACATAAAGAAAGATTTTCAAAAGTTGAAAAACTTATAGCTAAACACAAATTTTCATTTCAAAAAAGAAGCGTATCAAAAGACTCCATACAAAAACAAACCCAAGTTTACCTTGGAGATACCATGGGGGAACTTATACACCTTTATCATGTTTCTGATATTACATTTGTTGGAGGTAGCTTAAACAACACAGGTGGACATAATCTACTTGAACCAGCAGCCTTAGCGAAGCCTATTATTAGTGGTAGTAGTCTTTTTAACTTTAGCCAGATATCAAAAGATTTGATTAAAAACGATGCTCTGATTATTATTAATAGTCCTGACGAACTTGCTAATAAAGTAATTGAACTTTTTGATAATACCCAAATTTTAAATACTATGTCAAAAAATTCATACTACACTTTTAAAGCTCATAGTAATGTTTTAGAAAAGCAATACAATCTAATAACCAAATTTTTATGAAAGAAAAAGATAAACTAGAAGATTTTAATAAATTTATTCTAGAAACGTTTACAACTCTTAAATGCAGTTCTAAAACTCTGCTTGAAGCAATAAAATATAGCTTCTTAGCTGGAGGCAAAAGAATACGTGCTCAATTTGTTTATGCAATTGGAGAAGCTTTAAATGTCAATATTCAAGACTGTCATAAATTAGCTTTTGCCGTCGAAGCTATACATACATACTCTCTAATCCATGATGACCTACCTGCTATGGATAATGATACGATTCGTAGAGGTAAACCAACATGCCACATTAAGTTTAATGAAGCCACTGCAATTTTAGCTGGAGACGCTTTACAAGCTTTAGCTTTCCAAATAATTCAAACAGTTAATGTTAAAGATTTACTTACCTTAAAAAAAATAAATTCCCAGTTAGCACAATTTTGTGGCTTAGGTGGCATGGTAGCTGGTCAACAGCTCGATATAGAAGGTGAAAATAAACTCCTAACCCTAGATCAGTTAGAATGCGTCCATATCCATAAAACAGCAAAAATGTTTAGCGCTAGCATTTTATTGCCATATTATCTCTCAACGAATACAGATGACTCTACAGAATTCATACTTAACGATTTATCTTTACTTATAGGACTATGTTTTCAAATCAAAGATGACATTCTTGATGTCACAAAAACCACTAAAGAATTAGGAAAAACTCCTGCAAAAGATATAGATGCTAATAAATCAACCTATGTTTCGTTATTAGGCTTAGAAGAAGCTATAAACTATTTAGATGAAAAAAAGACTTTGCTGGCTTCTCTAATAAGCCAGCTTAAAGCTAAAGATATAAATTGTCACAATATAGAAAAACTTATAAACCTAGTTATAGATAGAAACTATTAGTCATTTCTGTTAAAATTTCAAAAATTTATCAGAGCCAAATTTAAATCGATGCAAAATTTACAAAAAATATACGCTTGGTTAGTACACCTTTTTACTTCACTAGGTGCTGTGTTTGGAATATTTGCAATTATATTCTCAATAGAAGCGGCGAAAGCAAATGTTTTAGGAGATACAGATTTATATTATTATAATATGAGACTATCTTTATTCAGTATAATAGCTTCCGTATTCATTGATTCTGTTGATGGAAGCTTTGCGCGCCTTGTTGATATAAAAAAACTTGCTCCTTTAGATGGCGGACTTTTAGACAACATAATTGACTTTAGTACTTACTCTATAGTGCCATGTGTTTGGATATATGTTTCAAACATTGTAAGTCATGAGTGGTTACTAGTTGCTATAGTCCTCATAACCATCTCTTCATCATACCAATTTTGCCAACCCAATGCTAAAACTAAAGATTGCTTCTTTGTCGGATTTCCTAGTTATTGGAATGTCATAGTTATATATATGCTGTGTTTTCAGTCACCACAGTGGCTTAATGAAATAACTATATTAATTCTAGCAATTTTCTCTTTTGTACCTATAAAATATATTTATTTATCAAGAACAGAGTATATTAGTGAAAGCAAAGCGGTCAAAACATTTACGTTTTTATTTACTATGCTTGCCTCTATAGCAACCTTTATTGCTGTACTAATGTACCCAATAAAGACACCAAGTTTACTAATTACTATAATAATTATTTTTAGCATTTTTTATATAGTTTTTAGTCTTAAGTTAAACTTTAAAACCCCAAAGGTTAACTAGCTTTACTAAAAATAAACGGTTTATGCTAAGATATTCAAACGGTTGTTTATTAGAAAGATTTCAATATGGAAGTTTTAAGTCAAACAGAACGTCAGAAGCTTTTTCTGGAGAATATTTTTCCATATAAGCATAAAATACCTCGTAAAATTTACGAAAAGCAAAAATACCATTTACAAATAGAGTTACTAAAATTACAAAGGTGGGTAAAAGAAAATAACAAAAAAGTTTTAATTATTTTCGAGGGCAGGGATGCTGCAGGCAAAGGTGGAACCATCAAAAGAGTTATGGAACATCTAAACCCACGCGGCGCTAAAGTTGTAGCTCTTGAAAAACCTACAGAGAAAGAGCGAAACCAATGGTATTTCCAAAGATACATCAAATATCTGCCATCCGGAGGTGAGATAATTCTATTTGATAGATCATGGTACAACCGTGCTGGCGTAGAAAGAGTTATGGGGTTTTGTACAGAAAAAGAGTACTTCTCTTTTTTAGAACAAGTTCCTATGCTTGAAAAAATGTTAGTTGATAGTGGCACTATTATTATTAAATTTTGGTTCTCAGTTAGTCAACAGGAGCAGAAAAATAGATTTATTGCTAGAGAAGCGCATCCTCTAAAGCAATGGAAACTTAGTCCAATTGATAAAGCATCTTTAGATAAATGGGATGACTATACAGAAGCTAAGGAAAGAATGTTTATGTATACTGACAAACCATATGCACCATGGGTCATAGTAAAATCAGATGACAAAAAAAGGGCTCGTTTAAACGCTATTAGATATGTTCTTAACACTATAGATTATGATAACAAATCATTAGAAGTAGCTATACCTCCAGATCCTTTGATAGTTGGCTCTTCTGCAAAAATATACAAATAGCTCTTTAGAACAATTTAACCGAAAAAAATAACAAATACATATTGACTAACAATAAGCTTTAAAATATAATTGTGGCTATGTTTGGGCCTATAGCTCAGTTGGTTAGAGCGCCGGACTCATAATCCGTAGGTCGTAGGTTCGAGTCCTACTGGGCCCACCATTATCACCTAACATATATTTAAATATCAAAACTTTAATTAAAATAACTCAAACTGACAAAAAAATTTTTCATAGTTTTATAAAAAATATTATATGATTTTAGACTACTCCTGCTTAAACCAATTAGGCGCTTTATATGAGGGCGTATTCTGATTATAATCGCTAAGAAATTCATTAACATTTAATGTTCTATCTTCTTTGATGTCAGCACCTTCAATATTAAAGATAACAAAATTTCTTAAATCATTATAACTCATATAATTCTTATTCTTAACAATAAGCTTCCTTAAAGCAGCAAATTTTGGTTTTTGAAGGAGCTCTAAAGCTCCGTTGCCAGTTTTGGTTTCTTCACCTACCTGAAAATTAAATCTCTCAGTATTTCTACTTCTTTTAACTAAACATATAGCAATTACATATGCCAGAATCGAATGAGCTATAGCAAATGGTAAATAATCGGAACTAATTTCATTCAACGATTCCAAAAGACTATTAAAATAGTCTTTTTTCGAAAAATTAGAAGTAAGATTCGACCAAGTACTCGTTTTACTTTTCAATTTTTTTAAAAAATCAATTATAAGAGAAGCTGGTATCATATTTGACAAATCAAGAAAAGTCGATTTACAGTTAATCTCCTCATACATAGCTTGAGTTGCCATCCTATTCTCATTTTCATAAAATGTTGTATTATAATATTCACTATAATTAAATTCACTGTAATTAAAAGGCCCCTTTTTTTCTGACGAAGAAGCACAATAGATTTTGTTACATAACTTACCAAAAAGCTTATTATAAAAATTTTTATACTTAGTGTCTGCAACTACATCACTTCCTAGCTCTTCAATACAGTCGTATGTTAAACCCATATACATTTTTTGACGAAATTCTTCTACTATCATATCATCTTGTTGATGAAGAGCTTTACGTACTTTATATATTTCAGCGTATGTATTAAACTTGATTTTTGTTCCTAAATTAAGGTATGTATCTAGTAGCCAAACATCAAGGTTAGACGTTCTTACATAAGTAAGAAAGTTTTCAAAAGTAGGAGTAAGTTTTTGGTTTATATAACTATTAATTCTCTCTCTATCAGAAGTTTTATAAAGAATTACAAAATGGTGAGTATTTATATTTAATCTTACTATACATACAGTATACCCTCTTAATGACTCTATTTTTGTATTTAAAAACTTTAAAGTAACATAACAGATCTTAGATTGCTCTGTACAATCTCCAATTTTCCCGATTAAAGATGATAAAGCAATCCTTTCACAAGAAATTTCTTCATCATTGCTAGTTGGAGCGGCTAATGATAATTTTAATAATCCACGAAGCTTTTTACTCTGCTGAAAAATAGGAAGATTACTTGAGTAAGGGACAGATTGCCTTATTAAGGTGACTATTTGTTGGGCTAATATTTCATTCATTATAATATCTCCTTTTTTATACACTTAAACAACTTAAGAAAATTAAGATGTAAAAATTAAACAAGCTTATTGATTGTAATAATTAAAAACTTAATACTAAGAACTCTCTTATGCTAGAACCAAATGATATCAGTTAAGTATATGATTTATATAAGGGGTTTTTAATAAGACTTAGGAATTTTTAATAGCCCATATAAGTTTATGACATAGCCTACTAGGTATAAAAGTAATATTTGCTTAAATAGCTTCGAGAAATTTTTGCTTATCTTTCTTTGTTAATCTAACCCTATGCTCATTCATTAAAGTGCCGTGATAAGATTTATTTAGAGTTTCTAAAATATCCATCAATAATTCATAACATGTTTTTACGTCATATCCTAAAGCTGAAAGCTTCTTAAAATTCATAACAGCTATTATGCCATTTATACTACCATTATTAATTCTTTCAAATTCTTGCTTATCATTATCTGGCAATATGCTAAATATGACGTCTTTATAATTAATCTTTTGAAAAACTTTCTCCTCAGTGTACCTAAGATCATAGTGTTTCAACTGCATAGCTAAATTTTTTATTTCAATAGGTTCTATGCTTTCAAAATACAGCAAAAGATATCCTTCTCTTAATAAAGGGTACTCAAGCTGTATTTCTACAACATCTTCAGAAAAATCATTTTTTAGTTGGCTTGTTAAAAATTCACTACTTGTTCTCTCCATATTCTCTAGTGTCAGTTTTTGTTTTAAACGCAAACTTTTACGAAAAAGATCAATAATTATTAATACAACTAAAATTAAAACCAAAATTAAAATCAACGACATATAACACCCACACTACTATCTTTTATTAAACTAATATTATATATATAAAGGCTATAAAAATTAAGATTTTTGAACAATTATAGAGTCTAATATACCAACTATTTTTTGATCAGTATCTACTATCATGTTTTCATGAATACTTGTAAACTCCCGCGTTATATAGTCATTTCTTTGCTTATCATCAAATAGTCTTCTTAATTCTTGATATAAATTATCTACTGTACAATCTTCTTGTATTAACTCTTTTATTATTTCACTTTTATGTAAAATATTAGGAAAAGCCCAGAAGCTATGATTACCTATCAACAATCTTCCTAAAAAAGCAGATAATGCTGAGACCTTGTATCCAACCACCATTGGTAATTTACATAACATAGCTTCTAGAGTAGCTGTACCAGAAGCTAGTAAACTATAATCAGATGCTTTTAAAATATCATGGGATTTAGCATTGAACACTTTTATGTTTAGCTTTTGTATTTGCTCATCATACTGGTCAAAAATTGACTGTAAAGATGGTTTTGCTAAAGGCATCACAGCTTGAAACCTATATCCAGAGTCAACTAGTTTCTGTAAAGCTTCAAGAAATAAAGGCAAAAGTCTAGATACCTCATTACTCCTACTGCCAGGTAAAACTGACAATATTGGTAAACTTATATCTCCTAAACCCAACTCTTTTCTATAGTTAGCTCTATCTATATTTATTGAGATATTTTTTGCCAAAGGATGCCCAACAAAAATAGCTTCAAAGTTATGTCTTTTTTTATAATAATCAACTTCAAAAGGCAATATTGCCAATATTTTATCTGTAGCTTTCCTGATTTTTTTAATTCTATATTCCCGCCATAC
Organism: Allofrancisella frigidaquae; assembly: GCF_012222825.1. Lineage (NCBI taxonomy): Bacteria > Pseudomonadati > Pseudomonadota > Gammaproteobacteria > Thiotrichales > Francisellaceae > Allofrancisella > Allofrancisella frigidaquae. The sequence goes on along the minus strand of NZ_CP038017.1, from coordinate 321,739 downwards.
CCATATTTTAGGGCTAACATAATGTATAGTTTTTATACCAGCTGCTCTAAGTTTTCTTTCAACAGTAAGATTAAAGTCTGGAGCATCTATCCCTATAAAAATATCCGGCTTAGTTTGTTTAAAATGATTAATAACCTTTCTACGTATATTTAAGATCTGCCAACCTTTTGAAATTATCTCCAAAAAACCTATCAAAGAAAGAGCATCCATAGGATAAAGACTTTTAAAACCAGAAGCCTCCATCTTAGGACCGCCTATACCCTCTATAACAGCATCAGGATACTTTTCTTTAAGCTTTGCAACTAAAGTACCACCTAACTGATCCCCTGATAATTCACCGGCTACTATACCTATTCGCATTATCTTAATATACCTCTTCTAGAAGTACTCATTAGCTCAACAAAAGGCTCTAAAACAGGATCTTCTGTAGCCATATTTTTTATAATTTCAAAAGCTTCATTTATCATTAAGCCACGACGATAAAGTATTTTGTAAACATCTTTTATTTTTTTTATCTGCTCTGCTGTAAAACCTCGTCTTTTAAGACCTTCAGAATTTATACCACAAGGAGATGCGCCAGCAGTAACCGCTGTCACCATCAGATATGGTGGAACGTCTTTTCCTATCAACGCAGCATGAGCGATAAATGCATGCTTACCTACAGTACAGAACTGGTGGACCCCGGTATTAGAGCTCAAAATAGCATAATCCTCGATATGAACGTGTCCAGCTAGACCAACACCATTTACTAAGTTAATGTTATTCCCTATCTTACAGTCATGACCAATATGCACATAACACATAATTAGATTATTATTGCCAATCGAAGTTACTCCAGATTCCTTTAATGTACCACCATGTATTGTCGCACATTCTCTAATAACATTATTATCACCTATAACAACTTGAGAAAAATCTCCTTTTTTATAAGTATAATCAATAGGATCATCTCCAATAGATGCATACTGAAAAATACGATTATTTTTACCAATAACTGCATTATCACCTATAGTAACATGGCTTTTAAGCTCAGTGCCTTCACCAATAACTACATTTTCACCAACAACACAAAATGGACCAATTATAGCACTATCTGCTATCTTAGCACTTTCGTGAACTACCGCTAGGCTATGTATCACTATTAATAATCCTTATAAGCTGCCATTAATTCTGCTGAACAAACAATTTGTCCATCAACTTTTGCCACAGACTCAGCTGTACATATAATATTCTTTTGTTTAACCATTCGTGATTCAATAATCAGTACATCACCAGGGACAACTGGTCTTTTTACTCTAACCTTATCTATACCTGCAAGCATAAAAGTTCTTCTACCACCACCAGCTTTAGCAACTACATGTGCAAATAGTGTCTCAGCCATTAGCTCACCTAATATAGCTGTAGCTTGAGCCATCGCTTCAACGATTAAAACTCCTGGCATTACTGGGAATTCAGGAAAATGTCCATTAAAAAAATCTTCATTAATTGTAACGTTTTTTTGAGCTATTATACTTCTTTCTTCAATATTCCAGTCAACAATTTTATCTAAAAGAGCAAAAGGATACCTATGTGGCAAAATCTTCCTAATTCCCATCACATCTATTTGCTTATTATTTTCATCAAATTGACTCATTACAAATCCTCATTACTTAATTAATTTATTTTCTAAATCTTTAACCCTAGCTATTAATTTATCTATTTTTGACAATCTAGCTACAAACCTACCCCATTCAATTCTTGGTTTTACTTCAAAAGCGGCATAATACATACCCGGTTTTGTCACGGATTTACCTACATTAGAGGCGCCCCCTATTACAGCATTATCACAAATACTAATATGACCAGTAATAGCAGATTGACCACCTATAAGACAGTTACTACCTATCTTAGTACTACCTGCTACTGCTGTCACACCTGCCAAAGCTGTGTTTTCGCCGATAACCACATTATGAGCTATCTGTACTAAATTATCAATACGTGCCCCTTTTTTAATGATAGTGTCATCAATAGCACCTCTATCAACCGTCGTATTAGCACCAATTTCAACATTATCTTCAATAACTACTCTACCTAGCTGCGGTATTTTAGTCCATGAACCATCATCGTCACGTGCATTTCCAAACCCATCACAGCCTATAACTGCATTCTGATGAATAATACATTTTGCCCCAATGATAACATCATGTGCTATAGATACACTACTCTTAATAATTGTAGAATCCCCTATTTTCGTTCCATCCTCAATAGTAGCGCAAGCACCTATTACAACATTATCGCCTAAAACAACATTTTCACCAATAACTGCATTTGCGTCAATAGTTACATTATCCCCGATAACTGCACTAGCTGCTATAACAGCCTTACTATGTATCTTACCACTAGGTTTTGGAGATTTATCAAAAATCTCCATTACTTTAGCTAATGCCATATATGGGTTAGATAATACAATAGCGTTCGTATTACAGTAATCTAAAGCTTCTTCTGTAATTAAAACAGCAGAAGCTTTTGTGTTAGATAAATCTTTTAAGTACTTAGGATTAGTGCAAAAGGATATATCCCCCTCTTTTGCTTGAGATAAAGTAGCTATTTTAGTTATTTCAATACTACTATCACCCTTAATCACACCATCTAATTTTTCTGCTAATAAATTTAAGCTATACATTATTTTACCCACCAATTATAGTTTTTGGTTTTTCTAAGAGTTCTTGTTCATCATAACTACAACATCGTCAGATATGTCATCAACACCATTTACGTAAGCAAGAGCCTGAGTAGTTAGTATAACATTATAACCTTTCTGTTTTGCTATTGTCTCCACTGATTTATCAAATGCAGCTTGGAACTTTTTAGATAATTCATCTTTTCTTGAGTATTCTTTTTGTTGTAAAACTCTAGCTTTTTCTGCAAAAGTTTGTTGTTCTTGTTGTATTTGCTGTTGTTGTTTCTCTAACTCAGCTTTTGTCATAGTAGTAGATTTTTGCTGTAATTCTTTAACCTTTGCCATAATGTCACTTTGTTGTTGCTGTAACTTTGAAGCCTCTGGCTTAAGGTCATTTTCTAATTTTTTAACACTTACTGAACCAAGGTCTGTGTCATTAAATATCTCTACTGGATTAACTACAGCTATCTTAGTATCTGCATACAAAACAGTAGTAGCCACTGTAAAAAGCATCAACGTAATTAAAATTTTCTTAATTATTTTTTTCATATTTTTCTCCTTTGATTTTTAGAAATTTTGTCCAAGTGAAAACTGGAATACCTGAGTAACATCACCTTTTTGAACATTAAATGGTTGAGCAAAAGATACTGCTAGTGGCCCCATTGGTGAAGCCCATCTAAACTCAACTCCAACTGAATATTTAAGGTTACCCAAAGATGGTGATGTAGGGCTAGGTGGAGTTGGATATAGTACCCCATTTAGATCATAAGTTATATACGTGTTACCCACATCTAAGAATGCACCGATTCTCATATTAGAACTATCCTTAATAAAAGGTACTGGAAACAATAAATCCCAATTATTATATATATTAAGATTACCACCAATTGAGTTACCTGGCTGAGGATTATTGGGATCTACTAAGTTAATATCTCTAGGGCCTAATGAACCTTGTAAGAAACCACGCACTGATCCCCAACCACCTCCATAGAAGTTCTCATAAAAAGGTAGTTCTTTAGTTTTCCCATAACCTCCACCATACTGCACTCCTGCTCTAATTGAGAGCGCCGATAAATCTGTATTTGGTACAGCAATATTATAAGTCCCACCGACTTCAACTTTATAAGAATTAATATTACTTATTCCAGGTATATTTATTGAGCCATTTAAATTAAATGACCCTCCCTGTGTTGGGAACATATATTTATTAGAGTTATTATAGCTCCAACCACCTGTTATAGCAGGCTCATTAAATACATTTCTACCTCCTTGCTGCTGAATAAACCATTCAACTATAGAAGATTTGTAACCTTCCGACTGTTTAAGGGTATTGTTAGCAAATGTCAATCCCCAAGATACATTACTAAATGTTGATATAGGCAAACCATACATCAACCTAGCACCAAGCGTATCTAATTGGTATGCAGCTATGGCATCTGTTTTAGCAAAGTTTGAACGGTTAACATATGCTGAAACACTTTGGCTGATCCCTGAAGTAGTAAAAAAAGGATCGATATAACTTATATCTAATTGTTGGAACGGTATGGAAAGCTGAGCATTAATATTAAAAGTATTACCTGTACCAAACACGTTAGGCATATTAAGCCTACCGCCTATCATAAAACCATATAAATCCGAATAACCTAAGCTACCACTTATTGAGTTGGCGTTACGCTCCTTAATATTGTAGTTTATATCTACCAAATCATCTGAGCCTTCTACAGGAACAAGTTGCATGTCAGCAGAACCAACATAAGGTAACTGATCAAGCCTTCTTTGTGACTTATCTATAGCCTCTTTATCATATGTGGATTGTTCATAATATTGAAGCTGCCTACGAAATACGTAATCATTTGTGACATTATTACCAAAGAAATTTACCCTATTTACATAAACTTTTTTACCCGCATCTACAACAAATTTAAAAGAAACTACTCGATTTTCCTTATCAACATCTGGAATAGGGTTAACTGTTGCAAAAGCATAACCCTTACTTCCTAATAAAGTTCTTATTGACTCTACAGTATCTACAAGCTTCTTTTTTGAAAAAATTTCACCTTCTTTTAGCTGAATCAAGGATTCAACTTCTGATTTAGGTATTATAAATTTACCATCTAGAGATATATCACCAACCTTATAAACTTCACCCTCCTGGATACCAAGAGTTATATAAGAATGTTCACGATCTTTCGACATAGAGGCTTGTTTAGAAGTAACTTTAAAATCTAGAAAACCTCTATCAAGATAATAATTTGTCACATCCTGGACTGATTTCTCCATACCGTTAGGCGAGTAACTATCAAATTGAGCTAAAAAACCCCACAGATTCCAAATAGATGGTGTTTGAAAAGCTAAGCCACTTTTTAGATCACTATCGTCAAAATTTTTGTTACCGACAAAATTTATGTCTCCAATTGTTGCAGGTTTCCCTTCTTTAATTGTTAAATTAATGTTTATTCTGTTGTTCGGTAGTTTTCTGATATTTTCATCAATTTTGGCACCATATAATCCCATCATTGAATACTGGGAAAGTAACGATTGTTTAATTAAAAACATTGTATTAGGATTATAAATATTACCTACATAGACCCCAGCATCAGTAAAAACTTTTTCAAGATCCTCTTTTTTGATTTTTTTATTACCACTGAAACTAAAATCTGCAATTATTGGTCTTTCTTTTACATTCACAAAAAGATTACTACCCTTCCGATATAGGTCTACACTATTAAAAAAACCCGTACCATAGAGATTGTTAATAATCTGGTTTGTATCTTCTGGTGTGATATAACTACCCCTCTTAAAACCTATACGGCTTTTAACTACATCACCCTGTAATCCTTCTAAACCAACTATAGATACTTTGTCTAGTATAAAGCTACCTGTTTCTGCCCAGCCAGCACACGCAATACCCATAAGAATAGAGGTTAATACAAACTTCTTTCTTAAAAAAAACACTTAATTCTACCTCAAAATAGAATCTACTAAACATCGAGCTTTTTTATCAATCTCAAAAACTTCTTCTATTTGTTTAGGATTCTCAAACTTTAATTTTTTTAATATTTTTTTATTGATTTTTATAATATCTAAATATTTAATTTTACCATCTAAAAATGCTTCTACCAATTTTTCATTAGCAGCATTAAATACTATATTTGCTGCGTAATCTTTATTTCTTAAATTTTCAAAAACTAATTTTAAAGCTTCAAACCTACTAAAGCATGCTTTTCTAAATGTCAGCTTTATTTTTGTAAAATCCAACTCTGCAACATTGGCACACCCTCTAGCTGGATAATACAAAGCATTTGCAATGGGAGTTTTCATATCAGGAACACCCAATTGAGCCAGAAAACTACCATCTACATATTTAACCATCGAGTGAATAACACTTTGAGGATGAATTAAAACGCTAATTCTATCAGCTGGCACACGAAAAAGCCAATATGCTTCTATCACTTCCAAAGCCTTATTAACCATAGTTGAAGAATCAACTGAAATTTTTCTTCCCATATTCCAATTAGGATGAGCACATGCTTGCTCAGGGGTTATATTAACTAGGTCATCTAACTGCTTATCTCTAAAGGGCCCTCCTGAGGCTGTAAGAATTATCTCAGCAATTTCTTTTTCATTAAAAGTCTTGCTTTGATTATCCAAACACTGAAATATTGCATTATGTTCGCTATCTACAGGTATAAGCTGGGCATTATTTTTTGCTACCTCTTCAATTAACAAATGCCCTGCAGCTACTAAAGATTCTTTATTAGCTAAAAGTATTTTCTTGCCTGCCTTAGCAGCTGCAAAAGTTGGCTTAAGTCCAGCCACTCCAACTATGGCAGACATTACTATATCAACTTGTGGATCACTAGCAATTTGCTCTAAGGCTTCCTCACCAACCAAAATCTCAACTTCTCTAACAAGTTCTCTAAGCTTTTGGTGTTTTTGTTGGTCAGGTACAACGACGTACTTAGGCTGAAATTCTTCACATAAACTAGCAAGCTTTCTTATATTACTAAAGGCACTTAGGGCATACACCTCAAAGCTACTACTCTCTCTAATTACGCTTAATGTGCTATCTCCTATAGAACCTGTAGCTCCTAATATAGTAACCTTGCTTTTCATAGACATAACCTTTATTCTGTTAAGTCAACATCTAAAGCTATTTCAGTTTCTTCTTCTAAGCTTTCCTCTATATCTGTATCATCTTGTTTTACAACCTTCAAACCTATAAGTTTTTCATTGTTTCGAAGGTTGATCAATCTAACACCTTGTGCCGAACGACCACACTCTCTAACTTCAGATGATGATGTTCTAACTAAAGTACCATTATTTGTAATCATCACAATGTCTTCATCTTCAGCAACAAGTACAGCTACAACTACTTTACCGTTTCTTTCTGATGTAGAAATTGCTATAACTCCTTGACTAGACCTTTTTGTTTTTCTATATTCAGAAACTGGAGTTCTTTTACCATAACCATTTTCTGTAGCAGCTAAAACAACTCCTTCATCAGAATTTGTCACAAGCATAGAAACTATCTTTTGATCATCTTGTAAACGCATACCTGTAACGCCAGCGGCAGAACGACCCATAGCTCTAACATCAGATTCATCAAAACGAATTGCTTTTCCTGCATCTGAAAACATCATAATCTGCTTATTGCCATCTGTAAGTGCAACATAAGATAACTCATCGCTATCATTCAAGCCAATAGCGATCTTACCTGTAGAGCGTGGTCTTGCAAACTCTGATAAATCAACTTTTTTAACTCGACCTAATTTTGTAGCCATAAATACATACCAGCCTTCTTCAAACTGTGAAATTGGCATAAGAGCAGTAATTTTTTCATCTTTTTCTAGTGGTAGAATATTATTTATTGGTCTACCTTTAGAGATTCTACTAGCTACTGGGAAATCATAAACTTTTGACCAATAAACTCTACCTAAGCTTGAAAAACAAAGCATAGTATCGTGAGTTGATGCTAAAATTAATTTAAAAATACTATCTTCTTCTTTAGTTTTGGTTGCAGACTTTCCTACTCCACCACGTTTTTGAGCATTGTATAAACTTAATGGCTGAGTCTTAACATAACCATCCATCGATAACGTTACAACCATTTCTTCTTCTGCTATTAGATCTTCTCTTGTCAAATCCAATCTTGAAGAAATAATTTCTGATTTTCTAGCGTCGCCAAAGTTTTCTCTTATTTCAACAAGTTCTTCTTTGACTACTCTAATAAGCTCATTTGTATCACTTAATATCGATATTAGATACTTAATTTTATCAATTAATTCTTTAAACTCATTTACTATCTTATCTTGTTCAAGACCTGTTAGTCTATGTAGCCTCAAAGCTAAAATTGCATCAGCTTGCTCTTCTGTTAAGTTATATGACGAATCTGTTTGGATACCATAATGAGAGGCTAATGTCTCTTTACGATACATTTTAACATCAACACCTTCCAGCATATTTTTGACAAGAATACCATTCCATGACCTAGCTAGCATAGATTCTTTAGCATCAGCCGGACTTGGCGAAGCTTTAATAAGTTCGATCATCTCATCTATATTTGATAAAGATAACAATAGTCCTTCTAAAATATGAGCTCTTTCTTTTGACTTTCTTAGCTCATATATAGTACGGCGAGTAACAACTTCTTTTCTATGCTTTATAAATTGCTCTAAAATCTCTTTTAGGCCTAAAAGTTTTGGTCTATTGTCACTAAGAGCGACCATGTTGATACCAAAACTGCATTGTAGTTGAGTTTGAGCATACAAAGTATTTAATACAACCTCTGGAGATTCATCTCTTTTTAAATCTATTACTACTCTAATACCATCTTTATCAGACTCATCTCTAAGTTCTGAAATGCCTGTTACTTTTTTATCTTTAACAAGCTCAGCAATTTTTTCAACTAGTTTTGCTTTATTTACCTGATAAGGTATCTCTGTAATTATTATTTGCGATTTACCTGATGCTTCATCTTCTTTTATATCAGCCTTAGCTCGCATTATCACACGGCCACGACCTGTTTTATACGCTTCTAAAATACCATCTGTACCATTTATATAGGCACCTGTTGGAAAATCTGGTGCTGGAATGTATTGTATTAACTCTTCAACGCTTAAACTAGGATTGTCTATAAGAGCTATTGTTCCATTAATTACCTCTGTCATATTATGAGGAGGGATATTTGTGGCCATACCAACAGCAATACCTGATGAGCCATTAACTAAAAGATTTGGTACCCTTGTTGGTAAAACATCTGGAACTAACTCTGTGTTGTCGTAGTTTGGAGAAAAATCTACCGTCTCTTTATCAATATCTACCAAAAGCTCATGAGTAAGCTTTTGCATTCTAATCTCTGTATAACGCATAGCTGCTGGTGAATCACCATCAACTGAACCAAAGTTACCTTGACCATCTACTAATGTATAACGTAAAGAAAAAGGTTGTGCCATCCTAACGATAGTATCATAAACCGCTGTATCACCATGTGGGTGGTATTTACCTATAACATCACCGACAACCCTAGCAGACTTTTTATAAGGTCTATTATAATAGTTTGATAGCTCATTCATCGCAAAAAGAACTCTTCGGTGAACTGGCTTTAACCCATCTCTGACATCTGGTAAAGCTCTACCAACTATAACACTCATTGCATAATCAAGGTATGATTGCTTTAATTCTTTTTCTATATTTATTGATGATGATTCTTTAGTCGTTACAGACATTACTTACCGTTTTTAATAAAGATATGACATATGGGTGATATTTTAACATACTCAAGCCTAAAAAGCATCTTTTGATAATAAGTAAGAAACCAGTAAAAATTCTTAAGAATTTATGACTAATCAGTTAATTTCCAATTTATAGTCTTAAGTTTATGATCAAGTAAATACTGGTTACAAAGTATAAAATGGTTACATCCTAGAAAGCCACGATGTGCTGATAAAGGAGATGGATGGGTTGATTCTAAAATCAAATGTTTAGAATTATCAATAAGACTTTTCTTTTTACGTGCGTGAGAACCCCAAAGCATAAAAACAACATTTTCCTTATACTCAGATATTTTATTGATTACTGTATCTGTAAAAGTTTCCCAGCCAATGTCTTTATGTGAGTTTGCCTTATGAGCCTCTACAGTTAAAGTTGTGTTTAACAAAAATACCCCTTGCTTTGCCCAATCGACTAAGCAACCATGATTTGGAATTTCAAACTCTGGAACACTACGTGCAAGCTCTTTGTACATGTTACGTAAAGACGGTGGGATATCAACTCCCTTTTGCACTGAAAATGCTAAGCCATGAGCTTGATTATAATTATGATATGGATCTTGACCAAGAATTACCACTTTTAAATCTTCTAATTTAGTATACTTAAAAGCGTTAAAAATATTCTCTTTAGCTGGAAATATAACTTTACCTTTATTTTCCTCACTAGCTAAAAATTCTAATATTTGCTTAAAATAAGATTTTTGTTTCTCTTCTGATAAAATATCTGACCAGGTCATATCTAGTTTAAACCGACTCCCAACAATAAGTATAAAGATTGATTATAATTATAAAGTATAATTTTTATTAGATATAGATAATACTAAACTTTGCTCTTTATTTTTTTGAAAGTAATGATTTGAAAGCCGAAATCCTATCACTATCAAGCTCATTAACGTAATTTATTATCTCACCGTACGTATTAAAGCTAGGGTTGTCTGATTGGCTAACTTTATCCATTAAATCATGAAACCACGCTTTTCTCGGGTTTTGTTTATATAACGCACTCACAGCTCTTGACTCCATAACGATATTATCGCTTTTAATATAAGTATCCTGCCTAGCACCAATAGTTTTATATTCGTTAATTCTTTTTAACTGACCTAATTCTTTCTTATAATACTTATTTTTATCGAAACTGGCAAAAGTGTCAATATCTTTTACTAAAAGTTCTATCATATTATTGATTATAGTTTTCAAATCACTTTTTAATACACTACACTCAGGCATTGTTATATCCTTAGAGTATTCATAAAGCTCACTAAGCAGTTTATATGCCCTTGTATATTTTATAATTTCTATAGCTATCTCTTTAAGTTTATTAGCATTATAGTTTATCAATTGTAATTTACAACTCTGTTTTAGAAACTCTGCCAAACTACATTTTAACCAAAAATGATTGTAATCTTTTGGAGCACTAACGTACACATTAGTTACCAGCTGTTGTGGTCTAGTTTTTACAAAGAAAGTGTTGCCATACGGTGTTTTGTAAATATCTTCAAGGTTTCTTGGCCTATCTTTCTCATAAATGAATTTCTCAGGGTTATTGATCATTTTCTTATGCAATTGAGATATCTTTACTGGAGTAAACTTATCAAGGTTCATTGTATCAACAAGCCCAAGCTTAACATAATGAGCTAAAATATTAAGAGCCCTAGTATAATTTCTATACGTATATTTTGTATCTGTACTCTCGCTATGTATAACTTCCAAAATCATATAGGGTATTTGCCTAATATATGTAATTATACCCAATAGCACATAATCATCTAACATTGGAAATACTTTCTTTATTTCTTTTAACTTATTTGGGTAATACTTTTTAGTGTTAGTAAATAGCTCACCTTTTATATTGACCGGTATCGTATCACTACTTAAGTTAAATTGAAATTCGGCACCTGAATCACTTTTAGCAACTGGTTTAATTTTTGAGTTAAGAGCTTGTTTATTTACCACGTCAAGATTATATCTGACATGTTTACTAAAGAATTCCCCCAATCTATCGGTGAATCCTCTTACTCTAACATCGTTTTTAGCATACTGCTTATGCCAAATTTTATGCTGCTGAATGTTTGGAGCATAACCAAATATTTCTTTATGTATCCAAATATAAACTAATACACATATATATAAAACTCTTTCTAAGTAGTCATCTTTCTTAATATACCTCGGCGAGGTTACATACTCCAAGGTGTTACCAGCATCAGTTTCTAACGCTTCTTGGAAATATTCTTTAGGTTCAAAAATTGCTACGACTTTATGATCTTTATAAAATTCAGCTGGAGAATTTTGTGCATATTCAGTAATGCATGCCAATTCAAACTCAAGTCCTGTAAAAATATGACCGGTGGAGGCTTTGATATGAGAGCCTATTAAATTATTTAGATTGTATTTAATATCTAATGATTTTCTGCGTGCACGCGGATAATCTTCCTGCAACATAATAAGCGGCCGACCTTCTTCTAATTTAGATAGAATTGGATTAGATAATGACTGTCTTCGAGTATGTTTTTTCATATCAATACTATTACCTAACTTAGACTGCTCTACTCTAATTTCATTAATCAATTGAGAATTTCTAGAAATTTGCAACTTTACTTCTTCTTTATTTACTGTTCTCTCATAGTCTTCATTTTGAGGCAAATATGCTATATATAAATCTCTAATATTTGGAAATCCTTTTATTGATTCTGATACATTTTTAAAACCAAGTTGGTTTAATAGAGGTAATATCCTCCCTCCTAAAGTTCCATGTTGTAAAAATTTAATATCAACATCTCCTGGTACCAAATCTCCTACTGTTATAAAATTCCAGTAGGCATCAACAGCACTAAGTTTTTCAGTTTTTGAGGGGCTGCCAAACAGATCTCCTATTATTCCTCCTTTATAATTTAATCCCTTCTTCCTAGTATTTTTATAATCTTCCAATGCATTAAATAAATCTTTAAATATTTTATATTTCATAAATAAATAGTTTTTATTTAAAATTATAAAGCAATTTAAACAAAAAGTATACTAATATTTATATAATTAATATTAAATAAAAACTTTAAACTATTTTAAATTTTCTGGACTACAATCTAACATTTAACATGTTAATTTGAACTTACGCAGTTTGTTGAGAATATGAAAAACAAGTCAAATGTAAGTTTAATTGACAACTGTTCCTAAGCCACCTTCTTAAATTTAGAGAAAACTGGAACCAGGAATAAAAACAAACTAAAACCTGTAAAAGTAGCAAGTAACATATATATTGTAAAGGCTGTTATATTTGTCTTACTTAATATACCTACTAAATAAACTGAGAGTGCTGCACTACTTAACTGCATAGTTCCCATTAATCCAGAAGCATAACCTGATATTTTTTCAAAGCTACTAACAAGCCCTGCTGTTCCCAAAGGAAGTAAAAAACCATTACCAAATGTTAATATTGTAGCTGGCAATATTAAATCAACAGGAGTAAAGCTTACCCCATGGTTAAGTACAATAAACATTATTCCACCCAATCCAAAAAAGCCGTACCCTATAAAAATAGTCCGATCTATACACATAAACGATAGTAAACGCTTTGCTACTTGATTTCCAAATAAATAACTAAGTGATAGTGAAACGTAGAAAAAACTAATTTCTATAGCTGTATACTTAAAGTGGTGAAATAAAAAAGGCGATTCTGCTATGTAACCAAAATAAGTAATATATGCAAAGCATACTATCGATGTATAGGCCCAAAAGTTTTTACAAAAAAATAATTCTTTATAATAACCAAATATAATTTTAGGATGAATAGATACTCTATTCTCTCGAGATTTTGTTTCATGTAAAAATAAAATTATCATAAGGAATAAAATGCTCGAAAGTAGCACTACGAAAGCAAAAATAATCCTCCAATTTGCGATACTTCCTATTAACCCACCTATTACTGGAGATATAGCTGGAGACAGTCCAACTATTGGAAATATAACTGTAAAGATCTTTGCTGATTCTTGTTTGGTGTAAGTATCACCAACAACAGCTCTGCCTATAACCATACCTGAGCTTGCTCCTATAGCTTGTAGAAGCCTTGAAGCAATAAACATATTAATAGAAACCGATAACATACATAAAAATGTACCAATAACAAAAATTACCATGCCCATTAATATAATAGGTCTTCTACCATACCTATCACTTAATGGACCATAGATTAATTGTGATATAGCTAAGCCAAACAAATATACACTTAAAGTTAACTGTAACGAGTGTTGAGAAGTCTCAAAATAATTACCAATCTGTGGCAAAACAGGTATATAAATATCTGTTGCGATTAAGCCTATTGCACACATCAACCCTATAATAAACAAAAAAATTATATTATTTTTCATAACATTTTACCTTAAACTTTTAACAGTTGTAACGGGTTACTAAGAGTAATATCTTTAATCCGTTTTTTACTTAACTTCATACTCTCAAACCACTCTTTTGATTTTAGATACCAGTCAGCGATACTAGGTTGAGACTTTTGTCCAAAGTCTGAGCTATATATCACTCTTGGAACATTTTTTAAAACCTCCACCATATCATCCCACGATTGATATTTTAATGTATAGGTTAAAGCACACTGCTCAACCCATAAAAATCGATATTGGTCTAATAAAACCAATAGTTCTTTAGCTGTTAACCCAGTCATAGGGTTTGCTGGTTGATTGAGCATAAATTTATCAACTTTTAATTTTGCACACTCTTCTAACAATAACAAAATTTCATTTTTACTTGCATGACCACTTGTAACTACTATTGGATAGTCTTTACTCATCTTTAATATATCAATTACATCCTCTTTTAGTGTATTTTTAATGCAAATAGAGGATGGCTCTGATGCATACTTTTCAGCCCATTGATTACTATACGATCTAATTAACTTACTCTTATGTTGAGTTTTTCTTAAAGTAGGTAAATGGACAAGTATTCGTAACCTATCAGCATATGTATATTCCGATAAAGCATGTAAAATGGTTTTTCTACTTAACCCTCCAGCAATATTGTTTAAGACTATTGATGGTAGCACTGGTAAACCTTGAGTTCTTGCAATTTCAGCTGCCTGAACTGTTGATCCTAAATGGCTCTTTAGAATTACTGCTCCACCCAGATCTTGGTATTTTTTTCCAGCTGAAATTGAATTCTCTCTTCTTAAAAATAGATCTGGAGATGCATGGTAGTGTATATCAATAAAATTTATGTTCTGCATTTTATGAGTTCCATGGCTGCGCATAATTAAACTTAGATCTAGCCTCTGATAGACCCATTCCCAATTCTATAGCTTCTATGATTTTCTTTTCTGTTTCCTCTATACACCTTGCTCTTTTACAAACCTCTTTAATTTTATCCTTAGGTATAAAAAGGATTCCATTTTTATCACCAAAAACAAGATCTCCATGGCTAACTAAAACATCCCCCATTTTTACACAACACTTCTCGGCAACCTTTTTGACACGATTTTTCCCAGAAGCCATAAAGACATGACTACTATAAACTGGTAAGTTTGAGCTTTCTATTTCTTCTATATCTCTAACTGCACCGTAAATAATAGCTCCACCGATCTTTCTTAATGTCGAAACTCTAGTTAGTATCCCTCCCCATGTTGTACACCAATCTCTTGCCGCATTATCTATTAGTATTATTTCGTCTTCTGCTACATTATCAATATAATTGCCAGCATTTTGAAAGTCTTTATCCTCATCTAAAAGATCATATTTAACTGTGTAAGCAAAACCTATTAAAGTATTATTTGAGCTTCTTACACTAAACCCGGTAACTCGATCCTTAATACCTAAGCTATCTAAGGCGTCAGAAACTACTGATGTAGTTAGTTTAGAAAATTCATGTTTAACCTGCTCAAGCTTCATTTATTTTCTCCCAACATTTTTTTTAAAGATGATAAGATACTGTGACACACAAAATGTAACGCATATTTTTGAACTTCTGGACCTCTATAAGCAATTTTTAGTTTATTATAGTAATTTAGATTGTTAGACCTAGTATTACATTCAAGAATAGTCGAACCACTATAAGGAAGCTTTTTCTTAAATTCCTCTAAGCCTTTCATTTCTACATAAATAAGTTCTTCTGATTCGTCTGTTATGTCACTAATATATGGTGCAACTAGTTTCCCTAACTCTCCATCTGTCAGGTAGTCTATTATTTTTATATTCAATTTACTTTTACTTACAAAATCTAGTAATCTAGTTTTACTATCTCTTCCATCATTAGAAACTGTATATTTAGCTAAATGCCTATTAACTTTACTGATAATATTTTGTAATTGAAATTCTCTTGATACTGGAAAAGAAAGCTTTACATCAATATATGGGTAGCTCCACCTGTATGCAACCTCTACTTCAGATGCTAAAATTATTCTATCGATATCATCTGCTATATCTGCTTCAATAACTCCCAATAATTTCCATGTAAGACTTTTTCTCTCTATTAAAAACTTTTGTTCTTCTAAATATGGTATTACATATTTTTCAAACATTGGTTGATTTTCACTAGGAGGCCCAGGTAACATAAAAACGACCCTATTATTAATATTAATTTTGCATCCAGCTGCAGTGCCATTTGGGTTTTCTAGTATTTCTGAACTTTTTGGGAAAAATGCTTGCTGCTTATTTACATCATGCACTGAAATATTAAATCTTTTAAACCTATCACAAACAAGTTTCCAACTTTTTTCATCAAAAACTAGCTCCTTACCAGTTGCACCTGCTACAGCATCTCTTGTCTTATCATCAGAAGTTGGACCTAATCCTCCTGTAATTATTACACAATCACTACTATTTAAACCAAACTCAATTGCTAACTTAATATCTCTTTGGTTATCAGAAACTAACTGGTGTCCTTTGACACTACCTCCTAAGGAGGCGATCTTTTGTGAAAAATATTGTGCATTTGTATCTAGTCTATCGCCATTGACTAACTCAGAACCCGTGGAAATAATCGAAATAACTTTGCTACTTAGTGGAGAATCTACTAGATCAATTATCCTATGAGCCATCTCTTTAGTAGATGTAGTTCCTCCCATATCATAAGTTAAATATTTACCCTTTTTTATTATTTCTTTTATAGCTTTTTTAATTTTTTCTGATTGTAATGTATAATTATAGCTCTCTAATAACATAGCTATAGTCAAGAATATAGCGCAAGGATTTGCTATATTTTTTCCTGATAATCTAGGAGCACTTCCATGTACAGGCTCAAAATAGGCACCTTTATTACCATAATTACCACTTGGAGCAAAACCTAATCCTCCCATAACAGCTGCTCCAACATCTGAAAGGATGTCCCCAAACATATTTTCAGCAACTATTACACCAAAATTTTCTGGCCGACGCACTAGCCACAAGCCAACAGCATCAACATTTAAAATTTCAGCCTCTATATTTCTATAATCTGATGAAATCTTATCAAAAATAGTTTTCACAAAATGCGAACTATGTCGCATTACATTTGGTTTATCTGCCAAGGTAACTTTATTAAGACCATGCCTGCTTGCGTACTCAAAAGCAAATTTAAATATCCTTTCTAATCCGAATTTAGTTTGTAGTCTCAATGTAGCACAAGCCTCGTCAGAATTTATATTTTGCCACCTACTGTTACTAGACACTATAGACTTAATCTCATCAGGTAAATAACCATAATCGAACCCTGAATACAACCCTTCTGTGTTTTCTCTTATTACAGCTAAATTAAAATCTTTAGATCCATCATTTATATTAAATATAGGTCTGACATTAGCAAAAAGATCTAAGGTCTGTCTAAGTTGAATAACTGGAGAAATATACATAGGAGGATCATCAATTAAATAACTTGGGAGCTCTGATATTGCTTGTTTATATGGTTTACTTGTAATTGCTCCTAGTAATGTGGCATCACTTTCATTTATAATCTCCCATGTTTTTTGAGGAACAGGGTTGCCTTCCTTTCTCCAACACTCCCATCCTATTTCTCCATAAATAAAGTCAAAATCTAGCGATAATGCTCCAAACACAGGCATAGCTGCCGAAACCACCTCCTGGCCCACCCCATCACCAGGTAATATAGCTATTTTTCTCAAAGAGTTACTCACAACACTACTCCTTTATAGTTTTGTCTAATTCATTAAGCATAAAATCAAGGTTATCTTGAAATAGTCTCATACTTGCATTTGGTACAATTACCTGTTTATTAGTAGGCAATCTAACGTTATTTAGTGTTGCCAACTGAGATT
This sequence comes from Allofrancisella frigidaquae, assembly GCF_012222825.1. NCBI lineage: Bacteria > Pseudomonadati > Pseudomonadota > Gammaproteobacteria > Thiotrichales > Francisellaceae > Allofrancisella > Allofrancisella frigidaquae. The sequence goes on along the minus strand of NZ_CP038017.1, from coordinate 304,071 downwards.
TCTCACCAATATATACCTTAGTATTTTTTGGCACCTTTTCTAAAATCGATAAGTTAGCTTGTAATATCAAATTAAATCCTAGTTGCATACGTTCAATAGCTTCTTTTTCTTCTATTTCACTTAATTCATGTTTAATAACATAATCATCTAAATTAGCTGCTATTTTCTCTTTAGTTATCAATGCATTAGTTAAGTCAGCTTTATCTAAATATTCTAATATCTTGCCTATCTTGGTTTTTAATCCTTTATCTGCAATAGATGGTGAAGAAAATAATATAACTTTTTTATCATCAAGGGTTCCATCATCAAATACGGTTTGAATAAGTGTTCCACCCAAAGCAAAACCCATGAAAATATCATACTCATTCTTATTTAACTTTAACCAACCTAAAAAATTATTTCTTGCTTGCTCTAATGAATCGCAACCATAACAAAAGGTTAAAGGATCTATTGCTTCAAACCTTAATTCTTGATTTAATAATTTATCAAATGGTTTCATGAGATAAACATGATCTTTCCATCTAGCTAATATAGGCCCTATGACAGCTACTTTTTTCATATATTTTCCTCTGCATAACTAAATTTAATTCTCTATATTTATTCTGAAAATTAGAGTAGTCATACCCTACAAGCGCCTTTCTTTGGTCAGCTGAGAAGTTTAATGCTGCAGCTATAATATCTGATGATGAAAATTCTAAATTTGATTTTTCTACATTCTCAGAAAAATAATCTGCCAGCTCTAGTATAGGTCCAAGATCATATTTAAATAACCCATGTTTCATTAAATATGCTATCCAATACTCTGTCTGTAAATTTCCTGGACCTTTACCCATACCCCTAATAGAAGTATCAAAATATGTTGCTCCGGCATCTAATGCTGATATTGAATTAGCAACTGCTAAATTGAGATCATTATGAGGATGAAATCCTATTTCTATATCTATGTTTTTAATTACACTACTAACAAGTTTAGATATTTGAGTAGGTAGCAAACTTCCATTAGAATCTGCTAAATATACCAACTCAACATTTTCTTTTTTTAACTTTTCTATAAAAAGTAAAATATCATTTATATTATGCTGACTTATACGAGTCAAATTAACACAGTTTTTAATACCCAGATTATTGCTTTCTTTTATATACTCAATTGAATTTCCCGGGTTATCGATAGGAACACAACATCTTAAAAAATCAATCCCATTATCTTTCATCCTTTCTAATTCTGATATATCAACATTTCTAGGGTGATACATCATTACCAGTTTAGCTAATTGAGACACTTCTCTTACTCGCTTAATATAATGATCACTTCCAAGTCCACATTTTCCTATGTTATTAATTTTCTTGAAAGATCCATTTCTATAGCCTACTTCTATATAATCTATCCCAGCTAGAGAAAGCTTTTTTACCACCATATTAATTAAGTTATCAGAAAAATTGAAATTAACTCTATATCCACCGTCTCTGAGAGTTACGTCAATAATCTTTATGTTTTTTATACCTTCCATTGTCCTTCCCCTTACACTTATACAATTTCTGGGTAATTTAGGTCTTATGGATATCTAAACTACAAGATTGTTTTGATCTACCAAATTTTGTTTCGATCATCACTACTAATAATCTGAATGACCATGAAGCATTTATTGTTATAATGGTCTATTAATAGTTCATTTCCAATTTTTTTTACAGCACTTTAATTTTATAACTTAGTTATTTTTCTATTAAGTAAATGTCATAAGCTGGAATTAGATGGATGCTAAGAAGATAAAATATATAGTGCACGTATAGTAAATGAGCATTTTAAGGATACAATCTGAGAGCTAAAACCAATCAGGTTTATATTTTAAATATTTAGTTTTTTCATATAACCTATTTTTGTCAAAACCATTTTCTGAGTAATTCATCGGTAGAATTGTACGAGTAACATAATCTCTCAAATCATCGTAGGTAAGTTTTTCTTCACTTTTATCCAGTATATTTTTTAAATCAATAAATCTTTGGCTATTTAATAGACTTAATGCTTTATTTCCTGTCTTTGTCTGTATTGAATAAGAATAATTATTATCATCTTTTATCGTTCTTTCTGATAAGCATATGGCTAATATGTTTGATAGATGGCCCTCAATAATATTTAACTGAAAAGATTTACTAATATTTTGCTCATAAAAATGTTTATATTTAATCAGGTGATCTTTTTTTGTTTCAGATGAGAAATGATTCATCCAAAAGCTAGTTGCAGCTACAAGTTCTTTAACAAAAAAGTACATTAGATTTACTTGAATTCGTGGATACTTTAATGTAATAGTAGTATATAGTTTAGGTCATTGAATCTACCCATTCGAGTATATGGTTTACTATCATAATTAGTATTTTCATTACTCATGTACCTACCTATTGATGATTGTCGCATTGAATCTTTGTAATCGGTTTGCGATAGAAATAAAGAGCTATTTAATATTTCATCTATAAGAGGAGAAAAAGCATCTAAAAAACGCTTTCTATACTCGTGGTCTTGATTATGTAGCTTAATTCCTCTTTCGTTATCATTTATTACTTTAGTTGTATCTTCCAGGTAAACTAGATCTTGTTTACCAAAGAGACTATCGTTTAGTGGTTGTAGTTTGCTTGCTTTGGAAGAAATTTTTTCTAAAACAGAATTATCAATTTTACAGCCTATTTTGATCCAACCATCAAGCATCCATACATCATAAGGCTTATTGGCTATAGATGTTATCCAATCAGGGAAGCTAACTTTTTTATCCATTCCAAGTTTGCTTAATGATTCATGTATATCTTTTGTATACTGCTCAGGATATAAAATATTAAAATGGTGAGCCCAGTCATTTATTCTTATAATATCACAACGATAATTATTCAGATTTGGAATATTTATAAGTTTAAATAAGGTTAATATTACTTTTGATTGTTCTGTACAATCCCCTACTCCGCATAATAAACTTGAGAGAGCTGATAATTCCTTACATATGCTTAATGGTGTATTTGGAGAGCACGAAGGAGCATTAATTTGCATTTGAGTCAAATGGATTGGATTATCATTATTTTCTATTAGAAAAAACGGTAAGTTTGTAGAATATGGAATAAACTTACGAACTTTACAAACAATAATATTACATAATTCACTTAATTCTTTTTCTGATAATGACATTTGCTTTCAACTCCTTTTTTAATTAATTTTTTATAAATAATTATTGGATCTACTTCATCAAATACTTCTAGAGTACTTAACTTCTGGTTTTGTTACAATTATCAGAAATTCTTACGTCTTATCAAAATTACTGCCGTCCTTAGGAAAGTAACAGCTTTTTAAGAAAATTTACTTAAGTGTGATTGTAAATTTTAAGTGATGTATAGCTTTTACAAAAAAAATAATTATTAATTTGTTTCTATACTAAGCTTCTTATTTTGGAATTATTGCTTTTTCAAATAGTGTTCTATTTTTTCTTTTGAGGCGGAAGGTCTGTAGCTGTACCTTCAAAAACTTCTGTAGCCATCATTAAACTTTCAGAGAGTGTTGGATGTGGATGAACCGTAAGAGCGATATCTTCAGCGTCACAACCCATCTCAATAGCTAAAGCTGCTTCTGAAATAAGCTCACCGGCATTAGTACCAACGATAGAGGCTCCAATAATTCTATGGTTCTCATCAAATAGCACTTTTGTCATACCTTCTGATCTACCAATACTTAATGATCTACCACTAGCAGCCCAAGGAAATACTCCTTTTTCATATTTGATACCTTTTGCTTTAGCAGAAGTTTCCGTTTCACCAACCCAAGCAACTTCTGGATCAGTGTAAGCAACCGCTGGAATTACTAGAGGATCAAAGCTATGGTTTAAGCCAGAAATAACTTCAGCAGCAGTTCTTCCTTCTGGCACAGCTTTATGAGCAAGCATAGGCTGGCCAACTATATCACCAATAGCAAAGATGTGCGGCACATTAGTGCGAAGCTGTTTATCTACTGGGATAAATCCTCTTTCATCAACTTTTACACCAGCTTTTTCAGCGTCAATTAACTTACCATTTGGCTTACGACCAATAGCCATAAGAACTCTATCGTAACGCTCTTCTTTTGCTGGATGATCACCTTGCATAGTTACATAGATACCATCTTTACGCGCATCCATAGCTGTAACACCCGTTTTTAGACGAACTTCATAACGCTTATTCATTTTTTCATAAGCTTTTACTATGTCTTTATCCACACCATTCATAAGCTGATCAGCAAATTCAACTACTGTAATCTTAGTACCAAGTTCAGAATACACTTGAGCCATCTCTAGACCAATAATTCCACCACCAACAACAAGCATAGTTTCTGGAATTTCTTTCATCTCAAGAGCACCTGTTGAGTCGATAATTCTCTCATCTTTTGGCACAAATGGTAGATTAATCACACTAGAACCAGCTGCTATAATACAATTATCAAAAGCGATTTTAGTAACTTTACCATCAGCTGCTTCTACAGCAAGCTCTTTATCAGATGTAAATTTACCGTAACCTTGTACGATCTTAACTTTTCTCATAGCAGCCATGCCTTTTAGGCCACCAGTAAGCTTACTAACAACGTCATTCTTATACTTAAGAATTTTATCTTTGTTGATTTTCATATCACCCATTTCGATGATACCATCAGCTGCTAAATGTCTAGCTTCATTGATAACTTTTGCAATATGTAACAATGCTTTTGATGGAATACAGCCAACATTTAAACAAACACCACCAATGTTTTCATATCTTTCTACTAAAGTAACCTCTAGTCCTAGATCAGCTGCTCTAAAAGCTGCACTATATCCGCCAGGACCACTACCTAACACTACCACCTGTGTTTTAATATTACTCATTTTTTTAAAACTCCGCTTACATTATTATTTCACGTAAATCAGATAATATCTGACAATATCTAGTTAAGAACTTCGCAGCCAACGCACCATCTATAACTCTATGATCTGCTGACATAGATAAAGGCAACATAGTTCTAGGAATAAACTCTTTACCATTCCAAACTGGTTTAACAGCAGTTTTTGAAACGCCCATAATAGCCACTTCTGGCATATTAATAATTGGTGTAAATGCTGTAGTACCTAATACTCCGATACTTGAGATAGTAAATGTAGCACCAGCCATATCTTTTGCACCTAATTTACCATCACGAGCTTTGCCAGCTAATTCCATAATATCTTTTGATATTTCAATGATACCTTTTTTATCAGCATCTTTAATTACTGGAACCATTAGACCAGCTGGCGTGTCTGCAGCAAAGCCAATATTATAGTATTTTTTAATAATTAAATTTTCACCATCATTTGAAAGCGAGCTGTTCATTCTTGGGAACTCTTGCAATGCTACAGCTGCCGCTTTAACCAAGAATGATAAAGGAGTAATTTTTATACCTTTTTTCTCAGCAAATGCTTTTTTAGAACTTCTAAATTCTTCAAGGTCCGTAATGTCAGCATCATCATAGAATGTTACATGAGGAATCTTAACCCAGTTTCTGTGTAAGTTTTTAGCACTAATTTTATTAATTCTTGATAGCGGCTGAGTTTCAATCTCACCAAATTTAGCAAAATCTACTACCGGATCGTCTAAAAGATTCAAACCACTACCACTTGCAGCTACTTTACCAGTTTGAACTTGAGTTACTGCATGTTTAATATAGTTATAACAATCTTCTTTAGATACACGCCCCTTACGACCTGTAGCTTTTACCTTACTTAAATCCACATTTAAAATTCTAGCAAGTTTTCTAACTGCTGGCGAAGCGTGTGCATTTGAGTTATCTACTTCATATTCATTTACTGAACTGGCTGTAGCTTGAGATGGTTTTGTCTCTTGTTGTTTTTTAGAAGCTTCTTGTTTAGCAGGAGTAGGTTGTGAGCTAGCTTGTACTGGAGCTGAACCTTGTGTTTTAACTTTAAGTATTAAACTACCTTGAGAAACCTTATCGCCAACCTTTGTGATAACTTCTACAACTTCACCAGCTACTGGGGATGGAACCTCCATACTAGCTTTATCTGTTTCTAGTGTAATTAAAGAATCTTCCTCTTGAACTTTATCGCCAACTTTTACAGATACTTCAATAACATCAACACTATCATAGTCACCAATATCTGGTACTTCAACATCTATAATTTCTAAAGATTCTTGAGATGCATCAGGTTGTGGCTTAGACGCTTCACCAGAAGCAGCTTGTGTAGATTCATGTTGTTCTTGCTTTGGCTCTTGAGCCTTTTGCTCACCTGCAACTTCTATTTCCATAATCGCAGAACCTTGTGAAACTTTATCACCAACTTTCACCTTTAGCTTAACAATTTTACCGGCTACTGGCGAAGGCACTTCCATACTAGCTTTATCTGTTTCTAATGTAATCAAAGAATCTTCTTCAGCGATAATATCACCTTCAGCCACATTTACTTCAATTACATCTACACTATCATAATCCCCAATATCAGGGACTTTAACTATCTCTATAGACATTAATATCTCCTTACCAATTAGCTGTATAATGGAGCTACACGCTCTGGATCTATATTATATTTTTTAATAGCTTCTTTTACTTGGCTTACTTTAATTTTGCCTTCTAAAGATAAAGCATAAAGTGCAGCTACTACTACATGGTATCTATCTACTTCAAAGAAACTTCTTAAAGCTGCTCGAGTATCTGATCTACCAAAACCATCTGTACCTAAGTTAACAAATGTATGTGGAATAAATTCCCTTAACTGATCAGTATACAACTTAATATAGTCAGTAGATGCTATCACAGGACCTTGCTCATTTTTAAAGCATTTTTCTATATAGCTTTCTTTTTTCTTACTTGTTGGATGAAGCATATTTGTTCTAGCTGTATCTTTAGCTTCTCTATAAAGCTCATTTGCACTAGTCATACTCCAAATATTTGAGCTAATATCATACTGATCTTTAAGCATCTTAGCTGCAGCTTCGACTTCTCTTAGAATAGAACCAGAACCCATTAATTGAACATGGTTTTTAGCAGGTTTATTATCTTCTAACTTATATAAACCTTTGATAATACCATCTTCACACCCTTTTGGCATAGCTCTATGAGAATAATTTTCATTCATAACTGTGATGTAATAATAAACTTTATCACCATCAACATACATTCTCTTCATCCCTTCATGCAATATAACAGCAAGCTCATAAGCGTAAGTTGGATCATAAGACACACAGTTTGGTATTAAACCAGCTTGGATATGGCTATGTCCATCCTCATGTTGTAAACCTTCACCATTTAAAGTTGTGCGCCCTGATGTACCACCTATAACAAAACCTTTTGCCATAGAATCACCAGCTGCCCATGCCAAATCTCCAAATCTTTGGAAACCAAACATAGAATAGTAAATCATAAATGGAATCATTGGCACCTTATGAACACTATAAGAAGTTGCTGCGGCTATCCATGAGCAAAAACCTCCCTGCTCATTAATACCTTCTTGTAAAATCTGACCATCTACAGATTCTTTGTAGAACATAACTTGTTGTTTATCTTCTGGAACGTACTGTTGACCTTTAGGATTATAAATGCCTAGCTGTCTAAACAAACCTTCCATACCAAAAGTACGTGATTCATCAACTGTAATTGGTACAAGATACTTACCTAATTTTTTATCTTTTGCTAACGTTGACAAAATTCTTACAAAAGCTGTAGTAGTTGAAAACTCTCTATCGCCACTATCATCTAAAAGATTTTTAGCAAAATCTGTGTAGTGAGGTATTTCTAATGCTTGGTTGTTCTCAAGCCTAGCAGGTATATAACCACCTAAGTCTTTTCTCTTAGAATGAAGATATTTCATTTCAGGAGAATTTTCATCTAACTTTATAAGTCTATAGTTTTCAACATCTTCTTTTGTAGCAGGAACATCAAATCTATTTCTAATATAATCTAACGCTTCTGTATCAAGCTTTTTAACATTATGAGCGATATTTTTTGACTCTCCGGATTCACCTAAACCATAACCTTTAACAGTCATAGGTAAAATAAGGGTCGGACGCCCATTTGCATTTTCAGTAGCTTTTTTGTAAGCGGCATAGATTTTAAGTGGGTCATGACCCCCACGGCGAAGTGCTGCTAAATCAGCATCTGACATATCTTTAGCTAGAGCTTCTAAGTCTTCATCACCACTAAATACCACTTTGCGGCACTCTGCTCCACCATGAGCTTTGATAGTATGAAACTGACCATCATTTAGTGAGCTTAATCTTTCTTGTAATTTCTTGCCAGCTTTTGGATCATTTAGTAATCTATCCCAATCACTACTCCACAGTACTTTGATAACGTTCCAGCCTGCACCCATAAACACATCTGCAAGCTCTTCTACAATGTTACCATTACCATTTACAAGCCCATCTAATCTTTGAAGATTACAGTTAACTACAAATATAAGGTTATCTAGACCTTCACGACCTGCTCTAGTGATAGAACCAATTGACTCTGGCTCATCCATCTCACCGTCACCACAAAAAGCCCAAACTCTACGATCAGAAGTTTTAGCTAAGCCTCTTGCTTCTAGATACTTCATAAATCTAGCCTGATAAATAGCCTGTAGTGGACCTAGTCCCATAGAAACTGTAGGAAACTGCCAATATGTAGGTTGTAAATAAGGATGTGGATAAGAAGATACAGCATTCTCACCATTAAAAGCTTGTTTTCTAAAATTATCTAATTGCTCAGATGAAATTCTGCCCTCTATGAAAGAGCGAGCATAAACAATTGGAGAAAGATGGCCTTGATAGAAAATCAAATCACCTGCATGATTTTCATTTGGAGCTTTCCAGAAGTGGTTAAAACCAACTTCATACAAAGTCATAGCCCCTGCACCAGTACCTATATGGCCACCAATTGAGCCATCTTTTTTATTAGCATGCGCTACGATAACAGTTGAGTTCCATCTATTTACTGCTTCAATTTTCTTTTCTAACTCTATATCACCAGGATAACTAGGCTGATTACTAACATCTATAGAGTTAATGTATTTTTTTACTTTAGCTGTTGCATAAGCACTCTCTACACCAAGCTCAGCTCCTTTAACTAGAAGCTGGTCAAATAAAAACTTAGCTCTATCAACACCTTCTCTTTTAACCACATCTTCAAAAGCTTCAAGCCATTCTTGAGTTTCTAAAACATCAATATCTTTAGTGAAATCCGACATCACTTTCCTCCGAATTAATCGAATATTATGAAATTAAAATATATACCCAGCTGATTATAAGTCAATAACAATACAACATCAACCAGTAAAACTTGCTTTGGCTGCCAAAATAATTGTCAACCTCTATTTTTAGTTGCTTTAGGTTTTATAGTTAAGAGATGAAGCAATTTAGCAAAGTAAAGATAGAGGAACTAGAAATATTTACAACTTATGTTTATCTAGTATTTATAAATTATAAATTACTTTAAAATTTATTTTGGAGCTATAATACATTCATCTAATGCGTCTGAGATTGCTTTGTTAGCTTCTATTTGTTTTATCGAGCAATAATGCTCAGTAAGCCTTTTTTTGTATAATAGTTTATTTTCTCCAGGGGTTCCAACTGGCCAATCTATAACCCCAGACTTATTAATTTCTTTTAGAAGCTGCAATTTATTTTTGATAATCGTACTCTGTGGTTTATTTTCTAATTTGGCTATACCTGTAGCTAAATCAAATGTAAGAATTTTATTTTGTTTTTCTTGCAACAATAGTGCCATCTTACTTTCTTCTTCAGCAGCTTTAAGTTTCATTCTATTATCAATAGAAACTCGAGCCTTCTTTATTTGTATACCTAGATCCATACCTATCAACTTACAATAGTATTTATTATAAGAAATTGTCCTTTTCATTGCTATATTACATGCAGCTTCATTATTAATATAAAACAAATCAGAAACAGAGTTTACTTTAATAATAGGAGATAAATCTTTACTTAACTCGTCTAGTGTAAGAGGGACTACAAATTCATATAGCGTATGACCACCGCTTCCATACAACATGGCTGCTATAAAACATCTTAGATAATTGTTATAGTCAATGTTAGGCAAAGTTCCACGTTCCATTAAAGCAATAATCAACCTCAGTTGACATAGCATTGTTCCAGAAGGTGAATTGGCATACGGCAATACATGCAAGCTAAAAACTTTATTAGGCCAATTATCACCTTCTATCAACATTGGATTAGAATTATCTGTAGGTCGTTTATAAGTCTGAGGTCTAAGACTTGTTGCCAAATCATTTCTAGGGATCGGCATTTCTGTACGCATAAGTCCTAAGTTTCTATTATAAAGCGTTTTTCTTTCTGGCCGTATGTCACGTGCTCTATAGTGCTCTTGATATAATTTAGCAGTTGAATAAATATCATGAGGTAGAAGTTCACCAGAATTCTTTGCAACATCAGTTGCGTATGCTCCTAATTTACAAAGGACCTGACATTTGGATAGAAAATCTTTAGGCATCCCAATGTTTGGTCCTTGACCAAGAATACCTTCAGATCCTATATGAAGATATTCTCCTTGACTAAGAGTTTTTTCATGATGTTCTTTCACAGCAGGACCACCAAACTTAATTGCAGCAGCATATAAACTATTCAAATCTGATAAAGTTAAATATGAAAGGTGATGAAATAAAGTTTCACAACATAAATGGGTTTCAAAATACCGGCGTGTTGGATCATCGTTAATCCTTACAGGGTCAAATTGCAAATTATTTTTTTTAAAAAATTTTAAGTATTGTTCGGTATTAGTTAAATTATTAAGAACATTATCTTGTCTTATTATAAATTGATTTAACGCATTAGTAGATAAACCATCCAAATATAGGCGAGTATATTCCATATATCTAGGATCGTTATTGTCATAACTTGAAATTGTCTTTATTACATATTGAGATGGTGTAAGTTTCATTATATTCTCCTACTTTGCTTATATTGGTCTAAACACTAAACAATCAAAACTTGAAAGAAGTTTATAGATTAAAGATTTTGATTTATATATAGTGAAATTGATAGATATAGTAAGTTTTTGATAGCAGGTTACTTATGGGTTACCATATATAACCTCATTTCGAGAATTATTTCATAGTTAAGCTCTTATAATTATTGATTTTAATTGGACTAATAATAAACTGAGCCAAAGCAGCCATGGTGAGTAAAAGCATTGTTTATAGATCTGTGCCTTGTGTGCCATAAAGTTAGATTATTTTTGAGATAGTCAAAGATAGTCTCAATGATAAATCTCTTAGCTATTGACCAAAGATGGTATAAATTCAAAAACATGCTCGACTACAAAAGCAAATGGCGTGGTGGTGAAGTGATAGAGGTAAACCCACGCTATACCAGCCAAACATGCTCATACTGTGACTATAAAGATAGCACCTACCGTAAAATCACAATCCTAATTTGAATACTTACAATGTGGCTTCAATCTCAATGCAGATCACAATGCAGCGAGTAATATTTTGGCGGCAGGACTATGCCGTGTCGGTCTGTCAAGCGAACCACATAAGTGGTCGGCAGCAGAAACCAGTGGGAAAGTGTGAACAAGTACCAACCTAGTCGTAAACTAGGAATCCTCTTCGTTCACTGAGAGGGGGATGTCAAAATGAAATTTTTGAACCAATTTTAGAAAAATCCAGTTTTTAATAGTGATACCTGCATTGAGCAATAAGAATATTATTATCCTGAATTTTATAAACTAAGCGATGTTCTCTATCAATTCTTCTTGACCAATATCCAGTCCAACTATGTTTAAGTGGTTCTGGATCACCCAAACCTTCAAAATAATTTCTTTTAATATCTTTAATTAGCTGATTTATACGCTTTAACTTTTTCTTATCATTTGCTTGCCAATAAAGATAATCATCCCAAGCATTAGTTGACCAAGATAATATCATTCTTCAATAAGCTCTTTTTGTATTGAAATACCAGACTCAAGTTCTTTTATTGATTGATCAAGCCTATTATAGTTATTTATGCTAGACATCAAATGAGCTGTTTCTTGATATGATTTAAAATCATCTAAAGACATAACAACAACAGCTTTTTTTTCAGAGCCTCTTGTAACAACAATAGGCTGATGGTCTTCAACGACGCTATCCATAGATGATGCCAGTTCACTTCTGAATGATGTATAGTTTAAAGTTCTCATAATTACCTCCAACTTATTGAACTAATGAATAGTATAGCATAAGTACTTATATAAGTACACAAATTATTGCTATAGATCTTTGGCTGATTTGATTAAACTTTTAAAGATGGGCAATTCTCATTGCCTGGACGTAAGGCATTATTAAAAAGTGATGTTGACTATGAGGTTGTACTGATAGATGCGACAGAAACACCCCTTGAACGACCTAAAAAAACAAAAAACAGTTTATTCTGGCAAAAAGAAGCGACATACGTTAAAGACGCAAATTATCGTGGATAGGAAGAAAAAGGAAATTATTTGTACCAATTTTTTGCAATGGCAAGAGGCTTGACTTTAGATTAAGTATAAGATTTACCATTTTTCTTACGTGAAGGATGAAAAAATTTTCTTTTATCAAACCTAGATATTGGTATCTCTGTAACAAGATCTCCACCCTGCTCCAAAACACTCCAAAGCTTTTTATCATCATCAATGCCCTTAGGCAATACAAAACTATAACCTATTATTGCAATTTTTTTCATAAAAATACTCTTCAATAATTTAAAATGATATTAACACAAATCATATATAACATAGATTACAAAAGGACTTCATCACTTGCCATCACTCTCAAAAAATTTAAAAGACACATTTCTAAGTGTAATCTGATTATCAATATTTTATCATCTTTGCCATTTTTTATAATAAGAGCAACAAATAAATCCACTTTGGTGTAGTTAATAGAGTAAATTTTAAGAAATAGTTTTCTTAACCACACTCATAAATTTGGTTCTGATTAATTCTAAACTCTCTTGACTATCAGCCTCAAATCTTAAAACTAAACAAGGAGTTGTATTTGATGCGCGAAGAAGCGCCCAACCATTCTCAAATTCAACTCTTACACCATCTATCGAAATAATATTTGCATCAGAAAATTCTTTTTTACATGATTGTAAAATAGCCTCTACTATTTCAAATTTAGTGTCTTCTGTAACATCCATATTAATCTCTGGAGTAGCTACACTTTGAGGAATCTCTGCAAAGATTTCATCTAAAGTTTTATTAGTTTTAGAAAGAATATTTAAAATCCTAACGCCAGTATATAAACCATCATCAAACCCTGGCCACCTATCATTAAAAAATATGTGTCCACTCATCTCACCTGCTAAATCCACAGGCTCTTGTTTCATCTTTTTCTTAATTAATGCATGTCCTGTTTTATACATAGTTGCCTTACCACCAAGACTTTTAACAAAATTATCTAAGTTTTTGGTAGATTTAACATCATAAAGAATATGAGCTCCTGGCTTGTTGCTAAGCACATCTTTTGCATAAAGCATAAGTTGTCTATCAGCTGCTATAATATCGCCACTATTAGTAACTAAGCCAAGCCTATCACCATCACCATCAAAAGCTAGGCCAACGTCTGCCTTTAGTTCTCTTACTTTAACAATAAGATCTTGTAAATTCTTAAGTTTACTTGGATCTGGATGATGATTAGGAAAATTACCATCAACTTCACAATACATTTTAATAACATCGCAGCCTAGTTTTTCAAATAATTCAGGAGCTATGTTACCTGCTATACCATTACCAGCATCTATAACCACTTTAAGCTTTTTGCCAAGAGTTTCTCTCTCTAAAATAAAGTTTATATATTCTTGTGAAATATCTTTCTTAGTAGATACTCCTTCCCCTTGTGAAAAAATATTTTTTCTTATTAGGTCTTCTATTTCCAGTATTTCCTCATTCGCTAATGTGTTATCAGCCAAAGTCATCTTTAAACCATTATAATCTGCTGGATTATGACTACCTGTCAGCATGATGCCTGTGCCATTGGTTAACTTTTTAGCAGCAAAATATAAAACTGGTGTTGGTACTGCGCCAATATTAATAACATCGCAACCACTTGCCAAAATACCACTTTCTAAAGCAGCTAATAAACTAGGTCCAGATAAACGCCCGTCTCTAGCAATAGCAACTTGGTTTTGGTTTAACTCTTGTGCTTTTGTTCCAAATGCTAAACCTATATTAAAAACAACATCCTCATTAAGATCAGTTGGAACGATCCCTCTAATATCATACGCTCTAAATATATATTTAGACATATTTTGCACATTTTTATACATTAAATTTCCCTATAATAAATAATCAATATTATCCTCGTTATCAAAAACTTCTAAAATGGTTTCAAAACCAAGAGAAAAACAAATAACCTTAAAAGTCTCTGCAAGTTTATCACCCAGTAAAAGCTCCTTTAGGTCGCTATTATATATTAGTTGATCCTTTTGTTCTAAACTTTGAAACAAATTAATAAATACCTTATCTATACCTGCTCTTTTTAAAAAATTAGCTTGATTCATATAACCGTCTAACTCAAAGTCCACTTCTGTAGCAGCTTCAGCAACTGTTGTAAAGTCAACATGCGAAGTTATATCTTGCAAACCTATATTTATAAATGGATCAAAGTTAACTTGATGCTTATGATAACAAGCTAAAGTACCCATATTACGTGCTGGTGTATAATATAATTTTCTGTGGTATCCATAGTCACACAAAAATACAACTGCCCGCTCTAAACAATCTCTTAAAGCTTTAATCCATGGACGTATCCAAATATTTAATTCACTAACATAGCCATCTTCAAAACTTATATCGTCTTCTAATATCCTTTGAGCCTCATATTCAAAAAGAGAATCATTAACTTGCAAATCTACAAATTTAAATTTACTACCATCAAAAGTTACACCTTGTTGGATAAGTTTGTTATCTTTTACATTAAAAATATCAACAGGCATAGCATCCAAAACTTCATTAGCAAAAACTATAGCTTTTAGTTTTTGTTTTGGAAGTTCTTCCAACCAGACAAACCTATCAAAAAGGTTAGGAATATTTTGCTTAATATATTTTTGCTGCTTTAGCTTAAGATCCGTACTTAGTTCGACTATAAAATATTTTTCTGGAAGTATCCCAAGCTTACTTAGCTCATCCATACAATCAGCTGCAAACTTACCTGTTCCAGAGCCAAATTCTACAATATTACCTTGTTGCTCAAATTCACGCAGTATGGTTGCAAACTGCCTTGCAAAAGTTCGTGCAAATAATGAGGTTTGTGAAGTTGCTGTGATAAAATCACCACCGCTTGATATCTTATCCCTAGAGCTAGAGTAATATCCATAATTTGGATAATACAAAGCTAGCTGCATATACTCTCTAAAACTGATACTTCCACCCTGAGATTTTATCTTTGCTACAACTCTTTCTTCAATTCCCATCACTAGTGGATATATTCTATTAAATAAACATATTGTATGGCGAAACTATCTTTTAATCAAAAAATATATGACTTTAACAAAAAAAAATATTAAAATCTTCTTTTAAAATAATTTTTAGTTTAAGAATAATGACGACTATCAACACATATCCCGTAGGTATAACTGGTGGAATAGCTAGCGGAAAGTCTACCGCTACAAAAATTTTAAAACAAAGACTTAATCTAAATGTGGTTTGTGCTGACACGATAAGCAGAGAAATAACCAAAAAACCTTCTGTAATTAAAAATATAGCTGAAAAGTTTGGTAATGATATAATCATAAACAAACAGATTAATAGAGCCATGCTTAGAGCAATTATTACAGAATCAAAAGAAGCTAAAAAATGGCTAGAAGATTATTTACATCCTGTAATTAATAGAGAAATAAAAAAACAAGTTAATGAATCCCCTACAGTTTTAACTATAATTGATATACCTCTACTTGGTCCATATAATATTCGCCACTATGACTACTTAAAAAAAGTTATAGTAATAAAAGCAGATCTTGAGACAAGAATAAAAAGACTAATGGAACGTGATGGTAAAGACAGACAACAAGCTGTAGCTTTTATAAACTTACAAATATCTGACCAAGAAAGAGAAAAAATAGCAGACTATGTTGTAGATAACACAAACTTAGATGACCTAGGGTTTGAAAATAGACTAATAGAAGTTATAAATGATATAACAACGCTTGACTAGACAAACCCAAAAGATTATAATAGCCAACAATTATTTAGCACCCATAGCTCAACTGGATAGAGTACTCGGCTACGAACCGAGCGGTTGGAGGTTCGAGTCCTTCTGGGTGCGCCATTAATTTAACGTTGCGGGAATAGCTCAGTGGTAGAGCACAACCTTGCCAAGGTTGGGGTCGCGAGTTCGAGCCTCGTTTCCCGCTCCAAAATTCTCTAAACTTTATTCATCTAAGTACTTATTTACTCATGCTTAATGTGATAAAATCTTGTAAACATTTATAACTTATGGATTTAATTGTTTTTTACAGCTTTTATTTAAGTTTAATTTAAACAAAAACTTAAATCTAAACCTAAGTAAGCTATATTTTACATTAAACATTCATCTAGATTTTAAAGAGTAATAATATGACAAAAAAGATTATTTTAACAGGGATTACACCATCTGGTTCGCCACATTTAGGCAACTATATAGGTGCCATTAAACCAGCTATCGAGCTATCTCACAATGATACTTATGAATGTTTATATTTTATCGCTGATCAACATTCTCTAGTCAAATTATGGGATAAAAACCTTAGACAGCAATATATCAAAGAAATAGCTTGTACATGGCTAGCTCTTGGACTTGATACAGATAAAACCACCTTTTATCGTCAGTCTGATATCCCTGAGATTATGGAACTAAACTGGATTATCGCAACAACTACTGCCAAAGGACTACTTAACCGCGCTCATGCATATAAAGCTTTAGTTGATCAAAACCTCCAAGAAGAAAATACTGATCCTGATAAAGGTATTACTATGGGGTTATTTAACTACCCTGTTCTTATGACTGCGGATATTTTGATGTTTGATGCTGATTTAGTCCCTGTTGGAAAAGATCAGATTCAACATTTAGAAATAGCTAGAGACATAGCAAATCGTTTTAATCATATTTACAAAAGTTCTTGCCTTAAAGCTCCTCAAGCTTTAACAAATGAAGATACACAAACAATTTTAGGCTTAGATGGACGCAAAATGTCAAAAAGCTACGATAATACTATCCCTATTTTTTCAACTGAAAAGAAATTAAGAAAACAGATAATGAAAATTATCACAAACTCACAAACTCCTGAAGAAAAGAAAGACCCTAATAGCTGCACTATATTTGCCATCTACAAAAGCATAGCTAATACAGATGAAATCAAAACTCTTGGGGACAAATATCTAGCTGGCGGACTTGGCTGGGGTGATGCTAAACAAATTCTGTTTGAAAAAGTAAACCAACATCTTTTATTAGCACGTGAAAAATATGATTACTTTATAAATAATCCTAACATAGTTGATGAAATACTTGCCAAAGGTGCAGCAAAAGCGCGTCCCTATGCTATAAAAAAACTCAAAGAAGTTAAAGACACTATTGGAATATAGTTAATGGGTCAAGCTAAGAAAAATATAATAATAGCAAACTATAGTATTCATTCTTTAGCTCTAATCTGCTGGGCCAAACAACACTTATCAAGTAATTTTTTTGTACTATCAGTTGACACTGGTTTTGCATCACATGACTGGAATAGTTACTTAAAAAATGTATTTAGCTGGCTAGAGCAACAAAAAATTAACTATTTTCATTTAAAAGCTGAACACTCTTTCTCAGAGCTTGTTAATGCTCGTAAGCAATTTCCTTCTCAACAATTTAGCTGGTGTGCTGGATTTCTAAAAGGAATAACTTTACTAAATAAGATTGATACGCTTGATCCAAATGCTGAAGCTACAATCTTACTTAGCCACCGAAAGGATTTATCTAAAGTTTCACAACTGTTAAAAAATGTAGATGAAGAAGAAAAATATGATTATAGAAGACTCGAGTATCCACTTTTAGATAAAACCTTTGAAGACATAACTCAACTTACTAAAGATTTGCCTTTTAAGCCAGCAAACCATAGCCTTGAGTGTCAACCATGCATTCATATGACACAACAAGAGTTTAAAAATATTTCTTCAGAAGATATAAAAAAAGTAATATCATTAGAAAAGCAGATTAATGCTTATATGTTTTTTGGTCAGCCTTTTGATAGTTTAAAGGATGAATTTTTAAGTGAAAAAAATATCTTACAGGAGCTCTCAAAAGCTTGTAGTTGGGAGTATAGCTGTGGTTTATAAGGAATATTGCCTATGAATGAATATTTTTTATTTAGTTTACTAACTGTAGTAGCTGCTATGATGAGCTATATAAATACCAAATTCCTCAAACTGCCAAAAGCTATAGGTTTGACCATTCTTTCAATAACTTTTTCAGCAATTTGTGCATCTTTTTTAAGTACTACTAACTTTCTGGTAGTTGCCTTATCCAGTTTTGATTTCCAAACTACAGTCTTAGATGGGATGCTATCATTTTTACTTTTTGCAAATGCCTTACATTTTAATATGATTGAGCTAAAAAAAGAGTTAAAAGCAATTTTTGGGTTAGCTAGTGTTGGACTACTTCTATCTGCATTTACTACTGCAGTTTTAATATATGGCTTTTGTAAACTAGTCGGCTTTGAGCTTAGTTTTGGATATTGTTTAGTCTTTGGAGCATTAATCTCACCAACAGACCCTATAGCTGTAATTAGCACATTAGCTGGAAACAAAACTATACCAAACTATATAAAAACTCGTGTTGTTGGCGAATCATTATTTAATGATGCTACAGGTATCGTTTTATTTGTAATTTTGTCAAATGTGGTTTTTTTTGGTAGCGGTGGAGAATTCGGGCAGTATATTGATAATAATGTTGATTATCTTTGGCTTATCACTAAACAGATTTCTATAGAAGCTGGCGGTGGGATTATCTTAGGTTATATTTTTGCAAGAATAGCTTTAGTCTTTTTAAAAACCAATAAAGATGCTGAAACATCTATTTTTGTAACACTAGCTGTTGCAAGCATGGGTTACCTAATAGCACATAGTCTACATGTTTCTGGTCCTATTGCCATGGTTATAGCTGGTCTTTTTATTGGCAATAATTTATCAGATAACAAAAAATCTTGTCCTGACCAAGTTAAGAAGGTAGATAACTTTTGGATGATTATTGATAATATGCTTAACTCTTTTTTATTTATCTTAATAGGACTAGAGTTAACTAGCATAACTTTCAACCGTGTTGCTCTTTGGATTGGCGTAGTTGGCATATTCATAGTCACTTTCGCAAGGTTTATTAGTATTTCAATACCTATTACTGTTATCGATAAGAAACTCACTAGAGCTTCGACAAAAGATAATATACTAGTAGCATGGTCAGGAGTTAGAGGTGGAATATCTTTAGCATTAGCACTATCACTTCCTGACGAAGGCCACCTTATTGTTAGCGTGACATATATAGTAGTTATACTTTCTATATTAGCTCAAGGATCAACACTAAAGATTGTGTTAAATATGATCTATCCACCCAAAACTATCAAACGTGCTGCCAATGATGAAATAGAAATAAGAAAAGCTTAAAAAACTCTGTTAATTTAAAGGTTTATCCATACTTATGGGTATAATAATCAGTACCAAGGTGTCTAACTAAAGCATTATCTATAGCTATTGCATCTGGGGTTGAGTCAGTTGGCCTTCTTGGATTTACTCTATCATTTACCCACGTATTATTATCCCAAAGGCTAGTTGTGTTTATACACTGTTGAACATAATTTGCTACCAAATACCTATTTTGAATTTCCATACACCCTTTAATAAATATATCAACGTATGACTGAATAATTGGGAATTCTTCATTAGGTTTTTGTATCGCTTTTGCATCTCTAGCATATATCCAGTAATCTCCTTGTTGAAGGTTTTTTAACCCTAAAGCTTCTACATCTATACTAGGCACCTTATAACGGCAATAATCGCTTTCTCTTTTATCAGTAGCCTCAACCGCTTTTTCATTTGTTAGATAATACACCGCATTTAATGTGCTACCTGTCGATGGAACTGCTAATAAGAATGTACCCTTAAATGAGCCTGTTGCTCTTAATCCCCAAATTCTTTTAAAGTTTTTTACTTCTATTGGATAGGCATTTACCGCTTCAGGATTTGTTCTTTGACGTGATTTATCGTTTACTAAACTACCATAACCAATTATAAAATTTTGTTTAGAACCATCTATAGGTGGATGACAAGTGTCTGAAAATCCAGATTTCAAACCACATAAAAAAATCGCTAAACTCAAAAAACTTTTTTTCATATTACTATCTTCCTCATCTAGCTTTATTAGAAACTCTAGTAATTATTTTCTAATCTAGAATTATTAGCTCCACCTTGAGTATACATACTCATACCCATAGTTGAAGACATTAAGTTTTGATATTGAAAATTACGACCGTAAAAATCATAATAGTTATCTGTGAATACCTCAGGAAATGATCCTCGCAAAGTGTCTTGATTACTGTAATTACTGTAATTATTGTTATAGCTATTATCTTTATAAGATTTATCAGTGTTATCTAAATATATTTTTTGTGAATAATTCTTTAATCCAACCGTCTTAACCACCGTAATAGGCTCTGATGAAAGATTTATTTCTTTAGAGCCTTTAAATTCAGTATTA
Source organism: Allofrancisella frigidaquae (assembly GCF_012222825.1). Classification (NCBI taxonomy): domain Bacteria; kingdom Pseudomonadati; phylum Pseudomonadota; class Gammaproteobacteria; order Thiotrichales; family Francisellaceae; genus Allofrancisella; species Allofrancisella frigidaquae. The sequence continues at coordinate 283,369 of NZ_CP038017.1, read as the reverse complement.
GAAAAAGCAGCCACACCATTTTCTTGACCTTCATAAACATTAGCATACAACATAAATATTGACATTAACGCAAATATAAAAATCAGTAATACTTTCATTTTCTTATCTCTTTATAAAATTATTATTATTCTTTAATATTGCCAAAGCCTGATCATAATCACAATCATTTAATATCATTACTATAGCTATTTTAACTGACTTATTTGCTTTTATATAAAATGCTCCTGCTGTAGCATACTCAACGCCAGTAGCTTCACAAATTATTAACTTCGCTCTTTCGACTAACTTTTCATTAGTTGGCTTAACATCTATCATAAGGTTTTGATAAACTTTCCCTACAGATACCATGGACAAGGTCGAAATCATATTCAAAATTAATTTTTGAGTTGTTCCAGCTTTTAACCTAGTTGAGCCTGTTAAAATTTCTGGTCCAGGTACTGCTTCTATACTATAGTTTGCGCACTCTGAGATCTTTGCTTTTTTCGTGCAACTAATCGCTACAGTTTCAGCTTTGACTAGCTTTGCATATTCAAGTGCTCCTATAACGTATGGAGTCCTACCGCTAGCTGCAATACCTATAACCATATCATTTTCACTTAAACCTATTTTCTTTAAATCTTGGTAAGCCAGTTGCGGATCATCTTCAGCTCCTTCTTGGGCTTTAATAAAAGCTTTCTCACCACCAGCTATAATTCCAACGATTGTATTATAGTCCACACTAAACGTTGGTGGACACTCAACTGCATCTAAAATACCTAGCCGACCACTTGTACCCGCTCCAACATATATAATCCTACCGTTATTTTTAAGCACTTGAGAGCTTCGGGTAATAACTTGAACTATATTGTTATGTTGCTCTTTTAAAGCTTCGATAATGTTATATTCCTCATTTATCATCAAAGTTACTGCATCTGAAATAGACATTGTATCTAGATCAAAACTTTTTGAGTTTCTCAGCTCAGTATTTATATCCTTTAATATACTCATAATGTTATCTGCTTAACTACGCCTAATGGATAAAAATATTTACTATCTAAATATACAGGAGCCGGTATAGGTTCTTCTCCAGAACTATCACCTTGATCTTGTTGTTTATCCGGTTGCCTGCTTTTAATATCTATTCTATTATCCTTACTTTTTTCAAATCTATCCTCAATTTCATTTTTGTCTTTTGGTTCAAGCTTATCCCCTAGTTCATCACGTATTTCTTGAACTTTGGCATCTAACGCTTTGGATTGTATATAAATCTTATTAATAGTGTTCTTGACAGCCTCTAAATCAGCTAAGATTTGAGGCTCTTCACCGCTTAAATCTATTTCCTGTAAAATCTCTAAGTTTTCGTCCATCTGTATTACTTTTGTTTTAGTGAAAACAAATAAATAACCAAATTTAGGTATAATTTGCTCTACAATATCTTTATTCTGTTCATTGTTATCGTCTTTGGATGAGAAAAGTTTAAAAACATCGTCTTCTTCGTCTTGCGTTTTGAGTTCTTTTTCTAGACCATTAATGCCAAAATCTAGAGATATAAAACTACCTAAACCTTTTTTGTACTCATAGCGATGTACTTTATCCGGCTCAAAAGTTACTATAAATAACGAATTGTCTGATTTAGAAATAATAACAGGCTTACCAAAGCTTTCTCCATCTATGTAAGTATCTAGACTTTTACCGACTCTATGATCACCATTATAGTTAAAATCACTTATACCCATAAGATTTTTACTTTCGTTATTTGGATGAAATATAAAAGCCATTTTTGCATCAAGATTATTAGCAAAATCTGGCACTAAAAGTTTCACATTTTCTTCTTTAAGACTAGCTTTTAAATTTAAGCTATCACCTAGTTTAAGGCTATATTGATTATTAGTAGTTGAATAAGTTGAATAATAAACTTCTAACACTTCTTGATTACCCTTCTTTTGATCAGCTTTTCTTGCTAAAAGTATTTGGGGAGGACCATCGCTATCCTCAAAATACCATGCTGCATCAAAAATATTTTCTCTAACAAATTGTGCTGCTGACGAACCACCTTTTGAATCTCCAGAAATAACTGGCTGCCACTTACCTATCTCATCACCTAATGCTTTTGTATCTGCTTCTAAACCTTCAATATTATCAGCTAGTAAATCTTCAAGAACAACACTAGTTGTAAAAAGCTTGTTTATATCATACATCAGTAGCATTAACTGCCATTGTCCATTTTCAAGGTTCCAACCAACCTTAATTTTATAGTCTGTACCCATACCTTGTGGAATTGGCACACCAATTTTTGCTTTATCTGTAAATATATTTATCTGTTTATTTTGTTTTTCAATAAAGCCAATAAAGCCTTTAGGCGCATCTTTTAATAGCCCATCGATTGTTAAACGATAATTTCTTGCTTGGTAATCTGTCATCGCAGCAATGTCTATCATTGGTACATTAATAGGCACGTAATCTGTATTATAATTTTTATAAGTATTAGCCGATGGAACGTTATAAATAATTTTTTTGGCTAAATCAACTTTTGAACCATCATTATATGCTTTATATGTAGATTTAAAACTACTGTATTGCTGCGCTTGGAATAGTTCAGCGTTACTATTTTTTGGAAAAAATGTTGAAATATCATCTTCATCTACTGTTATTTCAAAGGTACTATTACCTATTTTAAGCTCGCTTGGTTTAGAAAAGTCAATATCGTCCTTAGCACTTGCTATATATGTTTCCCCAATTACTTTTTCATCGCTATTTTTTATAATACTTTTGGTAGTAAGTAAACCCATTTTAAAAGAATATAAAAGCGCGGTAAGCATCACCATAATCACAAAAGAGAATATCAATGCCATAAGTAATACAGATCCTGAATTTTTATTACTTTTTATCCTCTTGAACATTAAACTAATCTCTTTATGTATTTTCTAACAAAAATATCTTACTAAAAATATCATCCGCAACTTTAAAAGATATTCTCAAAGCCGCGACTGAATCACTTTTAACACTAATAGGCTGTGTTGCTATTTGCTTCCAGTTAAGGTTAGCACCACCTTGACTAATATCTGCATTTAAAACATACTCAACCTTCAGGTTACTTACATCGTTTATCAACTCATAAATCTCAGAATCATTAGCATTTTGTTTCACATACTCGTACAATGAATAAATTTTATTACCCTGTTTATCTTTTTGACCAGAATCTGCCACAAAAAATATTTCTAAAATATATTTACCAACATAGTCACCCACTTTAAACTTATCCTCAACGCGTGAATAAGTTGATACAAAATCACCTGTAACAGCCATAGTCTTTACCAAATCACACTCAAAAACATTACACAAAACCAAATAATCATCCATAGAAATATCTTTTTCTGGTACAACTTCTTTTTGAAACCTGTTTACCTTGAAAATATTATTTGATGAGTTAGTTTTTAGAGTTGAACTTAAGCTGGCACGCTGGATAGCTATATAATCTGTATTAGGTTGAATGCAGTAAATACTGTTTTGCTGACTGAAATATTTTTCATTTTTTACTCTCTCATCACAAGATTCTGGATCTAATGTTAAATTTTCTGGCAGGCTCTTAATGCCTTTTATAGGGCTTTTTCCTATAGTTAAAATTCCAAATTTCCCGAAGATATCACCAGAACTATCCCCTGAGTTATCCACAAGCTCTTGATACATATCGCCATACTTTGTAGCAAAGCCTATTTTTGAAATAGCGTTGTAGAAAATCTGTTTCGTTATAAGCTGTTTAGAATTGATCTGGTGTTTACTATTAAGCTTATTGTATTGATTTTTCATATCTATATAGACATTTATTGCCATCGCCATAACTATAGCTGCTATAACTATTGAAACCATTAGCTCTGGCAAGGTAAATCCAGCGATTTTTTTACTGTTCTTCGCCATCATTTTGCTTTATTTCTCTTTGTATAATCTTGACTCTATCTGCTACACCAAGCTTATCATCAAATGCAGCTATGTTTACCACCTTATATATAATTTCAACATCGTTAGCTTTAGCTTTTTTGGCCTCATAATCAGCTCTTTTAGCCATCTCTTTTATATCTTTTATTCCCAAAATTTTAAATCTATTCACAGGCTTTTCCTGCCCTAAAGACATAGCATTATTGCTTTGCTCTGTTACAACTGTTTTTTTAAATTTAATACCGTCTTTAGTTGCTGAATCATCAAAAACACCTGTTAGTCTATATACACTAACACGATCATCTAAAACACTTGATATCTCATTACGTCTATTATCTAACGTAATACTTACTAGAATACTATTTAACAGTAAAAAACCTGAAGAAAGAACAAACAGCAAAATTAATGCTGCCAACATTGCTTCGACAATACCAAGACCTGCTTGTGACTTTTTTTTATACAAAATTTTCCTAGCCTAAACCAAAATAAAAATAGATAAGAATTAAGCCTCTTTAAACTTCCCAAAAGACATTAATTTATCATACCTTTGTGAGTTGCGTTCTTCTACTGACATTTGGCATAAATCTTTTAACTCTTTAGTTAATGCTTTTTTGATATTTTCAGCTGTAGTTACGAAATCTCTGTGAGCACCGCCTAATGGTTCAGGGATTACTTCATCAACTATGTTTAACTCTTTCAACCGCCCTGAAGTTATATTCATCATTTGAGTAACTTCAGATGCTTTTTCCGCAGTTTTATGCAGAATTGAAGCACATCCTTCTGGGGAAATAGTAGCAAAATAGCTATATTGAAGCATCAAAAGTTTATCTCCCACACCAATTCCTAGTGCCCCGCCAGAACAACCTTCACCTATAACTGTACAAACTATAGGAACTTTAAGAGCACTCATCTCAAAAAGATTCCTTGCAATAGCTTCACTTTGACCACGCTCTTCTGCTTTAATACCTGGGTAAGCTCCTGGGGTATCAATAAAAGTAATCACGGGCATATTAAACTTCTCAGCTAATTTCATAAGCCTTAAAGCTTTTCGATATCCTTCTGGGTGCATCATACCAAAGTTATGTTTTATCTTGCTTTTTGTGTCACGACCTTTTTCTTGACCTATAACCATAACAGGATGATTATTGAGTTTCGCTAACCCCCCTATAACAGCTAAATCATCACCAAAAGCTCTATCACCATGAAGCTCCTGGAAGTCAGTAAAGACTAAGGGTAATAAGTCTTTGAAGTATGGTCTATTTGGATGTCTTGATAACTGTACTACTTGCCAGTCAGTCAGTTTTGAATAAATCGACTCCATTAATTCTAGTCTTTTTTTGTTTAGTTTTTTTAATTCTGCTTCCGTTTTTTCATCATCAAAAACATGAGAAAGCGAAGTAATTTTATCTTCTACTTCCTTAATTTTTGTCTCAAAATCCAAGTAATTCATCCTAGGTTCCCTACGTGTGCTTACAATATCTTAAAATAAGTTACCAAATATGATAAATTATTTTCGCAAAATAAAAAACAACTATGTATGATTTTGTTAGTTTGCTATGTCATAGATGTATTATATAATCATTGTTTAACTAATCACAATTTTAAGCTAGTTTAGATATGTCTAATCACACACCGATGATACAGCAGTATCTAAAGATAAAATCACAATATCCAAATATACTTCTTTTTTACCGTATGGGGGATTTTTACGAATTATTCTTTGAGGATGCTAAAGAAGCTGCCAACTTACTTGATATAACCTTAACAGCTCGTGGCAAGTCCAGTGGAGAGCCTATCCCAATGGCTGGAGTACCATACCATGCAGCTGAAGGTTATATTGCTAAAATTATTAAAAAAGGCTTATCTGTGGCCATATGTGAGCAAACAGGTGATCCTGCTACATCAAAAGGTCCTGTTGAGCGTCAAGTTACTCGTATTATCACCCCTGCTACAGTTTCTGAAGAAGCTTTTTTAGATACAAATCAAGACAGTTTACTACTAAGTATTTTTGTTAAAAATGATAAATACTACTTAGCTTATACAAGCTATACTCAAGGAAAGGTTTATTTACTTAAAACTATCAGTAATTTACCCGAGTTAAAAAATGAGGTGCTTCGACTTTCACCTAAAGAAATTATAACTAACTGTAATAATCTTGCTGTAGAGGGCTTTTTAAAAGTCCCAATAAAACACCTTGAAGAGTGGTACTACAGTAGTTATGAAGCAAAGAAACAAATCAATAACACTTTGGATATTTCTCTAGCTACAACTGTGTTACAAAATAATAAGACTGAACAATTGATAGCTATAGGCTCGATATTAGCTTATTTAACAGATATTTTAAAACAATCTCCTAAACATATTACAGATATTAGTTTTGAAAAAGATATTCAAATACTTAAGATAGATGTAAACAGTCGCAATAATCTTGAAATAGATAATAATTCAAAATCTAGTCTAATAAGTATAATTGATAATTGTAAAACCAGTTTAGGTAGTCGTTTAATTAAAAGATATTTTAAAAATCCAATCAAGAATCTTGATAAAATAGCAATTCGCCATAACGTAATCAACGCATTAAAAGATAAACAAAGTTTTTTGAAGATCCAAGAGACTCTTAGATACATTAGTGACATAGAAAGAATAATTTCACGAGTTGCTTTAAATACAGTTAAACCAAAAGATTTGGTTTCATTACAAAATACATTAGAAGAAATACCTAAACTAAAGAAATTATTAGAAGAAATATCTTCACAAGATATAAGCAATATAAACCAAAATATTTACCAGCTTGATGATCTAGCAGAGCTTCTTAAAAAAGCTATTGTAGAAAACCCTCCAGCAACCATACGTGATGGTGGAGTTATTAAAGAAGGTTTTGATCCTGAGCTTGATGAGTTAAAAGGCATTAAAGATAATTCTTACGATTTTTTACTAAAATTTGAACAACTCCAAAAACAAAAAACTGGGATTAGCAATCTTAAGGTTGGTTATAACCGTATCCATGGCTACTATATTGAGCTTTCCAAACAATATGCTGATAAAGCTCCTCTTGAATACGTAAGACGACAAACTCTTAAAACAAGTGAACGTTATATAACTGATGAACTTAAAGACTTTGAAAACAAAATCTTATCGTCTAAAGAAAGAGCTTTAGCTAGAGAAAAGCTAATCTACGAAAATTTATTACAACAAGTGCTTAAATATTATATTCAAATCCAAAAATCAGCGCAAAGTATTGCCAAAATAGATGTTCTAGCTAACTTTGCAGAACGTGCAGTCAAGCTTAATCTCGTTCAACCAAGCTTTAATAGTTCTGAAAAACTTAAGCTTAAAGATGTTCGTCACCTTGCTATAGAGCAAAATATAGATGAGACGTTTATACCTAATGATACTTTTCTAGGCAAGGATACTCATACTTTAGAAATTATAACAGGTCCAAATATGGGTGGTAAATCAACTTACATGCGTCAAGTTGCTCAGTTGATTTTCCTAGCACATATTGGTTCATTTGTACCAGCAAGTTCTGCGGATATTTGTGATATAGATACCATTTATACCAGAATTGGGGCTTCTGATGATATATCAAGTGGTAGATCAACTTTTATGGTTGAGATGACAGAAACTGCTTATATCCTTAATAATGCCACCGATAAGTCTTTAGTGATTATGGATGAGATAGGTAGAGGTACTAGCACGTTTGATGGCTTATCATTAGCAGAAGCTTGTGCTGAAAAATTTGCTAAAATAGGAGCATTTACACTATTTGCTACACATTATTTTGAGCTTACAGAATTAGTTAATAAATATACTAATATTAAAAATACTCATTTTGAGGCTAAAGAGTACAAAGACGATATTTACTTTATGCATAAAGCTGTAGCAGGTGCTGCTAAAAAGTCTTATGGAATCCAAGTTGCAAAACTAGCTGGAATACCAACCGATGTTTTAGAATCAGCAACTAAAAACCTCCAAAAGCTAGAAAATAAAAACTCTTTAATCGACACTCAGCCAACTCAACAAGCTACTTTAGAACTAATTTCACCACAAGAAAGCTTGTTACAAGCAAAATTAAGTAAACTTGACGTTAATAGTATCACCCCACTAGAAGCTCTAAATATTTTATTTGAATTAAAAAAACTTTCTTACTCATAGAAAAACTGAAAAAATTAAGAGGTATAAATCCATATGTATCAAAATGTTTGTCTTAACTGTGGTGACATAATCTTAAAAAAAGTACATGAATATTGCCAAAAAAAGGAGCAGCAACTTAAGGCTACATACTTACAAGATATTCGTTTCTCAAAAATGTCTAAAAATATCGCGCTTTTTGTTCTTGGGGCACCTGGTAATGGTTCACAGCATAGAAAATTAAAATAACTGTTTTCAATATAACTAAGTTAACCATATAGCTATTAATCTAGGCTAATTTTAAGGAAAAACCATCAATTACTAGTAATTTAGTTATACAATTTCTTCTAATTTGTTATAATTTTTTAAATCTACATTTATAATATTTTAGGTGAAAAATATGCAAACTGATAAAAACCAACCCTCTTTTTTAATTCAAAAGGTATATACAAAAGATGTATCATTTGAGACTATCAACTCCCCAGTAAGTTTTAAAGAACAATGGGCTCCAACTTCGGATTTTAATATAGATATAAATACAAAAAAGATAAATACTGAAAATTTTGAATTAGACCTAACAATCACAATAACTACAAAAAATAATAATAATAATGTATATATTGTAGAAGTGACTCAATCTGGGCTTTTTACAATTACAAATATGCCTGAGGAACAAGTAGAATCGGTGCTTAACACTTATTGTGCTAATACTTTATTTCCTTACGCTAAAAGAGTCATTGACTCGTCTATTATAAAAGGTGGCTTTCTACCTCTGAATCTAGCTCCAATAAATTTTGATGCAATCTACCATATGAAAAAAAAACCCCAACAACCAAAACATTAAAAAAGAGTAGCAAATGGATAATGCACAGAATAGCTTAATTAAAATCTTAGGCTCTATAATGATAATAGTTGGCACCATGATAGGTGGAGGAATATTAGCTTTACCAATAATTACAGCTAAGCTTGGTTTTGTGATAGGCTCGATACTAATTATTGTCATCTGGAGTATCATGACATACACAGCTATAGTAATTTCCGATATTTCTTGCTCTATGCCATACGGAAGTAGCTTTAAAACTATAGCCCAAAGATACCTTGGTCAAACTGGTGGTATAGTAGCAAGTATAGCTTTTTTAGTACTTATGTATTTTATTAGCACTGCATATATTTCAGCTGCTGCTTCCTCATTATCAACTACCTTCCCCATGTTAGAACAAAAACTATCAGCTTTAATTTTTGTAATAATATTTGGTAGCATAGTCGTTTTGGGAACTCGTTTTGTAGATTATGCCAATAGATTTTTCATAGTTTTAAAAATTTTAGTTTTAGTCGTACTATGTTTAGTTTTCAATAAATATATAGAGCTGTCAAATTTACTTGAATCTCCTATTGATCTTGGCATATCTCTTGTAATTGCGATTCCTGTTTTTACTACATCATTTACTTCACATATCATTGTACCCGCTCTTTCTGACTATCTAGCTAAAAATACAAAAGATATGAAAAGAGTGATTATTATAGGAAGTATAATCCCTTTAATTCTTTATATAACCTGGGTAGTTACTATATTAGGAGTTCTTCCTTTGCATGGACCTATAAGCTTTATGACCTCTATATTTAGTCATATACCAGTTACAGAAGCCAATATTGGAGATATATTAACAACTCTGAGTCATAAAATTAAAACCCCTGTTACAGATATTGTTTTACATATATTTACTTATGTGGCAATTATGACTTCTTTCTTAAGTGTTAACTTATCACTTTTTCACTTTAATATAGACACTTATAAACTATATAAAACCAAAAGAGTTATAAGCTATTCTATTGCAACAGTACTGACTTTTGGTATACCTTTGATTATAAACCAACTTAACCCAAACATCTTTATATATGCCATGACTTGTGTTGGGCTTTCTATAGCGATATTGCTTATGATCATGCCTGCTCTAATGGCATTTAAAACAAATAAGCTTAAAGAAAGCTTTAACTATAAGATTTCTAGCTATAAAAGTTTATGGCTAGTATCTATAGTAAGTGGTGTAATTGTTGTACTGTGTGTTATCGCTTAAAATGTTACTTAACCTAAATTCTACTCTTATAAATAATTTTCTTGATAATATCCTATATCATAAAAGCTACTCTAATGAGACTATTGATAACTATAAAAGAGATTTATACCAGTTAAGTGATTTTATCGGGAATACAGATATTGCTAAGCTAAAATCTCAAGATATACTTGGTTGGATAAAAAAATTACATTCTCAAGGAGCATCTCCAAAAACATTACAAAGAAAACTCAGCTCAACAAGAAGTTTTTTTAACTTTCTAATTAACAGTGAGATAATTAACACAAATCCAGCTAGCAACATTAAAGCCCCAAAAGGCTCTAAAAAACTGCCAAAAGCTTTAAATATAGATGAATTAGCATATTTACTTGATATAACTCCTGGTAATGATATTGAAGCTCGTGACATAGCCGGTTTTGATTTACTTTATAGTTGCGGAATCAGACTTAGCGAGCTTTCAGCTATACAGCTAAAAGACATAAGTATGTCCCAATACAGTGTACGTGTAACTGGTAAAGGCAATAAGCAACGTATAGTATACTTTGGTGAAAAAACAACTAATAGTTTAAAAAGGTGGCTAAGCATTCGTGAAAAATACAAACCCCAAACTGAACATCTACTTATCTCCCGTGACGGCAAGCAACTTACAAATAGATCTATCCAGAAACGTCTAGAGTTATTTGCCCAAAAATACGCATCTCGACACATTCACCCACATATGCTTAGACACTCTTTTGCAAGTCATGTCCTTGACTCTTCAAAAGATTTACTTGCTGTAAAAGATCTGTTGGGTCATGTTGATATTTCTAGTACCCAAATTTATACTCACCTTAACTTTCAACAACTAGCTAGTGTTTTTGACAAAGCACATCCAAGAGCTAAGAAAAAATAATTTATGATTACTATTAATGTTTTTGATAACAATACAATTGATCAAATAAAAGATTTAAATTTACGGTTTGATTTTTCAATTTGTAAAGAAGATAAATACCTTTTTTATGGAAATGGTTTTTTAAAGTTGTACAATAAAAATAAAGAGCTTTATATAGACTTTAACTGCAATGATATTTTAAATAGAATAAACCCTCAGGCTAAAAAGTGTAGTGTGATACAAGCTGTAGAAGGTAGAAACAAATCCAAATTACATATACTTGACACCACAGCTGGTCTTGGTAGAGATTTTTTTACACTTGCTGCTAGAGGGCATAAAATCACTGCTATCGAAAAAGATCCTTATATTTTTTTACTACTTAGCGACTCTATAAAAAGAGCAAAAGATATACCAACTTTAGGACTTATTACAAAAAACATCACATTAATTCATAATGATAGCTGTGATTACATATCAACTACTAATGAGTTTTTTGATTGTATATATATAGATCCTATGTTTCCACCACGTAAAAAAAGTGCTAAGGTAAAACTAGATATGCAATCCCTTCACGAATTATTACAAAATAATGAAAATAGCAATAAATCACTTTTTGATAATGCTTACTCGAGTGCAAAAGCTAAAAAGATTGTTGTTAAAAGACCTATTAATGGCTCTTTTTTATCTGATAGAAAGCCAACATCTCAATTAAAAGGAAAGACTAATCGTTTTGATGTTTATAGTTTATGATGCTCTAAATACTTCTCTTTACACGCGTATAAACACTAACTAATAGAATACCTGCTACAAACAAGAATACTGCCGAGAACCAATAGTAAATAGTGAAATCTCTAATATACTGTGGTGGAGCTTTTGAAGCTACTAGTGCCGAATTTGCATAGTATAGAGCATAACTTATAAAAACTGTCGCAACAATTATTAGCCCTTGGGAAATTCTGTATACTAGTAAAGCTCCGCCCAAAACAAACAACATATAGCAAAAATACTCAAAACCAAATAAAAACTCATAAGATAAAATAGCTGGGTTTATAAAAGCATAAACTAACCAAACCCATATCATAATCATAATCACACTAGTTAATAAAGCTAAAAATATTCTATTTACTTGTAACTTTGTATAGCTTGGTTCTAAAATCCAGACTATTGCTGCCAAAAAAGTTACACATAGTTGCATTGACAAATATGCAAATGACAGAAGCATACTATATTTACCATATAGGAAAAGCTTAATTATTAAAGCGAGAACCACCGCTAACCAAGCAAATCTGTTTTTCCTATAAAGTAGCAATGCAAATATAAGAAAGCAAAAATTACCAATACTATCGTATATAATATCATTTAAAGTGACCATTCTAATCTTTAGATTATTTACTGTTTTAAATATTATCTCATAATTTAAGTCTATAGTTTAATTTTAAGCTTTTGCTTACGCTATATTTTAGCTATACTTGGCATATAACTACTATTTTTTGAAGATTATCAACTAGAGATGTATAATTTAAATAAGATATTGATGAGTTTCATAATCATTGCCCTAACTAATATACTAGCTCAAGCAGAAACTGAAGTTTACTCATGGAGAGCTGAAAATGGAAACCTTGTTTTTTCTGAAACTAAACCACCTGAAGATGTTGAATATAAAATCATAAATGTAGGCAGCCCTACAGTTGTTGATACAAAATCACCCGAGGAGCCTGAAAGTAGCGAGGTCGTTAAGATTAAACAAGGCGATATACAAAAATTAGATGACTCACAACTTGCTAAAAAGAATAAACAAGCTCTTAAAGAGAATCAAAGTGATTTAGATATACAAGTAACATCACCAGGTAATGACGCAAATATATTTACAAAAGAAGAATACATACCTATAAAAACAACTCCAGCTCTTACAGCTAATGATAAACCTTTGTTTACAATTAATGGTAACGTTATAGCAGCAAGTTTTGAAGACGAAACTTGGCAAATTCCTAGACCTGATCCAGGAAAAAATGAACTTATTATATCTGGCCATACAGCTGATGGCAGAAACATCAACCAAGCTAGTATTTCTGTTTTCTATATCAAAAATGGTTGGTTACAGCAATCTAAAAATACGGGAAACTTACAAACAAACAGTAAATCATAAAAATTAAATTAAATTATTTCAATCTATTCCCACCTAACATCTATAAATTTATCTTGGTTTTTTTCTTTTAAATGTTTCAAGTTAGGGCATTTAATCGTATGTACTACAACTCCTTTGGATACACTCATGTACCCTTCGATTCTATCGGGATATATAGGTTGACAACATCTTGCAAACTCATATTTCATGCCGTCAAAACCTGAAACTAGAACTTTCATAAACTCTGGCTTCTGTAAAGGGCTTTTTTTAGTTTGCTGCCTTTTTATTAGCTTCTCTTGGGCAGAGTAAGTATCAATTATGTAGTTAACTATACTTTTTATACGTACACTACCATTTTCAATAGCTGCAAATAAACTATCTGCCATCTGCATATTAAATTTATTAGCAACCTCACTAAAATCTACTTCTTTAAGGTCGTAACCTTTTAGCTCCTTTAAAAGCCTATCCCTACCAAGGGCTACGTTATCTTCTTTGTTTTGCTCATTAAACCACTTTATAACTCTTGATCTATTTCGGGCTGAAGTTAAGTATCCTAAATTTTCAGACGCCCAATCTTTACTAGGATTTGGTTCTTTTTGAGTTAGTATCTCTACTTGATCTCCTGTAGTGAGCTTAGTAGTTAAAGGTACAATTTTACCATTTAACTTAGCTCCTTTTGTACGATGTCCCACCATAGTGTGTACAGAGTATGCAAAATCTAACACTGTTGAGTCTTCTGCCAGATCAATAAGCTCATTAGCTGGAGTAAATACATACAGTCGTTTGGTTAATTCTTTAGACACCTTACTATAGTCATTAATTTCTTTCTCCCATTCAAGAAGTGATCTCAACCAAGCAACTCTTGCCTCATAAGAAGCATCAAATTTAACACCTTCTTTATAACGCCAGTGTGCTGCAAATCCAAGCTCAGACTCCTCATGCATTTTATGAGTTCTAATTTGTATTTCAAGATTTTGACCATGGGCTTTAACAACAGTATGTATAGATTTATATCCATTAGACTTCGGGCTTGCTATATAGTCACTAAACTCTTGCGGTATAGGGCAATATAGATTATTCACTTCTGCTAAAACTTTATAACATTCATCAACGTTATTTGCTACAACCCTAATCGCTGTAATATCAAAAAGTTCCTCTATATCTTTATAGTTTTTGTTTTTTAGCTTTTTATATATGCTGTATATATGTTTAACTCTACCTTGTACACCAGCATGTAAGTTATACTTTTTTAATATAGCTTTTAACTCTTCTATAACCTTATGTAAAAACTCCTCTCTCTGCTTACGAGTAGCTCCTAGACTTTCAGCAATCTTTTTATACTGTTGGCGCTCTAGGAAAAAGAATGCTCTATCTTCTAATTCCCACTTTATAGCACTCAAGCCTAATCGATTTGCTAATGGTGCATATATATCTAATGTTTCTCTAGCTATAACTTGCTGGGTTTTATGGTTTAAAGATTTTAAATGCCTAATAGTACACAATTTATCAACTATCTTTACTAAAACTATTCTGACATCTTCTATAATAGTCAAAAGCATCTTTCTAAATGTATCTATTTGCTCAAGAGATATACTATCCGAACGATACATCCTAATAGCAGACATCTTACGTGTGCCTTGTAATATTTTTAATACAGTATGGTTACAAGTCTCTACTATTTCTTCATCGCTGACATCACCAAAATTGTATAACTCATAAAGAATACCAGCAGCAACCGAATCTTCATCTGCCCGGATTTTAAAAAGTATATAAGCAATCTCTATAGCATATAAAAATGAACTAATACCTGTTGGATGGCGTACTGAGTCCGCACTTTTTATTTTTAATAATTCTAATGATGAACTTATAAGCTCAAACTTATCATCAGAATAAAAGCTTTTTAATTCTGCAATCAAAGCTTGATCATTTATCTGACCATCACTATCAAGCAATTTCGAATCAATAACTTGCATAAATATCCACTCTTTATAAAAAAGTACAAAGTTAATCTATAAGCCGGGTTCTGTAATAAGCAGCCATTTATCTAGGCTTGCTGTCACCAACAAGCTCAAGCGACCTACCCTGCTACAGTGCGAGCAACACTATTGTAGCACTATTTGGTCTTGCTTTAGATGGGGTTTACAATGCCATTGAGTGTTACCACCAATGCGGTGTGCTCTTACCACACCTTTTCACCCTTACCTTTTAACAAGGCGGTATATTTTCTGTTGCACTTTCCGTAGGCTCACACCTCCCAGATGTTATCTGGCATCTTGCTCTATAAAGCCCGGACTTTCCTCATCTAACCGCTAAAGCTATATTATATAAGTCTATTAGCTATATTTAATAGCCACATATAATAATAAAACTCTTTTCGTGGTCAGACGCGACTGCCCGATCAACTTTGTAACCTTTAACCTTGCCTAAGCTTAGCTAATTCAATCATGGTATTAGATTTTACAGAATTATATTCTTCCTGCAAAGTAACTATCTTAGCATTATAAGCCTTTTTTATTTTTATAAGTTCAGTTCCAAGCTCCATTCTATCGTTATTTAGCTTTTCCCTATAATCATTATACTGTTCTTGTAGCTGAATTCTATCGTATCTAACAGCCTGAATAAGCTTAAACAACTCTACTATATCCTTTGGATATTCATTTAGCTTATTAATACTAAAGCCTTCTTCGGCTTTATAATTGCAATCATCAGGTTGATCTATCATATCAAAACTTGGTTTCTTCATGAGCATGTATAATGACTTAAATTTAATAAAAACTATATGTATGCCAATCTATCAAAAGCTACTAATAATTGCAATGCAATAGTAGCTATTCCAGATAGTAATATCATAACAAGGTACAGTTTACTTAACAAGTGGTTTCTGGATTCTCTATTTCTAAGTATCCAAACCATAATAGCTGGCTGAATAATCAGCAAGAAAGCCACAAAAATACTTGCATAACCTAAAGCAGCTATAAAACTATTAACAAAGTATATTGCAAAAATTAGAGGAGGAACTAACGTTATGATCACAGCTAAGAGTTTTTTTAATTTTTTCGAAGTATCTAACTTATATAAATCCTTATTAAAAGAAAACAATGCCAGTGCAACCCCTAAGAATGAAGTTATAGTAGCAAAATTCTCAAAAAGCTGAATAAATAACAATGGTTTAGTTTGTCCTAATCCTTTATATGCTTGTGTTAGTGTTTGAGCTTTACTGCTTAAATCAATAAAGCCATTAGTACCATATAAATTAACTGTACCTAAGGTAGTAATAACCCAAACTATATATACCAACAAAGGTGTTAAAGCACCTATTGCTACTGTTTTTTTGAATACTTTATCATTACCAAAGTAGTTCCGAATAGAAGGAATAACTATATGAAAACCAAAAGATGTAACTAATATTGGAATAGCAAACCAGGCGTACTCAATGCCCAAAGTTTTGTTTTCTAACAAAGAACTTTTGATTTCAGGAGCAACAAAGGCTACAAATAGTACAAATGCTAGGATTTTCAAACTCAAAAACAACTCATTAACTCTAAAAACTACTCGTATACCCTTGAATATAAAAAAACCAAATACCACACAGAATACGAACTTTGCAACGTTACTATCAGTTATTCCACATAAGCTAAATACATAAGTTTGAAAAAGTTGTCCTCCCATAAATATATAAGCTGTAAGTAGAGAATATAACAATAATAAATAAAACAGAAAATTTAATACTCTACCAAACTTTCCTAGTAGGTTGTAAGTAATAGAATCCATATCTGTACCTAAAGGCTGCGAAGTATTAGCCTCAACCATAAGCATAGCTGTAGCAAACATGATAATCCAAACTAAAAACAGCAACACTATAGCATACTTAAAACCAACAGCTGCCACAGCAAATGGTATACCAAGCATTCCTGCGCCAACTGCTGTACCAGCTATTATAGCTATTGCGCCTAACTGTTTTACGATAGAAACTTCTTTCATGATTATCCCAAACGCTATCCAAACGTCAAATTATAACAACAAATAACTAATGTCTCTAATGAAATCCAGCTATAAAACTTGATTTACAAGTTAAAACCTAACATAATAAAACCAAGTGTAAATATAAATAAGTAACAAATTAAACTAAAATACGTCTCAAGTAACTCTACCGTTTTTGCCTTTGAGCCAGTTTTGCAACGTTTTTTGGTAAAGTAAAATGATGAAAAATATACGTTTCAACTATAGTTAGTGACGCTTTTATACTTACCAGTTATTTCAAAAGCAAACAATAAAAAGATGCTGACAAAGCGCTAATTTCTAGGATCAAAATCCATTTTTTCTTTCATTTGTCGATAAAACTCTTTTTTATCTTCAGTATCTGCTAAAGGTAATTTAACATCGTATACTATATAAAAATCTCCGCCAGCAAGACCTTTGCCCTTTATACGCATTTTACGCCCAGATTGTGTACCTTCTGGTACCTTCATCCTTTTTTTACCAAAAGGCGTATCTATCTCTAAAGTTGTTCCAAGAGCTGCTTCCCATGGTGCTACACTAACATGCTCATAGACATCATTGTCATCAATTTCATAATTTTTATGCGCAACCACTTCTATCTTTATATATAAATCACCACTAGGAGCATTTATACCTTTTCCTTTAGCACCTTTTTCTTTTAATCTAAGCTTTTTGCCATTTCCTATAGCTTCAGGGATATTTACCTCTACAGTTTTGTGTTGCATAGTTGGCATTCCTTGAGCCCCAGCCTCTTGATAACTATAAGACACTGTTCGCTTACCACCTTTAATAGCCTCTTCAACACTCAAGCGTAAAGATACTGTCATATCCTCACCTTTTACTGCTTTTGTTTGACCTCCACCAAAACCTCTTGAACCGCCACTTGCTCCGTTAAATAGATCTCCAAAAATATCACCTAGATCCTCAAAGTTAAAACTTTGTGAACTTGAACTTGCTCCAGAAAATCCGCTAAAACCGCCTCGACCTCCAAAACCACCTTGTTGTACTTTGTCCCAATTCTCACCATAATTATCATACAGAGTTCTCTTTTCTTTATCTTTAAGGACTTCATATGCTTTTTGAATTTCTTTGAATTTTTCTTCAGCTCCAGCCTCTTTGTTTACATCTGGATGATATTTTTTAGCTAACCTTCTATATGCTTTTTTTAAATCTGCTTCAGAGCAATCTCTACTTACACCCAATAATGAATAATAATCTGCCATTTAGCTTAAAACTCCCAACTGTCATTTATTCTATGTGTCTAATTATCTTATTCTAACAAAGTTATATATAAAAATGTTATACATATAGTCATTTCTATGTATATTTTATCTGCAATTCAACCATACCCACCTTTAGCAGGTATAACAACATACCTTCAGACTAAATACAGGCATTCATATCTAAGGTTAATTACACACACTTAACTTTACCAGGTTAAAGATAAGGTCATCTTAACCAAAAACAAGTTATATTGATTAAAAATTAGAACATTTATCATCTAATTCTTAATCAATATAACTGCAATCTCCAACAATACGCTATATATGTTTCCCGCAACATAGCTTATCTTAGTTGCAAATAAACAATAAATCTTAGTTAAAATTTTTATTAATTTTATTATTGTTTAAATATTTATCTTATTGTGTATAATATGTAAATAATAAATTAAACAAAAGTTTTTTATGCGTAAAATAATGTTATTAATTGCTTGTGGTATATGCTCTTTGGGTGTAGCTTATAGTGGCGATTCGGTTATCAAACTATATTTTGTCAATGATTCTATAGACCCTATTGATTTTAGTTTAGATATTTATAGTGGAGGTGGTGAAGGCCCAGGAGCTTTTTTTCGTTTACAAAATGGGCCTCATGTAGGCTCTATGTATCATGCTGGGTTTGGAAAATTAGGTACAAGTTTAACCAATGGCAAATATTTTTTTCCTGACCAAAAAACTTTAGTAAGAAATTATACGCAAAGGGATGGCTATAATGATTATGTAGCGTTTGGTGTACTTAACGGCTTAACTGGTAAAGTAAAGGGGTTAAACTATAAATCATCCCCAAGTGGATGGCATTATTGCAATCTTTTTCCAGGTGATAGCCCAACAGTTTATATGTATAGGGGAGATGAACTTGTGGTAATACCAAAAAAATCTGGAAAATGTACCTTTAAAGTAACTGAAGAGAACGGAGAACTTGCATCTTGGGTTGGTGATGATCACTCCCCAACAAAAATCACTCCCGATAACCCAACAGGCAAGTTAGGTAAGTCAACAAATAATATAGATAGTTCTGTTGAAAATATTACTAATAGTTCAAACTCTAGCAATAAAGTCACCAACTCAAATCAATTTGACATATCAGTAAGTGGTGAAGATGGGAGGGTTAACTATCAAATAAAACTACAAGAAAATCCTGAACTAGACCAACAACTAGATGATAAATACTTCGCCATAACTGGTATACATAGAGCTCACATTTAAAAAATTTATAATAAGAAAAAAGAGATTGTTATATGAAAAAAATTATAAAATACTCTACATTAGTAGCAGTAATCTGCCTTAGTAATTCAGCTCTTGCAAGTTCAAACGATATTACAGAACAAAAATCAGACCGTGATACAATAAATGAATATATTGCTCAACATTTTAATCTTGATACGTACAAACACTTTTATCAGCCATTTCCAAACTGGCTAGACCACCTTCTTGAATTGGAAAATTCATATATCTATGACCAAGATTACTCTTATGATGATACATATACGTCTTCTGTTGATAAACCTGAAATATATGAAGAGAATACAACAATAACACAAATTGGTTCTACTTACATTTTTGAGAACACTACTGACGAAACTAAAAAAATCACCGCTGCTGACCTAAACAACAGAATTGGAAAAATAACTCTAACACTAGATAAAGAAACAGGATTTGCAACAATTGACAGACTATGGTCTATAAAAGATCTTAAAGGTTATTATAACTTTACATACTTCTATGGTGAAGCTATACTCAATCTACCAGGAGTAATAGAAAACCTGGTATACCGGTTATATACTTGGCCAACTTCTCCAAATGAGAATAATAAATTCTATTCACATAATCCTATAGATAAGTCCTATACTATAGACGAAAACCGTTATGGTGGTCAAACCATAATAGAAATTGCTCCTCATTCATCATCCGAGGTAAAAATATACCTAAATTTATCTAAAGTAAAAGGAGGGTTTGACTTTATTACTCCTATGCATGGCGACGTATCCGTATTCTTTAACGCTGTTGGTCAAGACGATACAACAAACAAAGTAGGAACATATTATGATCAATCAGAACATAAAGGATACGTTGCGAAGTTTTCAGTATATGATTTACTAGACAGAATCAACCTTAATATAGTCCATAATAGGATGCCTGAATACTCATCTTTACCAGATAATATAAGCTTATCTAATGATATCCATAGTTTAGTGTTGCTAAAAGGTCATGGAACTTACTATACCGAAGAAGCTACTAGCGTTAAAGTAGTAAAGCAAGCATATGATTCCAAAGGGGATCCTATTGGAGTAGCAACAACCTCCATTCTAGCTACTAAAAAAATTTAAGCTTTAATGTTTATTAAGTGGTACAGATGATAGATTTAAACATATCATCAAGAACTATGTTTTATTGACGTCCTAGTACTTAAAGGCCCAATCTATGATTACTGTGCTAAAATAATTATGATTAGTTACGTAAAATAAATAATAGTTGGGAGTTTTAAGCTAAATGGCAAATTATTATTCATTATTAGGAGTAAGTAAAGATTGCTCTGACTCTGATTTTAAAAAAACATATAGAAGGTTAGCTAAAAAATATCATCCAGATGTAAACAAAGAAATCGGAGCAGAAAAAAATTTAAAGAAATTTGAAAGATTATATTTAATGTTAAATAAAACTCATGCTATTTTTCCAGCACTCATTGATACGCAAGCTAAGTATTATGTACAAAAAATAAGTACACCTATTGGTTTTATGCTTGCTATAGCAGATAATAACTATCTCTATTGGCTATCATTTATGAATGACTTAAAACAAGACTCCTTAGGAGATATACCAAAATATTATCGTGAGACAATATTGTTTCAAACAAATACTATTTTAAACAACCTAAACAAAGAACTAGGTGAATATTTTAAAGGCCAACTAAAAAGTTTCAATATACCATTAAAACTAGTAGGTACTGACTTTCAAAAACAAGCCTGGCAAGAATTACTAAAAATCCCGTATGGTAAAACTATCAGTTATCTGGAACAAGCTCAAAATATTGGTAAAGCTAAAGCATATCGTGCTGTAGCAAATGCTAATGGAAAAAATCCTATATCTATAATAGTCCCTTGCCATAGAGTTATAAATGCTAATGGAAAATTAGGTGGGTATACTGGAGGGATAGAGAAAAAGATTTTTTTACTTAATTGTGAAAATAACACGCCTTAAAATCTTTAGATAATACGTTTCCTATGCAACCATATCCAAACTAAAGGTATAGCTATAATTATTATGTCTGCTATTACTAAAATTAATGTGTATTGAAAAACATTACTCACCCGAGAAAAAGCAGGTGGAAATAACCCTAATATAAAGCCTAGTATACACATCACTATCGCAACTACTGACATCGCTATAAGTAACCAATTTGTACTTCGTTTGCCAACATAAAATACCCTATAAATATCTGGCCTAATAAACCTAAGCCTGATAGCAGAGATAAATACCATAATCCACATAACTACAGTAAACTGCGATGTAATAGCTACCAGTAGAGCAAATGCTGCGTATACCGAAGGCATAATTAAAAAAGTTAAAGATAAAACCATAACAATAAGTACCTGAATCATTAACATATTAACTGGCATACCAAATCTATTTTTTCCTGACATAATTTTTGGGAAAAATTTTTGCTCTGCTGCTGTTTGCATACCTCTAGCTGGACCTAAAATCCAGGTACTAAGAGCTGCTAACATTCCTACAGTTATCAACACTACTATTATTGGTTTAGCATTTGCTAAACCAATAATATTTAACACTTGTGATATCCCTTGTATTAAACCATTTAATACATTTACGTCTTTTACAGGAATAATAATTGTTAAAGATATTGTGGCTAAAATAGTTAAAGATACTATAATTACAACTGCTATTAATATTGACCTAGGAATATTTTTTTCAGGGTTATTGATATTAGTCATATGAAAAGCAACCGACTGTATACCTGAGTAAGAAGAGAATGTCTTGACTAATAATGCATATGTACTTAAAGAAAAAATAGGTAATACCTCATTAAAGCCATGATACTCTAAATTGCTTTGTCCTGTTGCTAGAAAATATATCGCTCCAGCTATTAGCAAAATTCCAGGCACAATCATACCAAAAATAGCCCCGGTTATATTTAAGATAATAACTCTTTTAAATGGTAAACAATTAAACAAACTGATAACTATAAACACCGCTGCCATAGCTAGCCAAAAGAAAAAACTAGTCTGTGTATTTTCAGCAAACCCACGAAACCCTATGTAAGAAAAAGTAGCTATCAATGCAGTAACTGAACTAGGGAAGCCAACCACATTATTAAACCATTCCAACCACATAGCTAATACACCTGCCTTCTCACCAAGGCCTGCTTTAACCCAACTAAAGACACCGCCGTTATTGTGCGTAATCATGCTACTAAGCTCAGCACATATAAGCGCTGTTGGTAGCAAAAATGTAATAGCCGCTATTAAATAAAAGAAAATGCTTTGAAGTCCTATAGTTGCCATATAAGCAATAGAACTTAAATTTATTATTGCAGAAATATTTAACATGGTAAGTGATAATGTTGAAATCTTTCTATTTAACTGCTGCATACCAATCCCTAAATAAAATACTCTTTAACTTCTGATCCTAGATTATAATGATTATGTAATATCAAATATTTTGCAAAGATATTTTAAACGATAAATTGGTAACCTTTCATTTCTAATACTTAAAAATTTATTATAAAATGATACCAATTAACTCAACTTAGTTGTAGACTAGTTTGGTTTAAACAAAAAATACTAAAATGAGGTACAAAATTAAAAATATGTACCTTACGAAATGCTAAACAATAAGGAGAAGCATACATGCAAGCACAAGAACATATCGAAAAGATTATAGCTGAAGTTGAAAAGAAAGACTCTCATGAAAAAGAATTTATTCAAGCAGTAAAGGAAGTTCTTCATACTTTAAAACCAGCTTTGGAAAAAAATCCTAAATATATAGAAGAAAATATTTTAGGTAGAATAGTAGAGCCAGAAAGAGGAATTTCTTTTAGAGTGCCTTGGGTCGATAGAAATGGTAATGTACAAGTAAATAGAGGTTATAGATACCAGTTTAACGGTGCTATTGGACCTTACAAAGGTGGTATTAGATTCCATCCAAGCGTTTACTCTGGAATTATTAAATTCTTAGGCTTTGAACAAATTTTTAAAAATAGTCTTACTACTTTACCTCTAGGTGGTGGTAAAGGTGGTGCTGACTTTGATCCTAAGGGTAAAACAGATGCTGAAATTATGAATTTCTGTCAAAGCTTTATGACTGAATTACAAAGACATATTGGCCCTGATATTGACGTTCCAGCTGGTGATATTGGAGTTGGTGGAAAAGAAATTGGCTACATGTATGGTCAGTATAGAAGAATCCGTGGAGCTTTTGAAAATGGTGTTTTAACTGGTAAATCTTTAGAGTCTGGTGGAAGCTTAATCCGCCCAGAAGCTACAGGATATGGTGCTGTTTTCTTCTTAGATGAAATGCTAAAGCACGATGGTGCATCACTAAAAGGCAAAACTGTTGTTGTATCTGGTTATGGTAATGTATCTTGGGGTGTATGTAAAAAACTTGATCAACTTGGTGCTAAAGCTGTTACAATTTCGGGTTCAAAAGGTTTTGTACACGATCCAGCTGGTATCATCGGTAATGAGAAGATCGAGTTTTTATTAAAAATTCGTGAAGGTAAAGCTAGCATGCAAGATTATGCTGATAAGTTTGGCGCCACTTTCCATGCTGGTCAAAAGCCTTGGGGAATTAATGCTGATATTGCTATCCCATGTGCCACTCAAAATGAAATCGATGTTGCAGATGCTGAAAAGCTTATCCAATCAGGTGTTAAATATATAGTTGAAGCTTCTAACATGCCTACAACAAATGAGGCGATAGAATTCCTAATGAGTAAAGGAGTAATTCTAGCTCCTGGTAAAGCTGCTAACGCTGGTGGTGTTGCTACTTCGGGTCTAGAAATGTGCCAAAACTCTGCAAGAATTGCTTGGACAGCTGAAGAAGTAGAAACTAAACTACAGCAGATTATGGCTAATATTTTTAACGCTTGTAGAATAGCGAGTGAAAAATACGGTCTCGGTTATAATCTAGTTGCTGGTGCTAACTTAGCAGGATTTGAAAAAATAGCTGAAGCTATGATTCAACAAGGCAGATATTAATTTCTCACTCTTTTATACATTTCTTTTTCTAAAAAAATTTCAAACAACTGGTATACTTACTAAATTTATTAAGAGTATATATTTTTATTTTTCTGATGTTAACACAACACAACAGTCACTACGATGTAATCATAATAGGCGCTGGAGCTGCTGGACTTATGTGTGCTATAGAAGCAGGCAAAAGACAACGTAAAGTTTTAGTTATAGATCATGCTAACAAAGTTGGCAAAAAGATTTTAATGTCTGGTGGTGGACGTTGTAATTTCACAAACTACAATGTTGCTCCTGATAGATATTTATCTGATAACCAACATTTTATGAAATCTGCTCTTAGCCGTTATACACAGTGGGATTTTATTGGTTTAGTCAGTGATTATAATATTCCCTACCATGAAAAAACTTTAGGGCAACTTTTTTGTGATAATAAAGCTAAAGATATCGTAAATATGCTTCTAGCTGAATGTGATAAATATAATGTCAAGATAAAACTAGAAACTAAAATTAATAAAATTTACAAACAACAAATCTGTTTTAATGTGATAACAGAAACTTTGGATTATAGTTGTGAGTCACTAGTTATAGCAACTGGAGGTCTTTCAATACCAACTATGGGAGCTACTGGATTTGGTTATAAAATAGCAAAACAATTTGGACTAAAAGTAAACTCCCAAAGAGCTGGGCTTGTGCCTTTTATTTTTAGTAAAGAAGATCAACAAAAGTTTGCTGAGTTAAAAGGCATCTCAATTTTCTGTAATGTCTCTAATGCTAAAGCTAGCTTTGATGAAAATATTTTATTTACTCATAAAGGTTTAAGTGGACCAGCCATTTTGCAGATATCTTCTTATTGGAATACTGGCGAAGCTATAAATATAAATTTATCGCCTAAGATTAGTATTCAAGATTTCTTAGTAGAGAAAAAACAATCTGGTCTTAAAAGCATACTTAAAAATACTCTAACTGAATTATTGCCAAAAAATTTTGTGACTACTTTTCTTGACGAAGAATTTTTGTCTAAAAGAATATGTGACCTATCCAATGAAGAAATAAACCAGGCAGCCTCTAAGCTACACAACTGGGTTATTTACCCACAGACTACCGAAGGCTACCGTACCGCAGAAGTAACTCTAGGTGGTATAAACTGTGATGAGCTTTCCTCTAAAACTCTTGAATCTAAGAAAGTTAAAAACCTGTATTTTATAGGTGAAGTTGTTGATATAACTGGTTGGCTTGGAGGCTATAATTTCCAGTGGGCTTGGTCTTCTGGTTGGGTTACTGGACAAGTTGTATAATTTTTTACTCTAAGCTATAATAAAATTTAACTCACCTAAATATGTTACTAATCTTATGAGAATACCAGCTGAGAGAGAGTTTGTCATAAAGAAAGCTGTTTTTAAGGCTATAAAAAAAAATGAAAGCCCAGCAAAACTTGCTAATTCATTTGGAATTTCTAAAAGCACTATATATAAATATCGTCGAGCTTTGAGAGATCAAGGATTTATCAAGAAAAATGAAAATGGCATATATGTTGCCGTAGAAAATAAATTTTCAATAAAAAAGGCTATTCCACAATCTGGTGATTTATTTTCAACAACTACAAAGAATCACTTTGCAGAACCTGAGTATACTAAAATAACAGATATCCCAGTCCGTGATGATATAGAACAACGACTTCAATCAAAAGTTCAAGAAATGAGAAAAATAAAACAAGAACATGACAATGAAAAAGGCGTATTTAAAAAATTACTAGGAAAATTTAAAAAGAAACTCTAATATCTATAACATTTACACAATAGTATTTTTATCTTAAACTAGCTCTAACTATTGAATTAACATAAAAAATTTAGTGAAAAAATTTAATATACTTATAACAGGTTGTTCCCACGGTGGTATTGGTTATGTTACAGCTGTATACCTCAGAGATTTAGGACATAGAGTTTTTGCATCAGCACGACAACAAAAAGATGTTAATGCCCTAAATGCAGAAGGTTTTGAAACATATCTAATTGACGTAACTAACTATGAGCATATTGATAATGCTTTAGATGACATTTTACAGAAAACTAATGGAACTCTTGATGTCGTATTTAATAATGCTGGCTTTGGGCAAGCTGGAGCTTTAGAAGATATTGAAACAAAACACCTTAAAGAACAGTTTGAAACTAATGTTTTTGGATTGCATAATTTAACGGTAAAAGCTTTAAAAATAATGCGTAAGCAAGGATATGGTAAAATTATCCAACACAGCTCAGTATTAGGTCTTATAGCAATGAAATATCGTGGAGCTTATAACGCTAGCAAATATGCTGTTGAAGGCTTAGCCGACACTATGAGGTTAGAGCTTAAAGGCTCTGACATATACATGAGCACTCTAAATACAGGACCAATTACGAGTAAATTTAGGGAGAACTCATTAAAAACTATCAAGAACGTTGAATTTGAAAAATCAGCCCATAAGCTACAATATGAAAAAATACTAGCTGGTAAACACAAAAAAGTTCCTTTTAATGAACCTGCTATTTCCGTAGCTAAAATAGTAGAGAAAATAATAAACTCAAACAAACCAAAACCAAGATACTACATAACAAAAGCTACTATAATCATGGCTATTTTTAAAAGAGTACTTCCTAGCAAACTTATGGATACTTTCCTTAGTAAATATTAGGTTTTAGGCTTATTAATATTTAGCTTATGATTTCTTTTTTTATCAGGCTCTAATATTTCTGGAGAACCTATTCTATTAAATAAATAGTAACTTAAACCTCAGTTCGGAATTAAAAGTATTGAAAACTAAAGGTTTGAGAATGTTTTTAGGTTAAAATAAGCGAAAAACCTTTAAATTCTGACAAGAATGATAGATCAACTTATTTCAACCTTTTGCCGTATAGACGACTTTTGTATTATTTATCATAAAGAATTACAAAACAAGTCAATTGATTACAAAAAGAAAAAAGCTGGTTTAAAACCAAATTTATCTTTAAGCGAAATAATGACTATTTTGATTATGTATCAAGCTCTTAGATATAAAGATTTTAAAACCTATTATGTTGAGTTTATAAAAACCTACTGGAAGCAGTACTTTCCTACAGCCCCATCTTATAATCGTTTTGTAGAATTAATTGATATAGCAATGTCACCTTTAATAGCATTTATATCAAGTAACCATGGTAAGCATACAGGTTTATATTTTATAGATGCTACTAAATTACCTGTTTGTCATAATCTAAGAGAGTCTAGACACAAGGTGTTTAAAGGTTTGGCAGCTAAAAGTAAAACTAGTACTGGCTGGTTCTTTGGTTTTAAGCTTCATTTACTAACTAATCATATTGGTGAAATTGTTAGTATCAATATTAGCTCAGGAAATAAGGATGATAGAAGCTTCTTAACTAAATTATGCCATGGACTTAAAGGATTGGTGTTTGGTGATAGAGGTTATATTTCAAAAGATAAAGCTCAATTACTTGAGCAACAAGGCTTAAAGCTTATAACTACTCTAAAAAAGAATATGAAAAAAGTTCCTAGAACCAGATTTGAAAAAGCTATGTTAGCTAAGAGGTCTATCATTGAGACTATTTTTGACTATCTCAAAAATAATCTAACTTTGTGGCATACTAGGCATAGATCTATAAACAATGCTTTTACTCATCTTATGGCTGCTTTGGCTCAGTTTATTATTTCTCCAATTAAAATTAATAACTACAAGTATTTAGGTATGAAATAATTATCGAACTGAGGTTAACTTAACCAATTAAAGCTAACAACAAATTTATTTCTTATGCTAACCAAAAAAGTTATATGCACACCACCCCATATAAACCAACCTAATTTACCTGTAAGATTTAAACCAAATATCCTAGCTATAGCAGAATGTTTTTGTATTATAGCCATTGTACCTAGATCTTTGTATTTAAAATTTTTATATTTTTTTGCCTTATTTCTATTTACAATATGGTTAGCAATATATTTGCCTTGCTGCTTAGCTACAGAAGCTAATCCAGGCAAAGGGTTATCTGTACATCTAGAAATATCACCACCAAAATAGATATTATTGTACTCACTATGGGTCAAATCTGGTAAGACGTTTACTTTACCTTTTGACATTTGTTTCTCCATCCATGGTCCTAAGGGCTTTCCTTTTAAAACGGTACTCCATATAATAGTAGCACCCTTATAGATAGATTTATCTGTTTGCACACAATTTTCAGAGATATTAGTAACGGTTTCATTTAAATGGATTTTCACACCACGTTTTACCAATGAAGAATAAGCATAATCAGATAATTTCTTAGGAAAAGCTGATAGGATTTTATCTCCACGATCAACCATATAGATATTTATGTCTTTTTTAGTAAAGCTAGTGTAAGTATGAAAAACATCGGTTGAAAGTACATCCAACAAAGCGCCTGTAATCTCAACTCCTGTTGCTCCTGCACCGATTATAATAAAAGTCAGATGCTTAAGGATTTCAACCATAGAGCTAGAACTTTCTGCTAACTCAAATTGCTTTATAATATGAGATTTAATCTTTTGAGCGTCATATGCTGTTTTTAAAGAAAGCGTATAATTTTTCCATTCATCATTACCTAAATAATCGTACTCAACTCCTGGAGCTACTACTAGATAGTCATATTTATAAATATTTTCTGAAGTTTTTACTATTTGTTTACTGGGGCATATATCTATTACTTCGCCCATCTTAAATTTCACGCTAGGTTTATTATGCAATACTTTTCTAATAGGTGCTACGACGGAGTTTAAAGGGATAAAAGCAGTAGCTGCCTGATATAACATAGGTTGAAACACATGATGGTTACTTTTATCCAATAAAGTGATTTCAAATTGGTCACTACATTTAGATAGTTTTTGTATACAATTTATACCAACAAAACCAGCGCCTATTATAACTATTTTTTTCATTTTTAGCACCCACTTAGTTGTAACTAATATATAAGGTATTGAATAAATAATATTGTTAGCTACCAAGCATACAATAAATTATATGTAAACTGACACTAGAATTTAAGGACTATTTTATAAACATTACTTTCTAAATTTATATAATACCCACCCTATTAATATAAATATAGCTGGACCAATGATAAGCTCTAATTCATATATAAGCATTTCACTTAATGTCTGAATATCACTTGGTGGTTGAAAGCTAAATAAAATACCTAGCGTTGTTGAAACGAATACTAAAAAACCTAATAAATACCTAAACTTATTACTCATAAGCTTTATATAAGCAACTACCAAATATAAATAAGGTATAAAATAAAGTATTGTTGCCATCAATATTAGTGCTTGATACATCACATTTACCGATGGTAAAAAACTAGTCAACAACACTATAACTGTAACCAAAACACCCATAGCTACTAGGGCATTTTTTGGAGAATCATGTTTGTTTGTTTTATGTAACCACTCTGGCAAAATCCCTCTCGGTGTACATTTAAAAAACATAACAACAGGGGCTAACAACCATATACTTACAGCTGCTAATTCAGCAAACGTTAATAAAAATGCCATTAATTTTGGGAACCATGCCCAATCAAATCTATGACCAATTATTTCAAAAGCAGTCATTAATCCAGAAGTCCCATTAATACTATCTGGAGAAGAGACTAAATTTAAGGCTACAGTCCCCAATATATATAGACCTAACAGTATAAAGGCAGATGCTAATAATCCATAGTAAAGATTCTTTTTTACATTTCTAACTGAATTAGCAAATGTAGGGATAATTTCTATACCAGCCATAGCAAACATTATAATAGTAAGCGTAGACAGATTCCCCCACGTGCTACCTTGTGGTATAAAATTAGAAACTGAAAAATCAGTAGCACTTTTGCCAGCTACAAAATAAGCAGCAAACCCTAAAACAATAATAGCTATAGCAGGTATAAATGAACCAAGTATCCCACCAACGTCAACAAGATATTTATTGACTTTTAGACCATAAAAACTAACAAATGTAACTAGCCAAAAAGCACTTAATACTACTATAACAATATAATAATTATTATTAACTAACTCTGGGTGACCTATAAAATAAGCAAAGTTAGTTGCTAAGAACATTAGTACAGCTGGATAATAAAATATAGTGTTTACCCAATATAGCCAAGCAACCATAAAACCAGATTTTTCACCTAATGCTCTAGTTGTCCAAGCATACATACCACCTTCATCAGGATACTTCCTGGATAATTGAACAGCTATAACTACTAATGGTAGAAAGAAAATCAAAGCTCCAAGTATCCAAAAGAATACTGCTGAAGCTCCTAAACACGCTGCTACTGGTATCCATCTAATACCAAAATTAGCTGTAACAGCCATAATAGTAACATCTTTAAAACCAAGAACTTTATTATTATCTGAAGAAGATAAATCCATAAATAATACCTATTTTGTAATCAATAGGTATTATTATAGGTCAAAATAAGCTTAATAATAAGAAAAAATTATAGAAGTATTAGAATAAATTACATCATACCTGGCATGCCGCCCATGCCGCCACCCATAGGCATAGCTGGAGTATCTTCTTTGATTTCACCAACCATAGCTTCTGTAGTGATCATCAAACCTGCAATTGAGGCTGCATGCTGTAAAGCAGAACGAGTAACTTTAGTAGGATCTAAGATACCCATCTCAACCATATCGCCATAAGTGTCATTTGCAGCATTGTAGCCATGATTACCTTGCTTAGCTTTTACTTCATTTACAACTACAGAAGGTTCTCCACCAGCATTCGCTACGATCTGTCTAAGAGGAGCTTCTATTGCTCTTTTTAGCAACAAGATACCATGATTTTGGTCTTCATTGTCACCTTTTAGACCTTCTAAAGCTTTCTGAGCTCTAATTAAAGCAACCCCTCCACCAGGTACGATGCCTTCTTCTACAGCAGCACGAGTAGCGTGTAAAGCATCATCTACACGGTCTTTTTTCTCTTTCATTTCAGCTTCTGTAATAGCACCAACTTTAATTACTGCTACACCACCAGAAAGCTTAGCTAATCTTTCTTGTAATTTTTCGCGGTCATAATCAGAAGTTACTTCTTCGATATTCGCCTTAATCTGCTTAACTCTATTAGCTATTGCATCTTTATCACCAGCACCGTCAATTATAGTGGTATCGTCTTTGGTTACTTGTACTCTACCTGCTGTACCTAGATGCTCCATATTAGTTTCTTCAAGTTTCATACCAAGATCTTCAGAAATTACTGTAGCACCTGTTAAGATTGCAATATCTTCTAGCATAGCTTTACGACGATCACCAAAACCAGGAGCTTTTACAGCACATACTTTAACAACTCCTCTCATATTGTTTACTACTAGAGTTGCTAAAGCTTCACTTTCTACATCTTCTGCGATAATTAATAATGCCTTACCAGACTTAGATACACCTTCTAATACTGGAAGTAACTCACGGATATTAGAAATTTTCTTATCTACAAGCAAGATGAACGGGCTTTCTAAATCTGTAGTCATGTTCTCTTGGTTTGTAGCAAAGTATGGAGATAAGTAACCTCTATCAAACTGCATACCTTCTACTACGTCTAGTTCATCCTCAAAACCTTTGCCTTCTTCTACAGTTATCACACCTTCTTTACCAACTTTTGCCATCGCATCAGCGATAATCTTACCTACTGTAGAGTCAGAGTTAGCAGAGATAGTACCTACTTGCTCTATGGATTTAGCATCTGAACAAGGCTTTGAAAGTACTTTTAATTCTTCTACTAGTTTACCAGCGGCTTTATCAATACCTCTTTTTAAATCCATAGGGTTCATACCTGCAGCAACAGCTTTTAAACCTTCTGTAAGTAAGGCTTGAGCAAGAACAGTAGCTGTAGTAGTACCATCACCTGCAACATCAGCTGTTTTTGATGCTACTTCTTTTACGATTTGAGCACCCATGTTCTCAAATTTATCTTCTAGCTCAATTTCTTTAGCTACTGATACACCATCTTTAGTTATAGCAGGAGCACCATATGCCTTATCTAATACAACGTTACGACCCTTTGGTCCTAGAGTTACTTTAACTGCATTAGCTAGTGTGTTTACCCCGTCTAACATCTTTGCACGTGCTTCATCCGAAAATAAAACTTTTTTTGCTGCCATATTATTTCTCCTTTAAAATTTGTAAGACTTTTAAGTTACCCAATAATACCCATGATGTCATCTTCTGACATCATCAGAAGAGTTTCATCACCAACCTTTACTTCACTACCTGAATATTTACCAAATAGCACCTTATCGCCAACTTTTACATCCATAGGCTGGGTAGCACCACTTTCTAGCTTTTTACCGTTACCAACAGCTACTACCTCACCTTGACTTGGTTTTTCTTGAGCACTACCAGTTAAGATAATTCCACCTGCAGATTTTGTTTCTTCTTCTGCACGACGAACTAACACTCTATCTTGTAATGGTCTAATATTCATAACGATCTTACTCCTTTGTTATTTATAGAAAATCTCAAATCTTATGCAACTATAGACTCACCTAAATTCTATAGACTTGCAAAGCTAGATATTGTGACTAAAAATTTCTTTTCAAGGTAATTTTTTGTTTTTTTATACATCCTAATACAGTTTACGCAACTTTTAGTCTACAAAAGTTTTAAAACCAAATTAGAAATTAATTCATTTCGATCTCATGAAAGAAAAAAACATTCTCATTTTTATTAATAAGGTCATAATATGCATATAAGCATGAAAAAAAAGATTCTATATTTCTTATATCTTGGTTTACAATTCCTATATTAGGATCAAAAAAAAGAAAAGAATCTCCAGAAATATATAGTAAACAAGAATGGTTCTTACTAGATGCCGCTTCTATATTTTTATGAAAATTTCTACCAGCATAAGAAACTATTGCTGGCTTAGAATCTTTATTAATAAATAAACCAAACGAAAATGATACTATAAACAAACCTTTTCTATCCCTATAATCATTTAAGCTTTCAGCTATACGACTAATTTGGTTATAAATTGTATTCTGTTGAGATATTTCATTTAAGATATACCAACTTTTAACAATCTTAGAACTATGTTTCGCAAATAACTGTTTTGATATAGTATCTATACTGTCCGTTAACTGTTGTAGTGTAAAATCTCCCCATAAATCGAATATATTAAAATTTTTGTCTAGATTATTACTAAAGAAGTCGATATCAAACTTCTTATTATAAGAATTTTGCTGTTTATGTGCAGCGCTCAATGATTTACCAGATCTAATCAAATCACTTTTTATTTTTGATGCGTTTTGAGAAATATAATTAAATAATAAATGTGTAGGCTTCTTTTGACCTTTTATTAACTCTCCAAGTAAAATACTCAAAGTTAGACATAGTCCTTCAGAAAACATTTCTCCTTGGCTAAATTCTGTAAAAAATTTAGAAATATCTAAAAATTGTCCCTTACAACCGATGTTTCTTATTTCATTTTGATAAAAAAATCTAGGCATATCAGCAGCTCCCCTTCGGTAAATATTAACCGTCATATGTTTAAAGTCTTAAAATTATTTAATTGTACCAAGTTTTGGATACTTATCATCTTGGCTTTTTTTAATAAGATTTAAGGATTTTTAATAGGCATAATATGCCAGAAATGGCACAGCCTAGCACAATAAATCTACTGGAGGTGGCTACTTGCTTAGAAAATGATAACTTAATTATGTGAGCTAATTTCATAATTAAATTGACCAAAAGCTGGCCAAAAGGTTATTTTATTTATATCATATGCTTATACACCCATAGCTTAACTGGATAGAGCGTCGCCCTCCGGAGGCGGATGCGGGGGTTCGAGTCCCTCTGGGTGTGCCATAAATTAAAACATATAAACACCTTAAAACTCATTGGGTAACAAATAGGTAACAACTCGTTTACTTTTTCATGTAAATAAATTTTAAAATCTCTGAAACGCTAGTTGTTGATTTAGATAGCCCTGAGGCTATATAAAACTTTTACAATAGCGTTTCTAAGCATAGCAGACTAATACCTGGAGATAGGAGCTCAACTATGAAATAATTCTCGAACTCAGGTTACTTTTAGATTTTTTGGTCGGAAGTCTAAAATTTTATTAAAAATTTTCATAAGACTTTTATCATCAGTATCTTTTATAACTTCACGACAAATATACATCTTAATAATTTTTTCAATGTTAAGATCCATTTTAGCTACTTCATTACCAGACTTTTCCCATTTTGCTATAGCTGTATGAGATTCATTTACTACTTCTGAAAACTGGCGTAATGACATTTTAAAGTAACTACGGATGAATTTTAATTGGTTACCAGTTATACGGTCTTTAGATTCACCTATTTTTTTATCCATTCATTAGCTATAGCTATATCATCGATAATTGGACACCATTCATTGTCATATCTAACCATCTTCACATCTTTTAATGTAACTGGAAAAATCATTCCTGTATATACATACTCTTTAACTACTTTTTCTTCTAAATTACTCATGACGCTTCCTCCAAATTAATAGCAGTAATAATTGGCATCATATCTACTATGAAAGTTATTATTACTCTTATATTTGTATCTCTAGGTTTGCCCTAAATACAATATTTCCAATCTTCTCTATCATGCTCGTAATTATCTTTCTTTTTATTCCTAATACGTTTTGAATGTCCTTGTAATAAATATAAAACATCAATAGCAGTAATATTTCTCTCTAACATTCTTTGTCTAACATGAGGTAAGAAAATATATTTTTTTATCTGCTATTTTCTGTTCTATCAAAGAAAATAATTCCTTATCTGATTTCTTTGATGGTTTCATAGTTACAGCTCGATTTTATTACTAAAGTAATTATATAATCAACAGAATATTGTGTAAACTATGTTTACAAAAAATAATTATAAAAAAGTCTTTACAAAGATATCATAATAGCAAGTTATGCAAGAGGTCTATTCTAAGTTTTTGGGTATCTTTTGTGTGTAGACCTTTTTGAGATTTAAGAAATGTCAAAATAGTTGACCAGTTTGTCTCTGAGATGTAATATTTCATTCCTGTTAAGTGTGTTATTTATTTCGCAAAACTATTTAAATACACTTAACAACTTTTTTCAAAAATTTTGTTCATGGAACCTAGGTTTATAGAAAATATTTTCTATAATTTAATTTTGATACCATGCAATAATCGTTATATATATTTTCAAAAAAATTATTAACATTTGTTATATTTTTCAAACTTTCATTCAAACTTTTATTAACAGAAATGCTTGCTGGTGATCCAGCTAAAATCGTCGTCTTATAAAAATTTCTCATATATATCTGTGCTTCTTCTTTATAATGATGTAAAGCAAAACTTACTAATTGATCTAGACCATTTTTATTAAGTTTTACAGTTTTACCAAGCCATGTGTCTACAATATAAAACTCACTATCACCAAACATATGATTAATGTTTTTTAGTAAATCTTCATAAGTTCCGATTTCAATAAATATTGTATTAGCACTACACATCAAAATATTATGAAAAATCTTATTATCATGAACTAACAACAATTCATGTTGGCCAGGACGTAATACCACAGTATAATAGTTATGATCAAGATTAAAATCATATAATTGCAAATATATATGAATTAAATTTGTTAGATCTCCACAATTACCAATCATATATTTTAATACCTGTTCTGCTTGTATATGTACTTCTTTAACATGTGTAGGTTTAATATACGAAGAATAAATTTCAAACAAATTAAATGTTGGCTTATGCCTAAAAGTTAAATTTTGAGATTCAATTGAATTACGTATATATCTAGATGAATGTTCTAAAAGCTTTTCTATTTGCTTCATATAGTTAACCTCAGTTCGGGCTTAAAAGCGTTGTAAATAAAAGGTTTTGTGAGTATCTTTAGGTTAAAATAAGCGAAACATCGTGAAATTTCGACAATAATGATAGATCAACTTATTTCAACCTTTTGTCGTATAGACGACTTTTGTATTATTTACCGTAAAGGATTACAAAGCAAGTCAATTGATTACAAAAAGAAAAAAGTAGGTGTCAAAGCAAGCTTATCCTTAAGTGAAATAATGACTATCTTGATTATGTATCAAGCAGTTAGATATAAAGATTTTAAAACTTACTACATTGAGTTTATAAAAACTTATTGGAAACATTATTTGAGCCTTTCCACTTAACTGTGTAAATTCACTTACATGAATCTCTGAATTCTATGCTCAAACTCGATAGCGAAATAAGGCATAGCCTCATTCCAATATTTAACAGGCATAGACCATTTTTTAGTCAAATAATCTATAGCCAAGTACAAAGATTTGAAAACAGAGTCATCTTTAGGAAATAGCTTTTTATTCTTAATGACTTTCCTAAACTGGCTATTAAGCGATTCAATCGCATTAGTAGTGTAAATAACTTTACGAATTTTTGGAGGATATTGCAAGAATACAGTTAAATTATCCCAATTATTTATCCATGACTTTGAAATTAAAGGATATTTAGTATCATATTTATTTGCAAAGTTATCAAGCTCAGATTGAGCTATTGCAATGGTATCAGCATCATATATTTTCTTTAACTCTCTAGCTACCTCTTTCTTGTCTTTATATGGCACATACTTAAGACTATTACGAATTTGATGAACGATACAAAGCTGATGCTTTGTCTCAGGGTATATAGCTTGTATAGCATCAGACATGCCTTTTAAATTATCAGTACATGCTATAAATATATCCTGTAAGCCTCTATTCTTTAATTCAGTAAAAACACTAAGCCAATATTTAGCACCTTCATTTTGACTGATCCAAAGACCTAATACATCCTTATGACCAGTTAACGATATGCCAAGAGCCACATACACAGCTTTATTAATAATATGCTTGTCTTCTCTAACTTTAACGACTATACAGTCAAAAAACACTATTGGATAAACTGACTCTAAAGGTCTATTTTGCCATGCTTTAACATCATCAATAATAGCTTCTGTAACATCACTTATAAAGCTTGTACTTATCTTTGTATCATATAACTCAAATAACTGTTGTTGGATATCTGTAGTACTCATACCTTTAGCATACAAAGATATAATTTTTTGGTCTAAGCCGTTTATCTTGGTGACTCTTTTGGGAACTATTTGAGGTTCAAAGTCACTATCTCTATCTCGTGGAACTGATATTTCCAAATTACCTGTGTCTGTAGCTAATGTCTTGTTACTATAGCCATTCCTAGCATTTGATGAATTAGTCCTTTGGTGTTTTGAATAACCAAGATGACTATTCATTTCTGCATCTAGTGCTTTTTCTAATAATCGTTTTGTTAGTTGCTTTAGCAAACCATCTTTCTCAAACATTTGATTAATATCAACACCTGAATCTATTATTTGATCTGCAATAGCTGTGTAAATATCTTCTGACTTCTTATTCTTAGACATTGTTTCTATCCTTAATATTTCGCTAGAAATAATCTAGCAGGTTAATTAAGAATTTACACATTTATTTGGAAAGTCCCCATTATTTCCCTACAGCCCCATCCTATAATCTAGCAGGTTAATTAAGAATTTACACATTTATTTGGAAAGCCCCAAAAAATATGAAAAAAGTTCCTAGAACTAGGTTTGAAAAGGCTATGTTAACTAAGATCTATCATTGAGACTATCTTTGATTATCTCAAAAATAATCTAACTTTATGCCACACAAGACACAGATCCATAAACAATGCTTTTACTCATCTTATAACTGCATTAGCCCAATTTATTATATGCCCAATTAAAATTAATAATTACAAGAGCTTAACTATGAAATAATTCTCGAACTCAGGTTAAATAGTTAGATTTAATAAAGAACTATGTATAAGAAGTCGCTATTTCTAAAATTTCCTTTAATCTTTTTTCTGTGTCAGCCATAACTAGAATCATCACCTTATTATTAAGATCAAGGTTACCTATACATGTTATTACCACACCTTCACTATCGCCATATTTGTAGTCAACCTTGTTTGACTTAAGATACTCATGATAATCTTTTATAGTAGCACCTTTGGGCACAATAACATTATTATGTCCTATCCAAGGCTTATGCTCACCTTCACGCAATTCGTACGCAAGAAAACCAGCGTATATTGCTCCAGTTTGACGCGCATTAACCTCCAAAATATAAGGTACAATTTTACCATCTATATTTCTAATCAAAAGATCAACTCCAATAATACCTCTAACTCCCATATCTCTGAGTATTTCTGTTATCTGGTCACAAATTGCAATAACAGCTGGTTCATCACTAAATTTTGATTTATATTTATTGCCCAAATGTGTTTGGCCATCTAACATTTGATCGCTAAGTCCTAGACATATATCATCTTCTTTTTTATCTGCTATACAAACCTGAAATGCCGGTGAGCCAACATTATCTAACCAAGGGTCTAGCATAAAAACTTCTACGTTTTCCATTAATTTTAAGATATCTCTTAATTCTTTTTCACTCCCAAAACGGTGAATACCATACCCAGAACACGCTCGGGGTATAACTACAGCACACTCATAAATACCCTCACTTTCATATCTATGATATATTTTCAAAGATTTCTTGACATAGTCTTCACTTATTGTCGAAATTATATCTACACCAGGTACTAATATACCTTTTTGATCTAACAACTGCCGTAAAAAAGACTTATCATTCAAAAATTGTGATAAAGACTCTGAAAGACCATAATATTTTTTATATTTTATACCTAGCAACTCTATTGCTGCTGCTGAGGTAAATGGCACGATATGTGTATAGCTAGGATCGCTAAATTCTGGAATTTGGTTAGCGTAATTCATAACTAAAGTAGATAAGCTATAGTAATCTGTGGCTTTATCTATAAAAATAAAATTACTCATATTTATATAACTTAAACCTATATCTGTGAAATATTCTATAACCTGCTTAATCTCTGTCTTAGCATTTTTAGACAAAATTATCTTATGGTCTTTTGCTAACAAACAGACAGTACGTGTGGCATATTTATCTACAAAAGAACTTACCAAATCTGCTCCGTGTATATCTGTTGTATTAGGTATATGGATAGCTTTTTGCCCCCAAATTCTTTCAGCTATCTTATTTGTAGTCTTGTTTATCATACATGGAATCCCTTTTTTGGTTGTAACAAATCATAAGCGTCAACCAAAGCTTTAGCAAATGCTTCTACTATTAATTTCAGCTTACTATTATCTACTGTTAACTCTGCGATATTGTAATTGTCATTATCTGTAGTGGTAACTGATAATAAATCTTTAGGAATGTCTACACACACTGTATTAAGTTCACTCACAAGGTAATGTGCAACTAAATGCTCTGCTAAGATATAAGGTCTATCATACTCTACAACTATGCCTTTACTCTGTAACTCTACAGTTAATGTGTTTAGTAACTCTTTAGATGCAAAAATACCATTAGCATGGTCACCAGTAAAAAGTTCCGTTACCCTTTTTACTCCTTCTTTATGACTGTTTTTATATAGGTTTATGTATTCTAGAAGATTATCAGGATTCTCTTTTACTGCTTCTGAATAATATTCTTGTTTTAAGTTTGGGGAATAACTTGACATAGTATGTAACTCTATTGATAAAGCGTTATAACTCTTTGCTAGAGCAACTACATGACATAATTTAGCCATATAATCATTGTATAGTTTAACTAAAGAGTTCTTTAGTTCTAGGTGTTTACTATAATCAATAATGTTTCTTAAACAATTAGGATAAAGCCTATTTGCATCCAAAACTGAACGAGGAAAGGAAGGCTCTAATACCAAAGTGTTTAAACCGTAAGTGGTATAGAGTTTTTCTGCAATAGCATGACTAAGCTGCTGAGCCCCAAAATCATATTCTATTGATAAAAAATCAGCAAGATCTCGTATATTTAGTTTAACCAACTCTGCTATAACTGGATAATCATAGTTAATAAAATCCATACCTATCTCAGCATGCGGACAAGTTATTAGTAAATCAAATTTGAGATTTTCCTGAGTATAAAAATATAAAGTAGCACAATCGTAATACTTAATGCAGAAAGGTTCTTTTGTTAATTTATTTATTTGACTCATTAGACTACTACAAAAACACCATTTTGTATTATTATTGCTACAGTAGTTAATTATAACAACTATAAAACTAATAATAAAATTTAAAATTCTTTATAATAATTAATAACTAAGACATATATGATAAATTTAAAGCCATGTCCACTAATAACAAAAGAGAAAGTTCAATATTAGGTTTTTTAGCAATATCTTTTGCTAGTTTCTTTATGATACTAATGCTAGTTATATCGCTGCTTGGGTTTTATCAAATCAAATATCAAAATGACGCTTTTGCTGATGATCAGTTAAAAATTACTGCTCAAATAATAGAAACAATATTACATAAATACCCTATAGATAAACAAAAAAATTATTCTAAAAACATTTTAGATGATATCTCAAAATCATTTATAGATATTAAAAGTTATAGTGAAAACATAGGATTTACAATTTATGATCGAAAGAAGAAAAAAATTATTCTAAAAACAAGTAATCTTCCTGTTTTTAAAAAAGGCTATCGAGATATTTCTCTGACTGTTGGTTATGAATGGCTATATACAAATAAAAACGAAAAACACCAATGGTATACTTATACACTAGCAGCAGACGATAACAGGTATTTTATTACAGTTTTTGCAAGCCACCATGTGAAAGATAAACTAACTCGACAAGCATTTCTTAGACTTACATTATTATCTATTATAACTTATATAGCCTTGATTATTTTTACTTATTATATACTACACATAGCTTTACAACCGTTAAAACGTATAAATAATAACGTCTCGAAAATTAATCCGCGTAAAAATGAAAAACTTCAAGAAAACATCGTTCCCCATGAAATAAAATCTGTTATAGAACAAATAAATTCTCTGATTGAAAAGTTCCATCAAACCATTGAAAGAGAGAAAAAATTCTCTGGAGATGCTGCTCATGAGCTTAAAACCCCTATTTCTGGCATTAAAACTTTAGTAGAAATAGCTTTAGCCTCAGATGATATTAGCGAAATCAAACAAAAACTAAGAAGAATCAGAAACTCTGCCGATAGATATTCACATATTATAGATCAATTACTTATACTAAGTAGGATTCAACCCGATGAGCAAGTAATATTTGCAAAAAAACTACTCGTTAATAAAGTTCTAGAAACTTTTATTGCTGAAAGCGCAATCAAAGCTATAGAGAAAAATATTGAAATATCTTTTTACCCATCTGAACAAGAACTTTACTGTTATAGCAACGAGTATCTTTTAGGCATCTTGTTCAAAAATTTACTATCAAATGCCATAAAATATACTAAAAATGGTGGTCATGTAGAAATAAGATCCTTTGAAAAAAATTCTAACGTTATAATTGAGGTTAAAGATAATGGTATAGGAGTACCTCCAGAAAATATAAATAGAATATTTGATAGGTTCTATCGAGAAGTTGGCACTGGTGAGGAAGGTAGTGGTTTAGGATTAGCTATTGTTACAGAGATTGTTAGGTTGCATAATGGTAAGATTTTTGCTAAAAACAATACTGATCAAAAAGGTATAACTATTACTGTTAAAATACCTATGGATCACAAATTAGAAGACTAAATGTATCTCTCTATAGCTTTTTGTATTTCTAGGTCCTCAAAAATAAACCCTAAAGATCCTAGTTTCATAGGTTTGATGTTTTGACTTGACAATAATAACTCCTTTCCCATTTGACCAAACATAATCTTTACTATAGTCGTAGGTATTTTGATAATATATTTTTTAGCTAGATATTTTCTTAGGAGCTCAGCTAACAGCTTATGCTGACATGCATTTGGTGCGGTTAAGTTAAAGGTCTCTTTAGCAGCTAATTTATTAGCTATTATAAACTGAATCGCTCGTGACAAATCATAAGCGCTTATCCAGCTCATGTAGTTATGACCATCTCCAAAAATGGCTAAAAAGCCAAACTTAGCTGGCAGTGCTATTTTCTCAAGCACACCTCCATTACCAATAACAACCCCAAAGCGCAGAATAGTGTATCTTTTTAATTGAGAATCAACTAAGCATTTTTCCCACTGATCAACAACTTCTTGACCAAAATTAAGCTTATCATAACGCCTATCATGACTATCTTCATCTTGTGGTAATTTAGAAAAATTATAATAACCAATCGCACTAGCATTTATTAACCAAATATTTTTATTACCTATTAACTCTATAAGTTTATTTGTTGGCCCAACACGGCTTGATATTATTTTCTTTTTAACTTTTTTACTCCAGCGTTTTTGTCCAATATTATAACCACATAGATTTATAACGATATCGTAATTAATAATATTATTTTCTGTCAATTGCTGCCAAGTTATAAGATGTTTATAGTTACCTAAAGTTTGTTTTTCTGTCCTAGTTAAAAGAGTTAGCTCGTGCATACTACTTAGATATTTAGATAACTCTGTACCAACAAAGCCTGAACCTCCTGCGATTAAGATTCTCATAACATTTCTCCAAAACTTTCTATTTAGTTGTTATGCTTTATATTATATTGACAGAAACATATTAAATAACATTACATTTTATTAATCTTACCGTGATAGTATTGAGAATACCACTAAGATATGCCAAGCTTAACAATGTAATGTTATTCAAGATCATTCTCCCAGCTAAAAAACTAATTATAAAACTTGGATAACAAAATTAGTTTAATAAAACAACAATAAAGAGGTTTTTTTATGTACTGGGTCGAAATTCTATCAAGGATACAATTTGCATTTACAGTTAGCTTCCATATTTTATTTCCTGCCTTTAGCATTGGTTTATCGACTTTTTTAATGATTTTTGAAGCTTTGTGGCTGATTACAAAAAATAACACGTACTTGTCTATAGTGAAATTCTGGA
This sequence comes from Allofrancisella frigidaquae, assembly GCF_012222825.1. Taxonomy (NCBI): domain Bacteria; kingdom Pseudomonadati; phylum Pseudomonadota; class Gammaproteobacteria; order Thiotrichales; family Francisellaceae; genus Allofrancisella; species Allofrancisella frigidaquae. Next base: position 239,878 of record NZ_CP038017.1, on the reverse strand, counting down.
CAAAAATATTTGCTCTGACATTTGGTATGGGAGTTGTTTCAGGAATCGTTATGGAGTTTCAACTAGGTGCCAACTGGGCAGGCTTTGCTCAAAAAGTTGGACCGGTGTTGGGATCGCTATTTACCTATGAAGTTTTAACAGCCTTTTTTATTGAAGCTGGAGCTTTAGGTATAATGATTTTTGGATGGAACAAAATAAATAAATACGCCCACTTTGCAGCAAACTTTACAATTTTTGTTGGAGTCACACTATCAGCATTTTGGATTTTATCTGCTAATTCATGGATGCAAACGCCTGATGGAATTAAGTACGCAAATGGACAATTTAATGTTTACAGTTGGCACCATGTTATATTTAACCCATCAGTAGTACCTAGATTTATACATATGCTTTTAGCATCATATTTAAGTACATTATTGGTTACTCTAGGTGTTGGTTGTTATTATATATTAAAAGAGAAGTTTCACTCATTTGCTAAAACTTGTATTAAATTTTCTGTGGTTTCAATTTTAATCCTTAGCATAAGCCAACTCTTTGTAGGCGACGAGGTTGGTCTTAAAGTTCATGAACACCAACCACTAAAAACAGCTGCTATGGAAGGCATTTGGGATACTCAAAAAGGTGCGCCTCTTGTGTTATTTGCGTATCCAAGTGAGTCCCAAGAGAAAAATCTATTCACTATAGAAATTCCTAAATTAGCATCTCTTATAAATACCCATAACTTAAATGGTGAAATGCTTGGATTAAAATCTGTAGATAAAAAAGATAGACCTTTAGTTGCTGTTGTATTCTACAGTTTTAGAATAATGGTTGGTATAGGCTTACTTATGATTTTAATTGGTTTAGTTGGCTCTATTCTGTTGTTCAAGCAAAAAATATATAAAAATAAATGGTTCCTAAGTATTTGTACTCTGTCAACTCCCCTTGGTTTTGTTGCTATAATTACAGGATGGTTTACTGCTGAATTTGGTAGGCAACCATGGGTTGTTTACGGAATAATTAAAACACAGTATTCTGTAAGCGATATTAGCTTTTTACAAGTCTTTAGCTCATTGGCATCGATAATTATTGTTTATTTTATTATATTTGGATATTTCTATTTTAAGTACCTACTTAAGATAATTAAAAGTGGGCCAAATACCATTGGAAATGAACGTATGCCTTACTCATACTTCCAATCTGTTGAAAAAAATATTAAAGGTGAGGAGTAACATGGATTTAGGATTAATTTGGTTATTTATAATCGCTTTTGGATTATTGTTATACGTGGTCTTAGATGGTTTTGCATTAGGTATGGCAGCTCTTTTTCCTTTTTTATCACAAAAGCAAAGAGATATCGCTACAAGTGTATTACTGCCAACTTGGGATGGCAACCAAACTTGGCTAGTTTTTTCTTTAGCTTGCTTCTATGGCATGTTCCCTTCTGCTTTTGCATATATCTTTCCAAAAATATATTTACCCGCAACTCTTCTAGTGGTAATGTTGCTTTTCAGAGGTATTTGTTTTGAATTTAGACTGAAATCTTCAGCTGCAGGAATCAAGAATTGGGATTATTTATTTTTTATTTCATCTTTAGCTGCTGCATTTCTACAAGGTTATATAGTAGGAGATCTTATTGTAGGTTATCCAAAAAATACTATCACCAGTGGTATAAGCTTTGGGATCATTACAGGTTTAACACTAATGGTAGGCTATATGCTTTTAGGTGCTACACGATTAATTTTAAAAACAGAAGATGAACTATTAGCAAAAGCAAAATTTCTAGCAAAAAGGCTAGCTTTTTGTCTAATTATTTTAATGTTACTAATAGGAGTAACAACCCCTTTTTATACTCTACTACCTTTGAATAATATTTATAAAACCCCTATTTTAATAACTTTTTTTATACTAACGATTATTGGTTTTATTTTTCTATTTAAAAATTTCAATAGCAAATATCATGCTCTGCCTTATTGGATTACAGTTGCGATATTTGTATTTACTTATGCGAGTATGCTTACTCTTATCTTTCCTTTCATAATACCTTATAAAATAACTTATATAGAATCGCAAGCTAACAATACTACTCTGTTATTCACTTTAATACCTGCAACTATCATGATTCCTTTGTTACTTTTATATACTAGCTACGCTTATTACGTATTTAGGGGTAAAACCAAAGAAAAACTTGACTATTAATTTGACCTAGCACTTTAAACAATATCTTTTATTTAGTCTACCTCACAATTATATATTTAGCTGCTTCTTCTGGTGTAATTGCTCCAGCCTTAAGAAGATTCTCAATACTCTGCTCCATAGTAGACATACCCTTAGATGTACCAGTCTGCAAAGCGGTATAGATCTGGGGAAGCTTGTTTTCTTTGATCATATTTCTAATACCAGAATTAGACACTAGCACTTCATAAGCTGCGACACGCCCCCCACCTTTTCGTTTAAGCAACCTTTGAGAAATAACTAATTGTAAAGATTCCGCTAACATATTTCTAACAAGTTCTTGCTCAGCTGGTGGGAATACTGATATAACCCTATCTACTGTTTTTATTGCAGACATTGTATGTAAAGTACCTAAGACTAAATGCCCTGTTTCAGCTGCTTCTAAAGCTAAACGGATAGTTTCTAAATCACGCATTTCACCAACAAGTATACAATCTGGATCCTCTCTAAGCGCTGATTTTAAAGCAGCATTAAAGCTTTTTGTATCTCTTTTGACTTCACGTTGGTTTATCAATGCTCTTTGGCTAACATGTACAAATTCTACTGGATCTTCAATAGTCAGAATATGAGCATCTTCATTGTGATTTATCTCATTGACTAATGCCGCTAATGTACTACTTTTACCAGAACCAGTGGGACCTGTTACTAAAATTAAACCTCCTCTTTTTGCTTGAACTTCTTTGAGTACCTTTGGAGCACCAAACTGATCAAGTGTTGGGATAGTATTTTCTAAACGGCGTAACACAGTTCCATAACCACGATTGTGAAAAAATGCATTTACCCTAAATCTAGCATCATTTTCTTTATCATCTATCGAAAAATCGCATTCGTAAGTATTTATTAACTCATCTTTTTGGTCATCTGTCATTATTTCCAACAGCATTTGAGAGATCATTTTGTCATTAAGGGTAGGTGATGACTCTATATCTATCAAGTCACCATCTACTCTGTATTTGGCCTTACAACCAGATGATAAATGTAAATCTGAAGCTTTCTTTTGCACACAGAGAGTAAGGAGTTTTTTTATCATGTTTATTTATATTTATAGAATTAGTTATAGTATGTAAACTTTACCATTATTAAAGAATAAAAAAAATAGAGAAACAATAATCTCATGAAACCACAAGTACACAGCTGCCAGGTTATATCACGAAAACTAAGTTTTCAAAACTCTAAATACCGGGACGTTTTATTACTTTCTCTACTGCTCTTTTAAAGAAATTAATCTTTCTAACATTTGTGACATACCTATTAAAAATTCTTCGCACTCCTTAGTGTTCTTACCAACCGTTTCTTCAATTGGTCCAGAGACACTTAGAATATCTTTGCGAAAGAGCTCTATAGTTTCTTCTGTACCTATATAAATAGCCTCATATAAACATTTAGCTGCAAGTAAGCATTTTGAGTGAATTGAAATCATATTATCAACATCATGAAGAATTGCTGCTCGAACCTTAGGATATAAGGTTTCAAAATCATAAGGGATTTCTAAAGGGTAAGTAAACGAATCTTCAACAGTTGTTATATTTCTGATATCAAAAAGTCGAATAGCTGTTTCATATTGCTCAATTAACTTTTTTTCCATAAAATCTTCAGGAGTGGTTTTACTCATAAAATTATTACTTTTTGGTTTTCTTGTAGGACTAATAGGTGCATTCATATATTCAACACAGTAATAGTCATATATAATATGACATTGTGCAGAATATATAAAAATTTTCTGTTTTTCAAATTCTTTTTCAAATTCCTTATTTATTAGTAAAGAATGTTGTGACCATAACTCCCATTGCATAAGCTTAAAAGCAAAATTTTCTTTTTTATTCATAGCTAAAAAATGCAAATTCTTTTTTGGAAGTTATTACAATTATATATAGAGTTTAGAGAAAGGCAGAAATTTTCTACCTAAATAATTTTTTAAAAAAATTAGCCATTTTTGCAAAGATACAACCTGATTCTGTATCACAAGAGCTATCAGAACTTACTGGAGTTTTATCCATCATATCTTTAAGTACTGTCTGCAAAATACCACCATTTTTTAGATAATCGACATCAACATCAGCATCTAGTCTAGCTAAAGCCTCAAATGTTGTTGTATGCGCAGTACTTGGATGTACAGCTTCTACTACAACTCTTTGACGTGGCTTAATATCATTTAATTTTTTAATATTAAACATCTCCGTACCATCTAAACCTAAAGTTTTAGCATTTTGACCATCTACATATTCAAGTGGTAAAACACCCATACCAACCAGATTTGAGCGATGAATTCTCTCGTAGCTTTCTGCTATAACTGCTTTTACCCCTAATAGGAATGTACCTTTAGCAGCCCAGTCACGAGACGAACCAGTACCATACTCTTTCCCAGCTAATATTACTAATGGTATACCTTTTTGTTTGTATTTCATTGCGGCATCAAACACATACTGTTGAGAACCATCTAAGTGATACTTAGTAAAACCGCCTTCTACACCGTCTAGCAATAAGTTACGGATACGGATATTTGCAAAAGTACCTCTCATCATAACTTCATGATTACCACGACGTGAGCCATAGGAGTTAAAATCTTTTTTGTCCACTCCATGTGATTTCAGGTATTGACCTGCTGGGTATTCTTCTGGAATATTACCTGCTGGTGATATATGGTCTGTAGTTACAGAATCACCTAACATTAGAAGAGTTCTAGCACCTTTAATATCTAAATCGTCATTACCTTCAGCAAATTTCTCAAAGAAGTTAGGGCATTGGATATAAGTGGATGATTTATCAAACTCATATAGTTTACCTGTAGGTACCTGAAGTTCTTGCCAATCTTTTGTGCCATCAAGTACCGTTGCATATGCTTTTTTAAACATATCAGAGTTAACCACATCTGCTTGTATAGATGCAATCTCTTCTGTAGTTGGCCAAATATCAGCTAAAAATACATCGTTACCATCAGCATCTTGACCAATAGGGTCTTCTACTGGGTCAAAGTCTACTGTACCTGCTAAAGCGTATGCAACCACATGTATAGGTGATGCTAAATAGTTGGCTTTCACATGCGGGTTTATACGGCCCTCAAAATTACGGTTACCTGAACTTACAGAAGCTACAACTAAATCAGCTTCATTTATAGCATTAACAACAGGCTCATCTAATGGTCCTGAGTTACCAATACAAGTTGTACAACCATAACCAACTAGATTAAAGCCTAAGTTTTCAAGCTCTGGTAATAAACCTGCTTTCTCAAGATATTGAGTAACAACTTGGGACCCAGGAGCTAACGATGTTTTTACAAATGGTTTAACTTTTAGACCTTTTTCATTTGCTTTTTTAGCCAGTAAACCCGCACCTAAAAGTAGTGATGGATTAGAAGTATTAGTACAAGAAGTAATAGCAGCTATAGCAAGTGAACCATGAGTTATAGTTTCACCTAAACCTTTTACTTCAGTTGCTTTTTGTAATTTTTCTTCAGTTAGCCCAAAACCATGTAAACCTTGTTTATGTACTAAAGCTTCTCTAAAAGCTTTTTTCATATCATGGAAAGCCACTCTATCTTGAGGTCTCTTAGGACCTGCTAGATTAGACTCCACATCTGATAAATTTATCTCGACTATACTAGAATACTCAGGCTCTTCAGCTGAATTTTCTCTAAACAAAAGTTGCTCTTTGTACATTTGACGAGCAGCATCAACAAGCTCACTACGGTTAGTATTGTTAAAGAAGTCTAAAGTTACTTCATCAACTGGGAAGAAACCTATAGTAGCACCATACTCAGGAGCCATATTTGCAATTGTAGCTCTATCTGGTAAAGATAAACTTTCTAAACCTTGACCGTAATATTCTACAAACTTACCTACTACACCATGTTTTCTAAGCACTTCGGTAACCTTAAGTACCAAATCAGTAGCGGTAACACCAGTTTTTAGTTTGCCAATAAGCTTAACCCCTACCACATCTGGTAGTACCATATAGTATGGTTGACCAAGCATAACAGCTTCAGCCTCAATACCACCAACTCCCCAACCTACTACACCAACACCATTGATCATAGTAGTATGTGAGTCTGTACCAACTAACGTATCAGGGTAGATTACAGCTTCACCATCAATATTTTTAACTAAAGCTCCTTTTGCAAGATACTCTAGGTTAACTTGGTGAATAATACCCATTCCTGGTGGTATTACAACAAAATCATTAAACGCTGTTTGTGCCCACTTAAGTAAGCTGTATCTTTCACCATTTCTTTCAAACTCTTTAGCTACGTTTTGAGCTAAAGCTGTTTTTGTACCATAAAAATCTACTTGTACTGAATGATCAATAACCATTGCTGTATCTACAAGAGGGTTAATTTTATCAGCATCACCACCTGCATCTTTGATAGCCTTTCTCATCGCAGCTAAATCAACTACTGCTGGTACACCTGTGAAATCTTGCATAACCACTCTAGCTGGCATATGAGGAATCTCTGGCCTAGACTCTGCTTTTGCAGCCCAATCTAAAACCTTATGCAGGTCATATTCTTTTACTTTATAACCATCTATATTTCTTAACTGGTTTTCAAGTAACACCCTGATTGAGTAAGGAAGACGAGAAATATCTTTGCCTAACTCTTGACCAAGTTTCTTTAAGCTATATAGCGAATATTTTTTGCCTTTATCCTCTATTTGTAGCTTAGTGATATTTTTAATATCAGACATGCCTTTTAACCTCCGTAGATACTAATTAATTTTTGTAAAATACGAATATATTTTAACCTGTTAATAAAGGTTTGTATATAAATAAGATTTTATTGATATCTGATTTATCAAATACTTGAAAGCCTATTGCTTAAATAAATTATTTCTTACCTTTTAAAGCTTTTAGTAACTTAATTATATATAAACCTTGGGCATAAATAAGACTTATACCATGTGACATCTATTGATTGGTTGTAATTACTCAAATCATCAACGTGTATTGCTTCTAAACCAAGCTAAAACCTTGTATCATATTTTAAAAATATCATTTTAAGCAGAGTAAAAAATGTACGATAAAGACAGTAGAAATGTTATTTTACTAGCAGGGATTGGAGCAATATTAGAGTTTTTTGACTTTGTGCTATACATGATTTTCTCTAAAGAAATATCAGCAACTTTTTTTGCACAAATTCATAATCCAACAATTAAATCTTTTTTAACTATTTTAATATTTTCAATAGCTTATTTAGTAAGACCTTTTGCCGGAACTATCCTTGGTATAGTTGGTGATTTAATTGGACGTAGAAGACTTTTATTATTTACAATACTACTTATGGGTAGTTGCTCATTATGTATGGGCTTAATGCCAGGGTATGCACAGTGGGGGCTGTTTGCAAGCTTTGCTTTTGTAGCTTTACGTATAATGCAAGGGATCGCTTTAGGTGGTGAATTACCTGGGGCATATGTAATAGTTTATGAATCTGTCAAAGGCAAAATAGGCTTTGCTACTGCAATATTGTTTACGTTTGTAACTGGTGGCTTTCTGTTTTCTGATTTTGTTGGATTTGCCTTGGAGTATGTTTTTGGAAATTATGGATGGAGAGCAGGATTTATAATTGGTGGCTTATTAGGTTTTATAGGATATTATGTGCGTAGAAATCTACATGAAACTCCAGCGTTTGAAAACATCGATAATCAAAAAAGACATTCTTTTGGATCTTTAATATCTACTTATAGAGCAAATCTGTTTGCTGGGATTTGTGTAGTTATTACAGTAGCGTTTGGTGGTGTAATGCTAACATTATATATGCATAAATTTGTTGAAGACATCTTACCTAGTTATAATTCTGGACAGATATCTTTGATTTTGATACCTAGTGTTTTAACACTTACTTGCTTTACTTTCTGTTTTGGATTTTTGTCAGATAAATTAGGCATTGCTAAAATGTTTACAGTAGGTGCTAGTCTTATAGTTATTTGTGCTTTACCAGTATTTTATTTAATGAGTTACTTTGGTACAACCTTTTCTATAATTTTAGCTTCGGTAGCTATCATGCTATGCTATACTTTAGTCGCAGCTACATTTATATTTTTATTATGTGATCTTTTCCCAACAGATGTAAGGCTTTCTGGAGTTGGGATTAGTTACAACCTAGCTTTTGCAATAGTTGGGGGTATAGCGCCTTTAGTAAGCACTACTATTATTGCTACGACCAAATATCACTTTTTAGGACCATCAATAGTCGGATTAGTTTGTGGCGTAATCGGACTAGTTGGAGTATTCATATATTTTAAAAAAGGTGGTTACTATAAATATAATAAAGATATAGTCGTCAAGCTTTAAAAAAATACGAACCAATATGTGACTGTTATAATATAACTAAAACATAGTTGCCAAAGTTATACTTTTAAAATCAACTCTACTTCTTTAGTAAAGATAAATCTAACCTACCTTTCTTAAATGGCGGGCACCAAAGATAATTAGTTTCAATAATTTTAGAAAACTTAAACACCCCGTCTAGTACACCATCATCACCGCCAAGCATATTCCACATTTGTAGGTTAAAAGATCTAAATGATAGAGCAAAACCTGAAAACATAAATCCGCCATTTAAGTGATCATCCGACCATGGCATAGATTTTCTAAGGATTTGAGCTTCTGGGGAAAAGTTTTCTTTTGCTGATCTTTTGACATGAGCAAAGTCTTTTAAATTTTCAAATTGATGTGAATCATCTAAAGACCTTCCTACACATTCTTCCTTTTCAGATTGACTTACACTAACTAACCAATCAAAATCATGTAACCATTGTTGCAAGACCCAAAAGCTTGAGCCTTCTAATTTACCATCTGTCACTATTGCAGCAGGCACAACCTCACCACCTTTAGGATTTTCTATGCCATCCTCAAACCCTGAAAGATCATACTTACCGCGATATGTATAACTTGATACTACTTTTTTTAGCTTAAAAAAATCCTTAAGTGCTTTTCTAACGGCTATCGCATGGTGAAATAATTCTCCTCTATCATCTACCCTTAACCACAACACCAAATCATGTCCACTGTGGTCTGACATTTTATCACTATCAAACGTAGCTTTTTGAAAGTCTAAATCTTTAGGTAGATCAAACTTAACTAGAAGCTCATTACCAAAACCTGCAACTATAGATTGACCATCAACAAATTTTTGCAGAATTTTCAAACCAAACTCAACCTCACTACCAGCATTTAGATCAAACATCATAAATAATGCTGATGAAGGAAGTCTATCTACAATCCCTAATTGATACTTAAGTATCTCCACAATTTTACCTTATAAATAATCCCTATTTACCGGTATAATATAAATAACAACTCAAAAACGCTACAACCAATGATAAAAAAACAGGCTTTTTATTTTTTAATAATAGGTGCTTTAGCTTCTTTAGTAAACTTTATACTGGTTTTTATAATTGTACATTTAAATATTACTAAACCACTTATTGCTAACTTTTTTGCTTATTTAATAGCTTTTAATGTGAGTTATTTTGGTCATAGATACCTCACTTTTTCTACTACAACACAATCTCATAAAAAAGCTGCTTCACAATTTTTTATAAATGCTCTAATAGGTCTAGCTTTAAATGAAGGAATATATTATATATTCTTACATATACTTCATATTCAATATCTAATTGCTTTATTTATAACTATGCTGCTTGTTGCAATCTATACTTTTATTGTAAGTAAATTTTTAATCTTTAAAGCCTAAACCTAGAAGGATAAAGCCCCTCTTATGTCTAACATAAATAGTCAAATTAGCATATATATTCATTTTCCTTGGTGCGTGCGTAAATGTCCTTACTGTGACTTTAATTCACATGCTATTAAAGATGACCTTTACCTATCTGAAAACTACTATAAAAAACTCATAGCTGATTTTGAGTACCATATAAACGATATTCAAGATAGAGAGATTATTAGTATATTTATTGGAGGTGGTACACCTTCTTTATTTAAGCCAAAATATCTAAGCAAAGTTTTAGAGCATATTAAATCACACTCAAAACTAAGTCAAAACTGTGAAATAACTCTTGAAATGAATCCTGGAACTGTTGAAAGAGGCTCTATACAAAGTTACCAAGAGATAGGGATAAATAGAATATCTTTAGGTGTGCAAAGCTTCCAAGATGACAAACTCAAAACTCTAGGTAGAATCCACAATTGCACAAATGTGTACTCCACTATAGAGGAAATCCACCAATCTAAAATTACTAACTTTAACATTGATATAATGCATGGCTTACCCGACCAAAGTATAGAAGATGGTATATTTGATATATCTCAAGCTATAGCCATGCAACCTACGCATATTTCTTGGTATCAGTTAACTATAGAACCAAATACACTATTTGCAGCAAAACCTCCTATACTTCCAGACGAAACAACTTTAGAAAAAATAGAAATATTAGGTAAACAATTACTAGAAGAAGCAGGCTTTAGACAATATGAAGTTTCAGCTTATGCAAGAAATGATTTAAATTCTGTACATAATACTAACTACTGGGAATTTGGTGACTACATCGGTATAGGTGCTGGGTCACATAGTAAGATTACAAACCTTCAAACAAAACAAATTAAACGTATTTGGAAACATAAACATCCCAAAATATACACACAAGCTGACAGTTTTATAAAAGGACAAGACGTAATTTCAAAAGATGATTTAATATATGAATTTATGTTAAATGCACTAAGGTTAAAAAATGGTTTTGGTCTTAAAACCTTTGAACAACAAACTTTTTTAAATAAGAACGATATTGAAAATATATTACAGCTTGGGGTTAATAAAGGTTTATTAGAATCTTCTAATAACCATGTTAAGCCAACAGATAAAGGATATTTATTTTTAAATGATTGTATCAACCTATTTGCCTAATCAAACTTTCTAGCATTTTAAAATAGATTTCTCCTCAATTACAATCTAAAATGTAATTTTAAAAAAATTTATTATTTTGAGTAAACTTATGGAAACCTTTTTTAAACTCAAAGAAAATAACACCTCGATTAAAAAAGAATTTTTAGCTGGGTTAGCCACTTTTCTAGCTATATCTTACATTATAGTTGTTAATCCTAAAATACTTGCTACTACTGGTATGCCAACTAATGCTTTGGTTACCAGCACGGTTTTAATATCTGTTATTGCAAGTATCTCTATGGGGCTATTTACACGCAATCCATTTGTAATAGCTCCTGGCATGGGAATGAACATTTTTTTTGCTTTTACAGCTGTAAAGATATATCACTTACCATGGCAAAGTGTTTTAGGTGCAACTTTTTGGTCTGGAATCATTTTTAGCTTACTTGTGATTCTTAATATCAGAACGAAAATAATGCTTAGTTTACCAAAATCCATAAAACAATCATTAGGTGCTGGTATAGGACTATTTATAGCATATATCGGGCTTATCAATAGTGGCTTTATAACCAGTAATTCTGGTATGCTTGCCTTAGCTGATTTAAATATTCATACTGGATTATTTCTGGTTTGTTTAGTAGCTTTAATAGTTTTATTCATAAAGAAAATACCAGCTCCAATAGTTATCGTTATAATATTTGGCTATATATTAGCTCTACCTTTAGAATATTTTTCTTCTGAAAAAATAATTACTCTACCAAACCAACTTGTAGCTCTACCAGACTTTTCATTACTTGGGCAAATTGATCTTGTTAACGGTCTTAAGTTTGCAATTTTACCTACCATCTTTACTTTTTGCTTTTTAAGTCTATTTGATGGCACTGGGACCATATCTAGTTTGTATAGCAGTATGAATAAAGAACATGACCACAAAGATAAAGAATTAAAGAAAACTTTCCTTGTTGATGCTGCTAGTGCAACAGCAGCAGGATTTATTGGCAGCAGTCCTTCTACCGTCGTTGTAGAGTCAGGTGTAGGTATAGCCCAAGGTGGACGCACAGGATTAACAGCAATATTTGCTGGAATAATATTTTTGCCATTTCTATTTTTATCACCTGTAATAACTTCTATACCGTTAGAAGTAGTTTCTCCCGCATTAGTTTTAATAGGAATAATGATGATGCAACAAGTAGTCAAGGTTGACTGGAATGATTTCGTTCAAGCAACCCCTGCTTTTTTCACAATTTTACTAATGACTTTATCTTCATCAATCTCTACAGGTATTGCTGGTGGGATTTTAGTTTGGTTTTTAGTCTCTCTATTTTGCAATAAAAAAGAATTAAATATTACAGCAAATATTATTGCTATATTCTGCTTGATAATGTTTTTACATGCTATGAATTTTTTTAGCTAAATTCGTCATTATGAAAGATGGGCCTGACCTGAAACTGTATATCAAAATGCCAAAATCTTCAAATTGTAGCTTTCTGATTAATGAAGGTTTTGATCCATACCAAGAGTTTCAAGAACCTCCTAGTAGTAGCCAAATAGTAGATAGCTACTATAATAATACTATGTATGAAAATGAAGATAATTCTCCTTACAATGAAGAATTTTCCCCAGGACATATTAATTATCAAATAGATGTCGCTAAAGAGCCCGACCTTGAGAAAAAACTAAATACCATATATGAAAAATATGCTCATAACGCCTAGCTAAGTCTAAATAATTTGTAAAAGTCTAGAGCTGAGTTTTTTACTATTGATTATCTAACCCCACATCTCTTCATACTCTTTTTTATTCCACCCTGTTCTAGCATAGTTACCATCAATTACTAGTGGCCTTTTAAACAATAGAGCATCTGTTACTAAAAGCTTAAATGCTTCTTCTTCTGATAGCTTGACAAATTTTTCTTTTAGATTCATTTCTGCAAAAAGTTTGCCATTTGAGTTAAATAAATCAATAGTTTCAAAATTGCCTAACTTTTTAATTTGTTGCATTTCTCGCCAAGTAGGCTTCTCTTTTCTTAAATTTACATATTCAACTTTTTTACCCTTTTCCTCAAAAAACTTAAGCGCATTTCTTACACTTGTACAATTATTAATTCCAAAAACTTTTATCATATTCCTCCTCCTACTCAAAAAATATTTCACCCGATTTATATGCCTGTAGAATAATATCTAACTCTTTTTTAGTAACTTTATTAGATAGCTTAGGCAGATTATCCATATCAAAAAACTTAACTTCATTAACTTCAAAATTAGGATTATTCTCTCCACCTATTATTTCCGCTAGAAACACTATACTATAAACGTTATAGATTTCACTTTGAATATGCTTATTGCGGTCTATCAAAGCCAAAAATTTCGTTACTTTTATATCAAATCCAGTCTCTTCTTTAACTTCTTTTATACAAGTTTCAACTGGAGATAAATCTATATCACACCAGCCCCCTGGTATTGTCCATTCATCTGGAGTATCAACATCTTGTGCCATTAAGAGTTTATTATTTTCAAAAATAACAACACGTACTCCCGGTTGAGGCGTTGGATAATATATATCTCGATAAATATTATACGGTTGTACATCAGAGTTAATATACTCATGGAGCATTTTTGTACTTAAGTCTAAAAGCTCATGGTAATTATCCAAAGCATAGGGACATTTTGAGTAAGTTACCCCAGTATGTGATATTGCCTGGACTTTTTTTATAAATTCAAAAATCTTGTCTTTCATCTTCTAACTATCTCAACCAACTGTAAATTTTTATCTTATAACTAATCCTTAATCAACATCATTTTCTGTGGATTGATGGTAATTGTATTCATACATAAGTTACTTTTATTCTAACAACTAAGAAGGTCAAAAAACTTTTGAAATTAGCAATAAAAAGCAAAATTTATGGGTTTGACTTAGTACTTTTAATCTCTGCGATCTTAGCTTTCCAAATTTTAGGCCCCTGCTGGTGTGCAGATACTCCTAATGAATCAACAGCAACTGTAACTGGCATATCTTCTACTTCAAACTCATAAATTGCTTCCATCCCAAGATCTTCAAAAGCCACAACTTTCGCTTTTTTGATAGATTTTGAAATTAGATAAGCCGCTCCACCTACTCCCATAAAATAAATTGCTTTATTTTCTTTGATAGAATCAATAGTTGCCTGACCACGCTCAGATTTACCAATCATTCCCATAATACCAGCTTTTTCTAACATAAATGGAGTAAATTTGTCCATACGTGTAGCTGTTGTTGGACCAGCTGGGCCTACAACCTCATCACCAACAGGATCAACAGGTCCCACATAGTAAATAAACTTATCTTTTAGGCTTACTGGAAATTCTTGGCCAGCTTCATACATGTCTTGCAAACGCTTATGAGCAGCATCACGCCCTGTCAGAATTTTACCACTTAAAAGCACATTATCACCTGATCTTAAATCTTCAATTTGCTCTTTAGTTACAGTATCCAAATTTATTCTCTTAACGTCGAGGTTTTGAGCTTGCTCTATCACAGGCCAATCTTCAAGCTTAGGTGCTGGTAAATCCACAGCTCCTGAGCCATCTAAAACAAAATGCACATGGCGAGTAGCAGCGCAGTTTGGAATAAGAGCTACAGGTTTACAAGCAGCATGTGTTGGGTATTCTTTTATCTTAACGTCAAGCACCGTAGTTAAACCACCTAATCCTTGAGCTCCTATACCTAGTGCATTTACTCGATTATAAATATCTAATCTTAGCTGCTCGGTTTCATTTTGCGGACCATTTTTTATTATATCTTGCATGTTTATTTCTTCACCAAGAGACTCTTTTGCAAGAAGCATTGCTTTTTCTGCAGTACCACCAATACCTATACCGATTATACCTGGAGGACACCAACCTGCTCCCATAGTTGGTAGCATCTCTTCCACCCAATCAATAATGCTATCACTAGGATTTAAAACCTTAAATTTAGATTTAAACTCAGATCCGCCACCTTTTGCAGCAATATCAATTTCAATTTTATCTCCATGCACCATATCAATATGGACAATTGCTGGAGTATTATCTTTGGTGTTTTTTCTAGCGCCGTGTGGCGGAAAAACCATAGATGCTCTAAGAGGATTATGTTCATCAGCATAACCACGACGTACACCTTCGTTTACAAG
The DNA here is from genome assembly GCF_012222825.1 of Allofrancisella frigidaquae. Classification (NCBI taxonomy): domain Bacteria; kingdom Pseudomonadati; phylum Pseudomonadota; class Gammaproteobacteria; order Thiotrichales; family Francisellaceae; genus Allofrancisella; species Allofrancisella frigidaquae. The sequence continues at coordinate 224,684 of NZ_CP038017.1, read as the reverse complement.
CTCCGTAATAGTTCTATCCGTTTTATCAAGCTTAGCATCCATACCAACTTTAACAAAAGCACAGACCATCCCCGTATCCTGACAGATAGGACGCTTACCAATAGCTGACATTCTCGAATTTATAAGTATTTGAGCCATAGCATCTTTAGCTGGTTTAGACTCCTCACGTTGATAAGCCTCATACATAGCGTCAACAAAATCTTTCGGATGGTAATAAGAAATATATTGCAATGCGTCTGCAACACTATTGATCAAATCTTCTGCTTTTATAATAGCCATTTAAATAAAACCTCTTTGATTAAAATAAAAAATTTCGATGTCACAAAAAGATTATATCAGCTATCAGCTTTGGTTTTAAGCGGAGCTTTATTTTTTAGATTTATAATATGAGTTTAATAAACTTATCGTATTATAGGCTATCACTATAACTAATAGCCATTGTAACTGCTCTGTTGATAGTGCTGTGACGACATTGAAACCTATAAAAACTCCTATTATACCAAAAATTCCCACTATAAGGGCTTTTTTCAAGGGAATAGCATTATTCACAGTAAATGCAAAGGTTGTTACTGGTTGCTGAATAGCACCTGCTGCAGTCATAATAGGAAAAGCAACAAGAGGTGACATCCCCAGTAAAAAGAGTATAGCCTGAACCAAAGCAAAAAGCCCCACACCAAAACACACCAAAAAACCCGCCACAAACATTCCAATAAAACCTAACACTAGTTTGATACCGGAAAGCTTCATCAAAGTGCCACCTATTGGTAAAAAATTTAGCAATTTACCAAGTAATAGAAATATAACCAAGATAAAAGCAAACATCATTATTAGCCTAATTGTTGCTGTGTTAATTTTTGAGGTAAATATCCCACCTATAAAGCCACCTAAGGTTGTCCCTAACACTAGTACAGTTAATGTTAGTATATCAACATGTAAAACGCCTAGGAAAAATATGGCTTCTATAGCTCCCGGTATTACTTGGGCACCATTAACAAAACCTGGAAGTTCAGCATCTTTTACAAGCTTAAAAGTTTTAGCTATTGCTATATTTACAGCAAAACTTCCAACCCCCACAGTATCTGCTAAAAATGCTATGACCCCAGAACCTGCTAAGATAACACTCTCTTTAAGAGTTGGCGCAGATGCATCATCTTGTTTTATTATAAGCTTATACACCATATACACAGTGCAAAGGATAGAAAGCAAAATAATCAAAGAAATTATAAAGAAATACATAGTCTAACTCTAAAGACTCATAAAGTATGCTAATGCTAATATTTTTTACAAAAATAAACAACTAGATAAATAATTTTTGACATTTTCAAGTTTTGTTCTTCTACTTCAAATTTCACTTAATTTATTCATACGTAGTTCATCTTGAGATTACTAAATGTCTTAGTAAAATTCATAAATTAAGCACAAAAAGTAGGGTTCAAAAATTAACCCGCATATACAGCATATACAATATTATGCAATCCGTCTTTAGTCGGAAAACTATAATCAAAAGATGGTTGACATACATGAGTATTTTGAAAGTTTGGAGCTGGTATATTCTGGCACCTTTGTGCCAAAACTTCCATTCTACTTTTTTTATGTGGACAATTTAATATCCCTGTAGTTATTTTTCTCACAGTATGTATATTTGGATAAGAAAAATGATGCTTCCATAACACTGATCTTGCATGTATTGGCCATGCATCTACAGCAATATCTTCAAAAGAATTGTCTAAAGCAGATACGACCACTAAACAATGTCCAATAGGAGACAAGCTAACTATGAGACTTATTTTCACATTACTACTCAACATATCTTTACATAAACAGTAAGCTATCGCGTTAATATTATCACATGTCCCTGCCTGTGCCTTAAGGGCCCAAGCTGCAGCCCGTAACGGATGTGACTGATTATTGTCAATAATTTTTCGTTTGTTAATATCATAAGTTTTATGATTACCATAGCTCCAAGCTGCCCTTGAGGTAGTTGAACAATTATAAGGGTTATCATGGTAATGATTTTTCTGGTTAGAAGCTCCAAATAGCATCAATGATTTAGTTTTTCTAATTACCTCATCAGCTATTTTTAGTATTTCTAGAGTGTTTGGAGAAATTTTATATACATTGGACTTATTTAACGTTTTATCCACCACGGCTGGGCTGTATGGATTATTTACAATATGAGAAGGATTCTTAGTTTCATGACCTTTGACGTAGTTTATTATATGTGGCTTATTTGTTGGTTTAGCCTCTACACCTGGACCATATGTGTTCTTTAAAATATGAGGTGGGGTGGTGATTTCATGACTTTTAACGTGGTCGATTCTTAGTATACGAAAGTTATAATCATATTTTATTAGTAGCTTGCCACAATTTTTGGTTACGCAATTACAAAATACCTGATTTGTTGGTATATCTCTTGCATATAGATGGGATCCGATCATTGGTAAATTAACAGACATTAAAACATGGCATTTTACACATCTAATTACTGGAGCTTTAGGTAATATTTTCATTATCTTCATATCAATTAATTAAAAAAAACAACCTTGATTAGAATATAGACTAGTTAAAATATAATACACAGTCAATTAATATATGATACCTAGCCTGAAAACAATTAATGTTTAAGCAATTACAAACTGGATATTTTTTGCTTATCCTTGCTATATTAAATGGTCATTTTGAGGTTATTTTTAACATAGTTAGCGCCGTATAATTTCACTTTGCAGCAATCTCTAAATGATTTTAGATGCTAAAAGTATTTATCATAAGAATATAAAGTAAACTACTTACACAAAAAAATACAAACCCAACAATTATAGCATTGATAATATAATCCTTTCTTGACTGGAGCATGCCTTTCCTAAAGCTAAGCCTATACAACACTCTTGCTATTACCACTGTAAACACTAGAGCTATTACTATAGCCAAAACACTTGCTATAACCATAATTAAACATCCACATACGTTATTCTTCGTTTAAACCATCTAGCTACTAGCTGAGGTATTGCTTCAGGATAATCCTGCCTTATTTGCTTAGCTAACCTAGATACCAACTGGTAATTGTCATAGTACTCGTTTATATCAAAAGTTATAAACGTTGATATACCAGACTGTTCCTTACCTAAAATGTCACCTGCTCCACGTATTTCTAAATCTTTTTCTGCTAAATAAAAGCCATCTTGAGATTGACGGATTAAAGATAGTCTTTTTTTACCAATTTCACTAATTTTATCACTATACAAAAGTATACAATAACTTTCTTTTGAGCCTCTACCGACTCTACCTCTTAACTGATGTAATTGTGAAATTCCAAGCCTTTCAGCATTGTCAATTATCATAATACTTGCATTAGGAACATCAACACCAACTTCTATAACCGTTGTTGCAACCAAAACATCGTATTTAGCTGCTTTAAAATCGTTCATAACTTGGATTTTTTCTTTGGACTTCATACTACCATATACTAACCCAACTTTATCATCTCCAAGCTCACCTGTAAGCTCTGCATACAATGTCTTTACATCTTGTAAAAAATCCATACTTTCAGATTCCTCAACAAGCGGACAAACCCAATAAACTTGCTCTTTTCTAGATATTGCTTGCTTTAATTTTGCTATTAAGTCTAATTTTCGTGAACGATTAAGAACGGTAGTAACTATAGGTTTTCTATTTGGTGGCAACTCATCTAATATAGAAAGTTCAAGATTTCCATATAAAGTCATTGCTAAAGTTCTAGGAATAGGGGTTGCTGATATTATAAGCTGATGAGGAGCTATTTTTTTTCCGTTAATGCCTTTTTTAATCAATGCTAACCTTTGCTCAACACCAAATCTATGTTGTTCATCTACAACTACTAGCCCAAGGTTATTATATTCAACACGCTCTTGGAATATAGCATGAGTTCCAACTACAATACAATTTGATAAGTTTTTTATCCTATCTAAACTAGTTTTAGTTTGCTTTGCCGTTAATTTACCTAGCAGCGGTATAACCTCTATCCCAAAATCAGTCAAATAATCTGATAAAAACTTATAGTGTTGCTCTGCCAAAATTTCTGTTGGTGCCATAATCGCAGCTTGATAACCTGATACTGCAGCAGCATACAAAGCTACAGTTGCAACTATAGTTTTACCAGCTCCAACATCTCCTTGTAATAGCCTTATCATTGTATTTGCTTTTCTAATATCAACTAAAATTTGCTTGATCGCTTTCTCTTGAGCATTAGTTAAACTATATGGCAATTTATTATAGAACTTCTCTACATCACCATCCTTTAAAGTAAGCTTAGGAGATAAAGTTTTTGAAAGATCTTTTTTTATATTTTCTTCGGCTAACTTATAAGCTAACATCTCTTCAAATTTAATAGAATACCTTGCTTTTGATAAATAGCGTTCATCTATAGTATCTGTTAGAGCATGGAGATAATATAAAGCATCAGTAAGCTTCATCAAACTATATGATTTTAGATAGGTTTGTGGAATTAAATCTTTTATTTGACTATCTTGCAAAATTTTGGTGATTATATTAGCTATTACTCTATCTGGTACTTTTTTTAGTCCATAAACTGCAGATAGTTTCTGCTCAAGTAAACATTTACCTTCTTTTATTACTGACCATTCTGGATGAATCATTTGGAAATCTTGTGATACATCTATTTTACCATAACACCTTACATACTGTGCGTTTTCTAGCATAGCAATTTGGTTTGGGTAAAATTTAAACAAAATCACAGAGCAAACACCTGTACCATCATTAATCAAAAAGCGTAAAAATTTCTTTCCTGTTTTTTTATAAGTAACATTTGTGATTCTACCTTCAATAACACTTTTTTTATCTACTACGAGATTTTTGATAGAAGTTATAAACCTAGTATCTTTATAAACTTTTGGAAAAACAAATAATAAATCCTCTGGCTGGTACAAGCTGTTTTTAGCCAAAGCCTTTATAGTAGCATCACCAACCCCTAAAAAATCTAGAAATTTCATCAAATTTTCTCTAACTAAATCCTTCTTTTGCTCAAACTTATTCTATCATTTTAAAAGCCCAATAAACAAAGCATTTGCCAAATTACATGATTACTGTTAAATTAGTCCTACTAACAATATTTTAGAACTACATAAAAAATCATGAAAAAATTATTTTTACCAATTTTTATTAGTTTCTTCCTAACCGGATGTGGACAAACAGGCCCTCTATATCTTCCTGAAGATCAACAAAAAGATAGCGATCAAACAACTAAAATAACATCTGGATCTACATTAGCTACTAAGCAAAGTACCTCAAAAGTAGATGATGATCCGACTTCACCATCTAGAAATACAAACACACCTACAAGCGAGCTTGTAGATAGTGGCGATAATTTTAATTACGACGCTAATATTCAAGACTCATCAGAAGCTGGTGGAACCCCGTAATCAATAGGTTAAGTCACCTATTAGTAAGTTTTAATATAAAATTTCAGTTTACTTTTAAATTCAAACGTAATAAAATCTTGAAGATATATGTAAAAATAATAAAAAAATTTTGCCCAAGGAGAGTTTCTAAATGTCTAAAGTTTGTATTATTACAGGTAAAAAACCCATTACAGGGAATAACGTATCACACGCACAAAACAAAACTAAAAGAAGGTTTTTACCAAACCTTCACACGCATAGATTTTGGGTAGAAAGCGAAAACAGATATATAAAATTAAGGGTTAGCTCTAAAGGTATGAGAATAATCGATAAAAAAGGTATTGATGTTGTTCTTAATGACTTAAGAACTCAAGGTCATAAAATCTAAATTCTAGAAAAGGAATTCAAACAATGAGAGAAAAAATAAGATTAGTTTCTTCTGAAAAAACAGGTCATTTTTATACTACTACTAAAAATAAAAAGAATATGCCAAACAAAATGGAAATCAAGAAGTTTGACCCAGTTGCTCGTAAACACGTAATTTATAAAGAAGCAAAGATCAAATAAGCCCATAACTAAAATTAAGGCCTTATAACCATGAAGCAAGCTTTTCATTTCAAAGGTGGCAACTATACTATAAGTGCTATCAATATCAACGTAACAGAGTTTACTCAAATTGAGAGCTTACTTAGTTCAAAGGTTGCCCAATCGAAATCTTTTTTCAAGAACACCCCCTTTGTAATCGACGTCTCTGAAATCGATCAAGATGATAAATGCAGTGTGGTTTTTTTGGAAAAGGTAATATCTTGTTTTAGGTCTAATGGTATGATCCCCGTGGGCTTTGTCGTTAACAATCAAGAGCTAAAGAGTAAACTAGCGAAAGCCGGACATAACATTTTAAAAAACGGCAAGATCAAAGAAAATTCTTCTGAAGAGACTCCTCGCACAACAACTAAGATAATCACTTCTCCTGTGCGTACTGGGCAATCTATCACTGCTCGTGATGCTGATGTAATAGTGACAGCTAATGTGAACAATGGTGCTGAAATTATTGCCGATGGCAGTGTCATTGTATATGGAAGGATCGGAGGAAGAGTTCTTGCTGGTAGTTCGGGCAATAAAGAAGCAAGAATCATTTGTAAAGACCTAAAAGCAGAACTTGTTTCAATAGCTGGTAAGTATGTGACTCTTAACAATGAGAGCATTCCTGTTAATGAAAAAAGTACTGATGGATATATCATTTATCTGAAAGATGATAAAATCCATATAGAAGGTTTTTAGAAATTAAATTTATAAGAGGTTATAGCCAAAATGGGTGAAAAAAAACAAGGTAAAGTATTTGTAGTTACCTCTGGTAAGGGTGGAGTTGGTAAAACAACTTCAAGTGCTGCCATTGCATATGCTTTTGCTAAAAGAGGGCTAAAAACTGTAGTTATAGACTTCGATGTTGGACTTAGAAATCTTGATCTAATAATGGGTTGTGAAAGAAGAGTAGTATATGATCTAATAAACATAGTAAAAGAAGAAGCCACAATTAATCAAGCTATTATTAAAGACAAACGCATCGAAAACTTATATATAATACCAGCTTCACAAACTAGGGATAAAGACGCCCTAACAGAAGGTGGTGTTGACAGAATTGTAGAAGAACTAAAAAATTCTTTTGATATCGTTTTATGTGACTCTCCTGCTGGCATTGAAAAAGGTTCTTTGATGGCTATGAGATGTGCTGATGCAGCAATCATAGTTACTAACCCTGAAGTATCTTCAGTAAGGGACTCTGACAGAATCCTCGGCATGCTTTCAAGTAAAACTTTGAAAGCTCAAAGGGAAGGCGAATTCAAAGAAATATACTTATTACTTAATAGATACGACGCTACTAGAGCAAAAGCTGGAGCGATGCTAAAAGCTGAGGATGTAAGCGAACTATTATATACTCCTATTACTGGCATAATTCCAGAATCAAAGGACATATTAGAAGCTTCAAACAGCGGGCACCCTATCACCCATTTTGCAGACTCTGTAGCTGCTAAAGCGTATTTTGATGCGGTAGATAGAATGCTAGGTAAAGATGTTCCTATGAGATATACTGAGCATAAAGTCGGTTTCTTTAAAAAATTAATAGGTAAGTCATAATTATGTTTGAAAAGCTTTTCGGACCAAAGAAAAAACAAAATAGTGCTTCTTTAGCAAAAGAAAGATTACAGATTATAGTAGCACATCAAAGAAATGAACTGCAACCTAGAACTTCAAGGATTAGTAGTCATTTGCTTGCTGAACTAAAAGACGAAATAATCGAAGTAGTTAAAAAATATATTGCTCTTTCAGAAGAGAATATTAGGGATATAGATTTGAAGGTAGAAGATAACAGCAAAAACTCAACAATCGAAGTTAATATACCTTTCAACTAGATAGATACCTACTAATAAATGAGCAATATTAGCTTTAATCAAGTTTCTTTTTATAGAGGAGCTTCTTGTATATACGATAATGTTACCTTTACCATTCCATCTAAAAAAATTACTACTATCCTTGGTCCATCTGGTGCTGGCAAGACCACCATCCTGCAACTAATCGCAGGACTTATCAAGCCTGATTATGGAAATATTTGTATAGATAATATTCATGTAAATAAGAAGACCACCGAAAAACAACTTGCGATACTCCGCAAAAGGATGGGTTTTTTGTTTCAATCAGGTGCCCTTTTTACTCACCTTAGCGTTTATAACAATATAGCCTTTCCATTAAGAAAAAATACTGACCTAGATGAAAAACTAATAAAGGATATTGTGTTATTAAAATTACAAGCTGTTGGGCTTGCTCATACCGTAGAGATGATGCCTAGCGAGCTTTCTGGTGGCATGGCTCGTAGAATTGCATTAGCTCGCTCTATTGCTTTAGATCCTAGTATTATGCTGTATGATGAGCCATTTACAGGACAAGACCCAGCTTCTTTTAACAAACTACTTGAATTAATATCTACACTTAATAAAACTCTAAAAATGACTTCTATAATTGTTTCTCACGATATACAAGAATCTCTCAGCATTTCAGATCACATAGTTATAGTAGCAAATAAAAAAATTTTAGCTAGCGACTCACCTGAAAATATAAAAAATAGTAAAAATGAAGACATAAAAGCCTTTTTAGCTGGCAAACCTCTTAAAAGCGGTGAACAAAACCAACAACACTCAGATAAAGACTTTTTTATTAAAGAAATTTTAAGGGCTTAGTATGTATATTTTTGGTAAAGTTTATAACTTAATGATTTCTTTTATATACAGCAGCCTAATATCTCTACGTTTAATTATAAGCGTTCTAAGTAGCAAATTTAGTGTTCGAGATTGTATAGATCAAACAAACACTGTTGGTGTTAATTCGCTAGTTATTATAGTAACTTCAGGTGTTTTTATAGGATTAGTTTTAAGCTTACAAGGCTACTATACCTTAGCCAAATTTGGAGCTCATTCTCTATTAGGTACCATGGTAGCTTTAAGTGTATTGCGAGAGCTTGGACCTGTTGTCACAGCTATGTTATTTGCAGGTAGAGCCTGTAGTGCAATAACTTCAGAAATAGGGCTAATGAAAGCTACTGACCAAATTAATAGCTTAAAGATGATGAATGTAAGCCCTATTAGCTTTATTCTTTCAACTAGGTTTTGGGCATGTATGATAAGTGTTCCTATACTAACTTTGATTTTTTGTTCGGTATCGATTATAGCATCGTATATACTAGCAGATGCTAGCCTAGGAATAGGCTACGGAGAATTTTGGAGCAATATACAAACCTCTGTAAGCCTTTCAGATATATCAAATGGATTAATCAAAAGTCTAGTTTTTGCTTTTGTAGTAGCTTGGATAGCATTATACCAAGGATACTATTGTACACCCAACTCAAATGGTATAGCTACGGCGACAACTAAAACAGTAGTATACTGCTGTATGAGTGTTTTAGGAGCTGACCTTATTTTAACATCAATCATGTTTGGAGAAGTCTAATGAGGAGTAAATATTTTGAAACCTCTGTTGGTATTTTTATTATTTTAGGAGTTTTATGCTTAGTTTTCTTGATTTTTAAAGTAAGTGGTAGCTCATTTAAAGCTTTTAATACTAATCACTATTCTATTCAAGCACAATTTAAAAATGTAGGTTCATTACGAGTAAATGCCGCTGTTAAAATAGCAGGCGTAGAGATCGGCCAAGTAACTAACATATCTCTTGAGAAAACATACAATGGTTTTATGGCTTTGGTCACTATATCTATGAATGATGGTAAAAAAATACCTGCAAACTACTCTGCTGCTATAGCTATGAGTGGTATTCTTGGAGATAACTATATTGCTCTTAGTCCGCCACAAGAGGATATTATGGCAATAGCTGGCCTAGCTGATAACTCAGCAACTGAAGATCAATACCTACATCAAGGTAGTATAATACCATTAGAAAATACTGAATCCGCTATTGATTTAGGATCATTAATTAATACTTTCGTTGCTAACAAAGATAATGAAAATAGTAAATAACATGGACATTAGATTGTATTCTCAAAATTTACTAAATATTTGAAAAAGAGTCAAAAGCAGTTTAAGAGACTACAGTTATAAGCTCAAATTAAACAGATGTTAATAATATAAAAGAGCAAAGGTACACTTTATAACTTTAATATATACTGCATTTGGGTATTTGATATAGGCTAGTTATGAACTTACTTATAAATATAAGAAATTATTTTTCAAAAAGGCCTTGACTAAAGTAAAAAAGAGCTTATAATATCCCACATGTCGCTAGCGATAGCAACTTAAGTCTTATGTCCCGTTCGTCTAGAGGCCTAGGACACCGCCCTTTCACGGCGGCAACAGGGGTTCGAATCCCCTACGGGATGCCAAGTTTAAATTTTGTTTATTAACTCATAAAAACTATTTTACATTAGCTTTTTTATAAAGCTAACAATTTAACGATTTCTTATATATTTTTGTAAAGATATTTACTTTTTTTGTCTAATTGCTATCATTAGGTTTTGTTATTTAGTGAAATTAGGAAACTTAAATGAAAATAGTGACTGCTGAATATATATGGATTGATGGAGCAAATCCTGTTGCTGGACTTCGTTCAAAGTCTAGAATATTACCACATAAAGAAAATATCAAAATAACAGATTTCCCGGAGTGGAGCTTTGATGGATCTTCTACAAACCAAGCTACTGGTGATAATTCAGATTGTATACTTAGACCTGTCAATTTTGTTATAGATCCGTTAAGAGATAGTGGTTATTTAGTTTTGTGTGAAGTTTATAACCCTGACAATCAAACACCTCATAAAACTAACCACAGAGCAAAATTAAAAGAAGTCTTAGAAAGTCTAAAAGCGCATGACATATGGGCAGGTTTTGAACAAGAGTATACTATGTTTGTTGATGGTAGACCACTTCAATGGCCAGTAGTAGGTTTTCCGGGGCCTCAAGGGCCATATTATTGTGGAGCAGGAGCTGATAGAGTGTTTGGTCGGGAACTAGTAGAAAGACACTTAAAAGAATGTATAAAAGCAGGTATTTTGATATATGGTATTAATGCTGAAGTTATGCCTAGCCAATGGGAGTTTCAGATAGGTTATAGAGGTATGGATGGTGAAGATGCAGGGATATTAAACGTTGCTGATCATACCCATATTGCTAGATGGCTACTAATAAGATTAGGTGAAGAGTATGGCATCACAATTTCTTTTGATAATAAACCTATCAAAGGTGATTGGAATGGTGCTGGTATGCATACTAATTTCTCTACTAAAGCAACTAGAGATCCAAACCTGGGCAAACAAGAAATCCAAAGAATAGTTAAAAACTTAGAAAAAAACCATAAAAAAGACATCTTAAATTATGGTTTTAACTTGCATGAAAGATTAACTGGCTTACATGAAACTTGTGATATAAATACTTTTAAAGTTGGTGATGCTGATAGAGGTAGTTCAATTAGGATTCCAAAACCAGTTGCTTTAAAAGGGTATGGTTACTTTGAAGATAGAAGACCAGGCGCAAATGCAGATCCATATATAGTAGCTTTAGCTTTAGCTGCTGCTACTGAAGCGTGATTTCTTTTGACTCTAAAAATATTAGCTTCACAATAAATAAAATTTGATAGGTTTCTCAAATTTTATTCTTCTTTTTTGTAAAATATAGTTAATCAGTTATAATATTATTACAGTTAAGAACAGTGAAGCAATATAGCTAGCCTGTTTATTTTATGCGGTCTTAGTTTAATAAACGGTGTTTAGTTATCCTATGGTTTGACCACTTATATGAACTTGCTTCAGTATCATAGAATGACAAATCTATCCCGGCTTAGCTACTAGCTGATAATTAACATTAATCTAATATCTACCAAAGTTTTTAGGATAAAGGAACAAAAGTGAAAATTAAAACTAAAATGAACGCAGGTTACTCTGCAGGTCAAGATCACTATAAAAATATTTTCCATGTTATCTGTAATGATAATGAATGTGTTACAAAATCAGGAATTCTAGGAATTTTAGACGATTTCGGTATAGCTAGGGATGATGTGCGTATAAAAACGTTAATTGAAAAACTAGGTAAATTTTCACGTACAGAAAATATTGACTTTGAAACTTTTAAAGATGTAACTTCGGACAGTATAAACCTTATAGAAAAGGCGATTAGTAAAAGTTTTGTGATCCCAGATTTCATAGCTTTCAAAACAGAAATTCAGAATATTTTCGAAGAGACTAAGAAAAATACCTCTGGAAAGGTCGCAAACTATATTCCACAATTAGCCCGTGTTGATCCTGAGTTATTTGCAGTAGCTTTTTGTAGTGTAGATGGTCAGATGATTACCTTAGGCGATTATAACCACCCGTATTGTGTCCAGTCTACAGCAAAAGCTATAACCTACTGTATCGCTACAGAGTTAAATGGAGAAGATAAAGTTCATGAGCATGTTGGTAGAGAACCCAGTGGAGTTACGTTTAATGCTATAGCTTTGAATAAATATAATCTTCCACATAATCCCATGATTAACTCTGGAGCTATCATGACTTGTTCATTAATTAAACCGGAATGGAATATAGCAGATAGGTTTGAGTATATTACTAAAGTTTGGAAAGATTTGTCTGGTGGAGAGCCCGTAAGTTTTGATAATGCAACCTACCACTCAGAAAAAGAAACGGCAGATAGAAACTATGCCTTAGCTCACTATATGAAAGAGGTGGGAGCTTTCCCTCCTAAAACTGATATACATACATCATTAGACTTTTATTTTCAGACATGTTCGATTGAAGTTAATGCCAAGAAAATGGCAAAAATCATGTCTACTATAGCTAATGGTGGTATATGCCCATTTACCAACAAAAAGATTTTTTCACCCACAACTATTAGAAACTGTTTATCAATGATGTACTCTTGCGGGATGTATGATTTTTCAGGAGAATACGCCTTTTCTGTCGGACTACCAGCTAAATCTGGAGTATCAGGAGCTTTGGTTATAGCTATTCCAAATGTTGGCGGATTTGCAATATTTTCGCCTAGATTAGATTCTAACCATAACTCAGTTAGAGGTGTAGAGTTTAGTAGAAGATTGATAAATAAATTTAGTTTTCATAATTATGATCATATTGATAGGAATGACAAAATAAACCCCATAGAAAATCGTATGTTAGCAGAATCAAGTTTAGTTTTTGAGTTGATTTGGGCTGCAAGTACAGGAGATCTTTCTGAGGTTAAAAGAGCCGTTGCCTTGGGGGTGGATATTAATAAAGGTGATTATGATAAAAGGACAGCGCTACATTTAGCAGCAGCTGAAGGCCATGAAAATATTGTAAAATATTTAGTCAGTAAAGGTGCTGATATCACAACAACAGACAGGTGGGGTAAAACGCCTCTAGATGACGCAAGGATAAATAATAATGAAGGTATTATAAATTTGCTAACTAGTAGTTAGCTAACTAGACTAAAAACTATTTCATTAAGTTTAAGATTGATATTTCCTTTTTTTGCTCCTTTTATACATAAATCTGTATCTAAGCATTTTTGTAAACAGGATAATACAGTCTCAGAACTAACTCTATTGGCTAAACTTGTATAATATTTTTGCTTAGACGACCAAATATTATTATCCTTAAAAATCTTTTGATGATAAACATTCTGTGTTGATTTTAACTGAGAGATGACTCGCAGCTCTCTTTTTAAAGTCCAAAGTATAAGAGGAGGTTTATCACTCTCAGTAAGAATACTATTTAATATTGTTAAAGCTTTTGACTTTTGTTGACTTAAAATAGTGTCTGATAAATCAAAGACATCAAAACTAGTATGCTCATGTAAAAAAGGTCTTAAGGTTTTATCATCAAAATTTTGAGTGTTTTGGCGTGAAAGGAGCTTTATTATTTGCTTAGCAGCTATTAGATTTCCTTCAGTTTTTTGAGCTAGTAACTGAGCTGCTTCGGTCGTTAAAGTCAAACTTGACTGCTGTAACTCATGATTTATTATAGTTATAGCATTAGTTATATCCGGCTGATGTATGTGTATATGAAGAGCATTTTGGACTAAACTTTGAAACCATTTACTTGATAAATTTTGTTTCTTAAGCCCATTAAAAGCCAATAAATAGACATTATCACTAGGCTTTAAAATACTTTCAATAAGAGCTTGCTGCAAAGGTTTTTGAGGAACTTTTTCAAAACTGAACTGTATAAACTTATCTACGCTAAATAGACTAAGGCTATCAGCTTCTTGATAGAGAGTATCATAGTTTTGCTCACTTAAATCATGCCTAACTATTTCAAAATTCCTGTTTTTGAACTCATTTGTAATTTTTTCAATAACATTATAACGCTGTAAAGGCTCATCTCCTGTAATTATAAAAAGTTTGTATTTTGCCAAGTCTGTCATTTTTATAAAGTCAAAATAGCTTAATTCCATAAATTACAAATATTTAAATATGTTTATTTCACTAGTTAGTCTATTATATTAATAAAGTGTTACCAATACAAAGATGTTATGAAAGCAAAACTATTAATTATTTTAGTATTTTTTTCTTTATTAGTGGGATGTGTGACAAAGCCTGCAGATATTCAACCAGTAGATAATTTTCAAGCAAATAAATATTTAGGTAAATGGTATGAGATAGCTCGTTTTGACAATAGCTTTGAAAAAGGAATGACTCATGTATATGCCGAATATAGCTTAAATCCTGATGGTACAATAAAAATTATAAATAGTGGTGTAGATCCTGAAAGCGGTAAAAGAAGTTATGCAAAAGGGGTGGCTAAGTTTGTTGAGGGAGAAAACATTGCATACTTAAAAGTATCTTTCTTTAGACCTTTTTATGGGGCTTATGTAGTGTTTAATCTTGATAAGGATTATAAGTATGCTTATGTTGCAGGAGCAAATAAAGATTATCTATGGTTATTATCTCGTACCCCGACAGTTTCTGAGAATATCAAAAAAGACTTTATTACCAAATCGAAAGCCTTAGGTTTTGATACAGACAAGCTTATTTGGGTTAAACAATAAGCTTCATATTTACTAATTATTTAAAAAAATCCTTTTTACTTATAATTTATAGTATACATACAGTTGTTTATACAATTTTTATCAAATAGAATAAAATCTATTTAAAAATCTAATCTGAGTGAGATTTGAATCATGCAAGATATTTCTAAGATCAATAAATTTGATCTTGGGTGGCTAGTAGTTAGTTTCGGTATGGCAATAGGTGCTGGTATAGTGCTAGTCCCTGTGAGTATCGGGGTAGTTGGTTTTGTGGTTTTTGCTATTTCTATATTAATAGCTTATCCAGGGATTTATTTATTCCAAAAGCTATATATATGTACTTTATTTGCCTCAGATAAACCTAAAATCTATAAAGATGTTGTGGGAGAGCTTTTAGGAAAAAACTGGTCTATTTTTCTAGGTATTCTGTATTTTTTAATGATGTTAATATGGACAGTAATATATGCACAAGTTGTTGCTAAGTCTTTGGCAGCATATTTGTATTTATTTAATATCACTAATAATCCTCATCTTGAGCAGAACATTTTATATAGTGCCATTTTGATGGTAGTTTTAATTTTTGCTGGAATGAAAAGTCAAAGAATTCTAATAAGAGTATCAACTATCTTTGTAGTAGTTTTAACTGTAGCAATTATTGTAGTTTCTTTATCTTTAATCCCTCTATGGACAACAGTAAATATTACGACACTACCTAATAATAGCTATGAGCTAGTCACTAAAACTATTATTATGCTACCATTTTCTCTAACATCTATTCTTTTTATTCAATCACTAAGCCCAATGGTGTTAGGTTATCGATTACGTTATCCTAACTTTGATAATAATTTAGTGCTTAAAAAATGTTTACGCACTATGAAATTAGCTTTTGTTTTTCTAGCTATATTTATAGGGTTTTATGTATTATCATTTTCTTTTGTTATACCTAAACAATTTGCTTTAGAGGCATCAGCTAAAAACCAGTCAGCATTTTTACTATTAGAACAACATGGTATGTCCAATATAGTTTTATATGTTTGTGGCATAGTAATTAGTATATGTGCTATTTTGACTTCTTTTTTAAGTATTTTAGCTGGTATGGCAGAATCTTTAAAAGGGATGTTGAGAATAAGTTTTAACCAACCAAGAGTAACCGAAAAAATAAGCCCTAAAGTTATAGATGTAATCGTTATTTTAATAATCTTTCTTTTAACTTGGTTATCTATAGTGTTTGACGCTCCAGTTTATACACTTGTACCGTTGTCTGGCCCAATATTTGGTATTTTAGGTTGCTTAGCGCCAGCGTATATAGTTTTCAAAGTTCCAGCTCTTAAAATATATAGAACAAAGAGTATTTATTTTGTTATTTTTGTTGGGATTATCTTAGTGATATCACCGTTATTAACTTCAGCTTTTTCTTAGTGTTTATCAATATATTTACTTGTAATATGGGACTGTTAAAAGCTGAAATTAAAATTAGTGTTGTATAATTTTAGTTTTCAACGGTTCCAATATGGTTAGTTTAAAGAACCTCTAGCAATATCTTATAAAATATATTAAATTAATTATTTACAAATATTTAATTTTTTATGTTTTTTTGTTAATAATTTATAGTTGTATTTTTTTATTTATGGTTTAATATTATGTTTTAACTTAGCATAAAATAATGGTTATTTAAATTATGGGTAAAAAAAGTAAACTGCTTAAAAATGCTGTCAACGACTTTATTGATGAATGTATAGTGGACTTATCTAGCAGTAATCTAACTGAAGACGATGTTAGAACCTTAGTTGATGAAATTCTAGAAAACCCAGTATATACAGGAAAAATAAATAAAGGTATTAAATTTATAAAATCTTATCTTAATCTTAACGATAATAACGAAATTGGCGATCAATCAGTAAAGCATTTATCTAAACTAAAACCCCTTAAAAACCTGTACCTTTCAAACTGTGGTGTTACTGATAAAGGTGTAGAGTATATAGCTAACAATTTAGCAAAGTTGGAAGTATTAAACCTTTCTAAAAATAATATTAGTAAAAATGGTATAGGAGCTATTGCCAATAAACTACACAAGTTAAAATCTTTAGACATTTCAGAGAATACATTTGGGTGGCCAGGAGTCAAAGCTCTTTCTGAATTTAAAGAATTAAATTTAAAAACTTTGAACATTTCTAATGACAAGTTACTTAAAGAGGACCTCCCGGGTCTAATAGATATATCTTATGGGGACGTGTTTCTTGAGCTCATCAAATGTCTACCTAAATCATTAGATTCCTTAAGTATAGCAGGTTATCAGCAATTAGATGATAGGATCGCAGGTGCTATAACAAATATGCATAATAAACAAGCAAAATCTACAACTCAACATCTACAAGGCTTAAGCAGTCTAAATCTTTCCGGCTGTAGTATTAGTGATCAAGGAGTAAAGATTCTAATTGCAAACCTATGGATATTAAGCTCATTAAACCTTTCAAATTGTAAGAACATTACTGACCTAAGTTTAGCCCATATTGCAGAAGGGGCAAACAATAAGTACGGTGACACTTCAAACCCCACACAATTAAATCTTTCCAACTGTAATCAAATTACTTCAAAGGGAATAGAATATCTTAACAAATGTAAAGTTCCTTTAACGCACCTAAACCTTTCAGGTTTTAAACAAATTCATATTCGTGACCTTTTAAGACTAACATCGTTACAATCATTAGACCTTTCAGATAGCGATATCCTTTCGAATACCCCGAATGTACTTATTCATGATTTAACATATTTAAAATTCCTAAATATTTCAAACTGTAAAAATATTACTCCTGAAGAGTTAAAAAAACTTCAAATGAGCGCTAAAAAAAGAGGGATAAAAATAAAATGTTCAGAATTACCTTATCAAAATTATCCAACCTCTAGGTTTAATATAAATTACTGCAGTTCATCAGATTCTGAATAGAAATGCAATAAGAGTTGGTTAAAAAGGAAAGTTTATTATCAGAAGGCTTTAAAGAAAATATAAACTCATGCTTTTAGGTAGCCCATAAATACAAGACCCTTATTGCTCATTAGCAGCTACAGTCTTCATTGATAGCGCGTGTAGCTCCCCAGATAATATATATTCGTTAATTTTTGAATACACTAATTGCTGTCTTTTTACCTTGCTTTTAATATCGTTAAATTCTTCGGCAACTATAGTTGCTGTAAAATGTACATTATCATCGCTTTGAACATCAGCTGTACAATTTTTTAGAGATTCTTCTAGAATTTCTTTTAGTTGCTCTTTTGTCATTTCTTTCTCCGTTTTCTAAACTCAAATATAACTGGAATTTATAGATATCCTCTATAATTTATAATTCTAGCTAGAGTATTGCTCTAAAATACTTTTTATGCCATAAACTTTAGATAGTGAAATAGTATCTTTACTAAGGTTTTTAAGCTGCAATTCTATACCCCTGTTTTTGGCATATTTTATATACTCAATTATAAGTGCTAATCCAGCACTATCAATTTTGTTACAATTTGAAAAATCAATAATCCAGGTACCTTTCAGTTTTTCTAAGTGCTTAACGTATTTTTTAACTACGCTAGGCACATTTACCATAATTAGGTCTGTATAAATAGACCAAATATTATCAGTTATCTTTATCATTCTATGTTCTGAAGTTTATAATTATCATCTAAAAGTTTAGGGTAGTTTTTCTTTTTAATATTGGTAGTAACCCTTTCAGCCGCTTTGGTCATTTCTGGAACCGTTGCATAAGGAGCAAATTGCTCTTGGTATGCTTTTAAGATACTTACTCCAGCAACATCAAAATCATAAATATGCCATTTACCATCTTTTTGAAACATTTTCACAGCAAAATCAGAACTTTGATTATTATCAATATTTATTATTTTGCCGTTTACTACAACTATAGCTTTTTTTTGCCAACTACTATCATCTTTATTGAAGGGGAATAAACTTATTTTATATTTGCCAGCATACGCAACGTTTTTAGCATACATAAATGTCAGCATTTCAGTAGCAGAATGGATAAAATCTTTTTGTTCTTCAGAGGTTGCTTTTTTCCATTTTGCGGTACCAACTACAAGTTGAGCTACAACTTTTGGTGCAACGATAGGAACAATCTCTTTATCTACTAACCCTAAAAGTTTATAAGGGTCTTGTTTATATTCAGCAGAGTTTTTGATTAGCTTATCTTGAGTTTTGACTATTGTATTGTTTAGCATATCTACAGGATTTTCTATAGCAGCCCATGCAACTGATATTGTTATAGCCAATAAAGCTATTAAAATTATAAATTTGCGTAACATAATTTAAGTTTTCTAACCTTTTCACTTAGTTGATAAATTCTAATATAAAAAATTAACTTTTTAAAGATGGTATTATTAAGAGTGTAAAACTACAGATAATTTAACAACAAAATTTACTTTATATTCTAGTTTTGCGAATATTTATACCATGGAATATAAAATCTAATTCTGTCAGTTTAAAGACCTTTATAAAAGTTAACTGGTGGACCAATCAGAATCATTTTAACAACGATCTAATTATCAAAAACTCTTACCTCTTATTAAATATACTATCTATCAAGTTATACTTTAAACCAATATATTTATCCATGCAAAGTAAAACAATTTGAAAAAGGAAAAACCTATGGCTATAAATCATCAAATAAATAATTTAATCGAAATTCTTTCTTTTGCATCCTCTATTTGTAACAGCAATAGAAAAAAGCTTCTTTTACAAAACTTGATTAATATTTGTAGGGTTAATAAAATGGTTGTTAATATGTCAGATATTTCTACCGTTTTAGAATTACTAATAATTATTTCTTCTATTAATCGACATTTTACTTGGTACCGAAATAATGATACCAATATGCTAAATGCTCTTTCCCAAAAAATTAATACCAATAATAGCTTTAAAAACCTTTTAGAAATACCTGAAAACACAAATGTTTCTCCAGAACTGTTAAAAAGTTTATTTTTAAACATATGGGAAACTTTTAAAGACGGCAATAAAAACTTAAACATAGACCAGGTTTACCAAAAACTCCAGCAACATGTAGAGACATTAGCTGAACATATAAATAAGAAACAGCACGATAAGGAAATAGAAGCCGCAGGAATTATAGTAAACGCAATAAAAAAATATCTACAAAAACCATTAGATGAAAGAATAAAAATAGAATTTGATGATTATATAGAACAAGTAGAAATATCTTCTACGGGGGTAGATCCATCTTGGGCCAATCATATAGGAGCAAAAAGGCTTGCTCAGTATCAAAAAACTTCTAGAAAAGAAGCTGAAAAATTAATCAACCTAGTAAGAAAAGGAGGCTTTAATCCGGGCCTACAAAGTTTACAAAAAACAAAACACTATCGCGCTGGTAACTGTGGAGACCAAGCAGTTGCTATGGCTCATATGTTAAACAGGAGAAAAAATAAAGGAGTCGCGCATCCAGTAGGTTTAATAAATGAAGATCATGCATTTGTTTTATATGACACAACTGGAATAAGCCTACAAGAAAATGGAGTTTTCAATTTTAGACCAGGAACAGTTTATGTGATAGACCCATGGAAAGGAGCTGCGTTTTTATTTACAAAAGGGGATATCCAACCAATGAATCTAATTACTCAAACAGGGAAACTTAAAAAAATAAGTTTTAATGCCCCAAAAGGCAACTCTAACATAGATTTTGCATAACAATCTGACTTAACTAAGCCTATGTGCTTCAGTTAAAATGAGCCTTTCCACTTAACTGTGTAAATTCACTTACATGAATCTCTGAATTCTATGCTCAAACTCGATAGCGAAATAAGGCATAGCCTCATTCCAATATTTAACAGGCATAGACCATTTTTTAGTCAAATAATCTATAGCCAAGTACAAAGATTTGAAAACAGAGTCATCTTTAGGAAATAGCTTTTTATTCTTAATGACTTTCCTAAACTGGCTATTAAGCGATTCAATCGCATTAGTAGTGTAAATAACTTTACGAATTTTTGGAGGATATTGCAAGAATACAGTTAAATTATCCCAATTATTTATCCATGACTTTGAAATTAAAGGATATTTAGTATCATATTTATTTGCAAAGTTATCAAGCTCAGATTGAGCTATTGCAATGGTATCAGCATCATATATTTTCTTTAACTCTCTAGCTACCTCTTTCTTGTCTTTATATGGCACATACTTAAGACTATTACGAATTTGATGAACGATACAAAGCTGATGCTTTGTCTCAGGGTATATAGCTTGTATAGCATCAGACATGCCTTTTAAATTATCAGTACATGCTATAAATATATCCTGTAAGCCTCTATTCTTTAATTCAGTAAAAACACTAAGCCAATATTTAGCACCTTCATTTTGACTGATCCAAAGACCTAATACATCCTTATGACCAGTTAACGATATGCCAAGAGCCACATACACAGCTTTATTAATAATATGCTTGTCTTCTCTAACTTTAACGACTATACAGTCAAAAAACACTATTGGATAAACTGACTCTAAAGGTCTATTTTGCCATGCTTTAACATCATCAATAATAGCTTCTGTAACATCACTTATAAAGCTTGTACTTATCTTTGTATCATATAACTCAAATAACTGTTGTTGGATATCTGTAGTACTCATACCTTTAGCATACAAAGATATAATTTTTTGGTCTAAGCCGTTTATCTTGGTGACTCTTTTGGGAACTATTTGAGGTTCAAAGTCACTATCTCTATCTCGTGGAACTGATATTTCCAAATTACCTGTGTCTGTAGCTAATGTCTTGTTACTATAGCCATTCCTAGCATTTGATGAATTAGTCCTTTGGTGTTTTGAATAACCAAGATGACTATTCATTTCTGCATCTAGTGCTTTTTCTAATAATCGTTTTGTTAGTTGCTTTAGCAAACCATCTTTCTCAAACATTTGATTAATATCAACACCTGAATCTATTATTTGATCTGCAATAGCTGTGTAAATATCTTCTGACTTCTTATTCTTAGACATTGTTTCTATCCTTAATATTTCGCTAGAAATAATCTAGCAGGTTAATTAAGAATTTACACATTTATTTGGAAAGTCCCGTTAAAATTATAATTCGTTAAGCATTATACCATCACAGTTACATACATAACTTTAGAGCTTCACTTAACCTTGAGATCACCTTATTTTTACCGAGCAACTTCAAAGTAATACCAATATCAGGAGACTGGCCGGAACCTGTCACAGCAACTCTTACAGGCATACCAACTTTACCCATACCACACTCACACTCTTCTGCTGTTGAGCTTATTATAGAGTGTAATATAGCTTCATCTTGCCAGTCTTGGTCAGATAGTGATTCAAATTTAATTAAGGCAACCTTCAAAATATCACCTGTAGTAGCTTTAAAGTGTTTTTTTACTGCATTTTCGTCATAAATTATATCTTGTATATAAAAATAGTTAGAGTTTTCAGCAAGCTCTTTAAGCGTGTCTACTTTTTCTGCCATAACAGCTAGTAAATCTCTTAAATCAGGGCCGTTAGAAAGATTCAATCCTGCTTTGGTGAAGTGATATTCTACCTCAGCCTGAATATCCTCGAATTTTGATTCTTTGATGTAATGCTTATTTAACCATTTTAACTTCTCAAAATCAAAACGCGACGGTGAAGTACTAATATGTTCAAGATTAAAACTGTCAATCATTTCATCGATTGAAAATATTTCTTGATCGCCATTTGACCAACCTAACCTTACAAGATAGTTAAGCATAGCTTGTGGTAAATAGCCATCATCACGATACTGCATAATATTTACAGCACCATGACGCTTGGAAAGCTTTGTTCCATCTGGACCTAGTATCATCGGCACATGTGCAAACACTGGAACTTGAGCTTGTAAAGCTTGATAAATATTAATCTGCTTAGGAGTATTATTCACATGGTCATCGCCACGTATAACATGTGTAATCCCCATATCCACATCATCAACAACTACACAAAAATTATACGTTGGTGAACCATCAGCTCTTTGAATAATCATATCATCAAGCTCTTGGTTAGCTATTGAAATTTTACCCTTTACAGCATCATTCCAACTTACCACACCTTGTTCTGGGTTTTTAAATCTTACAACAAAGCTTTCACCATGATTAGGAATATAGTTAGCGTTTCTACATTTTCCATCATATCCAGTTTTTAGATTATTTGCTTGCTGATTTTCTCTTAACTTTTCCAATCTCTCTTTAGAACAATTACAATAATAAGCTTTATCTTGATTTATAAGCTCACCTATAACTTGATGGTATCGATCAAAGCGTCTTGTTTGATAATATATCTGATCATCATTTTTTAAACCCAACCAACTCATACCATCTAAAATAGCGTCTACTGCTTCCTGGGTAGATCTTTCTAAATCTGTATCCTCAATCCTTAATAAAAATTTCCCGTTGTTTTTTTTAGCATATAGCCAACTAAATAGCGCTGTTCTAACACCACCTACATGTAAGAAACCTGTCGGGCTTGGTGCAAATCTTGTGACTGTCATATTTATATCTACTGTAAATAAAAGATTATTGCTAGATTAAACCAGTTCGATAAATGTTTCAAGGTCAAAGACAACCTAGTAAACTATCAAAAACCCTATTTTAGAAATTTTTAATAACGTCACTTTCGAAAAGTGTTTTCAAGATAAGTGACGGACTTCGATATAAAAGTTTAACGTAAATATCTCTAGAGGTCAAAATTTTTGTATTTTTAAGAGTGTTACTTACAGTTCTAGTTTGAGATTTTATTTCTTTAGCGAAAGCTTTTATAAATAAGTTGGGTGATAAAGCTAAAGTATTAGCGTCACGCTGAATTTTGGTTATTACTATTGCAAGATTATCAGGTAATATTTCATTATTAACCCTTTTCCCTGCGTAACCAAAAGATATTTTTCTATTTCTGACTTTATTTCCGTATTTATTTATGACAGCTTGTATTAACTGTTGGTTAATCTTAACATTTTGTTCTTTATCTGAACTACCCCAGACTCTTACATCCCCGCCGCCGTTATGCCTGTTATACGTTATACTTAATATCTTTCCATTTGGTAATAAAAATACTCTTACTGACTTAGGATAGAAACTACTAGCACGGTATTTTAGCTCCACAGGTTTGTTAGGTCTGGATAAATCCCAAATTTGGATGTTAATTTCAAATCTTTCTCTCTTTAAAGTTACTATTCTTTCATCTGGTAATACCCCAACCAAATCACAAGGATAATTATCTATTTCACTATTATCTACTAACACGATAGGATTGTGGTTATTTATAGGCTTGTATACATCCCAAACCAGTATAGTAACTCGGTCTCTTCCTTCTACTCTGTTTATTCTGTCTACTAATTTACCTATTATTTTTCCACTTGATAGTACATGTACTTTGTCAAAGCACAAGCCTAAACCTCGATGTGTACTTAACACAATAGGGTTTTTTGAACTTGTAGGCTCATCTAGATTCAAAATCCCTATACGGCCACCCACTGCTTGGAATACTATTGTTCTATTTGATACTACCTTCAATTCCGAAATAAGTTGGTATTGACATTTAAACACGGTAGGATTTGTTAGGCTTATAGGCTTATCTAAATCCCAAACTCGTATAATATCAGAATAATAGTCTACCGCTCTTCCATCTGGCAATGTCACCATTAGTAAACCAAAGTGGGCTTTTAAATTCCTTTGTTCAATACAATTTATAGGCTTACCCAAACTCCAAATTCGCCTATTAAAATAGTGGCTAAGTGTACCAATATTCACTCTATCACCCAAAGTTTGGCTTACTATTTTACCACTCGGCAATATTTTTAATTCTAGAATATTATCCTGATGACTTAATACAATAGGGTTAGTGCCATAATCTCTGGGGCTACTTAAATCCCAAACCCGTATAGTTTTATCACTCGAGGCGCTTACTATTTTACCATCCGGCAATACATCTAGTATTGAAATTTTATCTTGATGACCACTTAATAAGATAGGGTTGGTATTATCTATAGGCTTCTTTAAATCCCAAACTTGGATATTCCGCGCTAGCACATCATTATCATTTTGTGGTTGCCATGCACTTGCTATTTTTCCATCTGGTAATATTATGGTCATATGTTTATGGGCATTTTTTAACGTCAGAGGGTTGTTATTAGATATAGGCCTATCTAAATCCAAAACTAATTTGTATGGTTCAGACTGTGTGTTGAGTAATATCTTTCCATCTGGTAGTATCTCTAATTTCATAATAAAAATACCTGGGAACGTTTTCAAGATAGGATTTTCAAGACTTTTAGATTTATCTAAATCCCAAACTCGTATAGTATCAGAATGATAATCTACCGCCCTTCCATCTGGCAATATCAAGATATTGCTGTCCATATCTTGTGAATTAGAAGAACCTAGTATATTGCAGTTCTGGTAATTTATTGGTAATAGCGGTAAAGGTGGTAACTTTTGATATGTTGATTTATTTGTTCTTCTAAATTTCTCATAACTTGAACTATCCAAATAGTCACATATCAAGCCTACTAATCCTCTTGATATAAATACTTTCTCTCTGTTACTAACTTTTAAACCTGCTCCTGACTTTTTATCTGAAGAAGGTAACATTAGATATGTTGATTTATTTGTTCTTCTAAATTTCTCATAACTTGGATCATCCAAATATCCTCCTATTAAGCCTAGTAATTTTTTTGTTGTAAATACTTTCTCTTTGCTACTAATCTCTTTGTTACTAACTTTTAAACCTGCTTTTGACGTTTCATAATTATTGAATATAAGCTGACTTTTGCTTAAACGACGAGCGTACAAAGCGTATAGCAACTTAAGCTCATCTCTTATATTATCATGTATTTCTGCCAAATCAGGAGCACTTTTTTCTTTACTATTTACTACATAAGATATTGCATTTAAAAGCTGGGCTAATTTTTTGTAATTTGCCGTAGGCTTAGTCACCTTTTTATGATCATTTTCTAGAGAAAACATAGGTTCTATAGCTTTTTTATTTAGAGGTTGTAAATCATTTTCCAACAGTTTTGCTACAACTACTGATAAGATTTTATACCAATATACATCAAACTCATGGTCAGTCATAAAATTTCCAATTTTATATATCTTAATAATTAATATTATATTATTAACTTAATTTTTTTTCAAATTTTATTGTAATTTATTATAATTTTTTGATAACTTTATTTTTCTGCCAATATATCCGCTAATATTCATTAATGCTACTATATTTTGCTGGTGCCAAAATTACCAAATTTGTCACCATGAATTTGTTTGATTGATTTCAACTACAACTGAAAAATTTAAATTATTTATACCAATTCCAACATAAATTGATGCATTTATCACAAAGGAGTTTATGACTAATTTAAGCAGGCAATAACAGTCACTATTGGCAAATATTAAAGGATTAAATTAGATATAAAATACAAAGTTAGAAAGTAATAATATGCGTTGGAATTGGTATTACTTAATAACAGCTTTTAAGATTGAAAAATATGTTGTAAAAAATGATTTTGGGAGGTTTATTTCAAGAGTAATTAGCTAAACTAACAAAACAAAAGGTTAATCCTTCGAATAATATAACCCTTTAGAAGAGTTAAGTGCTTTTAAGCGAGCATCAGCCTCTCTTAATCTTTGATGAGCAGCTTCTATGTCAAGTTTTGATGCATCTGGATTTTTTAAAGCGTCCTCTGCTCTTGCTTTTGCTTTTTCAGCTTCTGCTTGATTAAGATTTTCTGCCCTTTCCATTTCATCAACCATAATAGTAACTCTAGTAGGAGTAACCTCTATCAGCCCACCGGATACATATAAAACCTCTGTATCGCTGTCTTTTTTAATATTAACCACGCCTGCTGGCATAGTTGATAAGAGCTCTGTATGTCCATATGCTATACCCATCTCACCAGCTGAACCACGCAAGCTGACCATGTCAGCTTCACCTGTAAAAACTGAACCTGAAGGGCTAACAACACTGACTTTTAGATAGTTCTTAGACATATCAGTTTACCTTATAAAGTTTTTGCTTTTTCGATAGCTTCTTGGATAGATCCTACCATATAAAAAGCTTGTTCTGGTAAGTGGTCATACTCACCATTAACAATAGCCTTAAAGCTAGCAACAGTATCTTTCAAAGATACAAACTTACCAGGGTTACCAGTAAATACTTCTGCTACATGGAAAGGCTGAGATAAAAATCTCTGAATCTTACGAGCTCTATCAACAGTCTTTTTATCCTCGTCTGATAACTCATCCATACCCAAAATAGCGATAATATCTTTTAACTCTTTATATCTTTGTAGGGTCTTTTGCACTGCACGCGCTGTTTCATAATGGTCCTGACCAACTACTAATGGATCTAACTGTCTAGATGTAGAATCTAGAGGATCCACAGCCGGATAAATACCCAATTCAGCAATTTGACGTGATAGTACAATTGTGGCATCTAAATGTGAGAATGTAGTTGCTGGAGATGGGTCAGTTAAGTCATCAGCTGGTACATATACAGCCTGTACAGATGTAATCGAACCAGTCTTAGTTGATGTGATTCTCTCCTGTAAAGCACCCATTTCAGCTGCTAGAGTTGGTTGATAACCCACCGCAGATGGCATACGACCTAAAAGAGCTGAAACCTCAGTACCTGCTAATGTATAACGATATATGTTATCAATAAACATTAACACGTCACGCTTTTCATCACGGAAACCTTCTGCAATAGTTAAGCCTGTTAGTGCAACTCTTAATCTATTTCCTGGTGGCTCATTCATCTGACCATATACTAGGGATACTTTATCAAGTACGTTAGAATCTTTCATTTCATAATAGAAATCGTTACCTTCACGTGTTCTTTCACCAACACCAGCAAATACAGAGTAACCACTATGCTCTTTTGCAATGTTGTTGATAAGTTCCATCATAGTAACTGTTTTACCAACACCAGCACCACCGAATAAACCTACCTTACCACCTTTTGCAAAAGGGCAAATAAGGTCTACTACTTTGAT
The DNA here is from genome assembly GCF_012222825.1 of Allofrancisella frigidaquae. NCBI lineage: Bacteria > Pseudomonadati > Pseudomonadota > Gammaproteobacteria > Thiotrichales > Francisellaceae > Allofrancisella > Allofrancisella frigidaquae. The sequence continues at coordinate 196,779 of NZ_CP038017.1, read as the reverse complement.
ACCTGTTTCTAAAATTTCTGTATTAAGAGCTAGTTCATCATAAGCTGGAGGAGCTTGATGGATAGATCTTTTCTCAGTATGCTCAATTGGACCTGCTTCATCTATTGGCTCACCCAATACATTCATGATACGACCTAACGTACCATGACCTACTGGAACTGAGATAGGAGCATTTGTATTTATAACTTCCATACCACGTCTTAACCCATCACTAGAACCCATTGCGATAGTACGGACCACTCCATCACCTATTTGCTGCTGTACTTCTAATACTAAATCTGTCTCTTGAACTTTCAGAGCATCATATACTTTTGGAGTGTTATCACGAGAAAACTCTACATCTATAACCGCCCCGATTACTTGAATAATTTTACCTGTATTCATTTATTTTATCTCTCCTAAACTGCTGCTGCACCTGAACAAATCTCTGCAAGCTCTTGGGTAATCATAGCTTGCCTTACTTTGTTATAATCTAATTTTAGTTGATCAATAATATCACTTGCATTATCTGTAGCATTTTTCATAGCCAACATACGTGCAGCTTGCTCACATGCCGCATTTTCTAATATTGCACCTCTAACTTGGGCTTCTATATACCTCATACATAAAGCGTTTAGAACTTCCTCTATATCTCTTTCATAAATATAGTCCCAATGCCCTTTGGATACATCTTTGTCATCTGCCTTTTGCTCTTGTGTAAGCACATCTTGTATCGGAAGCAACACTTGTTGCCTTGGCTTTTGTTTTATTGTGCCAATAAACTGGTTACTAGATAAATATAATTTATCAATTTCACTATTTGTGAACTTATCGAGCATTACTTTCACAGCTCCAGAAACCATTCTAATACTAGTTTCTAAATCTTTATCATTATAGTGAGCAACAGCCACAACATTAACGCCTTTTAACTTCCTAAAAAAAGTCTCTGCTTTAGATCCTATAACACATATATCCACTTCGATTCTATCATCAAGATGTTTCTTAATATCTTTCAGAACGTGTTTAAAAAGATTAATGTTTAGACCACCACACAGACCTCTATCTGTTGAGGTAACTATATAACCAACTCTTTTAACCTCTCTTTCAAACAAGTAAGGGTTAGGATAATCAATACTAGCTGCTACAACATTTTTAATAATTGTATTAGCACAGTCTACATAAGGACGCACGTTATTCATCTTAACGATCGCTCCTCTCATCTTACTAGCTGCTACTAATTCCATAGCGCCAGTGATTTTTTGAGTATTTTTCACACTCTGCACTTTGGAACGTATTTCTCTAGCATTAGACATAGTCTACTCCTACCAAGCTTGAGTTGCTTTACAATCTTCTACGATTGCTTTTAGCTTATCAGCAATTTCAGCATCGTAGCCACCAGTTTTATTAATCATTTCTATCACAGCTGCGTACTTATCTGTCGCTAAAGCATGTAATGCTGATTCAAACGGTATAACCTCTGAAACTTCTAAACTATCTAAATAACCATTATCAGCAGCATATAAAGATAATGCCATCAATGCCACAGATAGTGTTGAAAACTGCTTTTGTTTTAGAAGTTCAGTAACCCTTTGACCTCTATTTAACTGTGCTCTTGTTGCCTCATCAAGATCTGATGCAAACTGAGAGAAAGCTTCCAATTCACGGTACTGTGCTAAAGCTAAACGTATACCGCCACCAAGTTTTTTAATAATCTTAGTTTGAGCAGCACCACCAACACGAGATACTGAGTTACCTGGGTTGATAGCTGGTCTTAGACCTGAGTTGAATAAGTCTGTCTCTAAGAATATCTGACCATCTGTAATAGAAATTACGTTTGTAGGTACAAAAGCAGAAATATCACCAGCTTGTGTCTCGATAATTGGTAAAGCTGTAAGTGAACCTGTTTTACCTTTAACTTCACCGTTTGTATATCTTTCAACATACTCTTCATTTACTCTAGCTGCTCTCTCAAGAAGTCTTGAGTGAAGATAAAATACATCACCAGGATATGCCTCACGTCCAGGAGGTCTTTTCAATAAAAGTGAAATTTGTCTATAAGCCCATGCTTGTTTAGTTAAATCATCATAAACAATTAAAGCATCTTCGCCACGGTCTCTAAAGTACTCACCCATAGAACAACCAGCGTACGGCGCTATATATTGTAAAGCTGCAGAATCTGACGCTGTAGCAGCCACTATAATAGTATGCTCCATAGCACCGTGCTCTTCTAGCTGTCTTACAATATTAGCTATTGATGATGCTTTTTGACCTATTGCCACATAGATACATTTAACGCCTGTACCTTTTTGATTAATAATAGTATCAATAGCAATAGCAGTTTTACCAATTTGTCTATCACCAATAATAAGTTCTCTTTGACCTCTTCCTACTGGAACCATCGAATCTATAGACTTAATACCAGTTTGTAATGCTTGATCTACTGATTTTCTCCAAATAACTCCTGGAGCAATTTTTTCAATTGGTGAGCTATGATCTGCAGCTATCTCACCCTTACCATCAATAGGGTTACCCAAAGCATCAACCACTCTACCAAGTAAAGCCTCACCAACAGGAACTTCTAGTATTCTGCCTGTGCAGTATACTTTATCACCCTCTTTTAGATGCTCATATTCACCTAAAACTACTGCTCCAACTGAATCAGTATTTAAGTTAAGTGCCAAACCATATACATCACCTGGCATTTTTATCATTTCACCAGCAGTTACATCATTCAAACCGTATATAGTTACAATACCGTCAGCAACACTAACTATAGTACCTTCTGACTTTAATTCGATAGAATTATCAAACTTTTCTATTCTCTGTTTAATCAAACCACTAATTTCTGATGGACTTAGTTGCATAAGCTCACTTCCTATAATTTATGATAATAAAATACTTTTTAATTTTTCTAAACGTCCAGACACTGAGCTATCTATAACTGTGTCTCCGACTCTAACAATCGCCCCACCAACTATAGCCGGGTTTATCTCAACCTCAAGACTCATAGAGCAACCAAATTTTTTCTCTAGACTTGCCTTTAAACTATTTAACAAATCTTTATCAGTAGCATAAGCTAAAGTTACTTTGGCTACTTTGCTATTGTTTTGAGCATTTTTAAACAACTCAAATTGTTCTGAAATTAAAGGCAAAACCATTAACTTTTTATTTTGAGCAATCAATGTTAGAAAATTATAAAAATTTTCATTTAGCTGACTTTTTAAAACTTCCACAATCTCAGATTGAGAAAATATAGGACTAATAATAATGCTTTGCATTGAATCATCTTGTACCAACTTGGAAAAAGTTTTAAGTAACATAGACCATTCTTGCGATAAGCTGTTTTCGTTTGCAAACTCAAACGCTGCTTTTGCATATGGTTTTGCAATTACGCTTAGATCTGCCATGTATTTACCCTATTATTTTTATATCTTAGCAACAAAATCTTTTAAAAGATCGTTACTAGCCTTTTCATCTACCTTTGCAGATATAATTTTACTAGCTCCCGCTATAGCAAGACTTACTAATTCTTGCTTAAGCTCTTCTCTTGCCTTGATTTTCTCTTGATCGATTTCAGCCATAGCCATGCTTTTAACCTTTTCAGCTATAGCAATAGCTTCTTCTTTAGCCTGCTCATCAATTTTATGAGCTCTAACATAGGCATTTTCAACTATTTCCGTAGCTTTTGCTTTTGCTTCACGTAGAATTTCAGCAGACTGTCTTTTTGCAACTTCTAGCTCTCTAGAAGCTCTATCAGCAGAAGCCAAGCCATTAGCTATCTTTTCTCTACGCTCTTCTAAAGCTGTACGTAGCGGCGGCCATACAAACTTCATTGTAAAAACAACAAAGATTGCAAATGTTATCATCTGACCTATTAAAGTTACGTTGATATCCATCTACTTATCCTTTAGATAATTTATCTTGATTTATATGAAAGTAATTATGCACCAACAACTTTTTGAGCCGCATCAACTAAACCAGGTATAGCCAATGGGTTTGCATAAAGTACTAAGAATCCTATAGCAATTGAAATAGCAGCAAATGCGTCAACAAAAGCAGCAACAATAAACATACGACCTAAAAGCATACCGCCTAATTCTGGCTGACGAGCAACACCCTCTAGATATTTACCACCTAGAACACCAAAACCAATAGCTGTACCTAAAGCTGGTAAAGATATCAATAAAGCTACCGCTATAGCTGTTAAACCATTTAAGTTACCTAAAACCTGTAAAGACATATCCATTTTATTATTCTCCTATTTTATATATTATATTATTAAAGGTTAAATCTAAACTAGTGAGCTTCCTGTGCCATATTTAAATAAACAACAGTCAACATCATAAATACAAACGCTTGTATTAAAACTATCAATATGTGGAATATCGCCCATATACTTCCCAATACCACTCCAGCTCCACCAGCTATCCAGCCTGAAACATATAAAAGAGCTATAAGGATAAATATAAGCTCACCTGCAAATATATTACCAAATAAACGCAAAGATAAAGATACTGGCTTAACTACTTCATCAACCAGTCTAAAGAAAATATTTAAAGGAAATAACCAAATCCCAAAAGGAGCACTTAAGATCTCTTTAACAAGCCCAAAACCTTTTGCCCTGATATTATAAAAAATAACCAAAAAGAACACTGCTATAGACATAGCAAAAGTAACGTTTGGATCAGCAGTAGGTACAACCCTAAAGTAAGCCTCATGACTATTAGTGAAAAATCCTATGATCCAACCAAAAATATCAACTGGTAGCAGATCCATAAAATTCATTAACACTACCCATACAAATACAGTAAGAGCTAAAGGAGTTACGAAGTTTCTTTTATAATGGTAGTTCTCAGCAACTAATCCATCCATCCATTCCCAAATAGCCTCTACTATATTTTGGAATTTTCCAGGCACATCAGCACTAGCACGCCTTGCCACTAGGAACATTATAAATATAAACATACTCCCTAGCACTATACTAACCAACAGTGAATCAACATTAAGTTGCCAAAAGGAACCCTCACCTAAGCTTACTTGCCAATGTTGCAAGTGATGTTGGACATATCCGGTTGCAATTTGAGAGCTAGACTCAGTATTTGCCATTATTTTTCCACCAATTACTAATAATTAACCAAATAAACACACAAAAAAGACCTATCTTACTCGCTTAAGTAGAAAAGGTACAAAACACACCGCTAATTGTAACAAAACTATTCCAAAAATGTAAGGAAATAATTTGGGTTTTACGTAAATAGCTAGCAATATAGTGGCAACACCTACTATACTTAATTTTAACACTTCACTAAGAAAAAAAATCATAATTTCTATCGTCGGTGAAAACTGTTTATTTACAAATAACCTGACAAAAAACACAAAATTTGCCAAAAACATGATTAGTCCACCTAATAAAAATGATTGAGAATATGCCCACCCATAAAAGATCAATGTAACTGTACAGCCAAAAAAAAGTAATAACATTTGCACCAATAAAAATTTTTTAAAGTCAATTTTTATGTTAGCTAACATGTTTTATATATGTAGATTTTAATTTGAGATTTATCATACCAGAAAAGTAAAGATTGACAAAGAAAAAGAATTCTTTCTTGAATTACTTTACTATCAGACATAAAATAATATCTTATTTAACAATTTTTTAATTTTACTCCATGACTCAGAAAATACACAATATACGTGGCTATGCTTGGATAATAATTGCTTTTAGTTCTTTTTTACTATTTGACAAATATATTATGCAAGTTTTCCCTAGCCTAATCACGGATGATATGATGCAAAGCTTTGGTACTAATGCAACCCAAACAGGAGCACTTGGATCAGCGTATTTTTGGTCAATTATTATTTGCCAACTTTTTATAGCTGGACCCATAGTAGATAAGTTTGGCTTTAGACTTATTAGCCCGATATCTATAACTATTTCAGCCGCAGGAGTAATATTATTTGTTGTTGCAGCTAATTTTGGTAGCTTAAGCACAGCCTATATTGCTCGTATAATTACTGGTATGGGGGTATCATTCGCTACAATATCTTATTTAAAAGCTGTATCGGTGTGGTTTGATCCACGTAAATTTGCTTTTGCTGCAAGCTTTCTCGCTACTGCCGCTATGATTGGAGCATTGTGTGCTCAAGCACCTTTAGCATACTTGATAGCTTTGTGTAATGATTGGAAAATGGCTATGCTTTTAGTTTGTATAGCTAGTTTATTTATAGCAGTTACTTACTACATTGTTGTTCGTGATTATAACCCTCAGCAACCAGAAGCTAGCTCATCTAATAATCAACTAGGTACCTTAGAGGCTTTAAAACAGGTTGTAAAAAATAAAAACAACTGGTATTTAACATTATATGTTGGCTTAAGTTTCACTGCAGTTGATGCCTTTGCTGGTTTTTGGGGAAATGCATATTTTCGAGAAGCTTACAATATCTCTAAAGAACAAGCAGCCAGCATAATATCTATGATCTTTATTGGAATGGCAATAGGCTCGCCAATACTAGGTAAAGTATCAGAAATTCTTGATAACCGGAAATGCGTAATGGTTGTTTTTCACATAATTGGAACTATTGCTCTAAGTATAGTACTGCTCACCAAAACTAGTACTTTTGCTTCTGCGGTACTATTATTTATTTTTGGGATTTGTTTAGGTATTTACATGTTATCTTTTGCCATAGGAAATAGAGTAAATCCTATAATAATAACTGCTACCGTAGCTGCTTTTATAAATACAGGTGAGCCAATACTAGGTGCGATTTTTGATCCTTTAATTGGATATTTTCTTGATTGGTCGTGGACTGGTAAGTTTATGAACTCCACTGGTGAAATAATCTCCCAAAAAACTAGCTCTTTGGATATAAAATACTTTGAGTTAGCTTCTTACCATTTTGCCTTTACAACCTTAGTAGCGAGTATGGCAATATCTTTAATTATCCTGCTGTTGATAAAAGATAGTAAGGAGTAATTTTATTTATAAAAACTTATAAAACCTTTCATCTAAATTAGCTTCTATAGTAATTTTTTGTTGTTGCTTTTCATCAAAAAATTCTAACTTACTAGCATGCAACAAAAGCTTATCTATACCTTGTTTAGCCAGCTTTTCATCAACACTAACAAACCCATACTTTTTATCTGCAACGATCGGGTGTCCCATAGCTTTACAATGCACTCTTATTTGATGTGTTCTCCCTGTCTCTAACTTTAACTTAAGTAAGCTATATTCCCCAGGTAAATGTTCAACAGACAAAATATTAGTAATAGCTGTTTTACCTTCTTTTTTATCAACTTTAACTATTCTCTGCCCATCTTTTGTTTCTGTTCTTTTAAGAGGCAAATCTATTCTTTTAATATTCTTATCCCAAAACCCATGAACTATAGTATAGTAAACTTTGTCTACTTTTCTTTGTTTAAATAAATCAAAAAAATATACCAATGCGCTATGCTTTTTAGCTAACAGCACACAACCAGATGTTTCTTTGTCAAGCCTATGAACCAAATCCAGACGCCTAGCTTGTGGACGCAGCTGCCTAAGTCTTTCAACAAGCCCAGAGTTAACCCCTGAGCCACCATGTACAGCTATTCCAGAGGGTTTATTTACTACTATATAGTCATCCGTTTCATATAAGATAATCTTCTCTAAAAAATCTAAATGTGACTGATTGATTTTAACTGGTTGCGTATCATCTTGAACACTAAAAGGAGGAATCCTAATTATATCTCCAGAACTTACACGGGAAGTTTGCTTAACTCTTTTTTTATTTACCCGCAACTCACCCTTTCTAATCCAGCGATATATCAAAGGTTTAGGTAACTTAGTAAATCTGCCAATCAGATAATTATCTATTCGTTGCTCAATAACATCATCAGAAACTTCTAAATATTGTACACTAGCCATCTAAGACTCCAAAACCAGGGTTCTGCATATCGTTAAGTCGGCTTATAGTTCGTTGGAACTCAAAGCTTAATCTCTTGCCCTTATAAATTTCTTTAAAGTCACAATCTGCCAAAATTATAACTTTTTTATTTTGATCATAGCATTCATCTATTAACGAGATAAATCTCCTAGCCATATCCTCATTTGCCTGACTAAAACTTTTTAGATTGTAGACAAATATCTGTCTATAGATTTTACAAATTTCAATGTAATCATTAGCACTACGTCCATCACCACAAATTGCCTTAAAATCAAAGCAAACATCTTTGAAACTAACTAAAATAACATCGATATCCCTATTTAAAACGTTTATCTTCAAATCTTTATCAAAGTATTTATTACTTAAAAAAAACTTATCAAAAAAATTTTTCCTGTTAGCTTCATTATATGGGTATAAATAATTAAGATATTCATTTGGTAAGCGAAAACGGTAATCTACTCCTGAATCAAGGTTTAAAACATCAACATTTGCTATCAGCACATCTATTGCAGGTAAGAACAGCTCTCTTTGTAAGCCATTTAAATATAGTCTTTGAGGTTCGATATTTGAAGTTGCTACCAAGACCACACCTAAACTAAACAGCTCTTTAAAAATATTACCTAAAATCATAGCATCCGCAATATCTTCAACAAAAAATTCATCAAAGCAAATAAGTTGAGTATCTTTTGCGATGTCATAAGCTACCTTTGAAATAGGGTTTTTACTCCCTTGGTAACTACGCAGACGAGTATGAATATCTTTCATAAAATGAGAAAAATGCTGACGTTTTTTCTTTGATGTAGGTACTTCATTATAAAAAATATCCATAATGAAAGTTTTACCTCGTCCCACACCGCCCCACATATAAAATCCTCTAATGTGGGGGTAAATAAATTTGTTAAAAAAAAGTTTTTTAGGCTTTTTTTTTGTCGTCAGCTCATCTATTATTCTCTGCAAAGACTGTATAGCTTCAAGCTGTAGTGGATCAACTTTCAACCCTAACTGTTTTATTTTTGCAAAATATACTTGCTCTAAGGTCATATTGATTTATTTAACTTCCTTATCCTTTACTAATATTAGTAGGAAAAACGATATAAACATGCTAAACACCAATATTAAAAACGCTCTATGATAAGCATTAATACTAAAGTATCTATGAGCTCCGTCAGTGGCGATATTTACAATATTATTATGCATATCTATGTATTGACCACTCCATGTCATATCTAAGAAGTATCCTATAAGTGGGTCAAATAATGCTCCCAATAATGGTTCGCCTGTATTTATAAGAGCAGCTACAGTTGCAGCTACTACTATAGGATTAATACGATTGCCTATTGCAAAAGCTAACATATATACACCCAAGCAAAAACCAAATATAAATAATAAAGTACCAGATATTGCCGGAGTAAGTTTAAATTCAAGCACTACTGCTAAAGCTACTGTAGCAATAATATGAAAGAAAACCATTATATTAACTCTATTATCAAACTTCTCTGATAATTTCCCTATAACAGGCGAACCTATAGCTAAACCTAAAAACATCATAGAAACTATATAAGAAGCTTCTTTAGCATCAACACCATATAATCCTCTAAAGTAATTATTACCCCAAATACCTCCAAACACATCTATAGTAGTAAAAGTCAGACCTGTATACATGGTTAGATACCAGTTGTTTTCGTTTAACAATACTTTTTTAATACCTTCAAGAGTGCCCGTTTTTTGCCTTAATTGGTTTGAAAATGAAGCATGAGGATTATAATCTCTAACTAAAGCTAAATATAGAAAAGCTATAACTATACTAAAACACGCATAGCTAATTAAAGCACTATGCCAAGAACCTGTTAGTTCTATAAGATAAACCAAAGGAACTTGCCCAAGTAAAGCACCTGTCATTGCTGCTGACATTAAAAAGCTACACACAAAAGCAAACTTGCGCGGATCAAACCATACAGCTGCTGCTTTGATATATCCAACAGTAGCAAAAGATGCTCCTACACCTATCATCAGTCTTGAAACACACCCCAAGAGAAAACTATGTATATCAGCAGCAAGAACAAATAGTAATAATCCTATAGCTGACAATATAAGAGAAAAGAAACTTACTTTCCTAAACCCTAGTTTATCGATGATAGGCCCAGCAACAAAAAACTGACAAAAAACAACAGACCACAGAAAAAGCGAAACCATCGCGCTCATTTGTGTAGCATTGATAGAGAAACTACTCATCAATTCGTTAGCTATTAAGCTAGGAGAAACATTCATAATATACTTATCAATAAGTAAAAATGAACTTAACCCTACCACGATCCAGGCATAACCTTTTATGTTGTATAATTTCATAGTTTATTTTTCTAAAAAGTTTATTAGCTCTTCAAATCCAACTTGGTGCTGGGGCTTATTTTCTTGCAAATACTTTATCACAGCTTGACGTTTTTCTAACTCCTCAGAACCAATTATTACTGCGATCTTCGCTCCAGATTTATCTGCTTTCTTAAATTGTGATTTGAAACTACCAAACTTCAAATCCATATCAAATTTTAAACTACTAAGCTCATAACGTATATAATCAACTAGAGCTAATGTTTTATACAAACTTTCTTTTTCTAATATGAAAAATACGTCACATACACTATTTTGTGAAGGTAATTTACCTAGAGTTTCTAACAAAAGTAAAAGTCTTTCTATACCTATTGCAAAACCTATGGCGCCACTACTTTGGCCACCAAGATCATCTATTAACTTATCATACCTACCACCGGCACAAACTGCACTTTGAGCACCGAGCTTATCTGTAGTCCATTCAAAAACTAAACCACTATAATAGTCAAGACCACGCACCAAATTCTTATTAACCGTGTATTTAATACCTAATGACTCTACATATTGACACGTTTGTTGAAACCTTTCCAATAATTCAGTCTCTATAAAATCCATAAGCTTAGGGGCATTTTCAAGGATTTTTTGTGTAGTAGAAACCTTTGAGTCAAGTATTCTTAAGGGATTTTTAGCCAGCCTTTTTATAGAATCGTCATCAAGTTGATCATGAAATGGTTTAAGGTAATCTAATAACGCTTTAGTATACCTTTGCCTATCTAAACTAGAACCTAAACTATTTAGCTCTAAGGTTATATGATCCACCAACCCAAGTTTTTTAAATAAATTCCAAACTATAGATATAACTTCTAAATCTATAGCTATACCATCAAACCCATAAGCTTCTACCCCAAGTTGGTAAAACTGCCTATATCTTCCTTTTTGTGGCCTTTCGTATCTAAACATTGGACCACAATACCAAAGTTTTTGGGTTTGCCCTCTATTTATAAGATTATTCTCTAGAACCATTCTAACACATCCTGCTGTACCTTCAGGACGCAAAGTTAGACTATCACCATTTCTATCAGTAAAATCATAAGTTTCTTTTGAAACAATATCTGATGTCTCACCAACGCTTCTATGGAATAATTCACTTTTCTCTAGAATCGGCAGCCTAGTTTCATTATAGTTATATTGGTCTAAAATCTCTCTTATCTGTGACTCTAGATATTGCCACTTATAACTATCGTTAGGTAGAATATCATTAAAACCCCGGACAATAGTAAATTTACTCATAAATTCAACCTATCTTAATTTCTCTACGTCATCATCTTTAGGTTTTCGGTAGTTATCTTCCAATGAATCATCATTTTGACTTATAAATTTGGCATCTGCATCCAGGGCTTTTGAAATTTTTTCTTCCATTTGCATACCATAATCAAGGGAACTATCATAAATAAATTTAAGATCCGGAACCACCCTTAAACTCAATGACTTTGCAATAGATGATCTAAAAAAACCTTTTGACTTTACAAAGGCTTTTGAAATATAAGCGGTATCTTCTGGAATCAAACACGTATAATACACTTTTGCAAAAGATAAATCCTTAGAAACTTCTACTTCTGTAACCGTTGCACTTGCTAGCTTTGAATCCTTAATCTTAGAACGTAATAGCAAAGATATCACTTTCTTAAGCTCACTTGCTACCCTTTGCACTCTACCTTCTGTTGCCATGATTACAACTCCTTAGCCACCTCAACGACTTCAAATACTTCTATCTGATCTCCAGCTCTAACATCATTATAGTTTTTAACGCCTATACCGCATTCAAGACCTTTTTTAACCTCAGCAGCATCATCTTTGAATCTTTTCAAAGACTCAAGGCTTCCTTCATATATAACAACGTTATTTCTAAGTACACGTATAGGATTAGCCCTTTTGACTAGACCCTCTATAACCATACACCCAGCTATAGAACCAAACTTAGAAGATCTGTACACTTCTCTAACTTCTGCTATACCAACTATTTGCTCTTTCATCTCTGGAGATAAAAGACCGCTCATAGCTTTTTTAACATCATCTATCAAATCGTAGATAATATTGTAATAACGTAACTCTACACCGTCTGCTTCTGCTATTTTTTTAGCAGCAGCATCAGCACGAACGTTAAAACCAACAACTACCGCCATAGATGCTACTGCTAGAGTAATGTCTGATGAAGTAATTCCACCGATACCACTAGCAATAATCTCAACCTTGACTTCATCTGTAGATAATTTAAGTAAAGAATCCCTAATAGCTTCAACAGAACCTTGAACATCTCCTTTGAGAATAATTTTTAAAGTTTTTTGTTCGCCATCTTTACCTATATGGTTAAACATATTTGATAATTTCAAAGTCTGCTCATGAGCTACCTTAGCGTCTTTTTGTTTTTGAGCTCTTTGGGAGGCAACCTCTTTTGCTTTTTTCTCACTTTCAACAGCTATCACTTGGTCACCAGCAGCTGGCACCCCTGACAAACCAAGGATTTCCACTGGGGTAGATGGTCCTGCTGATTTAATATTTTTGCCCAAATCATCATACATAGCTCTAACACGACCAAATTCTGTACCACACAGGACAACATCACCTTGCTTTAAATTACCATTTTGGATAAGTATAGTTGCTACAGGGCCCCTTCCTTTTTCTAACCTTGATTCAACAACAACTCCTTCAGCATAACCATCAGCGAAAGCTTCTAACTCTAAAACTTCTGATTGTAGGAGAACTGCATCAAGCAAATCTATAATACCCTCACCTGTTTTAGCAGAAACATTTACAAACATAACATCCCCACCCCAGCTTTCTGGTATAACATTTCTCTGAGTAAGCTCACTTATAACTTTTTCAGGATCAGCTTCTGGCTTATCGATCTTATTTACTGCGACAAGTATTGGAACCCCTGCTGCTTTAGCATGCTGTATAGCCTCTTCAGTTTGTGGCATAACACCATCATCCGCAGCAACGACTAAGATAACTATATCTGTTGACTTAGCCCCTCTTGCACGCATAGAAGTAAATGCTTCATGCCCTGGAGTATCTAAGAAAGTGATAGATCCTTTGTTAGTTTTTACAGAATAAGCTCCTATATGTTGAGTAATACCTCCAGCTTCCCCAGAAGCAACTCTAGATTTACGAATATAGTCTAATAAAGAAGTCTTACCATGGTCTACATGTCCCATAATTGTTACAACTGGCGCTCTTGATAACTTTTGGGTACCACTTCTATCAACCACAGTTATAGCTTCTTCTAAAGCATTTTCATTATGCAAAGTATATTTATGACCCATATCTTCAACTATCAATATAGCTGTATCGTGGTCTAAAGACTGATTAATAGTTGCCATAACTCCCATGTTAAAAAGAGTTTTAACTATCTCTGCACCTTTTACGGACATTTTTTGAGCTAAATCACTTACTGTGATACCTTCATATATTTCTACAATCTTTACTGTATTTTCAACTGGTTTTGTAAATTCTTGTTTTTTAACTTTTGGAGCTTTAAGCTTGCCTTTTTTAGCTCCAAACTCATCAAAAGACTCTAAATCTCCAGCTAGTTGTGATAACTGTCTTGGATTTGCTTTTTTAAATCCTTTACCAGCCGCCTTTTTAGTTTTTGCACGTTTGTCTTCTTCTTCTCTTTTATATTTAGTATTTGTCGTAGAAGTGCTAGCAAACTCTTTTTTGACTGTTTTCTTTTTAGCCGCATTTATTACACTAGACTCAGTATCAGTTGTTGCTATTGGTTCTGGTATAGAAATAAACTTAAAACCACTATCTTTTGGCTCTATAATTTTTTGCTCTTTTGTATCTGCCACCACAGAACTCTCTACTATAGCAATATCCTTAACAAAAGTTGTATCTTGTTTTTTTAGCTCAAGCTCTGTTTTTTGAGTTAGTTCTTTCTCATGAGGCTTACCAACTACTTGAAAGCCTTCTTTTTGTGTAATCAAAGCTTCCTCATTAGCAATAGTCGATTCTTCTATCCTTCCAGCAACTCGTCTTTTTCTTTTAACAGAAACATTTATTTTATGTTTGCCATCAAGTTTCATTGTAGTTGTCACTTTTTTTCTAGTTGCAGAACTTTTTGCGCTATTTATTTTTTCCAAAAGTGTCTTCATTTCTACTGGGGTTAAAGTATCATTTTCACTAACTTTATTAATACCAAAAGACTTTAACTGCTTTAACAAAGTCTCAACATCTTTATTTGTTTGTTGTGCCAATTGCCCAACCGTAATTTCTGCCATCTCTCTCTCCTTATGTACTTTTATCTCGGTACTTTCTTACTCAAACCAAGGAGCTCTTGCTTGCATTATTAAGTCTGTAGCTTTTTGTTCATCAACTTTTACAATCTCAAGCAACTCATCTACTGATAACTCTGCTAAATCTTCCATAGTTACTATATTCGCTTTCGCTAACTGCTTAGCCAAATCTTCCTGCATACCCTGCATATTTAAAAGATCTTCTGCAGGCTCCTTATCACCTAACGCTTGAGATAAAAGAGCTGTCTTAGCTCTTTCTTGCAACTCATTAACTATATCTTCATCAAATCCTTCGATTTCTAAAAGCTCTTCTTTATCTAAATACGCTAGGTCTTCTAATGTCTCAACCCCTTCTTCAATTAAAACTAAAGCAAAATCATGATCAATATCTAAAACTTCCACAAATTTTTCTACTATAGACATTTGTTTTTCTTCTTGCTCAGCATCTGAAAGGACGTTAATTTTCCAGCCAATTAAAGCACTTGCTAATCTTACATTTACACCATTTTTACCAATAGCTTTAGATAAGCTTTCTTGTTTAACAACTATATCCATAGAGTTAGTTTCTTCATCAACATTAACCTCTAAGATATCCTCTGCAGCAACTGGTGATAAAGAATTAATAGCATATTGTACAATATCTTGGTCCCATAATATCACATCTACCTTTTCACCATTTAATTCACTCATTATGGAATGAATCCTAGAACCTCTAACTCCCACACAAGCACCACAAGGATCTATTCTTTGATCATTACTTTTTACTGTGACTTTAGCTCTAAACCCTAATTCGCGAACTACATTAACTATAGTAATAATTTCTTCTTCAACTTCTGGAACCTCTAGCTTAAATAAAGCTTTTAGCATAGTGTTACTAGCCCTACTTAGCATAATAGTGTTAGGCTTACCTTCATCGTCACAGTCTACACTTTCAACACAAGCTCTAATTTTATCACCAACACGAAATCTTTCTCTCGCTATTAAATCTTTTTTTGGCAATATCCCTTCAGCATTGTTACCTAAATCTACAATTAGCAACTCATATGTAGCTCTTTTAATTTCTCCATAAACAATATCACCAATTTTATCTTGATATATTTTTGCTGTTTTCTCTCTTTCGAAACTTTTGATTTTTTTCATTAAGATTTGCTTCGCCGTAGCAGCAGCTATGCGTCCAAACTCTTTGACTTCAACATTTTCTCTGAATACATCACCCGCTACAACATTGTAACCTTTCTCTCTAGCAACATCTTCGTATAATTCTTTAGAATAATCTATTAGATCCTTATCTTCAGAAACAATATGCCATACACGTTCAGCCTTAAAATCACCTGTAACTCGATTAATCTTAACTTCTATATTCATCCTATCATCAAGCTCTTTCTTAAGTATCGTGACTAAGGCTTCCTCCATAGCTTCAAATAGAAGATTTTTTGAAATATCTTTTTCATTTGCTACCGTTTCTAATACTAATAGTAATTCTTTACTCATATTCTTACCTCTATTAACTAAAACTCTGGTGAAACTCTTAATTTCTTGAGTTCTTGAAAATCAAAACAAACTTCTTTACCATCATCTAACTTTAAAACTATATTATTGCCTTCAACTTTATCTAAAACTCCTTTGAATTTTGTTTGTGAGTTTACTGGTTCAAATGTTACAGCCTTTACAGTGAATCCTATTAAAGCTTGTGCCTGATTAATATTGAAAATCTGTCTATTCATACCCGGTGAAGACACTTCTAGTACATACTTACCAGAAATAGGATCCTCAACGTCAAAAATAGCACTTAACTCTTTACTTACTGTTTGACAATCATTTACAGACACTCCGTTTTCGTGATCGATAAACACTCTCACTGTAACCGTGCCACTACCAACAATCTCTATTCCCCAAAGAATATAACCTAAATCTGCAGTTATAGGCTCTACTATATCATATAATTTATCTAATAACATTTTCACCCCTTAATTTTGCTTATCTCCAGATAGCAAAAAGGCCCTTGAAGGGCCTTTAAATAAAAAATTCTATTTGGTAGCGGGGGCTGGATTTGAACCAACGACCTTCGGGTTATGAGCCCGACGAGCTACCAAGCTGCTCCACCCCGCGTCTATATGGATATATAATAGCACTATTTTATACTATTTCAAGTCTTTCTTAGCAATTAAAATTTCTAATAGCATAAATCATAGCTTTTACGTGTTCAGGATTAATATCTGGATATATGCCATGACCTAAGTTAACTATATAATTATTAGCTTTATCTGACTGGATAAAATTCATATGTTGCCTTACTGTTTTTTGAATACTTTCTTTATCTGCATATAAAAATGCTGGATCAAGGTTTCCTTGTAAAACTTTACCACTACCTATCCTTTGACGAGCTTGTTCAATAGTTACACTCCAATCAACACCAACTCCATCACAAGACAAATCTTTATATTCACCAAAAAAGTTTGAGCCTCCTTTTGTAAAAAACACTATTGGTACTGATGGTACAACCTGTTTGACATTTTTAGCTATGTATTGCATATAGTCTAAAGAAAAATCTTTATATTGAGCTAACGGTAAAATCCCCCCCCAAGTGTCAAATATCATCAAAGAATCAGCTCCTGCTTTTATTTGCTCTAACAAATAAATAATAGTAATATCTGCTAGTCTTTGTAATAATTGATGCATCAATTGTGGGTTTGCATACATCATTTTTCGTAATTTATTAAACTGCTTGGAACCTTTGCCCTCTATCATATATGCAGCCAATGTCCATGGACTACCAGTAAACCCTATTAGAGGAACATTTATAGCAGCCTTAGTTGTTTGAACGGCAGCATAAACATACTGTAACTTACTTACACTTTCATCAACTTCAAGTAGCTTATTTAGATCGTCATTAGTCTCTATAGGATTTAAAAAAATAGGGCCTTCTCCTTTTACAAACTTAAGATCTAACCCCATAGCTTCTGGGATAGTCAATATATCCGAAAAAACAATTGCTGCATCTAGGTCATACCTTCTAAGAGGTTGTAAAGCCACCTCACAGCATGCATCTGGATTGCGACACATATCCATAAAATCTGCAAATTTAGACCTAACCTCTCTATACTCTGGTAAGTACCTACCAGCTTGACGCATTATCCAAACAGGCGGCTTCTCTAATTTCTCATGCTTAAAAGCATCTAAAAATAATTTTCTCATACTATTCTGCTTTAATATAATAAACCAACAAAAGGCCGGCACACAGGCACGGCCCCTACATTATTTAATAAACTTATCCATTTTCCTGTAACTTATAGCTTCTTGA
The DNA here is from genome assembly GCF_012222825.1 of Allofrancisella frigidaquae. NCBI lineage: Bacteria > Pseudomonadati > Pseudomonadota > Gammaproteobacteria > Thiotrichales > Francisellaceae > Allofrancisella > Allofrancisella frigidaquae. The sequence continues at coordinate 178,956 of NZ_CP038017.1, read as the reverse complement.
ATTGCTTTTTTATCAACCTCATCATTACCATTAAGGTCAGCTATAGTCCTAGCTACTTTAAGTATCTTATAATATCCTCTTGCTGATAACCCCAGCTTTTCTATTGCTAATTCAAGCATTTTTTTACTATCCTCACCAAGCGAACAAACTTTATCAAGCTCTTTACTACTTAGCAACGCATTAATTTTATTCTGACGTGATATTTGCAACTGTCGTGCCTTTTCAACTCTAGCTCTAACTAAGCTACTTTTTTCACCCTTAAGATTTTGGTTGGTAAGGTCTTGTTTAGACAATTCTAAAACTTCCAGATGTAAATCTATCCTGTCCAGCAAAGGACCCGATAACTTACTTTGATACCTACGTATTGTTTGTATAGAGTCTGTACATTCTTTAGTTTGAGACCCTAAATATCCACAGGGACAAGGATTCATCGCAGCAATTAGTTGGAAGTTTGCTGGATACTCTACTTGACATCTAGCACGAGAAATATTCACAACTCCTGTTTCTAAAGGCTCCCGCAATACTTCTAAAACTTTACGGTCAAACTCAGGTAACTCATCCAAAAACAATACCCCATTATGAGCTAAAGAAATTTCTCCTGGCATAGGGTTACTACCACCGCCAACTAAAGATACTCCTGAAGATGTATGGTGAGGGTGTCTAAAAGGTCTTTTATAAAAACTCTCTGCTATATGAGACTCTCCTTTTATTGAAGCTATCATTGCTGATGAAAGAGCTTCTTGTTTATCCAATGGTGGTAAAATTGAGTTTAGTCTACTAGCTAACATTGTTTTACCCGTTCCAGGTGGTCCTACTAAAAGAATATTGTGTCCACCAGCTGCAGCTATTTCTAAAGCTCTTTTCGCCTGATATTGACCTTTTACGTCCTCCAAGTCTTGATAAAGACTATCAAAGTCAATATCTAGATTGGGCTTTACTTTTGACTTGTTAATTTCACCTGATAAAAAATCCACAACCTCTTTTAAGTTAACAAAACTATAAGCTTCAACGCCTTCAACTAAACCTATTTCTTTTTCATTCTGAACAGGTAAAATAAGTTTTTTAGTAGCATGCACACACTTAATAGCCATCGGTATAGCACTAGATATTCTTCTAAGCTCACCACTTAAAGATAACTCTCCAGCAAATTCAAAATCTTCAACGTTCTTACTAACATCTATTTGACCTGATGCGTAAAGTATTCCTAAAGCTATCGGTAAATCAAATCTACCACTACTTTTAGGTAAATCAGCAGGAGCTAGATTAATAGTAATTCGCTTATTAGGAAAGTTAAAACCTGAGTTTATAATAGCACTACGAACTCTATCTTTACTTTCTTTAACAGCAGTTTCTGGTAATCCAACGATTGACAGGCTTGGCAAACCATTTGATAAATGAACTTCTATAGAAACTGAAGGAGCCTCTATACCAAGCTGAGCTCTACTTTTTAGTACCGCTAAAGACATAGCTATTTTTTCTCTGCTAACAGCTGATCTAATTTAGCTTCTATACTTTCAAGCTTTTGACGAGTTTTTAAAAGTATTTTCTTTTGCACTTCAAACTCCTCTCTACTTACTACATCAAGCTTTTTAAGGCTTTTTTTCAGGATACTTTCTTTTGAATTTTTAATTATATCATTTATTGGGCTAAGAACTTTTTTCATAATATATTTAAGTTTTTGCGTAGTATTATTAAAAGTATAGTTTGTATAATTCAAATAGGCAACTAAAGATCATCCGCTCCTTTAACATGCCACCTAACGTCACTTACAATCGCTTGCATAAATAAATCATTAATTTTACCTGACTCTATTTCATGGTTTGATAACGTTATGATTTTCTGTAAAGTCAGCTCCACTGCGTCAGCGTAAATGTTTGTAGCTATACTCATATTTTTATAATCAATTGAAAAACTTCTTGGAAGCTTTACGCGTATTGAATCATAATCAATAAAACTCAATAAGCTTTTGATTTCTAATAAAGTTGCTTTTGTTAAGTATAAATGTGCAACACTATTAATTTGAGATATCCCAGACATCGCAGTTGACCTAAATTCAAATAAAGTTTTAGGAGACAAATCAGCATCTACTATAAAAAATTGTTGTTTTACTCCTCCCCAATTTCCTAGGTTTATAGCTATATCATTAATGTACAAACAAGAAAATGCTAGTTTTGCTAAACCTATCTCACCACCAATATTTTTTAGAAAAGTTTCTCTTATAAATCTTTTCTCATCAGTTATAGGTATTTTTTTTACCAAAAATTCTCTATTAGCTTTTTTTACAAACTGTGAAGCTGGTTGAAATTGATATTCAAATTTAGTCCCATACAATTTTTCTGCTGGGATATTTTTATCTCCATGAAATACAGAACCACCTTTTTCATAAAAGAATTTACCCTCAGGAGCATCAATACCAATGCTCTTTAGAAATGCAAAATTCAAATGCCCTTTAATCATATCAGGAGAGACATTCAATCCACTAGGTTGCTTTAAAGACTTAAATACATATCTTTCATTATTATATGTACATACTTTACCTGCACTTACACCTGCTGACTTACTTATACAATCTGACAATATCAGCGATACATCTTCAAATAAATTTTCATCAAAAACTAGCGAAGTCGAAGTTGTAATTGCACTAGATTTTGCAACACGAGGAAGCATCACGATTAGTAACATAATTAACAATGCTTTTAGTGTAATAGGGTACTTATATTTATAAGCCAAAGGGATTGTATTGGTTGCATAAGTTTTTTGTTTTTCAGTTTGAATATTACTAAAAGCAATTTCTTTTAATATTTTATAAACATCGGCACTATGAGCCTGATAAGTTTTATCAATCTTCATATGAAAATCCTGATTTGACCTCTCTAGAAATTTCAACTGACGCTTAGAGATTTTCCTATCTGGAATCTTATGAAGGTATGGTTTAAACATAAATTAGCGTATGACTTATCTTCAAAGTAATATTAATGTGCAATTTTAACTAAAAATTTAATAGTATACGACAAATAGTATTCATTTATATTTAATGGCGTTATTAAATAACATTCACAACCCGAGAAAGAACGCCCAAAAGAAGCATCGGCATAATACCTAAAAATAGTAATACCAAACCGTTTACACTTAATGCCACTAAAGAGGTAAGTGGTGCTTTTACTGTCTCTTCATTCTCAGGTTCGTCAAAATACATCATCTTGATAATACGGATGTAGTAGAATGAAGCTATCACCGCCATAAATAATACAAAGCAAGCTAAAACATAACTACCATTATTTATCAGCCCCATAATAACAAATAGTTTTGCTATAAAGCCACCAAATGGTGGAATACCTGCCATTGAAAACAATACTATTAACAAAATGAATGCCAACCAAGGATCTTTGGTATTAAAACCTTTTAGATCATTAAAGCTTTGTACCTCATAACCACCAACACTTATAGTGGTCAAAACACCAAATGCTGCCAAAGTTGTAAATACATACACAATCACATAGAAACTAGCTGCTGTCAAGGCATAACCTTGTGGTTCCAAAGTCGTTGCTAACAATACAAAACCAATTTGTGAAACTGTTGAATAACCCAACAGTCTTTTTATATTAGTCTGTGATAATGCTACTAAACTACCAAAGAATATTGATGCAATACCAATTACTCTAAACAAATATACCCATGATGCCTTAAATTCTGGAAAGCCAACAAATAAGATATTTACCAACATAGCAAATGCTGCTACTTTAGGAATAGTTGCTACAATATTAGCAACCGCGTTTGGTGCTCCTTCATACACATCTGGTAACCACATATTAAATGGTGCCGCACCAAGCTTAAATAAGAAAGTTGCTGTCATCATTACTAAACAGATTAGTAAGAATTTGTATTCTAAACTGTCAAAACTATGCGCAGTTATAAATTTAGCAATATTGACGATATCTAGCTGCCCTGTAATACCATAAACGAATGACATACCAAAGAGTAATAACCCTGAAGCAATTGCTCCAAGGATAAAATACTTAATTGCAGCCTCTAAACCTTTACCAGATTCACGATAAATGGCAATTAAAGCATATAATGGCAATGACAATAATTCCAAACCAATATAAATAGTTATCAGATTATGTGCTGCAGTTAGAACCATTGATCCTAAAATAGCTAACATTAGCAATGTATAAAAATCGCCATCGGAAATTTTTCTATCTTTAACATACTCACGTGAGTATAAGGCAACAAACAAAGATAAAACCAAGATTACCAGCTGTAATGTATAGGCAAAACCATTAAAGACTACTCGTCCTTCAAAGGCACTTCCTGCTTGTAAGATATACTCTTTAGCAAAAGTAGCTATTAGTGCTAAGCTTACAAATACCTGAAAAAAGATATAATTAATATTTTTAATTTTACCATGTAAAAATAGCCCAGAGAACATTACAATCAAAACACCTACTGCTAACAATATTTCTGGTAAGATAAAAAGAACAGATAAATTCATAACACCACCTTATAGAGATAAACCAACAATATGTGCCGAAGCTGCTGCTGAAAGCTTAAGTATCGGCTCTGGATATAAACCAAACAATAATGTTGGTATCGCTAATAATATAAATACTAAAATTTCCATTTTATTTAAATCTTGTAAATTAGCTACTTGTGCTGAAACTACTTCACCAAAAAAAACTCGCTTATACATCCACAGTGTGTAGATTGGAGCAATAATCAGAGTTAGACCAGCTATCAAAGCCACAAGTGAAGAGTACTGAAAAACTGCCAACAATATCATAAATTCACCCACAAAACCACTAGTGCCTGGTAAACCAACGTTAGCCATACAGAATAGTAAAAAGAACGTTGCAAATATTGGCATAGTTTTTGCCACTCCTGAAAATGATGAAATTTCTCTTGTATGCATTCTTAGGTACAAGTAACCAATACCTATAAACATACCACCAGAAGAAAACGCATGAGCTATCATCTGAAACACTGCTCCTTGTATAGCAAGTTGCGCATGAGTTGCTCCTAAATTAGGGTCTATATTTTTTAGTATAAATATAGAAAATAATCCTAAAGTTACTAAACCCATATGGGAAATAGATGAGTAAGCTATAAGCCGCTTAACATCTGTTTGTGCAACAGCCACTATCCCGACATAAACAATTGCTATTAAAGATAAAATCACCAATACATATTCTAATGAGGTAGTAACCTCTGGTAACATTGGGATTGCAAACCTTAAAAAACCATATGCCCCTAACTTAAGCATAAGTGCTGCTAATATTACCGAACCTCCGGCAGGTGCTTCAGAATGGGCATCTGGTAACCATGAATGAAAAGGCCACATCGGAATTTTTACAGCAAATGCTAAGAAAAAAGCTCCAAACACTAACCACTGTGCCGTGAGTGTAAACTTAACGGTATCAGCTAAACCTTGCGACTGCGTAGCCCATGCTATAAAGTTTTGAATAGAGTAAGTATCAGCATTGATTAAAATATCTGTAGAAGAATTAGCTACTCTAGTCTGTAAATACAATATAGCCGCTAGTAAAAACACTGAACCAAAAAATGTATACATAAAATATTTAACAGCCGCATAAGCTTTACGCTTACCGCCCCAGATACCTATACCTAAACAAGTTGGAATAAGTAAAGCTTCCCAAAATACATAAAATAAAATTGAATCTGTTGCAGCAAAAACACCATTAGTTAAACCACAAGTTATCAAAAAGATAGCCATATACTGTCTAACTTTGACTTTAATAGAAGTCCAAGCAGCTAACACTATTACTAAAGTAGTAAAAGATGTTAATACAATAAATAAAACTGAAAAGCCATCAACACCTAAACTATAGTAAACATCGTGTAAACCAAATACTTTGAACCATTTTACACTTTCTTTGAATTGCATCGCTGAACTAGAAGGATCAAACGCGCCTACTAAAGAAATACATAAAGCTAGTGTTAAGCTACTAAAAACTAGTGCAACCCAACGTGCAGCATCTCCGTGCAACTCTTTTGTTCTAGTAGCTAAAACTACAAAACCGCCTACAATAGGTAGCCAAATTATCAAGCTTAATAAGTAATTTCCTAAATTCATAGTATAAATCTATCCCCTAACTGCCTAAACTATTATTAGCAACATCATAAATAACAATACACCTATAATCATGATAAACGCATAATCATACACATAACCACGTTGCACTTTTCTAAAGTTATCACCTGTTTGGTATATTAGATTAGATGTACCATGCACAATTGTCTTATCTATAACCAATATATCTACAACCTTCCATAAAAAGGCGCTGATACATAAAAACACTCTCACAAAAACCACATCATACAAAAAGTCTATAAAATACTTTCTAACCAAAATATAGTATATAACTCCTACACCCGAACTAGTTTTTGATAAAAACTCTGGTATACGAGGAAACCAAACGTATAAAACATAAGCTAATACTAGCGCACTTAATGCTAACCAAAAAGGCAAGGTATCTATAGAGTGCTCCATAAAAGCAAAAGCAGCAGTAGTAAACGGTTCACTAGCTAAATGTGCAGTTACAGATACACCATGTAAACCAGTTTGGCTATATGCACTTATTGTATCTCCAAACAACCCATGATTTTGAGATAAAATACTATCAAAAAAGTATTCGCCAATAAAAGCTGATGGAATAGCTAGCAATATTAAAGGAATTAATATACTAATCGGAGATTCTTTAAGATGCGATTTTTCATCTTCAGACATTCTTTCTTTACCATGAAACACTAGAAAAAATGTTCTAAACATGTAAAACGAAGTTACAAAAGCGCATGCTAGAACCATGTAGTAAGCTAACTGATGACCAAATACAGTTGTACTTTGAGCAGCTTCGATAATTAAATCTTTTGAGAAAAATCCTGAAAATGGCGGTAATGCAGCTAAAGACCATGTTCCTATAAACATACATATATAAGTTACTGGCATATACTTTCTTAATCCACCCATTCTGCGAATATCTTGCTCATGATGCATTGCTACGATTACAGAACCTGCTGCTAAAAATAATAATGCCTTAAACATCGCATGTGTCATAAGGTGAAACATTCCTATAGAAAATGCTCCGGCACCTTGAGCCACCATCATGTAACCTAACTGTGATAAAGTACAATAAGCAATAACCCTTTTTATATCTGTTTGAACTATTGCTATAAGACCCATAAATAAGCAAGTAATTGCTCCAATTATAAGCACAAAACTCAAAGCCGCTTCTGATAATACAAACATCGGTGATAATCTAGCAACCATAAATACACCAGCAGTAACCATTGTAGCAGCATGTATCAAAGCTGAAATAGGAGTAGGACCCTCCATAGAGCCCTCTAGCCACGAGTGCAAAGGAAATTGAGCTGATTTACCCATAGCCCCGATAAATAAAAGCACACACATAAGCGTAACTGGACTAAAGCTCAAACCTAAGAAATGAACAACTTGAGTATTATCAATATTAGGCAAAGCTGCAAAAACAGTGCTGTAATCAACTGAACCTGTGTACAAAATTACTGCACCGATACCTAATAAAAATCCTAAGTCACCAACCCTATTTACAATAAAAGCTCTTAAGCTAGCAACATTTGCTTTCTCTCTATTAAAATAAAAACCTATCAATAAGTAAGAGAAAAGTCCTACTCCTTCCCAACCAAAAAATAACAATAGGAAATTATTACCCATTACTAAGCATAACATGGCAAAAGTAAAACCAGAGATATACGCAAAAAATCTCGCATACCCATCTTCACCTTTCATGTAACCTATAGAGTAAACATGCACCAAAGTAGATACAAATGTAACTATAAGCATCATGTAAACAGTTATTCTATTTACAGTAAACCCAACATCCAGAGAAAATTCTTTAGATATAGGTGCCCACTGATAAAAGCTTATATCATATACATGACCGTTAAAAACACCATATGCTAAAACTGCGCTAAGCACAAAAGAGAGTCCACATAAACAAATGGTAAAAAAGCTAACTCCTTCATTTTTGACAGACCTACCAAAAAAACCTGCAATAACAGCACCCAATAAAGGTGATAAAACTATAACTGCAATTAATACGGCTGCTATTTGATTATTTATTATCATTATTGCCTAGCCTCTCAAAGTATTAAGTTTACTCAAATCAATTGTCTTGCGCTTTCTAAATATTGCAACAACTATCGCTAAACCTATAGCTGTTTCAGCTGCTGCTACTGCCATGATAAAAAACACAAAAACTCCACCTACTGCTTGTTGGTGCATATTAGCAAATATTAAAAAATTAGTATTAACAGCTAAAAGCATTAACTCTATAGACATTAGTAAAATTAAGATATTTCTTCTGTTTATAATGACCCCAGCAATACTTATAACAAATAAAATAGTACTAAAAATCAAACCATTTGTTACTGAAACTGATATTAAGTTACTCATTTGTCTTACCTTTATTACTTGGTATTTTTACCATTGTTAAACGATCTTTTGCTCTAACTTTAACTTGTTTAGCTGGATCAACAGCTTTGTTATTTTTACGTTTAGACCTTAAAGTTAAAGTCACCGCTGCTACCATAGCTGCTAATAAAATAAAGTCAACTAGCTCAAAGACGTACAAATTGTTATCATTAAACATAGTAAAGCCTATAATTTTTAGACCACCCACACCAGCTTGCATCTGACTACCAGCAAACACATGTATAGCGGCATAACTTATAATAGTAGCAAATATAGTACAAACGATTATGGCGGCTAAAGCATAAAAAAACCTACCTACTCTACCTTGTTCTTCAACGTGTAAATCCAACATAAATACCACAAATAAAAACATTACAAGCACTGCGCCAACATACACCACAATCAACAGTAAAGCTAAATATACTTGTTGTAATACAATCCATACACATGCTGTAAATATAAATGTAAAAATCATAGCTATCACAGAATTAACAGGGTTATTAGCCAACACTAATACCAAAGCAGAAACAATAGCTAACGATGCAAAAATATAAAATAAAATGTCTGTTAAAAACATATTTCTACCTAAAATCCTTATCTTGTAGTCTATCTGCTGCTATTTGAGATTCATACTTATCGCCTATTGCTAAAAGTTTAGCTTTAGTCATGATATTTTCACCACGCTCTTCAAAATGGTATTCTAATATATTTGTTTCTACTATAGAGTCAACTGGACAAGATTCTTCACAGAAACCACAGAAAATACATTTAAACAAGTCTATTTCATAACTAGAGGTCCTACGTGAACCGTCTTCTCTTTCTGTTGACTGTATAGTAATAGCTAAAGCAGGGCACACTACTTCACATAATTTACATGCTATACATCTTTCTTCGCCATTCTCATAACGTCTAAGAGCATGTAGCCCCCTAAACCTATTAGATATAGGAGTTTTTTCATCTGGATACTGTACCGTAACTTTACGGGTAAAGAAGTGCTTACCAGTAACCTTAAGACCTTTTAATAGCTCCCACAATAAAAAGGTCTTAAAAAAAGTCGTTATATTTCTCATAATACTATCCTTTTTACCACCAAGGTCCCACACCAAATCTGACCATGCATGCTACCACCACTACCCAAATAAATGTTAGTGGAATAAATATTTTCCATCCAAGACGCATGATTTGGTCATATCTATATCTAGGATATGTCGCTCTTATCCATAAGAACATAAACATAAATATACCAGTTTTACCGAATAACCAAACTGTTGCTGGGACAATATCAAAGTAGCTTTCTAACGAAGTTCCTTGGAAAGGTGAATTCCAACCACCTAAAAACATAATTGCCGTTAGGATACTTATTAATATCATATTTGCGTATTCTGCCAAGAAAAATAACGCAAATCTAGATCCTGTATATTCTATATGGTGTCCAGCTACAATTTCAGATTCACCCTCCACAACGTCAAAAGGCGCTCTATTAGTTTCTGCAATTCCTGATATAAAATAAACTATAAATAGCGGAAATAACGGAATAAAATACCAATGTAAAATACCACCTTGCTGGGACTCTATAATACCAGTTATCCCCATTGAACCTGATGCTATTACAACGCCAACTATTGCAAAACCCATAGCTAATTCATATGAAATAACCTGAGCTCCTGCTCTTAATGCACCAAATAAAGAATATTTACTATTTGAAGCCCAACCAGCTATCACAATTCCATATATTGAAAAAGAAGTCATTGCTAAGATATATAATAACCCAAGATTCATATCTGATAGTACAACACCTTTTGCAAATGGTATAACTGCCCAAGCAGCATAAGCTGGTGCAAAAGCTAAAATAGGTGCTATAAAAAATAGATATCTATTAGAATTTGTTGGAATAATTATCTCTTTTAGAAAAAGTTTTAAAGCATCCATTATTGGCTGTAACAATCCAAAAGATCCAACCCTATTTGGACCTATCCTATCTTGCATATAGCCAATAACCTTTCTCTCAGCATAAGTATAATATGCAACCACTAAAATCAAAGGAACTATGATAAGCAAAACATAAAGTGAAGTCCAAAGAATATACTTTAACATGCCTATTCTCCTCCTTGAACAACTGTTTTAATATTAATATTAGAGTTATGAATGAAGGCTTTATTCAGACTCCTTGGTAACATAAAATTCTTAGAGTGCAAGCTAGGATCAACTATTACATCTAACTGCAACTCATTATTTATATCATAGATTTTTATACTTGCCTGAGTGTCTTGTAAACCTAGCTCACTTGCTAGAGCCTGAGATATTCTAACCCCCTTGAATCTTTGTGCGTCTTGGGTCTGTTGGAGTGGCTTAGCTCTTCTAAGTAAGCTTGAAGAATCATACATAGAGTTAGAGGCTACAAAAGCTACGCTTTTTTCATAATCAAGGTCGGTATTAAGAATTTGTCTCACATGATTTGGAGTAACACGCGCTCTAAAATTATAAGTATCATCTGAAATTTCTGTAATAGTATTATACTCAAAACCTTCTAAACCTAATAAATTACCCAAAACTCTTAAGATTCTCCAAAGTTCTTTATTATCTGCATATGGCTTAACAGCTTGCTTGAACTCTTTTTTATTACCGAAAATATCAATAAAACTACCTTCAGTCTCGTAATGAGTAGCTACTGGAATGATTATATCTGAAACATCCTTAGTAAATTTGTCTGCAAAAGAGGTAAAGCTTACAACAACGTCTATCTCATCTAGTGCTTGTTTAAGCTTATCTTCACCATATAAAGCATCCTTGGAAAGCTCTGTATGAGTAGTAAGTAGAAGTTTTGTCTTTGTTTGTCCATTCAAGCACTTATAAGTACTAAAATCAGCTTTAGATGAACTTAGAATCCTATCAGCTGCTACAGAGTTAACATTACTAGCTAAAAAGCCTCCTCTTACATGTGTAACTTTTTCAAGTATCGCAAATATACTAAACACTGTTTCAAAACAGTTATTATTTACTATATCTTGGCCAATTATAATCTTAGGATTATTTGCAGCAATTATCCTATCTGCAACATCTCTAACCTCACCTGCTGGATCGACTTTTCTCAAAATATCATTTAGCTCACCATAAGCAATATTTGCTCTAACAAAGATAGCCTTTAAAAGAGATAAAGTTATATAGCGAATGTGATCAGCTGCTAATTTAACCTGATTTACACTATAATTAAAATCATAATCGCAAATATTCCATGCAACGGCTTTAGCTGAATTCTTCTCAACAGCTTCCTTGATAGCTATATTTATTAGTGGGTATTCTTTTCTAACATTAGAGCCCAAAACAAGAATAAAATCACTATTTTTAATATCATCATATGAGCAGCTAAGCCCTTTACCAGAACTAACTCCCGCAGAATTAGTAAACTGTCTAATCCTAGCATCTATATTAGAAGAGCCTAAAGCTTGAATTAGCTTTTTCATCAAAAACATTTCTTCAGATGTGGATGTTTCTGAGACAATAGCAGATATACTATCAGCTGTATATTTTTCTCTTGTATGTTCGATAGCAACTTTCACAAAGTCCAGAGCTTCTTCCCAAGAAACTTCAACCCAGCTACCAGATTTCTTAATCATTGGTTGCTGAATTCTATCTTCACTATATAATCCTGCATACTCAAATCTATCTCTATCAGCTATCCATGTACCTGTTATCTGATTCTCTGCTGGTACAACTCGTATGAGCCTATTTTGGTACACATGTGCATTAATGTCTATGGCTAAACCATCTCCAGCGGATACTGTTGGAAACTGTTTTAATTCCCAAGCTCTTGCCTTAAACCTAAATGGCTTGGATGTAAGAGCTCCAACCGGACAAAGGTCTATAACGTTACCAGAAACTTCTGAATTAACCATATCTCCAGATATGTAGGTACTGATTTCAGAATGATCTGCTCGGCCGATAACACCTAATTCTTTAACCCCTGCAACCTCTTCACCGAAACGCACACAACGCGTACATAATATACACCTAGTCATGTCAGTCGCTATAAGTGGGCCAAGATTTGGATTAGCAACAGCTCTTTTAGATTCTTTATAATCAGATGTTGTTTTACCATAACCCATGGCTATATCTTGTAGTTCACATTCACCACCTTGGTCACATATCGGGCAATCAAGAGGGTGGTTTATGAGTAGAAACTCCATCACATCTTTTTGCATCTTAAGAGCCGTTTCAGAACGAGTTTTAATTTTCATCCCATCGGCAACTGGTGTAGCACATGCAGGAGATGAACGTCTTGCACCCTCTACATCAACCAAGCACATACGACAATTTGCTGCTACCGATAATTTTTTATGATAACAAAATCTAGGAATATAAATTCCGTTAGCATCAGCTATCTCAATTATAGATTGATTAGGTAAAGCTTCATAACTCTTACCATCAATCTCTATGTTTATTTTTTTGGACTCTTTATTGTCTGACACAAAACCACTCCAATCAACTATTGATCCACAATACTTTTACCATTATTTTCAATCATATAAACAAATTCTTCTCTGAATTTGCGTATATAGCTCTGTACTGGCCATGCTGCTGCATCACCTAAACCACAGATAGTATTACCCTCTATATTTGTAGCTACCCTTACTAAATTATCTATATCTTCAGGTTTTCCTTCGCCAGACATTATTCTATGTAATGTGCGTGACAACCACCCTGTACCTTCACGACATGGTGTACATTGACCACAAGACTCTTCATAATAAAAGTCTGCTAACCTAGCTAAGGTTTTAACCATACAAACAGTTTCATCCAATACCACTACTGCTCCTGATCCCAACATTGATCCAGCTGCAGAAATTGACTCATAGTCCATATTAACTTTCATCATTTCTTCACCTGTTAGAATCTGAGATGAACTTCCTCCAGGAATCACTGCTTTTAGTTTCTTGCCATTTCGCACACCACCACACATATCCAAAAGTTCACTAAACGGTGTACCTAAGCCAATTTCAACAACTCTTTGTTGTTTCACATGCCCAGAAACACAAAAAAGCTTGGTACCACCACTTTTTTCTGTTCCTAAATTCTTAAACCACTCTCCTCCGTGCTGTAGTATAGCCGGTACTGAGGCATAGGTTTCTGTATTATTGATATTTGTTGGTTTACCATATAACCCTTTAAATGCTGGAAATGGTGGCTTAAACCTTGGACGCCCTTTTTTTCCTTCAAGCGACTCTAAAAGCGCTGTTTCTTCACCACAAATATATGCTCCTGCACCAACTGCCGAATAAAGATCAAAAGAAATACCTGAAGATTTAATATTAGAGCCTAACAAACCAGCCTGATACGCCTCTATAAGAGCGTCCTCAAATCTTGCGATAGGTTCATAAAACTCTCCTCGTGTGTAATTGTAACCTACTGTTGCACCTACAACATACCCGGCTATAGCCATTCCTTCTATAAGTTGGTGAGGATTATTTCTAAGTATCTCTCTATCCTTACAAGTACCTGGCTCACCTTCATCTGAATTACAAACTACATACTTTTGACCTGGTAAACTACGAGGCATAAAGCTCCATTTTAAGCCAGTTGGGAATCCTGCACCACCCCTACCTCTTAATCCAGAGATCTTTAACTGTTCTATAATTTGTTCTGGCGGAATCTTTTCGGTTAAGATCTTGTTCCAATAAGAATATCCTCCCACAGATAAGTAAGACTCCAAACTGTATGGCTTATCTAAATGCAGGGTACGAAAACAAACTTCATTAGCCATTTTTACTCCAAAGAATCAATTATCTGATTCACTTTATCTATAGTTAGATTTTCATAAAAAACCTTATCCACCTCTAGCATAGGTGAACCACAGCAAGCTCCTTGGCACTCAACTTCTTTTAGAGTTATCCTACCATCATTTGTTGTTTGACCAGGCTTAATTCCTAACCTTTTTTCAATATGAGCCAAAATATCATAAGCTCCATTTAACATACATGATACATTGGTGCATAAATTAAGCTTATGTCTACCAACTGGTTCTAGATCATACATACAATAAAATGTAGCAACCTCATAAACATCCACCTTACTAACTTGCAAATATTCCGCCAAAGCAGTCTGCAAATCATCAGTTAGGTAGCCACCATTACTATCTTGCAATATATGTAAACCTTCTAAAATAGCAGATCTTCTTTGATCTACAGGAAATTTACTTAAAACTCTTTCTAATTCTTCTCTCGCTTGTGGCGGTATTAGTTCTATTAAAGACATTATTTTCTACCTATCTACATCACCAAACACAACATCTATTGTCGAAATGATAGCTGGAGTATCAGCTAACATATGCCCAGACAACATTTCATCCATAGCACTAATATGAGCAAAACCAGGTGCTCTCATCTTTAGTCTGTATGGCTTATTTGCACCATCTGATTTAATATATACGCCAAATTCACCTTTTGGATGCTCAGTTCCAACATATACCTCACCCTCCGGAGTACAGTAACCTTCAGAAAAAAGCTTAAAATGATGGATTAACTCTTCCATACCATTTTTCATAGCGTTTCTGCTTGGGGGAGCAATCTTATGATTGTCGGATAAAACTGGACCTGAATTAGCTCTTAACCAATCTATACACTGTTTTATAATTTTGTTAGACTCTCGCATCTCTGCCATTCTGACTAGATATCTATCGTAGCAGTCGCCATTTTTTCCTATAGGAATATCAAAATCAAGCTGATCGTAAACTTCATATGGTTGCGATTTTCTAAGGTCCCAAGCCACACCACTACCTCTTAGCATCGGGCCTGTAAACCCAAGAGCTTTTGCTCTGTCTGCAGTTACAACACCTATATCAACTGTCCTTTGTTTCCAAAGCCTATTGTCAGTAAGTAAAGTATCAATTTCATCAAGAGATTTCTCAAAATCCACAACAAAGTAGTCTAGAAAATCTAGCATACTTCCTTGTCTTGGTTTGTTCATTTTTTTAGTTTTTCTCTTACTAGAAAACCTACTTTTCTCATACTGTGGCATTTGATTAGGTAAATCTCTTGCTACCCCACCAGGCCTAAAATAAGTTGCGTGCATTCTAGCACCCGAAACTGCCTCATAACAGTCAAAAAGATCTTCTCTGACTCTAAAAGCATACAGAAATACTGTCATTGCTCCTAAATCAATTCCACAGGCAGCAACCCATAAAAGATGATTTAAAATTCTTGTCATTTCAGCAAACATTACTCTGATATACTTTGCTCTTTCTGGAATTTCTAAAGTAAGTAATTTTTCTATAGCCATGACATAAGCATGCTCATTACACATCATCGATACATAATCTAACCTATCCATATAGCCTATACTGTGGTTATATGGTTTAAATTCGGCTAGTTTTTCCGTACCTCTATGTAATAGCCCCACATGTGGATCAGCTCTAACTACAGTTTCACCATCAAGTTCTAATATAAGTCTTAATACACCGTGTGCTGCAGGGTGAACAGGTCCGAAATTTAACGTATAGTTTTTATATTCTGCCATTATCACAAATCCATAAATTATTTACTACGAATGACTCTAGGAGTATTAACCCTATCGTCAATCTCTACAGGTTCATAAACCACTTTACCAAGGTTTTCATCATATCGCATTTCAACATAACCTGTTTGTGGAAAGTCTTTTCTTAATGGATGCCCCACAAAACCATAATCAGTAAGCACTCGTCTTAGATCTGGGTGGTTATTAAAGTAAATACCAAACATGTCGTAAACTTCTCTTTCAGCCCAGTTTGCTGAAGGCCATAAATCATTCACAGAATCCACAATGATAATTTGCGCATCTTTTAGTTTACATTTAACTCTAACACGCACATTATTTGTCATACTCAAAAGCTGGTAAATAACTTCAAACCTGTTATCAAAACCACTTTCCACAAATCCCTGTTGGCGGCCACGAGAGAACCCTGTTTGAGAAACTTCTTTTCCAACCTGCCAATCAGTTTGACCATATGTCAGATAATCTACAGCAGTGATGTCGCTTAACTGCTCAAAAGAATACTCTTTTTTTAGTACCTGCAATACTTGGTATATGTCTTTTTGATGTTTTATAGCTACATTTATTTCTTTGTGAGCAATACAACAATAAGCATCAAATCCTTCTAGAACCTTTTTAATATTCTCTAAATGAGGATGTAAAGAAATACTCACACCTATTTCCTCGCTATAGTATTTGTTCTAATAATTTTATTCTGTAACTGAATAATCCCATAAACTAAAGCTTCAGCAGTAGGCGGGCAACCTGGAACATAAATATCAACTGGTACAATCCTATCACATCCTCTAACAACAGAATATGAGTAATGATAATAGCCACCACCATTTGCACAAGAACCCATAGATATTACCCACTTAGGGTCTGGCATCTGGTCATAAACTTGTCTTAGCGCCGGAGCCATCTTATTACAGAGGGTACCAGCCACTATAAGAACATCTGATTGCCTTGGCGATGGTCTAAAAACAACCCCAAATCTATCTAAGTCATATCTAGCAGCACCAGCGTGCATCATCTCTACCGCACAACAAGCCAGACCTGTAGTTACTGGCCACATAGAACCTGTACGCACCCAATTTATAAGAGCATCTGCACTAGCGGTAATAAAACCTTTATTTTCGTTACTTATTCCCATTCTAAAGCCCCTTTCTTCCAACCATAAATTAAGCCTAAAAATAGCACTACTAAAAATATAATCATTGCAAAAAATGCATGGTTAGATATTGCTGGTGCTATAGCTGTTGCTCTTAGGTTTATTCCCCACGGAATAACAAAAGCTAACTCCAAATCAAAAACCAAAAATAATACTGCAACCAAGTAAAATCGGACATCTAGTTTTTCTCTAGCATCCCCAAAAGTTGGAAAGCCACACTCAAACGTCTCATTTTTACTCTTACTTGGATTATTTGCACCCACAATAATAGAGATAACCTTACCAGCTATCGCAAAAGCAGCACCTACAGCAAAGGCTATAATCAAAAATATTAATATCGGAGCAAATTCTAAGTAAACATTTGTAGTCATAGAAAGAATTTTCATAAATAGATTAATCCCAATATAATACCACAATTGGAAATTAAGTACAAAATAACAGCAGCTGGATAAAGGGGAATATAAACATCAATCAATGAGAAGTCTAATAACAATTACGTTATACCATTTGCTTTTGCGTTATCTTTAAATAGAGCTACTTTGTTTAACTTCTTAGCAAAACACTGGATAAGTGGGCTAAGGAAGTGTTGCAGCTGGAACTAGGGTGTTAAACACTAAACAATGGTAGCTATAAAACGTTTTTGTGCTTGTAAAAACAATAATGTAGTTGACCGATTAGATTCACATATATAGTATTTCGTCAGCACCTCATCTAATTATTTAGCTTCGAAAACTATATTTAACTACATGCGGTGGTGCTATGTTATAAGAAATTTGGTTCATGAAGCCCAATCAATAAGTATGAAAAAAGTAGAAATATAATAAGGAGATATAATGCCTGCATATAATATAATCGAACCTAGTGATAACACTGCACAGTTAAATTGTACAATTTGTCTTGAGAGTTTACATAGTGAAAACCAAGAAGAACAAATGATAATATGTGAAACCAGTTGTAAACATTATTTTCATAAGCAATGTATTGACACATGGTTGGAGCGCTCAGAAGAGTGTCCATTATGCAAGACAAGCTTTGGAAATAGGCGACAACGGCCAGAGGATAACTTCAATATTGAAGAATTTCTGGAACAAGAACAGAATGCTAACGCTAATGCGCTGGGGCAGGAGGATGATTGTATAATTTGTCTTCAGCCATTAGATAGAAGGTTTAATATATCATGTCCAAATAATCATGACTGTTTTCACGAAGAGTGTGCTAGAGATTGGTTGTATACCTCTAATAGGTGTCCTATTTGCCGGCAAGATTGTCGACGAGATCGTCCTGCCAGAAATATAGCAAGAGTTATAAATTTAAACGTTCCAGAACCTATATACAGAACAAATTTAAATCCCTTATTGCCAAACCGGCAAGAATTTTTCCAAAATTTAGTGAACCAAGCCGTTCCACCTGAAAATATAAGTTTGCAAAACCTAAAGCAAGCCATTAGAACCGCAACTGAAAACTATTTAGCGTGGCGAGGAAATGGCAGAGGTTTTTTTCACAGAGGAAATACAGGCAAAGACAGGGCGTTGAATTTTAGAACCGAAATTAATAATTATAATGGAACAACTAGTGATTGTTGGCGACATATTGCTAATACTATTAGAGACTATCCTAGACACAATCATTCGTATACGTCATTTATTTTGAATAGCTTTAAAAATATTCCTGGTTTGAGACTTCGAAATCTTGACTATACATTAGATACTCGCGAGGTGAAAAAGGAGCGTTATCGATTGCTTGGTGGTGGATTATCGCAGATTAATATAGCTGAGCAACAAGCGCGTAATTTAAGAGCAATAATCCTTGGTAATACGCAAAGCCAACGTTTATTTTGGCGCATCTGTTTTAATGAAAATGAGCCCGCTGGTTTCTCTACAACAGGAATAGCAACAAAAACAGTTAATCTTCAAAATAATGACCGTTTAACTATGATGACTACTGCTGGGCAAGAACGCTTTAGAGTTTTTACAAGACCTCTCTACAGAAATGCGCAGATAATCATACTGATAGGTGATAATGACGAGCTTAGAGATCTTGCTTCGCGCATCCAAGATAACGATAGCGTCCCAGTGGTATGGGTGAGATTACCTAACTAATCTGTAAAAGTTTACCAAATTATTATTGTTGTATTTCTATTTAGAATCTGGGATTTAAGATAAAGCTGAAATTAAGTCGGTGAATCTCCTAATAAATCAAACATATTTGTATGAAAATCGCTAATAGGTTTTATAATACTTTTATAGTTATTATAAGCAGTTTCGCAGGACAGATTATAGATTGGAAAATCTATTAATTTTTCGCAAAGTTCTATAGTAATTTCCTCATTACATAGTCGCCAATACAATAACTCAAGATCGCGCTGAGTGACATTCCTTAGTTGAGCTTCTTTTTCTATATTTACCTTATGATTTATGTATTCTTTATGCTCAGTATCAACTTGTCGATGAGTTTTAAGATATGAAAATTTTTTATCCAAATTTAAACTATTTTCCCAGTAATTATCTTCCCTAACCTTATTCCAAGCTCCCTCCTTATTAAATAATAAAGTAGTTCCAGAATTACGGCGAACAAGCCCAAATTCAGGCCCTTGAACCTTTATATCAAACCTCAACTCAGATCTATCTTTTTTATGATTTGCAAAAGCAAGATTTCTAGTTTCATCATATGATGGATGTGAATGAGCAATAATTTGACGGCTCCAAAAATGATTGCTTAAAAATCCTGATGTATTTATGGTTGCACCTAGATTTTGATTTTTATCCACATCTTTATTACTTTGAACTTTCAGTCCCATAGTGGGAATAAGCATCTTTCTAGTTAAAGAATCTGGACGAAATGCTGGCGGGTATTTACCATTAAAAATTGATACGTGGTTACCAATATTATTGACATGCTCAGGATTTATAGATGGTTTAGCATAAAAAATACCAGCTTCACAATCAGGGCGCCCAAGTAATTTTGGAAGTGAGGCCATAGTTTTAAGAGTAACCCCAAGCTCTGGAATATTCCAGCATATAGTTTCTCCTTTAGCTAATGCTTCCAATATTTTAGCATTTAATTCTAATTCCACATTTAACTCCAGTTACTAACTAATACAGTATTTGTTTAATGAGAAAGGTTTAAAATTTACTCCAAAACTTTGCCTTAGTACTAAATATATTGATTGATTGCTGTAATACTAATTTCAAGATTAGATTTGTGTTAGGTTTTGTAATTGCTGCTCTATATTTTTGTCATATCCTTCTTTAAATTTATGGGTTTGGTACCACTCTAAAGCATCTCTGTTTTTAAACCTCACAGAATTACTTAAACTAGAACTATAATTATTTAAAAGCCACGATATGCTTCTATTATTCATAAAATAGCATCCTTGTATTAAAGGAGTTAAAGGTTCTGTTTTAATACTGTCTATAGGCATATTCCATACTGTATTGATATTATACATTGGGAAATATTTTTTTAAACTTTCTAATACCTTGTTATTTGAAAATTTATCACACCCGCCAATGAAGTATTGACTAATCATTCCTGCGGGATTTTTTAGTCTAGGATGTTGCAGTAGTAACTCGACTATCTCTACATGACCATTTTGGCAAGCAATATATAAAGGTGAAGAACCATCTGCTTTAAACTTGTTTGGGTTAGCATTATTTTGTAATAATAAATTGACTATCTCTGTATATCCTTGTTCACAAGCAATATATAAAGGTGAAGAACTATCTGCTTTAAACTTGTTCGGATTAGCATTATTTTGTAATAATAAATTGACTATCTCTATGTATCCTTGTTCACAAGCAATGTATAAAGGTGAAGAACTATCTGCTTTAAGCTTGGTCGGGTCAGCATTATTTTGTAATAATAAATTGACTATCTCTGTGTATCCTTGTTCGCAAGCAACGTGTAACGGCGATGATCCATCTGGTGTAAATTGGTTTGGGTTAGCATTATTTTGTAATAATAAATTGACTATGTCTGTATGACCACCTTGACAGGCAACATATAATAGTTCACTATCTTTCCAAGATGGAATTTTTGTGATGGTTTCAATAAGGTATGGTTTATAACTCCCAAGACCTACGTATTCTTTGAAGGTTTTTTCGGTATATTTTATAATTTCATGAGTTATATCGTAATACTCAGGCTTTTCACCTAATTTTTTAGCGGTATTATTATAATCATTATTATTTAGCTTTTGTCCATCTAACGCTAAAAGATTTTCTTTCTTAATATATGACAACATATCGCTTACGTTAGTAAAGCTCTTAAGTTTATCTACTAGCTTATGACCATGGCATATACTGTTTTTATTATCTAAGATTAAATTACAAGCATACTTTTTTATACTTTGAAGCTGTAATCTTTCATACTCATTACTATAAATAACTGAACTATAATTCTGCGGGCATTTCGGGTTCATATAGATTGATATATTTAAAGCTAATGCTTGAAAGTGATTTGAACCAAAACTAAAAGCATCAAATATTTCGTCGGCTAATTTTTTGTAATTTGCATTTAGTATGGTATTAGCTTTAAAGCTATTACGTTGCATTAGATTAGCATCATAAAATAACAGATTTGCACCGTCATGACTTATTGCCACAGCATGGTTAATGTTATTTAAGAAGAAGTAAAAATGAAATTTAGACTCTACACATTTAGTGATTAAAGATTCAAAAACGTCAGTGTAGTCTAAAACCTTGCCATAGAATGGTTGGTTGTATACCTGTAACAAAGGTGAGTTTTCTGTGTAAGTTACATTAAGATTTTTATTATAAACTTTACTAACGCTATGCGTTAATTCGCTATTTACAACATACGGAGATGTTTTTAATACATTTTGGTTTACTATTTTATAATCATTATTTAAGAGTGTGTTACTAGGCTTATGGTATGCTAATAATCCATCTAAAAATGCTCTTATTGATATGATGAGTTCGTATATAATCCTAGAATTTCCAAACTTCGGGTATAAATTAGCCTGACCAACTGATTTGTGCCTAGATAATTCTTTTTCAAATAAGCATACATCATTAATAAGATCAGTTAATTTGTTATATTCTTTACCGTTAAATGACATTTGCGGCATAGTTTTACTTGTAAGTATTCGTAATCTCTCATAGAATGTAACCACATCATTAGCTAAGATGGCTTGTCCCCACATGGCAGAAAGTCCAAAGCACAATCCACTTGGAAGACCTAAAGCATCATAATAGTTACCCCATTCACAGTTTTCTGATATGTTAAGTATATTTTTTTGAAGATTATTATAATAAGTCATTTAAGCTATTTTCTCCTAAACATAATTTCTTCGATTGTATTTTTAAATAGTTTAAACTTAGTTGAAAGATAGTTTAAGAATGTAGTTTATAGATTTGTGAAACCAAATAAACTAAAAGTAACTAAAAATGGCTAGCCATTTAACTCTTTCAGGTAGGTATTATATAGAAATTTACTTGAACTTGGATACATATAAGTGAAAATATGTAGCAAAATATGACTACAATCGTGTTAATTTTTGCTAAACCTTTTAGTTTTTTATAGTGTCTGGAAGCTGCTTTAATAGCTACCCATTGGCGCATTAATTCCTGCCCTTCATAAGCATGGTACCCCACCTGGCTTCATCCAGTAGGCACATCTTTCATTAAACCAAATTTAGCACCGGCTCCTCTACCTTAGTATGATCTTTGATGCCAGCATTGCCTGCTATCATATAATTAACTACTTGTAAAACGGCTATACTAGATGTAATCCAGCAAGGATGACTAGAAGGACAAAAGTTGTTTCTAAAAGTGAGAGAATGGTTAATAAAACCTTAAAACTTTGGGTCAACCTACTAAAACAAAAAGATTTTTTTGTTAAATTCCAACAAATTGCTCTAGCTATCTTTTATGTTTACACTCTCACAATTTATTTCTAAAAGCACCGATTTTGACGGTATATCACCCCAATATCTTAGTAACTGAAGTTACTAAGTTACAAATCAACTTGAACAATAGACCTAAAAAACGTTTAAATTACTTACCCCTAATGAGGTACATTTCGGAATCAATATAAACATTAAGAATACAATCTAGCTAATAAATCACCTTAGCAAAGGCAAATGTTTGCAATAACACTTACAATTATGTCAAAATTTATTAACAATTAGTTTTCAAAGAGAAAAAATGAACTCAAAAAATCTAGACCTGAAAGAATTTGGCTTTAAAATTACGCAGCCACGCTTAGAAATACTAAAATTATTTGAAAAAAATAAAGATAAACATCTAAGTCCTGATGATGTTTTCTCTAAACTTAAAACTCAAGGTAGTAGCATTGGTATTGCAACAGTGTATAGAGTTTTAGGACAATTTGAATCAGCCGGTATAATAAATCGACTTAAGCTTGATAATGAGCAAGTGATGTATGAGCTAAACCAAGGTGACCATCATGACCATATAATCTGTATCAAATGCAATAAGATACAAGAGTTTTATAGTGAAGAAATTGAAAAGCTTCAAAAACAAATAGTTGAGTCACTAGACGCAGAAATTATAGATCACAACCTTAATATATATGTTAAATGTAAATCTTGTCGAGGAAAATAATTTTTAAACAGTACTTATGACAAATTTTAACATCTATTAATTTAACTCAACTAAATAGCTCTAATAAGAGGTCCTTTTAAAGGCAAAAGAAGAAATTTTAAAGAAATTGATGTCTAATATACAGGAAAATCTTTTATTCCTAAGCGTTATAAAACAAGGTCATAATTATAAGCTAGTTATTGAAAACTCCTGTGGGCTGATACATCAAGTCTAGACCTTTACATTTTAAGATATCTTAGGTTTATTAATCTCTTTAAAATAGCGCCTTATACACTCTTTCCAAAACACGCTCACTATCTGTTAAAAAATATAAACTACTACCGTTAGCTCCATAACCAGACAGCTTTATATTAGAAATATTAGAAGCCTTTATGACCTTATTTAGAAGTTTTGGGAGTTTATCCAAATTGTTGCCTACAATAGCTGTTAGTGAAAGATTACGCTCTATCTCTATAATTATTTCATCTAATAAATTTAAATCTTTGATTATTAGCTGCTCAAGAGGCTCTCTAATTTGGGGAATAACAAAAGAAAGAGATGTTTCTGTTAGGTTAACTATATCCGGACTGATACTATATTTTTTTAAAACCAAGAATACACTATAAACTATACTTGAAACATCATTATTAGAAAATTTTACCTTTATTAGAGATTGACTTTTTCGCTCAGTAATAGCTCTGACTATACTTTTTTTACCTTTAGGTTCATTATCAATATATGTACCTCCTCTTTCTGGGGAAAAAGTGGAGCCTACAAATACTTTTGTACCACTTCGCATCACCGGCCAAAGTGTATCAGGGTGCAGAACTTTTGCCCCAAAATTTGTTAATTCAATAGCCTCATCAAAATTTATCTTTCTTATAACTTTTGATTTAGGTATTAACCTTGGATCTACCTGATGGATTCCAACAACATCTGTCCAAATATATAACAAATCGGCTTTAACAGCTTCGGCTATAAGTGCTGCAGAATAATCACTACCTCCTCTACCTAAAACTGTTGTCTCATTTTTTTCATTAGAACCAATAAACCCTTCTAATACCACTACTTCTTCATGATCTGGCATATAAAGTTTAGTCTGATCACTAATATCTTTTAGTAACGGTTTTGCCTTTGTATAATCACTATCTGTTTTAATAATTTTCCTTGCATCGATATGTGAAGATCTTATACCATTCTTTTTCAAAGCTTGATTAAAAAGGACTGCAGAAACTCTTTCACCAAAAGATAATATTTGCGCGTGCAGTTTTAAATCTAAGGGGTAACCTTGGTATAACTTATGACAAGAAATCTCAAGTTCTTTGAATAAGAAATCTACGTTGAACCTTTCATCATTACTCACATACTCAACTATAGGATCTATAATTTGATAAAGCTCAAGGAAAAGTCCTTTATAACTATCTACATTACTCACTATAAGTTTTTCAAGTAAATTAGTTACCCCAGCTTGGGCACTTACAATGATAATTTTTATATTTTTGTTGTTATTAATTATTTCTATGCATTTTTGAATAGCTGAAACACTACCTACACTAGTTCCACCAAATTTTGCCACACTAAATCGTTTTGTCATAAAAAGTTAAAAATATTTACTAATTAAGTATTGCATTAGAATATAATATAAATGATAATGATTATCAATATTAATTGTATAAAAAAGAAATAATGAATACCTCCATACAACAAGCTATGTTAAAAGATCAAGATAATTGGGAATCTAATGCTAGAAGCTACCCAAGAAAAAATCCTTTAGTGATAGAAAAAGCTCAAGGGATCTATCTAACAGATATTGAAGGAAAAGTATATATTGATTGCTTAGCTGGAGCTGGCACCATAGCTCTTGGGCATAATGATCCTGAAATTACAGATGCCTTATCCTCGACTTTAAGTAAAAAAGTGCCAATACACACATTAGACTTGCTTACTAAAGAAAAGCATACCTTTATGAATGATCTCCTAAATACATTACCTAAATCTTACCATGGAAATACAAAAGTACAGTTTTGCAGCCCCAGTGGAGCTGATGCTGTTGAAGCTGCTATTAAACTATGTAAAACAGCAACAGGTAGAGAAACCATAATAGCTTTTCATGGCGCTTATCATGGTATGACACAAGGAACACTATCTTTAATGGGAAACCTAGGCCCAAAACAACATATTAATGGTCTAACTCCGTATGTGCATTTTTTACCTTATCCATATGCTTATCGCTGCCCTTTTGGACTAAAAGGTGAACAAAGCATTGATGTAAATATCCAAATGATTTCACGTTTATTGAAAGATCCAGAAAGTGGCATAAAAAAACCAGCTGCAATTATTTTAGAGCCAGTACAAGGCGAAGGTGGAGCTATAGCTGCGCCATCTAAATGGTTAAAAGCTATTAGAGAAATTACTAAAGAGCTAGATATTCCTCTAATTGTTGATGAAGTTCAATGTGGTATAGGTAGAACAGGCTATTTATATGCCTTTGAAAAAGCTGGTATCGAGCCTGATGTAATAGTTTTATCAAAAGCTCTAGGAGGAGGCTTACCAATATCTGTAATTCTTTACAAAGAATACTTAGACAAATGGAGTCCTGGAGCCCATACAGGAACTTTTAGAGGTAATGTGTTAGCCATGGTTGCCGGTAGCATTGTTTTAAATAGAGTTAACAAACCTGAATTTCTAGAACATGTGAAAGAAACTGGTAAATACCTACTTGATAAACTACATGAATTAAAAAATAAATATAACATCATCGGAGATGTACGAGGTTCTGGCTTAATGATTGGTGTAGAAATTGTAGATACAACATCTAAACCAGACATTATAGGAAGTTTTCCTGCAGATGGAGAAAAAGCCTTAAAAATCAAAAAAACCTGCTTCGATAAAGGCCTTATCATTGAATTAGGAGGACGCTTTGGAGCAACTCTTAGATTCCTACCTCCTCTTACCATAAAAACAAAGCAAATTGACCAAGTAATTAAAATATTAGAAAGCTCGATTAAGGAAAATATATGAGCCTAGAACTTGATAAATATTTTTTAAACAACTCGATTCAAAGTATCGACACATATACCTATAGCATGCAAAAAGCTTTGAAGATAATCTCCAATAATTTAAAAAATAATGAGATTTTTAGTGCCAAAGCAGCAAAAGATTTAGAAAAAATAGCTAACCAGTTTGATATAGATGAAAACCCTAATGATATTAGTATAATTCTTGAAGAACAGTTAAATGATATTTTTAAACATTCTTTAAACGTAAACTCTCCAAAGTCGATGGCTCATCTACACTGCCCCGTAATGGTACCATCACTAGTTGCTGAAACCTTCATATCAGCTTTAAATCAATCTATGGATTCTTGGGATCAAAGCCCTATTGCCACATACATAGAGCAACACATTATTAACTGGTTAAGCTTATTAATCTACAAAAAGAGTAATTTATCTGATGGGGTATTTACTAGTGGAGGAACACAATCGAACTTAATGGGTTTACTTTTAGCTAGAGATCATTTCTGCAAAAATACTCTTAACCATAAAGTAGCAGATAAAGGTTTGCCAGATATTGCTAACAAATTTCGCATTCTATGCACAGAAAAAACACACTTCTCCGTGCATAAGTCACTAGCCCTTTTAGGCTTAGGTAAAAACTCTATTGAGATTGTAAATACAGATGATAATTTACAACTAGATACGCAAGACTTGGTAGTTAGGATAAGTAACCTTAAAGCCCAAAACTTAACACCAATATGTATAGTTACTACTGTAGGAGATACTGATTTTGGATGTATTGATAATATTAAAGAGATAGCAGAAATTGCAAAACATAATAATATCTGGCTTCATGCTGATGCTGCTGTTGGAGGAGCTTTACTCTTGTCAGATAAGCACAAATATCGACTTGATGGTTTAGAATTAGTTGATTCAGTAACCGTTGATTTTCACAAACTCTTCTTTCAGCCTATCAGCTGCGGAGCTTTCTTTTGTAAGGATAAGTCAATATTAAAACTTCTTAGCTACCATGCTGACTACCTTAATCCAGATAAAGATGGTTTTGACACTATAAATCTAGTAGATAAATCGATACAAACTACTAGAAGGTTTGATGCTCTTAAACTCTCTATTGCCTTAAAATGTAGTGGAACAAAATTATTTTCAGAATGGATTAATCATATTATTGAAACAACAACTAAAAGTATCCAATCATTTAGCAAAGATAAAAATCTACAATTAGCTTTTCATAAAACTCAACATCTTAACAATAGCCTTAACACTATTGTTTTTAGATACTTTGATGAAAATTTAAATCAAGAAATACTAAATGCGATTAATAGCAAGATTCATAAGGCTATCTTTCATAGTGGAAACTTTGCGATTGCACAAACAAAAGTAAATATGAATACGTACTTAAAGATTACCCTTGTCAATCCTATGGTTACATTGGAATTAGTAACTGAGTGTCTTAACCAAATAAAACTATATGGCAATTTATTTAAAAATCAAATAGGAGTAAATAATGATGATTAAATATGCCAATGAAATAACCCTTAAAAATTTTCTTAACTGCTATTATCGAGAATATGATAATTATAAATTACATAAGACCTCTAATGGTAATTACTGCTTTAGCATAGAGCTGGATACTATTAAATCCAAGTTTGAGATTTCAGCAAAAGTCTCTCCGATTTTAAGATCACCATCATGGCAGCTACCTTGCTACATCATTAAGAATGAAAGAAAATCAAAGCTAGATCCTCTTGAGGCGGTATTTTTAATTACTAAAGAACTCGATAAGACTAATGATAATGAAATTATAAATAGAATATCAAATTCAGCAATAAATATAGCTAAGATATTACAAACTAGAAAACACAAACTAGATGAAGTTTTTGGCTATAAAAATCCTTTTATTACAAATGAGCAAAATCTTTTAAGAGGCCATAGATTACAACCCGATCCCAAAAGCAGAGAAGGTTTCTCAGACGCTGAATTTATTAAATACTCTCCCGAAACAAACGGACAATTGCAACTTTATTATATGTATGTTGATAAAAGCATTTTAGAAACACAATCTTTACTTGACAAAACTACAAATGAACTATTTCTAAATTTTTTAGCAGGAAATGATCTACCTAAAAAGATAAATGAGAATTATGAACTTTTTATACTCCACCCATGGCAAGCTGCGTACCTAGCTAAACAAAACGAAATTCAAAAATACAAATCAGACAATAAAATTATTGATATAGGTATTACTGGACCCTGGTTTTACCCAACAACTTCTGTCAGAACTGTATATTCCCCAGAAGCTAATATTATGCTGAAATTTTCGCTAAATATTGCTATCACAAACTCTGTAAGAGTAAATCTTGCTAAAGAGTGTAAAAGAAGCATATCTGTACATAAGCTCTATACAAACCACCTTAAGCCTATTTTAGACAATCTGTTTCCTTACTTTAACATAATTACAGACCCAGCTTATTCAGCGATAAAGATAAATAATAAAATTCTTGACCCTAGTATATGTATTATTCGTAATGCTAATTTTAATCCACAAGATGATATAGCGTGTATTGCTAGCTTGACTGAACCAAACCCATTTAACGAAAGAACTCGTATCAGCTCATTAATTCAATATTTTAGTGTTCATAATAATTCTAACACCCATGATGCAGCACTTTGCTGGTTTGAAACATACCTTTGTGTAGCTATAGCTCCTGTACTTTGGTTATATTCAAAGTATGGCATTGCTCTAGAAGCTCATCAGCAGAATTTACTAATCAAATTAGAAGATGGTTTACCAGTAGAAAGCTTTTACCGCGATAGCCAAGGATACTATTACATAAAAGACCACGAAGGATTAAGAGAAGCTGACTTTGGTGATATTAAAGATCTCTGTGAAGGTTCACAAGACTTTATCGACCACCATTTTTGTTACTATTTTATAGTTAATCAACTAATTTCTGTAATAGAAGCTATAGCCAATACTGGTTTTATTAGTGAGCTAGATCTAGTAAAAATGACTATCGACTTTTTTAAGAACTTTCCTAATAAATATCAAATTTGCGATGAATTTATAAAAAAACTTCTAAGTCTAGATCAACTACCGTTAAAAGCTAACCTTCTTACGAGACTAAATGGTCTCGATGAGTTACAGGCCCCATTAGAAAAACAATCAATCTATGTTGATACAAAAAACCCATTTAAGGAAAACTATGAAAATTTATGATGTTATTGGAATAGGGATAGGACCATTTAACTTAGGGCTATCTGCTTTATTAAATGATAAACCTATAAATAGTATTTTCTTTGAGAAAAAAGAAAGCTTCAGCTGGCATCCAGGTTTAATGATGGATTGGACAACGCTACAAGTACCATTTCTTGGAGATTTAGTAACTATGGTTGACCCGACTAATAAATTTAGTTTTTTAAATTATTTACAGCAAAAAAATCGCCTTTATAAATTCTACTTTAAAGAAAATTTCTTTATCACTAGACAAGAATATAATGATTATTGCTTGTGGGTGGCTGAGAACTGTCAATCATGTAAATTTGGTTATGAAGTTACAAATATAAAGCATACAAGAATTTCAGGGGATGAAACTTGGGTTGTCACAGTTAAAAACATTAATAATAAAGAGCAACAATACCTAACAAAAAATATTGTATTAGGTCTAGGGACAAAACCTCACCTTCCATCTTACCTTTCTGACACAGAAAATGTACACCACAGTAGTGAGTATCTCGATATAAAAGCCCAAGCATTAAAAGATCAACATATAACGTTAATAGGTTCTGGGCAAAGCGCTGGGGAGATATTCTTAGATTTAATGAAATCAAAAAATGACTCTACCCAAATTAGCTGGGTAACAAGAAGTAAAGGATTTTTCCCTATGGAATACTCCAAACTTGGTTTAGAGCACTTCTCACCTGAGTATATTGATTATTTTTATAACCTTCCACAAACTAAGAAACCTAAGCTTTTAATGGAACAAGATTTACTCTATAAAGGGATTAGTGCAGAAACCATATCTAATATTTATGAGGTTCTTTATCAAGAAACAGTTCAAAATAAAAATAATGCTGAACTTATTTCAAATAGTGAGTTACGTAATACAGATTATAATAACGATAAACTTAACTGCTTTTTTTATCATAATCAACAAAATGAAGAGTTCTTAATTAAGACAGACAGAGTTATTGCAGCAACTGGCTATAAATCAGATATTACTCACTCACTTGCAAATATAGAGAAATTTATTACCAAAGACGAAAATGGTAATCTACTTATAACTAGAGATTATAAGTTAGTAACTCAAGACACGAATCTAAATATTTTCGTGCAAAATGCTGAAATGCACACTCATGGTGTAGGAACACCTGATTTAGGCTTAGGAGCATATAGAAATGCTGTAATAGCAAATAAATTACTGCAAAAAGAGATTTACAAAATTTCATCAAAAAATATCTTTTCTACATTTGGCGTGCCAAAGAAATATTTAACCCAAAAATCCAGTATCAAAGCTGCATAAGCATGCAAAAATTAGGAGATAATTACTATGAATACTAAAATAAACTACTATAAATTAGCAAGCACACGGCTTCTAGAAAAAATAATTTCTGAATTTAGTTATGAAGGAATTTTTGCTCCAGTTCAAAACGATGCTGATCAAGAGGTCTATACCATAAAAATAACCTCAGTTATATATTATAAATTTAAAGCTACTAAAAGAATTTATGGTAATTTGATCGTTCACCAAGACTCCACCATAAGACACGAAAATGACTGTTCAGAAGTTGCCGATGATGCTATAAGGTTTATTATAGATACTTTACCTATAACTAAAATCAATCCTGTAACAACTGCTCATTTTATAAAAGAATTAAATAATACTATATATGCAGATATTGCTATCTTACAAAAAGATAAACTCTCTGCTAGTGAGATTTATAAACTCCCTTATGCTTATATAGAAGGTAATATGACAGGACATCCTTGGTTTGTTATTAACAAAGGTCGCATTGGTTTTAATTCTTCTGATCATGCCAATTATGCTCCAGAGATGCAAAAAATAATAAATTTATCGTGGATTGCGGTAAATAAAGATCTAATAACTTTCTCATGTATTTCCAATCTAAGCTATTCAAAAATAACGCAAAAAGAGATACACCCTGATATTTTAGAAAGTTTTAATAAAACTATTATGACAAATAATAAAAATCCTGATGATTACTTTGTTTTACCAGTTCATCCATGGCAATGGGAAAATGTCCTAAAACAACAATTTACCAAATACATAGCTGATGGTGAAATCATATTTCTAGGCGAATCTACAGATCAGCATTTAGCTATGCAATCTATAAGGACTCTTTCAAACATATCTCACCCAGAAAAGCACAGTATAAAGCTCCCTCTTAATATATTAAACACTGCTGTTTATAGAGGATTACCTAAAAACCAAACCATCAATGCTCCGATGCTTACAGAATGGGTTAAAACGATAGCCAAAGAAGATGACTTTCTATCTACATGTAACTTTATTTTATTAGGTGAATTGGCAAGTGCATACTGCAAACATCCTTATTACTCAGACATATCAGAATCTCCTTACTACTTTACTGAGCAACTAGGAGCAATATGGCGAGAAAGCATTCATTCTAGGCTTAAAAACAATGAAAAAGCTATAACTATGGCAGCTTTAACTTACATTGACCCTGATGGTAAAAGTGTACTATGTGAAATGATAAAAGAGTCCTCTCTTAATGTAAGTCAATGGTTAGATATATTTTTTGAGAATACTATTCCTGCTTTGCTTCACTTTTTATATAAATATGGCATGGTATTTTCACCACATGGTGAGAATAGTATATTAATTATTGAAAATAATCTTCCCGTTGGTCTGGCTATGAAAGATTTCGTTGACGATATTAATATATGTAAAAACCCAGTTGAAGAATTAGCTACATTACCACAAGAAGTAAAAGATGTCATCCCTCAAGTAGATGATGACTATTTACTGCAATTTATTCATACTGGTCTCTTTGTGGTTCATTACAGATACATATCAACAATACTTGCTGATAAGCTTAACTTTCCAGAATTATATTTCTATCAAAAACTACACGAATGTGTTGAGCGCTACCAGACTAGTAATCCAGAATTAAAAGCTCGTTTTAAACGTTTTGATTTATATAAAAAAAACTTTGAGAAACTTTGCTTAAACAGATTAAGAATATTTGAGGTTGGATATGGTGATTATTCTTCTAGACCTAAAGTTATCTCAACAGGTCAACTTGAAAATCCTCTTTACCTTGGCAAACGTTTCAAAGAAATAAATACCCAAGAGTTCTACTACAACAAAGTATCATTTAGGCCTTTTTGCCTTGAGAAAGACTTAGACACTATTCATAAATGGATGAATAAACCACATGTGGCTAAATTCTGGAATCTTGATAAGCCTAAAGAACACCTAAAGAAACATTTTTGTAACATGTTATCAAACACCAATCAAAATCTATTTATGTTGTCAATAGATGGTAGAGAAATTGCATATGCAGAAATTTACAATGCTAAAAAAGATCGAATCGCTGAATATTTTCTTGCTAATGATAATGACTACGGTTGGCATCTTTTAATAGGCCCTGAAGATGCTATTGGCAGAGGGTATTCAAAACTACTCGTTGAAGCTCTTAGTAAATATTGCTTTTCTGAATTAGGCGCTGATAAGGTGGTTTTTGAACCTGATGTTAGAGTTATACCATTTCAGAAAATAGCACCTAAAATAGGCTATAAGAACCAAGGCCAAATAAATCTGCCAGAAAAACAAGCGTATTTATTTATTTGCTCAAAAGACTCTTTTAATGTTGGGAAAGAATTATGATTGAATGTGATACAACAAAGTGGCCTATTGTTAATATGCATTTTGGTAGCTACCCAACTTATAAGGACGCTCTTGATTGGCTTGATAATTGTAGTGAAATTCTTAGAAGGCAACAAAAGTTTCTAATAATCAGCACTTTCTCTGAAAACTATCAGTTTGAACATAAAGCTAGAATAAAGCAAGCAAAGTGGTTTAAACAGGCAAAATCAGAGCTTGCCAAATGGTGCCTTGGTATGATTAGAGTTACTCAAGACCCTATTATGATAAAAAAGATCAATACTCCCGCTATGCATAAAGGCATGCCTCTTAATTGTATAGCAGTCAAAGATATCTCTTCTGCAAAAGAAAAAGCTTATCAAATACTTATAGAAGGTAACTTAATATGAAAAAACAAAGTTTTGATCTTATAGTATTATACCTAGCTCAAGCTGTTTCTTTATATTTTTGTACTTTTGGGTTACCTACTATTTTAAGGTCTGAAGGTGTTTCTCTAGAAAAAATTGGGCTTTTCAGTATTTTACTATTACCTTGGGTTATAAAATTTTTATGGGCTCCATTTGTAGATAGAAAATACATACATAAAATAGGTAGAAGAAGAAGTTGGTTTTTAATAATGCAATTTTTTACGATATTACTATTTCTAATATTTTTCATTTATAATCCTAAAGATTATACAAACTATATTTTCTTATTTGCTTTTATACTGTCGACTATTGCAGCAACTCAAGATATTGCTGTTGACGGATTTTCAATTGAACAAACTAAAGTTAAAAACTTACAATGGAGTAATTTCTATAGAGTAATTGGCACAACCTTAGGTAGTTTAGTAGGAGGTGCATCCTTAATTGCTTTATATAATATACTTGGTTGGCATGAGATAATTTTATATTTAGCTATTCTAAGCATTGGTATTTGCTTATATATGTTTTCTATCAAAGAAAAAAATGAAAATGTCCAATATCAACATAATATACCCTCTATAAAATCCTTTTTTAAAAGAACTGAAACAAGAACTCTTTTAATAATTTGCCTAAGCTACAGAGCCTGTGAAGGACTGGTAATGGGTATGCAATCATCGTTTTTGGTAGACTTGCATATTCCTTTAAGCACAATAGGTGTGGTAATGGGAACTGGTAGTGCTATTATAGGAATCTTTGGTGCTGCTGTAATTAGCTATCTATTTAATTTTTATAAGGAAACAGCATTATTAACTTTATTAGCTATAATACGCGGTTTTTGCTATTTTTCTCTTGGTTTTATTAGCTTTAGTGGAATCGACAACTCTACAATAATATTTAGTATAGTATTACTAAATATGACTTCTCGTCTTATGGAAATGATTGTTCTATATACTATATTTATGAAATTTAGTTCAAAAAACCAAGCTGGAACAGACTTTACGATCTTAATTTGTTTTGAACTTCTAATATATATATTAGGGATGTCTGTAAGTGGCTTCTTAGCTGCAAATATAGGTTATAGCATGCTTTTCACGTTAGGTGGAGCTATTTCCATCCCAGGTTTTTTAATAGCTTATTTCTTTTTAAAGAAACTAAGCTACAAACGATTGTAAGATCCTAAACTAGGAACTCTAAAACTAGTACTTATAGTTAATAAAGCCTATAAACCCTTAAATTCAAAACCGATTTTTTGTTTTTTACAATAGAGTATTCCTTCTTCGTATTTTTCATTCAGTAGGTCGCAATTGCCATAGAACATTGGAACATCATGATTGCTTTTTAACGAATCTACAATCTCTTCGATCTCCCTACTGTGTTTATTTTCAATATTATGCATACCATTTCTTATACCTTCAGTTGCTAATTTTGAGTATGAACCTAACATTCTTTTTTCAGTTACTCCCCCTAAAATTTTAATAGCTAACTCTGGTGTCAGATTTACTTTGCCATTATAAACTTTAAGGAAAAATAAGTCATCAGAACCAAACAGTCCAGCTGAACCTTTCGATAATTCAGAACTTAGAATATCAGTTTTTTTATCCTTCCTTTTATCCACAATAGATCCAAAAAGTTTATAATAAATACTATGTTCTAATTTTATAGAATATGGTTCTGATTCAGTTATCCATGGGTCTATTACAATATGCTCGTAATTCTCAAAAGCATCCTTACGTCCATTTTCAGTTCTCCAGTCTATTGATTCTTCTATTGGCACAAAACGTGTAAATGAATTATCTTCACGTTGATATTTTTTAAAACTAAGAATAGTATAATAATGGTTCATACAGTGGTTATAGGCCCAAGAAACATTAACATGGCCTTTAACAAATATCCTTCTCATTAACGCATAGCAGGCAGAAGAAAATTCTTGACACATACCTGAAGTTGTTTTACTTGGATTTTCTTCTGCAGATGTAAAAACAGCCATAGCAATTCGTAAAGGTCTAGTTGGCATCGATTGATATGACCCTTCTAAAGGAATTTTCACCTCCTTACCATAGGTAAAGAAAGTATCACGATCCATATTAAAATATGTTCTTGACATATCGAGCCTTTCCACTTAACTGTGTAAATTCACTTACATGAATCTCTGAATTCTATGCTCAAACTCGATAGCGAAATAAGGCATAGCCTCATTCCAATATTTAACAGGCATAGACCATTTTTTAGTCAAATAATCTATAGCCAAGTACAAAGATTTGAAAACAGAGTCATCTTTAGGAAATAGCTTTTTATTCTTAATGACTTTCCTAAACTGGCTATTAAGCGATTCAATCGCATTAGTAGTGTAAATAACTTTACGAATTTTTGGAGGATATTGCAAGAATACAGTTAAATTATCCCAATTATTTATCCATGACTTTGAAATTAAAGGATATTTAGTATCATATTTATTTGCAAAGTTATCAAGCTCAGATTGAGCTATTGCAATGGTATCAGCATCATATATTTTCTTTAACTCTCTAGCTACCTCTTTCTTGTCTTTATATGGCACATACTTAAGACTATTACGAATTTGATGAACGATACAAAGCTGATGCTTTGTCTCAGGGTATATAGCTTGTATAGCATCAGACATGCCTTTTAAATTATCAGTACATGCTATAAATATATCCTGTAAGCCTCTATTCTTTAATTCAGTAAAAACACTAAGCCAATATTTAGCACCTTCATTTTGACTGATCCAAAGACCTAATACATCCTTATGACCAGTTAACGATATGCCAAGAGCCACATACACAGCTTTATTAATAATATGCTTGTCTTCTCTAACTTTAACGACTATACAGTCAAAAAACACTATTGGATAAACTGACTCTAAAGGTCTATTTTGCCATGCTTTAACATCATCAATAATAGCTTCTGTAACATCACTTATAAAGCTTGTACTTATCTTTGTATCATATAACTCAAATAACTGTTGTTGGATATCTGTAGTACTCATACCTTTAGCATACAAAGATATAATTTTTTGGTCTAAGCCGTTTATCTTGGTGACTCTTTTGGGAACTATTTGAGGTTCAAAGTCACTATCTCTATCTCGTGGAACTGATATTTCCAAATTACCTGTGTCTGTAGCTAATGTCTTGTTACTATAGCCATTCCTAGCATTTGATGAATTAGTCCTTTGGTGTTTTGAATAACCAAGATGACTATTCATTTCTGCATCTAGTGCTTTTTCTAATAATCGTTTTGTTAGTTGCTTTAGCAAACCATCTTTCTCAAACATTTGATTAATATCAACACCTGAATCTATTATTTGATCTGCAATAGCTGTGTAAATATCTTCTGACTTCTTATTCTTAGACATTGTTTCTATCCTTAATATTTCGCTAGAAATAATCTAGCAGGTTAATTAAGAATTTACACATTTATTTGGAAAGTCCCGACATATCAGAATCAAACTTTTTAAGTTTTTCCTTTTCTCCTGGCATAAGTTGCTCTACGCCAAACCTTTCTCGACGATGCTCAAATATTTTGTTAAGTTGCTCCTCCTCAACTTTGCTAATTTTTCCATTTTCCTTTCGGCTTATCAAGCTATCAAGCCTATTTAAAGACTGTAAATCATCTCCAAGCATACGCTTATCACTTCCAAATTGGATACGACGAAGGTTACTGTATTTTTTTGCGTTTTGGCTCTGCTGCTCATTTAATCGCGTTGCATTTGACCAATAATACTTAACTCTCTCATATTCTTGTAATTTTTTAATCATTACAGCTTTATCTAAGTCTTTAAGTTTGGTCTTATTAACAGCCACACCTAAAATATTCTTAACCCCTTTAGCTATATGATTGGACGCTTTAATTGCAACATACTCTGCTTCACTTATTTGTATTTTTTGCATATCTAGTTTCCCCTTTAGTATTGACAATTTCCTAGTACTGGATATGTAGTCTATATGAACCGATTTGGCTCTATTTTACCGAACCAGTTTTTTCAATATTTTGGTTATGAAGATATATTATCAATTAAAAGAATTATTTCATATGTAGTAAAATTAACAGTTAATAACTATTTTTAACAGGAAGTGGTGTTATTTTTGTTTATTTTTTTGTTGGTAATTATACTAAGACTTATATAAGCTTTATTTATTAAATATAACTTCTCGCCTTATGGAGATGATAGTTCTATATACTATATTCATGAAGTTTAGCTCAAAAAACCAAGCTGGCACAGACTTTACGATCTTAATTTGTTTTGAACTTCTAATATATATTAGGAATGTCTGTAAGTGGCTTCTTAGCTGCAAATATAGGCTATAGCATGCTTTTCACGTTAGGTGGAGCTATTTCCATTCCAGGTTTTTTTAATAGCATATTTCTTTTTAAAGAAACTAAATAATCAAAAAAACCTCACACAGCATTTAAAATAATTTTTAACGCTCTTCTAAGTGGTTCTGCAGCACCCCATAGTAGCTGATCTCCAACGGTAAAAAGCTGTATGTGTTTATTTGATAAGTTTGTCTTTTTGAGCCTCCCTACAGCGATGTCTAAAGTATCGGTTACAGCTAGAGGGGTTAAATATTTAGCTGTTGCTTGTGGAGTATTTTCTATTAGTTTAACCCAGGGGTTAGCAGATGAAATAATATCTTCTAAAACTTCTATAGAACATTCTCTTTCAAGTTCAATCGTAAGAGCTTGACTATGCGCTCTAAAAACTGGTACTCGTACACAAATGCCATCTACTAATATAGGTTTATTTCTATTGAGAATTTTATTTAATTCGGCTTGAGCCTTCCATTCTTCTCTACTTTGACCATTCTCTAATTTTGAATCAATAAAAGGAATTAAGTTAAAGGCTATTGGAGCGAAATATTCTGAACAAGGAAATCCTTTTTGGTTAACAGTTTCATAAAAAGATAATTCTTTTGGATCTTTAATACTTTTAATTATCAGGTTACTTTGCTGGATCAATTCATTAATAGCTTTTGCTCCAGATCCTGATACAGCTTGATAACTCATACTAGATATAGATCTAATCAAATTAGATTTAATTAAACCATGAATTCCTAACATCATTAAACTTACAGTACAATTTCCGCCGATAAAATTTTTTATTCCTTGTTCTATAGACTCATAAATAACTTCATAATTTACAGGATCCAAAACTATGGTACTATCATCGTTCATACGTTTCTCAGAAGCTGCATCCAACCAAAAACCTTGCCAACCTTTTTGATTTAATTTATGCAATATTTTTTGGGTATACTCACTGCCTTGGCAAGTTACAATAATATCCATATCTAAGAGTTTACCTAGATCATAAGCATTTTCTATAGTTCTAGCAAGGTTATTAATCTCTGGAGCTTTTTGACCATATAAACTAGTGCTAAAAAATACGGTCTTTATAGAATTAAAATCACCTTCTTCTAACATTCTTCTTACAAGGGTTGAACCTACCATACCGCGCCAACCAATAAATCCTACCTGTTTCACATAAATCCTATTTTAAAAAAATATCTTACCATTATACAATAATGATAATCATTATCAAATAACATAGAGGGAAAATACTCTTAAAATACTAAATGCTTATATATCTCTTATTAGCCTTGGATGGTAATTTTAGATTAAATTTATGAAATTGTTTTAAACTTCGTTGCACTACAAAACCGAATCTGGGTATTAAAATTTAGTTCCAATAACCATTAACTTCAAAACGATCGATAAAATGTTGACTAAAGTGGGTCTTGTTAAGTTGTAAATTATCTAAAAACGCTTTGTATTGACCAGACTGAAAAATATAATGTAAAACATAAAAAACATTACCTTTACCGACAATTTTTTCGACTTTCTGTTCAAACCCAGTAAAGTCAGCTTTCTCATCGATATAATCATCAAGAAGCTCGCATAGCTTATCCATATCTTTTTCATCAGCTCTGTCAAAAAATTTAGCGACTTCATAATGAAATTCATACTTACTATCATGAAAAAAAGGGTAAACGTTGCCTTCCCAAGCTACTTTATAACTATCTTCAACGTAGTTACTACTTAAAATATTAAGTTTCATAAGGTCATAATAAAATTTATTTGTATTCACAGATTTCACCTATTTATTTAATTCTTCTTGGACAATTTGATTAACTTGCTTAGGGTTTGCCTTGCCTTTACTAACTTTCATAGCCTGACCGACAAAAAAACTCATAAGTTTAGTTTTACCAGCTTTAAAATCATCAGCCTGCTGCGGGTTTGCTTTGATTATCTCCCGCACCAATTCACGGATTGCTCCCTCATCTGAAACTTGTT
The DNA here is from genome assembly GCF_012222825.1 of Allofrancisella frigidaquae. Lineage (NCBI taxonomy): Bacteria > Pseudomonadati > Pseudomonadota > Gammaproteobacteria > Thiotrichales > Francisellaceae > Allofrancisella > Allofrancisella frigidaquae. The sequence continues at coordinate 138,659 of NZ_CP038017.1, read as the reverse complement.
TTAGTCCAAGATCTTCTATTATTGTCTCAATATTTCTTGGACTCTCGATGTAGCTAGACATTACCTGCTTAGCTGCCTTTTGGGAAATAGCATCCTTCTGCACAGACTCTATAATTTGACCTAAAATATCAGCTGGCAGAACAGCTGCACTAAACTCTTTTTCCAGCCTATTTAATATAGATATCAAATCAACCGTTAACCAATTATATGCAAGCTTATAATCAAACTTTTGGATAAGCTTATCATAGTAGTCCGCCAGCTCCAAATTAGAAAGTAAAAACTCAACCTCTTGGTCCCCTAAATGCTTATGGTACAACTCTTCACGCTGCTCTGGTTTTAAAGGCATCTGGCTTTTTATTTCTTCGATATATTCATCTGTTATCTTTAGTGGTAATAAATCAGGATCTGGAAAATAACGATAATCAAAAGCATCTTCTTTTGCACGCATAGAGCGAGTTTCATTAGCATCAGCATCATAAAGTCTAGTCTCTTGGATAACTAACCCGCCTGACTCCAATACTGCCACCTGACGAGCATATTCATACTCAATAGCTTTATCTATAAATCTAAATGAATTTATATTTTTTAATTCTGCTCGAGTACCAAATTCTGCTTGACCTTGTGGTCTAATAGAAAGGTTAACATCACATCTAAATGATCCTTCCTGCATATTACCATCACAGATATTCAAATGCTTAACCAATTGGTGTAATTTTTTTAGATATACTACAACCTCTTCAGCTGACCTAAAATCAGGATAGGTTACTATTTCTAAAAGAGGTGTACCTGCACGATTATAATCTAGCCCCGTTTCGCCGGCCACATAACCATGTATAGATTTACCAGCATCCTCTTCAATATGAGCTCTTTCTATACGGATAACTTTGTCACCTTTTGATGTTTGAATATCAAGTTTACCGTCTTGTACTATAGGATTATTAGACTGACTAATCTGATAGCCTTTTGGAAGATCCGGATAAAAATAATTTTTACGCGCAAAAAAGCTATCTTTTGAAATCTTTGCATCAACTGCTAAACCAAAAATTATCGCTTTACGAATAGCTTCTTTATTAACCACAGGTAAAGTTCCAGGCAATCCTAAATCTAAAAATGAAGCTTGTGAATTTTGATGCTGCCCATATTTCGTTGCAGATGATGAAAATAGCTTAGATTTAGTATTTAATTGAATATGGACTTCTAGTCCTATTACCATTTCCCAATTCACAATTAAACCCTCGCTTGTTGTAAAATAAAGTCATCAACGCCAGTTTGCTTTTGATACTGTGTTACTAACTGCGTCAACACACCATCATTAAAAGCTCTCCCTATAAGCTGACCACCTATCGGTAACTTATTAACAAAACCTATAGGAAATGAAATAGCTGGCAAACCAGAAATATTTGCTGGAATAGTATAAATATCTGACAAATAAGCTGATACAGGGTCTAACTTTTCGCCTTTTTTAAAAGCTTCTGATGGTGATGTTGGCATAAAGATAGCATCAACTTTAGAAAATATTTCATTCATCTGATTTGTCATTATTCTACGTAGTTGCTGAGCCTTATTATAATAAGAGTCATATTGGCTAGAAGCCAACACATAATTACCTATCATTATCCTACGCTTAACCTCTTGACCAAAACCTTCTGTTCTTGATAGTTTATATAATTCTTCCAAATCTCTAGCTTTGTCATTACGATAACCGTATCTTACCCCATCGTACCTAGCTAAGTTTGCCGCAGCTTCAGCCGGAGTAATAATATAATAAGTTGACAAAGCTTCTTTTAAACTAGGTACTTTAATTGACCTAATTTCAACACCCATTTTTCTAAAATTATCTATAGAACTTTGTATCACAGACTGAAATTCACCAGCAAGACCTTCTAATAGACTTTCATCGACTCCTATTATCTTACCAGCAACATCTTTCTCTAAATCTTTAGTAAAATGGTTTTCTGGAACACCTACACACGTAGAGTCAAACTCACAATCTCCAGAAATAGTATCTAACATAACAGCAACGTCTTCAGCATAATGACCAAATATACCAGCTTGGTCAAAAGAAGATGAAAAAGCTACCATGCCGAACCTTGAAGTACTTCCGTAGGTGGGTTTCATAGCCGTTAGCCCACAAAAACTTGCTGGTTGCCTGACAGACCCGCCCGTATCAGAACCAGTACTAACAGGGGCAAACCCTGCAGCAACAGCTGCCGCTGATCCACCTGATGAACCACCTGGAACTCGATCTAAATCCCAAGGATTACTGACGCTTCCGTAATAACTATACTCGTTTGCTGAACCCATAGCAAACTCATCCATATTAAGCTTACCTAAAGTTACCATCCCTTGGTCTTTACATTTTTTAGTAACTGTAGAATCATAAGGAGATATAAAATTACTTAACATCTTTGAAGCAGCTGTAGTTTTAATACCCTTGGTACAAAAAAGGTCCTTGTGCAATATAGGAATACCCGTAAGTAGTTTTTGCTCACCTCTAGATATTGCACTATCAGCCTCTTGAGCTTCTTTTAAAGCTTCGTTCTCACATAATGTTATAACAGAATTTATATCTCTGTCGAAAACCTTTATCTTTTCTAAATAACTTTTAGCTAAATCTGCTGCGCTTACTTCTTTATTATCTAATCTTTTTCTTAACTTTTTAATGTATGACATTATTTATCCTACTTAACAACTTGTGGCACCATAAAATAATCATCTACGATTTCGCAAGCGAATTTATCAAAACTTGCTCTATTATCTTGGTCTTGTGGAACATCTTTACGGGATTTAAAGCTCTTCTCTATAGGTGACACCATTGGTTCAACTCCCTTAGCGTCAAAATCTTTAACCGTATCTAGAATCTCACAGATATTTGTAAGATCTTTTGTGTAATGCTCTAGCTGTTGCTCATTTAACTCGAAATTAGATAGCTTAGCTATATGCTTGACCATGTTTTTATCCATACAAAGCACCCTATAAGTTTTTAATAAAATAAATTACTTGTAAAATTATAGTGCACTATAAAGTATAAAAAAAGATCATTAGCTTAAAATCAGTCTAAACCTACAAATTAACCTAAGTGTAACTAGTTATATCCTTATACTTTTTTAGTCTCTTGCTCCTCGTACATATTAATATATAACTCACTACTGTTAAGATTTATAGGAAAACCATTATATCTACGCCATAGTTCATAACCAAGACTAACATCTCCCAGTAAAACCCAACCATGGACCTTTGTGCCCAAACGTAAAACATTTGGCGATGGCCAGTCTCGTTTTCCACTTTGTTTTATAAAAACTTTAAATTGACCGCGAAAGTTGTCTTGAGGAGATATAAAGATAACCTCTCCTTCAAAAGTTCCTATAGCAACCTGAGGCCAGCCACTAAACTGTATAGCTGGCCACCCTTCAAACTGGAGCATCACTTTATCACCAATACTAATAAGCGGAATATCCATGCTATTTACCCATAGTTGGACAATCCTTGAGGCGCTCTCTGGGACAATAGTTGCTAGAGTATCAGTTTCTTTGACTATAACCCCTCCAAACCCATGCATACGGTCAACGATTACTCCATCAGCGTGTGCTGTGACAAGGCGGCTTTTTTGCCTAGCAATTTGAACCTTGATTTTTGCCAGATCAACATTAGCATTAGCAAGATCTTTAGTATAATTAACCATCTCCATTTGAGCTTGCTCATATATCCTCTGTGTACTGGCACCCTTTTCAACTAAATATTCATGTCTTTTTATATTTTTCTTAGTATTTTCAATAGCAAGCTTAATTGATTTAATACCTAACTCTATAGCCTCTTTTTCTTCTTCAAGTCTAGATACAACTTCTGGGTCCAAATCCAGAACTTCTACGATAGGATCTCCTTTTTTGACAACATCTCCTTCAACAACATACCATGTTCCTAGCCTACCACCAATTGGTGCTGAAATATTTTGTTGCCTATCAGATGGTGAACGTGTTGTCACCTCACCATAGCCATCAACTGTTTGTTGCCAAGGTATCATAGCTAAAGTCATGACCGTTCCAAAAATACATAATACAACTAAAAATATTACTCTCTTTAAGCTAGGATCTCTTTTTAGCATTTTGCTTGATTCTAATTGCATAAAAACACCTTTTTACTCTATAGATATGATTAACGTAGGTACCATAAGGTTTTCAAGAATCTGAACTACCGTCTTATCCTTACACCTATTAGTTAAACCATATGAATCAATCAGTATCAAAAGCTTTGGTTGTTTTAAAATTGCTCTTATGATATTTACCTTTAGTAATACCAGAGTGTCAAACTCAAGATTATATTTCACTATCTGGGAGTCTATTTTTTGCTCAAAATACTGTTCAAGAAAACTTATATCAAAAATTTCCAATAACTCACTTAAATACCTTAACTTAGCTTGGGAATAACCAGACTCACATAAGTTGTCTAAAACGGTCCCTGAAACAACTTCAACACCACTAGCGATATGTAAAAATTTACCTAATTGCTCCTTTTTATAGTTTCTAATACAAACTTTATCTATTTTGATAACCTCTTTAGCTGTATCATCAAAAAAACTATTTAAAAGAGTCTGCGCGTTTACTGTAGGTAATGACAAAGTATTAATAATATTACTTTTAAAATCTAGAAGATAGTTATGTTCATTTAGTTTAATTTGAACCTCCGTAATCTTAGCTGCTAAAACTGCTGCTTGATGCTCTTGTGGTATCTCTTCTTTTTTAGCTATTTCTAAGAGATCTAAAACCTTTCTGACTCCAACTAAAAATCCATAACAATCATATAAGTACTGACTAAATTTAAGGAGTCCTAAAAGCATAATATTAACTAATAACTCAGCTGCTATAAGCTGGCCTATTGATAACTGCCCATTGATAATAAGATAGCTTCCTATACCCAACAACAAAATATTAATCAATATGTATGTCAGTCCTATGTATATATGTTGCCTAAGTATCACACTAAAAAACTTTGATCTAGAATCCAAATAATCACATAATTTCGTATCAATTTTCTGGACAGACATTTCAATCGGCCTTTGTCTAAAAGATAAAAATTCTGCTGTTTTCTCCTCAAACCATTCCACTACGTTATAAACTGCTGTAGACTCAGAAAGCCCAGCTTCATAACCAGCCTTCATTGGCAAAAATATGGCTAAAACTATACATAACACAAGTAAAATATCAAAAACCAAAAACATGGGATGATAAAAAGCCAAAATAATTACACAAAATAGTGTTTGAAGGAAAATATCCAGTAAGATTATAAAAATAACTGCTATAGATTTTTGTAAGAATTTAAGCTCAAATATTCTATTTAGTTTCTCTCTTACATTTATTTTCATCAAATCGTTAAAATCAACTTTATAAATGCAAGAAATTATTCTAAGTAGCGTATTCACAAACACCTTTCTTTGAAGGTCTTCTACTAGCTTTAACTGAAAAATCCTTACAAAAAAAGATGCTGTAAGTAAGATAAATAAAATTGTTATCAATGAAATTACAGGCCTAACAGACAAACTAACGCCAACCAAATTTACTAGAGTTTGTACAGATATAGGAACTGCAAGAGAAAGAAACCCTAACAATAAACTATATATAATCAGGATATATACTGTTTGTCTTGGTATGTTAAGCACATATTTTATTTGTCTATATAGCACGATAAAAAGGTAAAATTTATTATAAAAAACTTATACTAAGTTAGTATAATCTAGATTTTCTTAAAGTCCACTTGTATAAAACTAATATGAGTAAAGATAGAAATTTAGATTAAGCTTTTACAGCTCTCTCAAATACATGTTCTATTTCTTTTAGATACGTTTTTTTGATACCTTCAAAATCCATTTCTGGTATATCAAGAGTAATATTATGCTCATCTTGCATAACTTTTTGTAAATTTATAGAGAAAGATTCTCCTGATTTCAGATCAAACGCTACTTGCTGCACGATCTTGTAGCAATCCTCACGCATAAATGGAGTATTTGCAACCAAGAAGTGAAGATAAAAGCTTGATAAATATGCGCTTGTACTTCTTACCCTACCTTCAATAATGTCCTTTTGTACTACAAGATTATCTATAGTACTTTTCATTCTACGTAGTGCATAAACCATAATACCAAAATTATCAGGCAGGTAAAAACGCTCTGCTGAAGAGTGTGAAATGTCTCTTTCATGCCATAACACACAATTTTCTAAAGCAATAGATACATGTGATCTAAGCATTCTAGCCATACCTGTTAAGTTTTCTGTAGAGATTGGATTTTTCTTATGCGGCATAGTAGAAGAACCTTTCTGCCCTTTTGAAAAACCTTCATAAACTTCAAAAACATCACTTCTATGCAAATGTCTAATCTCAACTGCTAGTCTCTCAATAGCTGAAGCTATAAGCCCATGAATTGATATTAATTTAGCAATTCTATCTCTAGGAATAACTTGCGTAGAAACTTCCTCGACTGGCAAGCCTAGTATATCAGCAGCTTTTTTCTCATCTTCCGTAGTTAAAATACAATAGTTACCAACAGCACCTGAGAACTGTACGGTAAGCCCATCTTTTTGAAACTCTTTAAGATCTTTTAGTCTGCGTTTAAATTCCACATAAGCACCTAAGAATTTTTGACCAAAACTCATGGGTTCTGCAAACATACCATGACTTCTACCCATAGTGATAATTTCTTTCGTCTGTTGAGCTTTTGCAAGTAATGAATCACAAAGAGCTTCTAAGTCCTTGGTAACATACTCCATAGATTCACGAATTTGTAAACTAAGAGCTGAATCAATAATATCTGATGATGTAACACCAAAGTGAAAAAATTTGCCTGTTTCAGCTGTAAACTGCTCAGCTATAGAAGTACAAAAAGCGATAATATCATGCTTTGTTACCTTCTCAATCTCATCAACTCTTTCTGGTCTAATTGCTGCTTTAGCTCTAATTTCAGCAGCTGTACCTTTTGGTACCATTTTATCTTCTAAAGCTTCTAATATAGCTAACTCAACCTCAAGCATCTTAGCGTATTTATTTTCATCTGCCCAAATTTTTGAGATCTCTGCTACATCATATCTTTTTATCATTTCACTACCCTATTCGATAAACATGTATAAGTACCCCGATACATCAGACACAAAAAGCATATGGCTAAAAATACGCAGTACCTGTATACAATGATTTACTTGATTCAACATAAATATATTTTAATTCTCTCAAATGGAGTCATATTGTCAACATTTTTATAAAAGCTAGATTGTATTCTGAAAGTTTTAAAATAGTTGAAAGAGAGTTTCAGAAGTAGTTTATTAGGTTTGTGAAGGTTAAATAAATGAAAAGGAACTAAAAATGTCCCATAGACATTTATGCTTGAATTAGGATACTCAGAAACAGCAATAGCTAATTATGTTAAACAAATTATGCCATAAAATTTAATACGCATTATCAATTACTATAATGTTTTTTGTTAAAAATTTTTAATAAAATAATAATACTAAGATTTTAATTAAGGCTTCAAATGAAACTGCCTACTCTTGATTTACAAAAAGTGCTTGGTTACAAAATAAACCAGAATGGAATGTGCTATGGAATAGCTTTTATGGCCATACAAGCAATCCTTAGAAATGATTTTAAAACGTACAGAGACCGTTTAGACCTAATTGATTCTTATTATTCTAAAATTAAATATATAAAAGAAGTGGATGATATAAGCAAAGCTAAGGACCCTAAATACGAAGGCTTAGTAATTAGAACACCGTATTCTTTCAAAATACGAGTAGACAATGACATTATTGAATATAACTATGAAAACGTTGCTGATGACCCTCAAAAAAATATAGCTTTATATTGGTTAAAGCACGACATAGAAAAAGCCCAAGAAAAAAGATGTAACAAAAACACAAGAAATTATCTAACTTATAATGATCATCAATTACTAGATATCTTAAGCTGGTTTGACGGAGTTCAAGTATATTATGGATTAGACACAAAATCCCTTGACAAAGATAACAAATATCGCTTCGGCACCCAAAACTACCAGAAATCTATAGACTTTTTCAAAGCTAATGATAGTAGTAATATATATCTTCACTCTAGTAATTTGACAATTTTTACATTAGAAGTAGCTAAACAATTATACAGAAAAATAATTCTAAGCAATACACCAATAGCTTTTTCTCTATCTAATGGTCGCCATATCATAACAATAGGTGGCAGTAAAAAAGAAGGAGTGCATCTAATTAATCATGATTATAACGTGAAACTTTTGCCTATTTCTTATCAGCTAATATATACAGATATTTATACAAATCTTTATGATAAGTTACCTTCTAATGTAAATGACGAGGCTATTTATATTAGCGAATTTAAAAATGTTCAAGCTCAAACTTATAATGCAGCTTACTTTAGCATAGATGAAAAACATACAATATTCCCACAACAACAAGTAAATAACTTATTATCTTTAGCGCTCATTGAAGGGCATGCTGAGGCTGTTAAAGCATACATTGGAAGTATTAAAGACATACCTATGGCACCTATGATCAACAAAGAAATGCTTTTAGCTGCGAAAAGTAGTAAGGGTTATCCCGGGTTGTACATGGCTTTACAAAACGGTCACGCCAAGACAGTTAAAGTGTATATTGAGGGGGTTAAAAACATACCAGGGATTAATAAAGATATGCTTTTAGCTGCGAAAAGTAGTAATGGCACACCAGGATTGTACATGGCCTTACAAGAAGGGCATGCTGAGACAGTTAAAGTGTATGTCGAGGGGGTTAAAAACATACCAGGGATTAATAAAGAAATGCTTCTAGCTGCGAAATGTAGTAATGGCACACCAGGATTGTGCGTAGCCTTACATCAAGATCATGCTGAGACAGTTAAAGTGTATGTCGAGGGGGTTAAAAATATCCCTGAGGTCAATAAAGACAATCTTCTAGCTGCGATAAATAGTAAAGGCGCACCTGAACTATCTATAGTTTCACTTCCAGACCCTCTAGAAATCAGGAGAAAAGAATGCTTTATATGGTTTAATGATCAGATAAATAATATAGTGAAAGGCCCGTTAGAACAATCAACTATAAAAGACCTTGCTGTATTAATGAAAGAAATAGAGCAGGGCAAAATCATAAAACATAAGTGGATTACATTTTTTCTCGTCAACGAAAAACAATACATGTGGGTCAGTAAATTACGTGATAGATTCTACGTATTACTAAATGCCCTATCAAACCATGATCCCTTAGAATTTGGGAAAAAAACCACCTTTATCTGGTTTAATGATCAAGTAAATGATATAGTGAAAGGCCCGTTAGAACAATCAACTATAAAAGACCTTGCTGTATTAATGAAAGAACTAGAGCAGGACAAAATCATAAAACATAAGTGGATTACATTTTTTCTCGTCAACGAAAAACAATACATGTGGGTCAGTAAATTACGTGACAAATTCTATATATTACTAAACTCTCTATCAAAGTAACTTAACTCAAAGTCACGGTAGCCGTGTCTAAAAATTAAACAGCTTGTAAAATAATGAATCTCCTTCATATAGATTATAGTTACAGACCCAATTCAAAGACAAATTGATCTATATATTTTGAAATCTTGATCTATTTGGGTGATTTAAGATTAATGTTTTAATGCTGAGCCATCTCAAACAACTATTCTAAAGTTTTTCCTTATGTTTTATTAATATTGTTGATATTTGGATACACTACTCCCTAGTTAAGGCATAAATGTGGTGTGTCAAGTACTACAAGACGTTTAAGATTGAAGCAAATAGATTTCAAATAACTTTTACTATACATATTCTAACAAAATTTGGGCTTGTCAACATTAGATTTCAACAGGCCCATAATCTCAAAAAATCAACTTTTTATTCAACAGTCTTTATAATCTCATTTAGTACTAGGATATTTGGTATACTTCTAAATGCTATTTTTAGTGGTCTTATCTTAACCGATTAACTATTCTCTCAGATGTACTTATAAACTCTTTTAATACAGCTTCGCATGCTTCCTGATTATTTGTATTTTTATTGCCAATCCTTCGTAAGTTTTTTTCCAAAAAATTTCCTTCAATTTCGAGGAATTTAACAGCATTCTCTTTAGAAAACCTCCTGAGGTTATTTACATTATGGTTTGTTAAAAGATGATGTAAAGGAAAATGTTTTTCCATTCTATCTTGATTGGTTTCATTAGAGTAGTCTAATTTTCGAGATATTCCCTCAAAAAATCCTACTATACGCAAATTGTGTTTGTTTGTAGTAAAACAAGCTTTTTTTTGAGAAGATCTTTTAAATAGATAATCTAAATCTGCATACCTTTGACCTCCATAAACCCCTTTACAATCTAATATGGCGTGTCCAAAATCAAAGGCTTTGATATTAAAAAAAGCCTGATTTCCATAATTAAACTTAATCCATTTAATATTTTTCATATGCATGTCACCATGTTTTATCCCGTTTATAAATAAGATAAAGTGTATGAATAATAGCTGATGGATGCAGCTAAAAAGCTGTTGTCTTTCGATTATTTCATTGTATCCTTTAGTTATCATATCTTCATATAAAGATACTTTGCGAAAATCTTCTTTTTGCCGTCCATAGAGCTCGCCAACGTCTTCATCTAATTCATTTTGAAACGAAATAAAACTGTTAAAATATTCTTTTTGGATTCCTCTTTCTGCAAGGAATTTTGGAATATAAGTACTATTATTGAGGATATTTTTTACTGAGCTTTCTTTATCATAATCACTTCTTCCACTGTCCTTCATTGTTATAACATAACCTCTATATGGATCAAATTTTTTATTCACACCTCCTTGAAGATCTTTAAAATCAATACTTTTGGCTTTATTTGATTCTTTCTTTGTAAGGTTGTTTTGGTTTTTTATGATAAAATATATATACTCTTCAAAAGCTGCCATCACGTCTCTCCTTATATTTAAACCAAATTTAGATAACAAAAAAACATATGAATAAGGTTTAGAAAATTTTTCAGGTAAAACCACTGAAAACCTTTGAACCCTTAAAACATAATAGATAATATAACGCAAAAGCTATACGACCACTATATAGTCTATATGATAGACATGATCAATTATTAATAGAAGCTGTCCAATATTTTAATTAACCTCAGTTCGGAATTAAAAGAGTTGTAAATTAAAGGTTTGAGAGTATTTTTAGGTTAAAATAAGCGAAAAACCTTTAAATTTCGACAACAATGATAGATCAACTTATTTCAACCTTTTGTCGTATAGACGACTTTTGTATTATTTACCCATAAAGAATTACAAATGTAATAGCTTTGACTTAATCTGACATTATGAGTAAGATAAGATATCCAACACTCTAAACCTAAGTGCGACACATATTTAATTCTTTTTTTAAACCTCATCAAGCTACCCAACCCATTTCCTAGCATTTCTAAACATTCTCATCCATACAGAATACTCATCATACTCTGCTGGAATATATGAGTTTGTTATTGCTCTATAAACACGTTCAGGATGTGGCATCATCGCAAGCACACGACCATCTAGGGCTGTTACAGCTGTTAAGCCATCTATTGCACCGTTTGGATTATAAGGGTACATTTCTGTAACTTTACCTTGTCCATCAACATACTTAAGCGCTACTTGTGAACTGGCTAACATAGCCTGTCGCTGCAAATCATTTTCAAAAAGTGGGCGACCCTCTCCATGTGCTACAGCAATCGGTGCTTTTGTACCAGCCATATCAGCAAACCAAATAGAATCAGACTCTTGGATTTCGACCATAGAAGTTCTTGCTTCAAACTGCTCAGATTTGTTTTTAACAAATATTGGCCAGTTTTCAGCACCTTTGATTAGTGATTTAAGTTGTGCAAGCATTTGACAACCATTGCATACGCCAAGAGCTAAAGTATCATTTCTACTAAAAAATCTACTAAACTCATCTCTTAACCTTCCTGTAAAGAGGATATTTTTAGCCCAACCACCGCCGGCTCCTAAGACATCACCATACGAGAAACCACCACAAGCTACTAATACTTTGAAATCTGCCAAAGTTACACGCCCAGCATGTAAGTCTGACATATGCACATCATGAGCTTCAAACCCAGCTGTAGTAAATGCAGCTGCCATTTCAACATGACCATTTACACCTTGCTCTCTTAGGATTGCAACTTTTGGCTTCTCTACATTGATAAACTGCGCTGTAATATCTTCTTCAATATCAAAAGTAGCCTTGACATGGATACCTTTATCATCAGTATTTAGAATACTATCAAATTCCTGCTTTGCACATTCACTGTTATCACGAAGTGACTGGATATTGTAAGAAGTTTCTGCCCACCATCTTTGTAGGTTTACACGCGTATTTGAGTATATTCTTTCACCATTTGCAAAGATGTTTATCTCATCACTAGAATTTAACTTAGCTATTGCACACAAATGAATTTGAGAATCTTTAAATAACTCTTCAACTAGTGCTACATCACTATTTCTCACTTGGATTACAACGCCAACCTCTTCAGCAAAAAGTTTAGTTAGTATTGAATTATCAAGCATAACCATTTGAGATTCCGGATCGGAGTCCGAAATGACGGATGTTTTTTGAGTTTGTAGCTTGATATCTAAGCCTTTACGTCCAGCAAAAGACATCTCTGCTAAAGTAGCAAATACGCCACCATCCGAAACATCATGATATGCTAAGACTTTATTTTCAGCTTTTAGTTTAGTGATATTCTCAAATAATACCTTTAGCTTACTTGCCTCTACATCAGGGGCAACATTGCCAACCTGATTATAAGCTTGTGCAAGAGATGAAGCACCTAGCCTACCAGCTTCATTTGATAAATCGATATGTAACAAAGTAGTATCTTTGTCATCAGCTAAAACCGGAGTAAGAGTTTTACCTGCGTTAACTACAGGTGAAAAACCTGAAATCACTAATGATAATGGTGATGTTACAGATTTTTCTTTGCCATTGTCAGACCATTTAGTTTTCATAGACATTGAATCTTTACCGACTGGTATTGCAATGCCAAGCTCTGGAGCAAATTCCATACCAACCGCTTTGACAGTCTCATATAATTTTTGGTTTTCATCGCCTTGATTTGCAGCAACCATCCAGTTTGCTGACAACCTAATATCACTTAGTTTTTGAATATCTGCAGCTAACAGGTTTGTTACAGCTTCGGCAATTGCTAACCTACCTGAAGCAGCGGCATTTATCGTAGCTACTGGAGTTCTCTCACCCATTGCCATAGCCTCACCTGTTTGACTATCTACAGTTGCTGTAGTAACTGCACAATCTGCAACCGGTACCTGCCATGGACCAACCATCTGATCACGTGCAACCATACCTGTAATACTCCTATCACCTATAGTGATAAGAAAAGATTTAGAAGCTACAGCTGGTACTTTTAGCACTCGCTCAATCGCATCATCAAGCTTGATAGCACTTATATCAAAAGCATCTTGCTCAACTTTTACAGTTTTAACATCAATATGCATTTGTGGTGTATTACCAAATAATAGCCCCATTGGTAAATCAACAGGCTTATTATTAAAATACTCATCATTTAACGTAATATGTTTTTCACTGATTGCCTCACCAACAACAGCAAATGGACACCTCTCACGCTTACATAATTTTTCAAAAAATTCCAAGTTTTGTGGATCTACTGATAATACATATCTTTCTTGAGATTCATTTGACCAAATTTCTAAGGGTGACAATCCTTCTTCACCCACTAAAACTCTTCTCAGCTCAAAGTGGCCACCAACATTACCATCTTTTACAAGTTCCGGGAAAGCATTTGATATACCACCAGCTCCAACATCATGGATAAACGTGATAGGGTTTTTTTCACCCATCTGCCAACACTTATCAATCACCTCTTGGCAACGACGTTCCATTTCAGCATTATCACGTTGAACAGAAGCAAAATCTAACTCAGAATTAGCACCAGAGGATACCACGGAAGAGGCAGCTCCTCCACCTAAACCAATACGCATAGCTGGACCACCTAAACAGATTAGCTTAGCTCCTAGTTTGATATCACCTTTCTCAACATGCATTCTTTTAATATTGCCCATACCACCAGCAATCATAATTGGCTTATGGTAACCAAACATCTCTTTACCACTTGAAGTATTTGCTAACTGCTCATAAGTACGAAAATAACCACACAAATTTGGTCGACCAAATTCATTTGAATAATGAGCACCTCCAACGGGTGCTTCTAACATAATTTGCAAAGGTGTAACTATATGGTCTGGCTTACCGTATTTAGTAGTTTCCCAAGGCTGCTCAAAATTAGCTATATTAAGGTTTGAAACGCAAAAACCCGTTAAACCTGCTTTTGGTTTTGCTCCAAGACCAGTTGCGCCTTCATCACGTATCTCACCACCAACACCGGTTGCCGAACCACTAAATGGTGCAATAGCTGTAGGATGATTATGAGTTTCTACTTTCATCAGGATATCTACTTCTTCTTGCTTAAAGCTATATACACCTGTCTCTGTGTTTGTATAAAATCTCTGAGCCGTTGCACCCTCTATAACAGCTGCGTTATCTTTATAAGCTGATAGCACTCCTTCAGATGCATTTTGTGTGGTATTTTTAATCATTTTAAATAATGATTTATCTTGCTCTTGGCCATCTATAGTCCAATTAGCATTGAAGATTTTATGCCTGCAATGCTCTGAGTTAGCTTGTGCAAACATATAAAGTTCCGTATCTGTAGGGTTTCTATTTAGTTTGATATATTCTGAAGCTAAATAACTTATTTCTTGCTCGCTTAATGCTAGACCAAGCTTTTTATCAGCATCCTTAATTGCTTGTTCGCCTTTTTCTAAAACATTAATAAACTCTATTGGCTTAGGCTCAGCTCTTTTAAAAAGATGCTCCAAACTAGACTCATCAGCAAAAACCTCTTCAACCATGCGATCATGTAAAAGGTTTTGAATATCTTTTAACTCTTGTACGGAAATATCACCCTCTATACCATAGAGTATTGCTCTCTCAACTCTTTTTACAACCATAATCCCAGTATTATGTATTATATCTGTAGCTTTAGATGACCACGGAGAAATTGTTCCACTTCTTGGTGCCACTATAAATGTTGTACCACAAGTTTTTGAAGCACCATACTCTTTATTATAATCTAATAGTGATCTAATAATCCCCTCTTGAGCTTGACTTAGCTGGCTTTCTAGCTCCAAAACATGTAAAAATTTAGCTTCTAGTGATTCTATACTTTTTGAAATAGTCTTAGCTTCTGCCAAAAGTTTGTCTTTTCTAAATTGGGATAATGCACTTAAACCTTCGAAAATCTTAATCATACTTGATACCTTTTTATACTTTGACACTTCACTCTATTGTCATTCTTTAAACTACTGATTTAAACTTGTTGATATTCTTAATGTGTCTTTAACACATACATCTATTTAGTAATTTTTATTTATACCTCTAGAGACCATTTGTAACAGGTCCGTCTAGTCAAATCCTCTATATTTTTGTGCTTCTCTTTTTAAAGCAATTCTTTCACTTTCAAGCTTATCTAAATAACTTTCATTCACATCACCGGTAATGTAGTGTCCAGAAAAAACACTATCTTCAAACTCAACTATACTTGGATTTTGTTTTTGAATTACATCTTTTAAATCTGATAAAGGTAGGTATATAAGCCCATCTACCCCTATCCATTGACGAATTTCCTCTAAAGATCTACCATGAGCAATTAGCTCTGATTTGGTGGGCATGTCTATACCATAAACATTTGGGTAACATACAGCAGGTGACACAGAAGCCAAATAAACAGACTTTGCTCCCAGATCTCTAATCATCTCTATAATACGCTTAGACGTTGTACCACGGACTATAGAATCATCTACAAGCAAAACATTTTTGTCTTTGAATTCTGCAGGGATTGGGTTTAATTTTCTTCTGACATAGTTTTTTCTATCAGCTGATTCTGGCATTATAAAAGTTCTGCCAACGTATCTGTTTTTAACAAATCCTTCTCTATATTCAACGCCCAATGCTGTGGCTATTTCTTGAGCAGAAGCACGACCTGTTTCTGGAACGGGGATTACAATATCTATATCACTACCTTTCCAAGCTTCTAAAATTCTTTTACTTAACATTTTTCCAGCGTCTACTCTTGCTTGATAGACACTGACTCCATTCATGATACTATCTGGTCGAGCAAAATATACATACTCAAATAAACAAGGTGCTAAAACAGGTTTTTTAGCGCAGACTTTTGAATGAACCTTTCTATCTTCTGTTATAACAATAACCTCACCAGGCTCAACGTCACGTAAAACTCTAAAACCAGAAATATCTAGCGAAACACTCTCACTAGCCACCATATATGCTTTTTCACCATTCTCATACTCTTTAACACCAAACACTAAAGGACGAATACCAAAAGGATCTCTAAATGCTATTAAACCAAAATCAGCTATCATAGCTGTACAAGCATAACCGCCTTTTGCGTGCTTAAAAACAAATTCAACTGCTTTAAAAACGGCTTGAGGTGTTGGACAACCCCGCGACTTATTCATACCACAAGCAAAAAAGTTTAATAAAAGCTCTGAGTCTGAAGTCGTATTAAGATGACGTCTTTCTATATCGTGCAATACTGTAGCAAGCTCTCTAACATTAGTTAAGTTACCATTATGAGCAAAGACTATTCCATGAGGATTATTAACATAAAAAGGTTGACTATCTGCTGCTCCTAAACTTCCAGCTGTTGGATACCTTACATGACCTATACCGATTTTACCTCTAGACTTCTCTAGCTTCTCATCAGTAAAAACTTCATTTACCAATCCTGTATTTTTACGAATAAAAAAACGCCCTTTGTCCATAGTTGCAATGCCAGCAGCATCTTGACCCCTATGTTGCAAAAGGCTTAAACCATCAAACAATAAATAACTAACCTGACTAGGACCAGCAACCCCTATTATTCCACACATAAGATTTCTCTGTTCTCTAAAGAATTACCAACTGGATCATTATACCAATATTTGTATCAATAAAAATCTATTTTTAAGCTAGTAACTATACCCTAGCTAACTTTAAAATCCTAATTAGCTTAATCTAAAACCGCGCTACCGTGAACTCTTGAAAACTAAAATCTTTCATAATTTTAAAAATGCTTATATCCTTATTTACTACATCTTTACTGCAAACTGAAAAAATATTCTCATTCTTTTCAAATGAGAAAAAATCATTAGGATAGTTATTACTACACCAATTTTTATTATTTCTGCTAAATTTAGCCTCAGCAAAGCCATAAGCTATTCCTAGCCCATTTCTTTTAACTTGAGCTTCTTTTAAAGTCCAAAGGGTGTAAAAATCTTTATCTAGGTTACTACTTTTTCTTAATATTTGTAATTCACCTTGACTAAAATACCGCTCCGCCACATTAAGAAATTTTCTTTTTCTTTTTATATTTTCAACATCTATTCCTATATCATTACTTGCTACTGCAATAACTACTGTTTCTAAAGTGTGGCTAATACTAAACTTTAAACTTTCAGAATTTTCTAAAAAAGGCTTGTTATTATTATCTACGTAAAAAACGGGGTTACTAATATCAAAAAATTCGCCAAAAACCCAATACCTAAGGAAATTAGAAAATAATTTCTGATTAGAACTAACTTCAATGCTAAATCTATTCTTTAAAAGTTCAGCTACATCTGTAGCTATAAAATCTTTAATCGTTAAGATAAAAACGTAGATATTTTGCATATACGATAAGATTTACTCAATAGCGATTTGTGAAATAATGTTAGTCTTACCTAATAGTGAATTTATATACTCCACATCTTTATATGTCAAACTACCTTGCAATTGCTTTAATTGGGCGTAATGCTCAACGTAATTAAATATAGAATCAGCAAATGAAAGCTGCGCTTGTACAAGTATCGTCTGGCGGTTTAATAAGTCAACTATAGTTTGTGTACCTGCCTCAAAGCCTTCTAAAATAGCTTTAACAGAAGCTAAACCAGAGTAGACAGACTTTTTAAAAGCTTCTATCCTAACTGAATCCAAAACCACAGTCTGAAAAGCTTCAACAGTACCAGCGTAAACTTCTCGTTTAGTTTGAAGTAAAGCATAATTAGCCGCCTGATTATCATAACTTGCCTGCTTAAGCTGGGCAAAGTCAGATCCACCTTTTAGAAGATTCCAATTAACGTTACCTGAAATGTTTGCTACATCATATTTTGTGGGGATAAGAGCTATTTGTTGAGGATTACCTGAAAGGTTATTTCTGGACATACGGATTCCACCAGTCAAATTAGCTTTTGGAAAAAAGTTACCCCACTGTATACCTACACCCTCTTGTGCGGCTTGGTATTCAAATTCTTTTTGTGCAATATCCAAATTATACTGCTCAGCTGTCTTTAACCAGTAATTAATATCATTTGGCGTAGGAGGCTCAAATTCTGTTGACTTAGAAATATATAAAATAGAGCTTATTCTACTACCTATAAGTTTTGCCATTGTGGCTTTTGCTGCTATTAAACTTTTTTGAGCGTCTACTCTATCAGCTATTGCTTGGCGGTATTGAGCATCTGTAGTTTTTAAATCCGCGTACGAAACTGCACCTGCTTTATATTGATACTCCTGTGTTTTATATAATTTTTTGTTCCATGCCTCATTTGCAAGCTGAAACTGTAGTGCTTGTTCGGCTCTTAAAAGTTCAAAATATGCCGTTACAGTATTTATAATAAGAGTTTGTTCTGCTTTTGCATAAATCATAGCGTATGATTTTTGTAAGTAAGTAGCTTGTGTGAAAGTTTTCCATTTACTCCAATCAAAAAGCACCTGCTCACCACTGAAGTTGAAATTGTTTGCAGTGTCTCCAACTTGGCCTCCAAACTCATCATAAATATCTCTTCTGAGGTTATATTGAAAGTCTATCTTTGGGAGTAACCCACCAAGAGCTTTAGGGACTGTCTCTATATTAGAAGCAAAAGTTGATCTAGCTGCTAGGTACTCAGCATTATGTTCAGCTGCTAAATTATAAATATCTATTAAACTATAAAATTGTTCCTTAGTAGAACTAACCATAGCAACTTCATCAGCTTTTTTAAGATCATAAAATCGATTATCTTGCTTAATTTGATCAGCTTTAGCATACTGTTTAGCGACACTATATGGGTTTTCAAAAATATCCGTACCTATAGGTCTACCAGCAGAATTATATTTCGACTCAGCATCTTCTGACATTATATCTGCTGCAAAAATCAAATTAGCACTAAAAAAACATGCTAAACATAATAAACTCTTTTGCATATTAACTCTTATTTATTATATATATCGAAAAGAAAGCTTTTCTCATATACTTCATTATCCACCCTAATTGCCAAATAGGCTTTATCACAGACATCCTCTCGGACTACAAACACGAACCTTCCTGATATTTTTAGCAAACCCAATAGTGACTCATCAATCTCATCTGCTTTTACTGGATTCAAACTATATATACAACTATACTTTTTTTGACTATCAATAATAGATTGTAGTTGCTCTAACGTATTAAAATCAATATTTTGGATGTGTTGAGTTACAAGACACCTTTTAACAGAGCCCATCACCTTCTCATCATAGTCTAAAACATCTACATGCTGACTAATTTTCGCTAAAATAGCCGTTGTATAGCCACAGTCTAACCCAAGCTGCAAAACATTATCACCATGCTCAACATCAAGAGCATTTATCAGCTTTGCTGTTAGCATAAGGCTTCTTACTTCTCTACCATTAATTACAAAACCAGTATCACAATATGCTAAACTTTGGTATTCTTGTGGTAGAAATTTCTCACGAGAAATATTTGCCATAGCATCAACAAGAGCGCCAATAGGGATCCCCTCAGGCAAAACTTGCTGTTTGATCATATTTTCTCTAGCAAATTCAAAGTTCATTATAAGACCCTATAGTTTAATAAATAAATTTTTAACTAGTTTAATCTTGAGATAATATCACAATAGCCTACTAAAGAAAACTATACTAAAATTTTAGAATTGGAAAATAGCCCAAAAAAAGTTAAAATTCACATCAACAAAATAAACAATAAAATAAAAATCTAAGATGTTACTTAGATCTTCTTTAAAGACCACTCTTTAATTAATAAGGTATCATATGAAAAGACCAGAATTACTTTCCCCTGCTGGGACACTTAAAGCAATGCGTTATGCTTTTGCATATGGAGCAGATGCTGTTTATATCGGACAACCAAGATATAGTTTAAGAGCTCGTAATAATGAATTTTCAAAATTGGAGATTCTTGAAACAGCTATAAATGAAGCGCATGCTCTAGGTAAGAAAATCATGCTAGCAAACAATATAGCTCCTCATAACTCAAAAATTAAAACATATATAAAAGATATAACTCCTGTCATAGCACTCAAACCTGATGCTATGATAATGTCTGATCCAGGCATGATTATGCTAATTAGAGAACATTTTCCTGACCAAGAAATACATCTATCAGTACAAGCAAATGCCGTAAATTATGAAACTGTAAGATTCTGGCAGAAATTTGGTATAAAGAGAGTTGTACTTTCTAGAGAATTATCATTAAAAGAAATTGCTGAAATCAAAGAAAACTGTCCAGGTATGGAAATAGAAACTTTCGTGCATGGATCACTTTGTATGGCATACTCTGGCAGATGTCTACTATCGGGCTACTACAGCCATAGAGACCCTAACCAAGGAGTTTGTAATAACGCTTGTAGAAATAATTATAAGGTTGCTGAAGCTAAGCAAAATGAGTGGGGGGATATTGTACCCACAACAATCAACTCAACCCTAGGAATTGGGCAACCATCAGAAAAAATTGTTTTAATAGAAAATGATAAAGAACCTGGACAATTTAATCCCATGTTTGAAGATGAACATGGCACGTATATAATGAACTCAAAAGACTTACGAGCTATTCAGCATGTAGAATACCTAACAAAAATCGGGGTTGATTGTTTTAAAATAGAAGGTCGAACTAAATCTTTCTTTTATGCTGCTAGAACTGCTCAGTTATATGATCAAGCTATCAAAGACGCTCTAGCAGGAAAACCTTTTGATATGACTTTAATGGACAAACTAGAAGGGTTAGCACATCGAGGGTATACAGAAGGTTTCTATCGTCGTCATGTACATGATGAATACCAGAAATATGATAATTCAGACTCTCGCAGTTCTACTCAACAATTCGTTGGTGAAATTACACATTTTGATGAGCATACTGGTTATGCCGATATTAATGTCCGTAACAAAATTCAAATAGGTGATAGTATTGAGCTAATGCTACCATCAGGAAGCAGACAAATGGTATTAGATAACATGCTTGATAAAGATGGTAACCACATGGAAGAAGCAAAAGGTAGTGGTTATCAGGCTAAAATAAAATTTGGTAATGTATCACCCGAAGATATGAAATTTGCCCTAATGATTAAAAATTTATAATCAGAACTTCTATTTAACTATGCATGAGACTGTTGCAAACTAAAGTTATATGTTTCTAACGAGCCTTTGCAATTAAATGTTAAATCGTTAATTTTCTAAATCTCTACAACTTTATCAAACCACATCTCACTAAGGTTTATTTATAATTAGCCATAGATCACAATTGCATATAACGTTGTGTTATAATTTAATATAAATTCTATCAAAATTTGATAGAAGGTATCAATAAAAAGTCGTATCCTTATCAAAAATAGTAGAATAAACAAAAGTAAATGATAAAAACATAGGATAATTATGGAACTAAATATAATGAAGGATTATTTTAAGGGTAAGTGGAGATTTAAATCGCAAGGTATTGAAGAGTTACAAATAAACATATCAGCCTCTCAACTGGGAAGCCAGAAAAATATGGATGTTTGCTTTACCGCTATTAGAACCAAAAAGAATGAGATTACCTGTCATGTAGGAACATCTAAAGATGCTAATTATGACTTTAATACGGCCGCATTTATAAATGAAGAACAACAAAGTCAGAACGGTAGAAAAAGTGTTATATTAATAAATGGAGGTTTTTTTGACAGTCCCGCAATTAATAACGATGGCTTGCCCAATTACGGGCAAAACCAACCTATTGGATACACCAAATCAAATGCTCCACATATTAATTTCGTAAACCCAAGTCCCACCTACTGCCACAATGTAAATAAAAAATATACAAACTACTATGGTTTAATAACTGCTTCAAATAATGGGTATGATATATTTGAATATAAATCCATACTAGATCCTGATAATTTTCTTAGTCAATTTGATAGCTACTTAACAAGCGCGCCCATTTTAATAAAAGATGATAACATTGTTTTTACACAGGCAACTATGAATTTACCTATTTTTAGATGGGACGACCCAAGTAGAAAAAATGCTCCTGGATTCTTACATCATGCTGACCAACCCAACCCTAGATCATGTTTTGGATTTAACGATCATTACTACTTCTTTGTCACCATCCTTGGAAGAGCCGGTCAAATTAAAGGTTTAAATCTGGCAGAATGTGCTATTTTAATGAAAGCCCTAGGATCTAGCCAAGCAATAAATTTAGATGGTGGAAGATCTTCACAACTATTATATGCTAACCGTGTAAGTAGTCTTGAAACCAACTTTGGAGGCAAGAGGAAAGTTCCTGATGTGCTGTTTGTAAAAAGAAAACACAACGACCCTTGGCTCCAAAATTTAGCAAATACAGAGGGTAAAATAAGCCTCATTCAAAGAAGATTCCGCAATCATCGCAAAAACAACATAGAAGTAATGAGACAGATATACTTTCTCATCAAGAATACCAAGGATGCTACTTCTAATGCCTATTCATTCATAGGCAGGTCAGACCGGAAGAATATAGCTTTTCAAAAGATTATAGATTTTTGCAACACCAAGCTAGAAAAAGGTTTAGATATAGGTACCCCGGGTTTAATTTATATACTAAAACTCACTATTGCTATTGCATTAATACCTAGAGGAGAGACAAACAATATAAGTATAATATCAAAGAAGACCTCCTTGAAACAAACTAAGAGTGCTAAATATATATTGGATTCTTTTAACAAAAACACTTTCCCAGAAATAAAAAAAATGATCGGTCCAAATACTATAAATGAGTATAATGATTTACTAGAGTTTTCTGATTTAAAAGCAATATTTAAAAACATAAAGGGTAATACTGCTATTAATAACGACTTTCACGACCTATATAAAGAACAGGTTAAAATTTATCTCTATAATAAAACAAATACCCTAGCTAACGCCTACTCTTAGAACATATGTATCGCTCGTTATAATTATAATCAGTCTTGCTTTGATAATAAATTTCTAAATCGACTATGACTACAGTTAGCAGTACATTCGATTGAACTTTATTATCGAAGGCTCCTTTCATACATCTTAGTCATATATCTCACATAAGCGCGAGCAGCTGGCGAAGCATGTACATATTTCTTAAGGCTCCAATTAATAGATTTAATTAAAGAAGTTTTATCTGACTTAAATGGTGTTTTTTTACTACTAAAATCAGATGACGAGAAAAAAGGATAACTGGACAAGGAATAAACTTCTGATGCTGAAACTTCAAAGTTCGAAACTTCAAAGCTACCAATAGACTCTACACTAGAAATATCTAATGGCTTATTAAATTTATTTCCCCTATCACTTGACTTAAGAGAATTAGACGGACTATTTATTTCTAGATTACCATCTTTTACAAATTTAAAAGCTTTATTCCATAAACATAACAGCTCTGGTGATACATAAGAAGAAGTTTTCTTAAATGAAAACCTTAATGTCATATAAATATCCAATTCAGGAATTAAATTTTGTAGTTTATCTATTAGGTCATATTTTTCTTTTATCTTACCTAATTCACCAACACCAACTTCATAAATAATACAAAAGTTTATGTTTGATAAACACATGTTTTTAAATTTAAAAACAAATTTATGAATTGTATCCAAATCTAGATCAGATAAATCTAAAAAGAAAATATATTTCTCAGATTTTACAATTTCTAACTTACCTATCTCATTTACAGATAATGTATAACTGTAAAACACATCTTTAGAGCCAGGAAGTTCACCAATTAGGGTAAAATCATCCCCATTATTTTTAATGTAAATTAGTTCTGTTTGCATTAAATTTACAAGCTTCATAAAATTCATCATTATAAAATTGTAACATAAATAATAAGCATAGAATTAGCTATATTTTAATAAAAAAGCTATTCTTTGATATGGACTTCTTGGAGTATAAGAACAACAAAAACTTTTAAAAGAGCCTTTCCACTTAACTGTGTAAATTCACTTACATGAATCTCTGAATTCTATGCTCAAACTCGATAGCGAAATAAGGCATAGCCTCATTCCAATATTTAACAGGCATAGACCATTTTTTAGTCAAATAATCTATAGCCAAGTACAAAGATTTGAAAACAGAGTCATCTTTAGGAAATAGCTTTTTATTCTTAATGACTTTCCTAAACTGGCTATTAAGCGATTCAATCGCATTAGTAGTGTAAATAACTTTACGAATTTTTGGAGGATATTGCAAGAATACAGTTAAATTATCCCAATTATTTATCCATGACTTTGAAATTAAAGGATATTTAGTATCATATTTATTTGCAAAGTTATCAAGCTCAGATTGAGCTATTGCAATGGTATCAGCATCATATATTTTCTTTAACTCTCTAGCTACCTCTTTCTTGTCTTTATATGGCACATACTTAAGACTATTACGAATTTGATGAACGATACAAAGCTGATGCTTTGTCTCAGGGTATATAGCTTGTATAGCATCAGACATGCCTTTTAAATTATCAGTACATGCTATAAATATATCCTGTAAGCCTCTATTCTTTAATTCAGTAAAAACACTAAGCCAATATTTAGCACCTTCATTTTGACTGATCCAAAGACCTAATACATCCTTATGACCAGTTAACGATATGCCAAGAGCCACATACACAGCTTTATTAATAATATGCTTGTCTTCTCTAACTTTAACGACTATACAGTCAAAAAACACTATTGGATAAACTGACTCTAAAGGTCTATTTTGCCATGCTTTAACATCATCAATAATAGCTTCTGTAACATCACTTATAAAGCTTGTACTTATCTTTGTATCATATAACTCAAATAACTGTTGTTGGATATCTGTAGTACTCATACCTTTAGCATACAAAGATATAATTTTTTGGTCTAAGCCGTTTATCTTGGTGACTCTTTTGGGAACTATTTGAGGTTCAAAGTCACTATCTCTATCTCGTGGAACTGATATTTCCAAATTACCTGTGTCTGTAGCTAATGTCTTGTTACTATAGCCATTCCTAGCATTTGATGAATTAGTCCTTTGGTGTTTTGAATAACCAAGATGACTATTCATTTCTGCATCTAGTGCTTTTTCTAATAATCGTTTTGTTAGTTGCTTTAGCAAACCATCTTTCTCAAACATTTGATTAATATCAACACCTGAATCTATTATTTGATCTGCAATAGCTGTGTAAATATCTTCTGACTTCTTATTCTTAGACATTGTTTCTATCCTTAATATTTCGCTAGAAATAATCTAGCAGGTTAATTAAGAATTTACACATTTATTTGGAAAGTCCCTTTTTAAAACGTCCATCCCTTTATTTATGATTCTATTTAAATCAAAGAAATTTGTATACCCAATATAATTCTACTTACTCGTATCCAAGAAAAACTCTTTTCTTTGGAAGGTCTGGTTATTTTTATCCAAATATAGACGATCCCCTTTTAACCAAATAGCTATATCTCTGCCGTCATCAAACCTAGCACCATCGGCCGACACTACTTGAGGTAAGGTATATTCTTTACCTTGGTAAATTAACTTAATAAAACTAAGACTCTTATCCGATAATGAGTAAAACGTTAAAATTATTTCTTCTTTTTTATTATCCACAAAGATACTTTGTGCATCTTTTTCTACATCTAAAGCATAACTATAACATTCTAAACACGCATAAATAAATAATAAGAAGTATATAGATAAACATTTAATTTTTCTCATAATATAGACCTTTTCTTATGGATGCAAGTTAGTAGTACTATTGTAATAACAGATGTAATAATCATGGTTATAGCAATAGGAAGAGAACTAGTTGCTGGAAATATCATCGCAACACTTCCTATCAATCCACTAATAGCAAACTCCATAGTACCAAACAACGCAGCTGCTACTCCTACAATTTCATAAAATGGCTCTAAACTACCACTAGCTCCCGTTCCTGAGGTAAAAGCTGAGCCAAAAGTAGCAAAGAAACAAGGAACAAAAAAACCCCATAAAGATAAACCATAAATAAGATATATTGCCAAAGATAAGACGCCAGCTGTAAATACACAACTGACTCCTAAAATAGCTGTTTTATAAACTCCTATTTTATTTACCACAACACCAGCAAATAATGAACCTACAAGATAAGCAACACCAGCTAAACCAAACATCACATATATCTTAGATAAAGGGTACCCTAAATAAGTAATGATATATGGTGTCATTGAAAATAATACAAAAAATGCTGACATACCTGAGACTGCTGTCAGAGAATAAGCCCAAAATTGCAATGATTTTGAAACCTGCAAATATCTTGCAAAAACATTTAAAGACATTTTTTTACGTCTTTCTATTGGCAAGCTCTCCTTAACAAAAAAAACTATTATTAAAAAAGTTAAAAATGCTAAAAACGTCAGTAAAACAAATGCTGCTTGCCACTCAAAATATATAGCTAACTCGACACCAATAAGAGGGCCTACAATAGGTGAAATGGATATTATCGCATTTATAAAACTATATATCATTGAGCTAGTTTTACCAGAAAAAGCATCTCTTACTATAGCGAAAGCGACTACAGATAAACCACAACACCCTAAAGCTTGAACGACCCTTGAAAAAATTAATAGGCCTATAGTATCTGATAGTGCACATAAAGCTGAACCTAACAGAAATAACAATGATGATAGTAGTATAATTCTAAATCTACCAAACTGATCCGATAACGGTCCAAGAAAAAGCTGACCCACTCCTGTTACTACTAAAAATAACGACAATGTTATTTGTACCATTGACTGAGTTGTTTGTAGAGACTCTTTCATAGCAGGTAGAACAGGCATGTAAACATCCATAGCTAATGCAAAAGCAAAGACCATGGGTCCTAAAATAAGAATAGTTTTAAGCGGAGAATAGTTCCACATAGTAGAGCCCCTTTTTTTTCATTTATCAAGTAACGGATTATACCAGAATAACTTTAGTTTAGAAGGTACTTAAACTAGCTAATCACTTTTTATTAATGTTATAATAGCTTCAAAACATAGTAAACATTAATTTAAAATGTTAAAAAAATTCAACCTAATAATAGTAACCCTTCTTCTGCCCTTACTTAGTTTTGCAAGTGATGGATCATCTTTAGAAGCCATTAGCGTAAATGCTATAAACCAACCACTAGCTATAGCCGCTATTGTGGTTTTTGTTTTAGCTTATTTATTCGTAATGACAGAAGACTATACAAAGCTTAATAAATCCAAGCCAGTTATACTTGCAGCTGGTGTTATCTGGATACTTGTTGCTATTGTAGGCGAATCTTTTGGAGCTAACAATATCGTTCAAAGTAATTTTGACCATATAATGACTGAATATGGTGAACTGCTTTTGTTCTTGTTGGTTGCTATGGCTTATATAAACTTAATGGAAGATAGAAATATATTTGAGAAACTCAAAAGCACTCTTCTAAGGTCAGGTTTTGGATATTTAGCAATATTTTGGCTTACAGGAATAATTGCATTCTTTTTATCTGCAGTGGCTGATAACTTAACCACAGCTTTAGTAATGAGTACCGTAGTAATCTCTATAGGTAAGGACAATAAAAAATTTATAACTATGGCCTGTGTTAATATTGTAGTAGCAGCTAATGCCGGTGGTGCATTCTCACCTTTTGGAGATATCACTACACTTATGGTGTGGCAAACTGGTGCTGTTAGTTTCAATGGATTTTTTGCTATTTTTATTCCTTCATTAGTTAACTTTTTAATTCCTGCTGTTATTATGAGTTTCTTTTTACCAAAGATGCAGGTTAAATCTATTATAGAAGAGAAAGTACAACTAAAAAGAGGCGCTGTACCAGTTATCATATTATTCATTTTAACGATTATAACAGCTGTTTCTTTTGAGCATGTTTTACACTTACCTCCATCTCTTGGTATGATGACCGGACTTGGATACGTCATGATATATAACTATTTCTATGGGTTGAAAATAAATAGAGAAATTAGACAAGGTCACAAAATGCCTCCTCAAGCTTTTGATATTTTCGACAAAATAAAAGAAGCTGAATGGGACACTTTACTTTTTTTCTATGGAATACTAATTTCTGTACAAGGTTTAGCTGCACTTGGATACTTAGGTGTTGCCTCTCAGTATATATACAAAGACATGCAATCGATCGCTCCAAACTTATTCTCAGCACATACTCAAGCAAATACAATAATTGGGATACTTTCTGCTATTGTTGATAATATACCTGTTATGTTTGCGGTATTAAGCATGCACCCAACTATGGAGCATACCCAATGGTTACTAGTTACTCTTACAGCTGGAGTTGGAGGTAGTTTATTATCAATAGGCTCAGCTGCTGGTGTAGCTGTTATGGGCAAATCAAAAGGCAAATATACCTTTATTGGTCATCTTAAATGGACATGGGTCATTGCAGTAGGATATTTTGCTAGTATTATAGTGCATTTGCTTATTAATTAACCTCTTTTTTGAAATTAGTTGGAAGAGATTTCTAGATGTGTTTCTGATTTTATTACTGTTATCAAAAACCCATATGCCTTTCGCGTTTATATACTTTCTTATAGAACACAAGGCTTCTGGAGAAAGAAATTTATGCTCTATCACAGCAAATTCCAATTTATATTAAATTCTATTCGTTTGGAAAGCCCCAACAATGTAGACCAAGATAGATCTTTAGCTAATCTATTTTTAAAAACCATAAATCCACTATACGGATGGGCTAATAAGGCTTATGACGGTCATTGCTCCAATTGTGCTTTCAATGTATACATGTTTTTATCAGGATTTAAACTAAATAGATCATTTATGGATAATGATAATGAATTTATGCCAATTAGCACATTTATATATAATGGTCTTTACAGTGGCGCTACATCACAATTACAGCTAGAAAAAGATGGGCCTATTAATAAATATAAAATGGACCAAGGAGAAGGTTATCGTAAAATTCTGGGGTATCATCGACTACAAGCAGACTATGCTGTATATTTACATTGTATAAAATATGAAACTAATTGTGTGATTGTTTCCATCGCGGAAGGAACTCACTGGTACGCAGCATTTTACGATGGATGCCGCACTTGGTTCATAGATGCTCAAACTGGAAAAGGTTTCAATCTTTATGACGAACACGATGATCTTCAACGCATGCCTACAATAGATACTAACAGATTCAAAAAAGGAAAAGATAACGAATATAGTAGATTTGGATCAACACTTACGTTTATTAGTTTCTCTAATGAGCAACTCGTTGAGTTTCTAAATAAAAACCCTAGATTAGCTCAGCTATACTCACCACAAGTTCAACCAATTAAACCAGGTGTAAATAGTACTACTAGACCTCTATCATTTCCAGAATACGTTAATAGCCAAAATAAACAAAACCCTAGAAATGCAGACTATAGCTATAGGTATCAATATGGGAAGCCAAAAGATGATTTTGCTATTTTTAATAAACCAATAAGTGCAACATTTAAAAGTGACTGCGCCCCTATCATGAGAAAAAGTAAAGATGATTACTTCGACTATTAATACCTATAACAAAATAATCATTAAAACAAGCTTACTAAGCTTTGCTGCATAGCGTAAATTTTGTAGAAAAATTTAGATATGTTTATCTTATTTAATACACTTAAAGTTATTAATTTGATACTTTAAGGCCTTATTCTTTTGCTTGGATTTTGATATCATTTTATTAGAACTTTCTTACTAAATTATATAAATGTCATATCAAGCACTAGCACGCAAATATAGGCCCAAATCTTTTTCAGAAGTAGCTGGACAACAGCATGCTCTTAATAGCTTAATACATGCTCTTAAAACTCAAAAAGTGCATCATGCCTACCTATTTACAGGCACCAGGGGAGTTGGTAAGACTACTCTTGGTAGGCTACTTGCCAAATGCCTAAACTGCAAAACAGGTGTAACAGCTGAACCATGTAATGATTGTGAAAACTGTTTAGCGATAAATAATAACAGCTTTATCGATTTAATCGAAATTGACGCTGCCTCACGCACTGGGGTAGAGGAAACAAAAGAGATTCTAGATAATATTCAGTATATACCTTCACAAGGTAGATACAAAGTATATTTAATCGATGAGGTCCATATGTTGTCTAAACAAAGTTTTAACGCTCTATTAAAAACTCTCGAAGAGCCTCCTGAATATGTAAAATTTATCTTAGCAACAACTGATTATCACAAGATACCAGTAACCATACTTTCTAGATGTATACAATTACATCTTAAACACATATCTCAGCTAGATATCAAATCCCAGCTTAAAGAGGTTTTATCTAAAGAAAATATCTGCTCAGATGAGCGATCTTTAGACTACATAGCGTACCATGCTAAAGGCAGCCTTAGAGATGCTTTAAGTCTACTTGATCAAGCAATTAGCTTTTGTAACGGTAAGATAGAACAATTCAAAGTAAAGCAAATGCTTGGTATTGTCGATAATGAAGAAATATATAATATAATAAACGCTATCATAGACGACAGTCCAAATGCTATATTACCTGCTATTAAAAACCTTTCTCTTTCTGAAAATAATGCTGAAACTATACTAGATAAAATAGCTGAAATCTGGTTTAGTTGCTGTGTATATAGTCTAACGAAAAGCCTTGATGCAACCAATAATATTAGTACAGATATAATTAATAGAGTACTTAATAAAATATCTACTGAGCAAGCTCATTTTTTATATCAACTAACAATTTCTGCAAAAAAAGATATTTCTCTAGCGCCTAGCTTTGAAACTGGTGTAACCATGGCTATACTTAGATTAATAGCGTTTCAAAAAAAAAACTTAAATAATTCTAGCTTTGACTATTCAGAAACAACTACAAATACTACTAAAAAAAACTTTTCTGAATTAAAGCAACAACTTTCAAACCCTGTCTTTAAAAGTAGTGACCAAAAACCTATTAATAAAGAATATACTAAAGACTCTCTTGATAAGCTATGGTTTGAATTATTAAATAAAATGTACCTTAAAGGTTTTACAAAAACACTGGCTTTCAACAGCAACTTACTAAAAATTAATGGAGATTCTTATGATATCCAACTTAATGAAGATGCTAAAAAAATCTTAGAACTTGATCCTCAAAGTATAGCGAAACTACAAGCAAATATTAGTAAGCACTTGAACAACTCCAGCTTTGAACTAAATATTAAAAATATACCTAATAGTAATATTGTAACAAGTCAGAAATCACCAGCCGAGATAAAAAAAGATAATGCTATAGAAAAAATTCATAGTAACCAAAATGTAAAACTTATAAAAGAAAAGTTACAAATCCATATAAAAGATGAAAATATAATTTTGACCGATTAAGGGGCTGTTGCAAACTAAAATTATATGTTCCGAACTGTGTTAAAAATATTCCCATGCATCTTTATCAGCAAATATAGCATGTAGCAGCTTATTATTAAGAGTATGTCCAGACTTATAGCAATTAAAATGCCCTAGTATATAACCTCCAACATAAAAATCACCAATTGCATCCAGTAGCTTATGTCTTACAAATTCATCTGCGTATCGTAAACCACCTTCATTCAAAACACCTTCATTTGTAATACCAACAGCATTATCTAAAGAAGCACCTTTTGCAAGGTTGTTTTGGTGTAAATAAGCAAGCTGCTCATAAAAACCAAAAGTTCTAGCTCTTGAAATCATTTTAATATATTCACCAAGGTTATATTCAAAAACTATATGATCATTAGTAGCTGCAATTACAGGGTGGTCCCATTTAATTTTAAACTCATACTTAAGACTATCGCTTGGTAATACCTCTGCGAATTTATCCTCATCCTCGACTCTTACTGGCTTTAAAATTTTGATACCTTTTCTAGCTGTATTTTGCTCAACTACACCGACTTGCTTTAATAAATTAACAAAATCATGAGAACTACCGTCCATAACTGGTAACTCTGGAGCATTGACCTCTATCAAAACGTTATCTATTTCAAACATCGCAAAAGCAGACATCAAATGCTCAATTGTAGAGATAGATAAACTTTGATCACCATCTTTAGTTAAAAGAGTACACATAATAGCTTCTTTGATATTAGATGGAGTAACCTTAATATCTACGACTGGCTGTAAGTCAGCTCTACGAAAAATTATACCAGTATCAACAGTTGCAGGTTTAACTATCATAGAAACGTTAACTCCAGAATGCAAGCCTATTCCTGATACAGAAAACTCCCTTGCTAAGGTTTTTTGTTTCATAAGCAACTTCTCTTTATAGCTTTATTTAACTAATCTTGTGGCTACTTTCTTCTTAGAAAACTAGGTATATCTGACTTATTAGCATCATCAGATCCAGAACCAGGAGTGATACTAGTAGTAGCAACTTCTGCTTCCCTTCTTAGGAAAGAAGCAGCTGGTGCTGCTCTTTCAGAAGAAATTTCTCTTTGAGAGTGGTGAGCACCTTTTTCTAATCCAAAACCTTTCTTCATAGATACTTTTTCTATACCAGTAACAACAACTGTCACTTTCATAGAATCAGTTATATCAGGATCAATAACTGTACCTGCTATAACAATAGCATCATCAGAAATGAAAGATCTAATAACCTCTCCAACTTCCTCAAACTCCCCTATAGACATATCCATACCGGCTGTAATATTCACTATTACACCTTTAGCACCATCTAGATTAATATCTTCTAAAAGAGGGCTTGAAATCGCAGCTTCTGCTGCCTCTCTTGCTCTATTTTCACCAGATGCCTCACCCATACCCATCATAGCTAGACCCATATTAGTCATAACAGCCCTAACATCAGCAAAGTCAACGTTTATCAAACCTGGTCTAGTTATTAACTCAGAAACTCCTTTAACAGCATTTCCTAAAACATCATTAGCCGCATTAAAAGCATCTATTAAACTAGCTTCTTTTCCTAAAACACTAAGTAGCTTTTCATTTGGAACGGTGATTATTGAATCAACATGTTTAGTTAATTCTTCAATTCCTAACTCAGCTGCTTTCATTCTTCTAGGTCCTTCAAACGGGAAAGGCTTAGTAACTACAGCAACTGTAAGTACACCCATATCTTTTGCAACCTCTGCAACAACTGGGGCCCCACCTGTACCTGTACCACCACCCATACCAGCAGTGATAAAAACCATATCAGCACCTTCTAATAGTTGCTCTATCTTAGCTCTATCTTCTGTAGCTGCTCTTTTACCGATTTCTGGATTTGCACCAGCTCCCAGTCCTTTAGTCAAATTTGTACCTATTTGTAGTACATTTTGAACTTTTGACTTTGATAAAGCTTGACCATCAGTATTTAAAGCAAAAAATTCAACATCTGTAACCTCATCACACATATGCTGAACAGCGTTACCGCCACCACCACCAACGCCGATTACTTTAATTACAGCATTTGAAATCATTGAATCGTTAAAGTCAAACATATTTACACTCCTTTATTTATATATTTACCTATATCACTATCTTAAAAATTATTAGAAAACCACCCCTTTACTGAAGAAACAATTTTTTTCTTAGGCTTATTTTCTTTTGTTGTATCTTCTTCTACTTTTGACTCAACTAATTTACAGTGGTCGTGCTCACTAGCGTATTTAAGCAAACCTACAACTGTAGCATATGACGGGTTATGGACAACCTCATTTGCTCCAGAAACCTCTATAGGCCCCCCAACTCTTGCAGCAGGTAACTTAAACATATCTAAAGCAAGCCTAGCCAATCCTTTTAGTTTAGCGCCACCACCTGTGAAAACTATCCCTGATGGCATAAGTTCAAGCAAACCATTAACCTCTAATTCATCATACAAAGATCTAAATATTTCTTCTACCCGGGCTTCTATAACTAATGATAAATCTTGTAAAGATATTCTTTTTTTAGCATTTCCCAAAGAGTTTGGAATATCTATCTTCTCATCTGGATTTTTTAAATACTTACTTGCTGCATATCCGTATTGTAGTTTTAAACTTTCTGCTGCTTCTATTGGAAGTTTAAAAACTTTTGATACATCGGATGAAATATTATTCCCACCAGCAGGAATAGTTGATGTGTAGCAAATACCGTTGTCTGAAAAAACTGAAAAACTTGTTGTATCAGCGCCCATGTTTACTAAACAAACACCCATTTCTTTTTCACTATCTGTAAGAATAGCCTCACTTGAAGCCAGCTGCTCTACAACTATATTGTTTATCTTATAACCACAGTTTGAAATACATTTTCTAACATTTTGTAATAAACGAGATGAGATAACTACTATATGTACATTTGATTCTAACCTTACAGCAAACATGCCTATTGGTTCTGTGACCCCTGACTGGCCGTCTACTACGTAATCCCTTTGCAAAACATGAAGCATTTCTGTATCTGCTGACATAGGCACAGCCTTAGCAGTCTTAATTGCCATGGCTAAATCTTCCATAGCAACCTCTCCATTTTCTACTGCTGCCAAACCATAAGAGTTAAAGCCCTTGATACTAGGCGCACTCAGACCCAAGGTGATATCTTTAGTATCAACACCAGCTATGCTTTTTGCTTCGTCTAAAGCTTCGCTAAGAGTTTCCATAGCCATTTCAAGGTTTATTACTGAGCCTTGTTTTATACCCTTTGATTTTTTTTGGCTGACCCCTAGTATTTTAATAGTATCATTTTCAACCATCTGACCTATAGCTACTGTGATCTTGTGAGAACCTAAATCAACTGCACAAAAATTACTACTTCCGAAGCCCATTATACTTACCTTAGTTATTAAAATAGATTTGTATTTCTAGTTTTTTAATGCGTACCTAGACTACATTATAAGCTTATTTATTATAGAAAACCAACAAAATGGGAATTTTATTTTTATTTATACTTTATGGCAAAACCATTGGCATATCGCATATCAAAATATTCTACAGATTCATAATCTTTAACTCTTTTGTAGTTCCTAAAATACTCCTTTAGACGAAAATCAAGGTTCCTTGATCCAAGGATTACAACCTGACCATTTAAAAGTTGTAATTTAAACTGGTTACCTTGGTAAAAAATTTCAATAATCTCTGAAGAATTTGTTTTTGCAATATCATTTAACTTTTGATAAGTTTCGTAAATATAGTGTCTATTATTTTCATCATTAC
This sequence comes from Allofrancisella frigidaquae, assembly GCF_012222825.1. NCBI lineage: Bacteria > Pseudomonadati > Pseudomonadota > Gammaproteobacteria > Thiotrichales > Francisellaceae > Allofrancisella > Allofrancisella frigidaquae. Next base: position 103,231 of record NZ_CP038017.1, on the reverse strand, counting down.
TTTGTATATACGGAAGCTCTTGATCATAATTAAATATAGCAGGTTTGACGATATCCATATTATCAATCAAAATCTTATTGTTACCCCAGTAGGCTATAGGTTTTCTATTATATAAATATATAACTAATGTTGAAGGCCACACTTTTTTGACCAAAATATAATCTACACCCTTTATTCTATACAAGTGTTTCTCTATATCTTCAATATTAAGATCAAACCATTGCTTGTTATTCAAACTTGTTATCTTGTTTATTAATTCCTGCCTAGAAACGTATACTAAACCATCATTAGAAACGACATCTACCTTTGAAATACTTCTGTCTGTTTGTAGCATTAAATAAACTACTATCCCAAATAACGTAACAAGTATTGACAAAGGTATTATCAATCGTCTAAAAGCTTTCATCACCGTGCTTGTTCTATAATTATTTTTACAAAATTATCAAAATCAATACCTTCTGCTGCTGCAGATTTTGGAGATAAACTATGTTCTGTCATACCTGGAGAAGAGTTAATTTCCATTAGGTAAAACGTATCTTGGTCATATATAAGGTCAACCCTAGCATGCCCCTTACATTCCAAAATATCATAAGCTTTTTTTGCTAGCTGCCTTGCCTCAAGTTCTTTTTGTTTACACAGCCCACTAGGACTATGATAAATTGATTTACCGCTATATTTTGACTCATAATCATAAAAATCATTTAATGGCTCAATCCACACAGACGAATACACTTCATTATTAACAATAGCTACTGTTATCTCCTTGCCAGTTATCCACTGCTCAACCATTACATCACCATATTTAGAAGCTTCACTATAAGCTGCTTTTAACTCTGAAACTGAATTAACCTTAAATGTAGCTATACTTGAACCACCACTACATGGCTTAACAGCAACTGGAAAACTAATTTCTTCTTCGTTAATCAACCTAGCTGTAAGAATCTTAGCCTTAGGAGTAGGCATTTTGTGATGCATCCATATTTCTTTAGAAAGCATCTTATCCATAGTTATTACACTAGACTTCATATCAGAAGAAGTATGTTTTATCTTCAACATTTCCAATAATGCTGATACTTTACCATTTTCTCCATCTTCACCATGTAACGCGACAAAGCACTTATCAGGATTTAACTTAAGTAATCCTTTTACAAGTTCTTTTGAGCTAGCATCCAATCCCACAGCATCATAGCCCTGTTTTTGCAAAGATTCTAGTACAGCTTTACCAGACTTTAATGAAACTTCCCTTTCAGGCGAATCTCCACCGTACAAAACCACTATTTTTTCTTTTTTCATCTTTTTCCCAAAAAAAATTCTTTTAGAAGGCTGCCGCACTTATCTGCCATCACGCCTTCTGTTACTTTTAGATTATGGTTTAAGTTCTTGTTGAGGTGGTACTTTTCTTGAGAAAAAGCTCCAACCCGTTTATCTTTACATGCATATATTACTTCTGTCACTCTAGCTTGGACTAAAGCGCCCAAACACATTATACATGGCTCAAGGGTTACATACAATTTTGTATTGACTAATCGATGATTTGTTAATAAGTTAGCTGCCATTTGAATAGTTAATATTTCTGCATGGGCAGTCGGGTTAATATCTACTATAGTTCTATTATAACTCTTAGCAAGAATTTGCCCCTCTTTGACTAAAATAGCTCCTATAGGGACCTCTCCCAAATTATATGCTATTAAAGCTTGCTCATAAGCTTGTTGCATAAAAAAATTATGCTCTTGTAACTGTTTTGACACCTGAAAATACTTTTTAACTTGAAGTATTAGATTCTCTTATATAATATTATACATTAACAAAATTGTTTGCTACGTGTTTTTTTGTACTTCCAGTGGGACACAAGCAAACTATGTTTAACTAACCACACTGGAATGGAAATAATAAAATGTCAGAAAATTTCAAAGAACTATTTGAACAATCTCTGAAACAAACAGAGATGAGAGTCGGTAAAATCATAGAAGCAACGGTTGTAAGCATTGATAAAGAATATGCTATGATCGATGCTGGTCTGAAGTCAGAGTCATTCATACCTGTTTCTTCACTAAAAAATAGCTGTGGTGAAATAGAAGTTGCTCCAGGAGACAAAATAAATGTTGTACTTGAAGCACTAGATAATAGCTGTGGTGAAACTAGATTATCACGTGACAAAGCTAAGAAAATCGAGCTTTGGGACAGAATTGAAAAAGCTTTTGAAAGCAATGAAACCGTTCTAGGTAGAATAACTAACCACGTACGTGGTGGTTATACGATGGATGTAGAAGGTTTAAGAGCTTTCTTACCAGGGTCATTAGTAGATACAAGACCCATCAAAGATGTCGCTCACTTAGAAGATAAAGATATCGAGCTTAAAGTAGTAAAGATTGATACAAAGAGAAACAATATTGTTGTTTCTAGAAAAGCTGTTATTGAAGAGAGCAACTCTGGTGATAGAGATGCAATGCTTGAAAAAATCTCTGAAGGTAGTGTTCTTAAAGGTATTGTTAAAAACATTACTGACTTTGGTGCATTTATCGATCTTGGTGGCGTTGATGGATTACTACACATCACAGATATCTCTTGGAGCAGAATTAGTCATCCAACAGATGTACTATCTATCGGCCAAGAAATAGATGTTAAGGTAATTAAATTTGACAAAGAAAAACAAAGAATCTCTCTAGGTATTAAACAGCTTGGTGAAGATCCTTGGTTGAATATCGCAAAAGAGTTACCTGTAGGTGCTAAACTGGCAGGAAGCGTTACTAATATTACAGATTACGGCTGTTTTGTTAAGCTTAAAGAAGGAATCGAAGGTTTAGTACATACTTCTGAAATGGATTGGACAAACAAAAATATTAACCCACATAAAGCTGTATCTATTGGTCAAGAAGTTGAGGTTATAGTACTAGAGCTAGATGCTGATAACCATAGAATCTCTCTAGGTATCAAACAGTGCAAACCAAATCCTTGGAGTGAATTTGAAAAAAATTACAAGCCTGGTGATAAGGTAACTGGCAAGATCAGATCTATAACAGAATTTGGTGTATTTATTGGTCTAGATGGTGGGATTGATGGACTTGTGCATATCTCTGATGTTGCATGGGATAATCCAGCAAAAGCTATTAAAGAACTTAAAAAAGGTGACGAAGTAGAAGCTGTATTAGTTTCTGTAAATACTGATCTTGAAAGAATAGCTCTTAGCATGAAGCAACTTTCCGAAGATCCTTTCAAAAACTTTGTTAACTTACATCCTAAAGGCTCTTTAGTTAAAGGTAAAGTTACTAAAGTACAAGAAAATGGTGCTGTAGTAATGCTTGATGAAGATAATAACATAGATGGTTTCATCAGAATTGCTGAAGTTTCTGTAGACCATACTAAAGATGTTCGTGATGAGTTAAGCGAAGGTCAAGAAGTTGAAGCTAGGATTATCAACATAGACACTAAGAAAAGAGGTATTGCTCTTTCTATTAAAGCTGTTGAGGAAGAAGCTTCTTCTACTAATAAGACTAACTACAAAGTTGAACAAATGACTCCAACAACTTTAGGTGATTTAATAAAAGAGCAATTAAATAAAAAATAATTGCCTTTTATATCATTTATCTATTTATTTAAATACAGCCTACAAGCTAAATTTTAGTTTGTAGGTTTTTTTATTTACAATACAAGTATAAAATATCATCTAGTACAAATAATGTAATATGAAATATGCTAACTAAAGATATAGATAAGATTATAGCCTGCTTAATGGCTCAAGAAATAGTTAGTATCCCTACAGATACTGTATATGGTCTAAGCTGTATTATAGAGCCTAAAGTTGTTAACAAACTAATTAAGCTAAAACAACGTAGCTCTAGTAAGGGCTTTATTATAATTTCTCATAATTTTGAACATCTCTTACAATATATAGATAAAGATTCACTATCAGAAGAACAATTTAAAAAAATATCTACTATCCAAGAAACTCCTACCACATGGCTTGTTCCAGCGAAACAAAGTATAAGTTGGCTTACTGGAGGAAAATCGACAATTGCTATTCGCTTAGTAAGGATAAAAACAATTAAAGACATCTGTAGTAAGCTTGAGCGAGCTATTATTTCAACTAGTGCAAACATATCCGGTGAGCATCCTATTGATGATGTCAATTTAATTGATAAAACCTTTGAAGATATAACTGTACTTATAACACCAAATAAAAGCTCTACAGCTCCATCTAAAATAATAGATATTATAAATAACGAACAAATTAGGTAGCCTAGAGTGATAAAAATTTGATAAATAATATAAAATATAATAGCATTAGATTTGCACCTTCGATTTATAAATATAAAGACATAGGAATAAAATGGAAAAGATTAGCCAAAAAGATATACAAAATAAGCTATGGAGTAATGAGGATGAAAGTAATTTCTCAAATGAGCAATATAATGCGTTACTAATTGAACAATACCGCATCTATGTTGAATTAACTGATAGGACAAGCTATAGAAGAATTGTAATAAATCTTTTTTTCTTAGTTATAAACTTACTTTTAGTAGGCATCGTAGCACTAGCTATTAGTAATAACATAAATATCGATAATCCTCCTTCACCTGTTTTAGTCATTATTCCATATTTTGCTGGACTAGTTTTTTGCTACGCTTGGTGGAAAATTATTAGATTCTTCAGGCATCATATTCAAATTAAAAGTAGTATCGTACCATCCTTAGAAAGACGTCTGCCATCAAGAGTGTGGCTTACTGAAGAACACATAGCAGAAGAAAAAGGTTCATTTAAACCTATTAGAGTGCTTGAAATATACATGCCTTTCATTTTTATGGGGATATATTCAGCTTTATTTTTATTTGTTGAGCTTTCTTGGATACCTAAAGTTCTATAAAAAAATTATTCAAACCTCTAATAGATTATGGAACTGTTGGAACTTATCTACTAATCTCTTGTTGCATAGCAATGTATTTATCATTCTGAAACCATAAATTATTTAACCAGTCTTGAAAAGCCTGCTTGTCCTCATTATTGTTAAAATAGTCTCCTATAGGAATATCTGATAACGGTATAAAATCTACTTTTACTGTAATTTTCTTGGTTTTACGGATCATAAAATCCCATAAAGTTTGGTTAGGGTCGTCATATACAATTGTAGTATTTAGAATCCCCTTGACTCTATCAGACAAACTCCTAAGAATCACCGCCGCCCCACCTGCTTTAGGATTTAGAAGATGTTTATAATTACTACTTAACGCCTTTTCAACAGTAAACCTTGTACCCTCGACAAAATTTACTATTGTTGTTGGTCTATGAGATAATTTTTTACAATACTCTTTTGTTTTAGCAATATCTTGACCCTTTTTCTCTGGATGCTTTTCAAGATACTGTTTTGAATATCTTCTCATAGCAGGAAACTCCAAAGCCCAGCATACAAGACCTATTACTGGAACAAAAAACATTTGAAATTTCATAAAAAATTTTGGAAAAGCTATTTTTTTATGAAAAGCTAACATTAAAACAAAAGTGTCTAACCAACTCCTATGATTACTAATTATCAGATAAGAATCTTTGCTATTTAACCCCTTACTTTGTTCTAGCTCAATCTCCGTTGGAGAAAAAAGTTTTGTAACAATGATAGCAAAACTTACCCAAAAACTTGCTAAAGACTGTATTATAGTTGTACAGTAGTATTTTACCTTTTTGATTGGTGTTACCAGCTTTAGTAAAGAAAAGAAAATCAAAGGCAAAAAGACTATACCTGTATTGATTAATAAACAAAAAATTGAAAATAAGGCATAGTAACTATATTTTATAGCTTTAAACATTATGTAATACAAAAACTTATTTGACTATTACCATATTATCATTTATTTAGTTTTTTTTTAACCAAGCTGTGAAAATATACTTAGTACATGGTAAAAAATTGCAAACTAAAACCCAATTTGTAGTGAAAACATCTATTAGATGATGAGAGTGTTTGAATGGTGATATCCGAATTGGTTGTAATTGACCATAACCTACTATAAAAACTATCATAAGATGTTAATTATAGACTGTGACTATCAGAATTTATGGCTTTAATATATATACAGATGTTATAAATTTATAAGTACATTAACAAACTTTAGAACAATAAAGATGTATAAAAAAATATTAATCGCATTATGCTTGTGTATATTAAACTGTAATTTATTTGCAGTAAACCTTCCCTTTTATGTAGGCACCTATAATGCTTCTTGGGGAGTACCGAATAATGATGGAATATTTTATGGGGAACTCTATACTGAGAGTAAAACTGTATCTGAACTGACACTAGCTGCTGAGGCAGCAAATCCATCTTATATCCTAATTGATGGTAATATGATATTTGCAGTAAATGAAATAGAGCCAGGAAAAGTTACCTCATTTGAAAAAGATGGTAAAACACTTAAAGAAGTTTCTAATATATCGTCTAATGGTAATAATGCTGTACATATTACAAAATCTGGTAATGAAATATTTATAGCAAACTATGGCGACTCCAATGGGGTAAGTAGTGGTATATCAATATTTAGCAATAATAATGGGATATTTACTTATGAAGACTCCAAGATATATGGACAAATGCAAGCGAGATCGCATGCTCATTCAATTTATCCAATCACTATTAATGACAAAAAATACGTCTACTCTACTGATTTAGGTACTGATTTAATACATGTGTATGAAAACAACAATGGCATTTTGAACGAAATACAGTCTTTGCAATTACAAAAAGGGGCTGGGCCTAGACACATGACTATATCAACAAAAAATAATAAAATATATGTTGCTAATGAATTAGATTCAACAATTTCCATATTAGAAATAAATTCAGATAATGGTGAATTGAGCATTATTAAATCTATCCCAAGCTATGCAGGTAAATTAAACGTAGAAAGAAATTACCCTTCTGAGATTATGCTAACTAAGCAAGATAAAAACTTATACGTAACCAATAGAGGTATGAATGATGTAACATTATTTGATGTAGACCAGGATGGGTTACTTAAATACAATAGCTCATATTCTACTCATGGTAATTGGCCAAGAGACATGGATATAAGTGAAGATGAGGATTATATGGCAGTTGCAAACCAAAACAGTAATAACGTTACTTTCTTTAATATAAACGATAATGGTGAGCTAAGATACCTTACTAGTGTTAAGGTAAACAATCCTGTTAGCATTAAGTTTGATGGTAAGAAACTACCTTAATGACATGTATTTACTTAGGTTAGACAAAGCTATCTTGGAAATAGCATAAATTATTACCAATACCTAAGTTTGATTCAAACAAATTAATTTATTCTAGATCATAGGAGTTAAGAATATGAGTGTTACAAAATGTCAAAGTTGTGGATTTATGTGGGACTCACTTTCTCAGTTTGGTAACTCTAAAAAAGACCAATGCTATAGATGTGGATCAACTCACTTATCTACCCAGGAAATGCCTTTCCAATATAACATTATGCAAAAACAGCAACAAAAAGAATATAATAATAGGAACATCATTTCTAATAAACCAATACAAAGAGCTATAGGAGCATACAAAGGTATAGAAATATATGGCGATAAGCACTATATTGAGATGGATAAAACATATAAAACTCACTTAATTGTAGGACCAGGCTCTGAAAAAACATCGGGCTGCGCGGTCTTTATATCTAATATTGAATTTTCTCATATAACCACTATATCCACCCATGATTTGACTGGCTGCCAATGTATAACTATTTATGGTAGATCTCAACATGGAACTTTTGATATTTTTTTCGCTCATTCCCGCCTTTATGATAAGTATGATGATGAAATCATTAAAAAGGCCAGAGAATTTATAAAGACACATAATCAAAATCAATTATATTGGGGTACTGAGTCTAGGTTGGATACTAATCCAAGAGATGCTCAAATAAAATTAAGTAAAAATCTGGGTTGCTGGGTTAGAGATTCTCATTATATAGGAACAAAAGAAATCACTTTTTTTCCAACATTAGGTTTCGCTACAGAAGGATATCGCGAAAAAGCGGTGAGATACCTAAGGAATGGATGGTTAGACAGCGGTATTATAGAATCGAAGCAGCACACTATTGAAGCATTTGAACCAGCCCCAGAAATAAGCGAGGAGATCCAAGAGTATTTAAAGGGATTAGAAAAGAAAAACGGTAAATTTTTCCGGCGGGTATGGCACGATAGCCGCAGGAAAGATAAAATTGATAAAATGAATAGACTCTTACCTTCATATCGCTGTGGAAACTTAAATGTGTTAATTGACATGCAAAAAAATACAGAAGACATTAGCGTTCAAGGTTGGAAAGGCATAAAAGCTAAACAATTAACAATTAAAGCTGCAAGAGATGCTGTTGCTCGTACACGGGCACTTGATCCAAATTATAATTGCGGAATAAAAAAGGATGGCACCGAGATTTTTTGTGATCCTTTTAACTCACCTAAATTAGATACCAATCTCCAAAAAAAAGTGGATATGATATTGCAGAGCGATTAAAAATAAAAAATTATTCCCTAAGAATGACTCTGTATAAAAAAACGCCATATTTGACTTTAGGTAATTTGACTAAAAAATGGGCTATGCCTGTAAGATATTGGAATGAAACTATGCCTTATTTCGCTATAGAATTTAATGAAAGGATCCAGAAATTTATGTAACTGAATTTACATAATTAGATCGAAAAGTTCTAAAGTTTAAACATTTACGTATAAATGAAAGACCTCAAAAAATTTTATGCTTCCTCTTCAACCGCGTCTGTCTCTTGAACTTCATCGCTAGCTGAATTATCATTATTATTTTTTAATTTCTCAGATTTTGGGATTATTTTTTTATCTAGAAATATTTCGAAATCTTTAATCAGAATCTCTCTAATTTCCTGTATATTGATTTCCCCTCCATCAACTTCGCCGGATTTAACAAAACCTACAAGCTCATCAAAAATTTCTAGTGTTGAATTAGATATTTTCTCTTCCATTTTTGGGAGAATGACTCCTAGCTGTATTTTAAAAGCAATATTATCCATATTTTTCCTCGCTCTATTGTTCCAATTATTTTATTTAAATCTCTCATAATTTAATGATATTGTAAACCCTTTTTTCTTTTTTAGAAACCTAAATATTTTAAGTTTTTCAAGAAAGGAAGGTTTTTTAGTGCATGTCTTTTCTAATTAATCTACTTGCGTAAATATCATTTGGTCTAAATATGAAACAATATATTTATCATTTGTACTATGTGCAATGTTTTTGAATAAAAGAAAATTATTTTTTTGTTGCGAACTTAATATAGTCGTTAAATATTTAAAACAATCTAACACCAGCTCTCGGTAAAATCTACTTAAATTAAGTTGTTTAAAAATATAAATAAGTGAGTTAAAAAAATTATTTCCTTCGCTAACAGTAAGCTTTGATATTGTTTTCAAATGATTTATATCAATTTCGTCTACTTTTGACAAGACATCAATTATATTGAGCTTAAATTCCAGTAATGATTTAATTAAAATATCTCCTTTACGCGGAGCGCAAATTTGGTCTTTTAAGTAACGCTTTTTATATATTTCATAAGGTACGGATTCTATTAACCCTCCAAAATGCTCATTAAAATAAGCGGTTTTGTTATCAAACTCATTGTAAGAACCATCACATTCACCGTATTCGATATTAAACGTAAATTCTTTGTTTTGCGTGGCAGATATACTATTACTGTCTATTATTGTTTTTGACAAAAATCCAACTGTGTATATTTTTCTAAAACCAGCATTATCCAACTCCTTTATTAATTCACTGGCAAATCTAACTGAATGACAGGCAACCACATATATACCCAACCCTGACCTAACCTGTGTTGATTTAGATAAAACTTCTGTAATATCTGTGGCTGAAATTTTATTGTTTTCATAATAAGCAGTTTGTTTACTATTTATAGCCAATATTCTTTGTGTTAAAAAATCGTCTTCTAAAGACCCATGGGCCTCGATATAAATCCTAGATTTTTCATTAATTTCTGTTTTTCTGAGTTGATTAATTAGTAATTCTTTATTTTTTTCACTCATTCCACCAGTAGGATTAAATTTGATAAATGGACCAGTAAATGAAGCTGAAGAATGATTTTGTATTTTAAATTCACTTACAAATATATTATCTGTTACATTCATTTCCTTATTAATAAAAGGAAACGTGTGTGTAGAAGTATTAACAGTTATAGTAGGTTTTAAGTCGCCATTAAAACTTATAAATATATCGCTCATTTCGTTACACCTCGTTTATTAAGCAATATATAGGCAATATTTCTCTGAATAAAAACACGTAAAAGTACACTCCCTAAACTGCTCTATGAATCATAAGCCTAGGAGGATACCTCCTAAAACCATATTATATAATAACCAAGTAGATTTTAACCTAATATACCCTAAACTACCAAATGAATTTTCTCATCTGAAACATATCTGCTAAACATTTTACTAATAGTTACCAGGATGAGTATGTAGCGCTATTATACTTGAAAAATATCTTTAAATTCATTTGTGCTATATACAATATTTTTTATTAAGGTATATAATAAAAACATTCAAGTTAACTGTGACTTCACGTAAGTACGAGTATGACACTTACTGCAAAAAACAACTTTTTTATTTTGATGCAAAGAAATGTATTGGTTACAGTTTTTATTGCTACATTCAACTGAAGTTGTTAAGTAATATTGAACTTTTTTAAAGTCTTCTACCTTTACACGCCAACTTTTAAAGTAATTTTTTAATATTTTGTATTTTTGATCTTCTAAATATTTATTAAGTGATGGTTGACTTTGAAAACCAAATTTATTAAAAGACTGTGGGCTAGTAATATAAGTCTCGTTATGTTTTTTCACAAGGTTTATATAATATTTAGTATCCATGTAATGTTCAATAATATGTAACCTAGGATTACTGTTAACTAGTTTACTTACTTTTTTACTATAATAAGCTTCAGGAGGAATAATTTTATTTTTTGGAATAATATGGTCAAAACCATTAACCTTTATAAGCCCGTAAGGAATAAACTGATCATAATAATTAATAGTGCCATCTATAAAATGTATATCCTTATCCAGATATGAAGAATATAACGATATTGCGGTAAGCATACAGCTCCCTATTAGATAAAATTTATTTCTTAATAGGTGTGGTTCTTTTATATTTTCAACAGAGTTTGTAGTAGCCAAATTTTTTAACTTTACAGTACCTGCTTCATAAAGGATTTGTGCAAAACCGATAACAATAGTCGGATCTTGATTTAAAATAGCATAAATGCATACCGCTTCTTTATCTTTAAAACTAGATTTTCCTTCATAACTTGCTAACAAGCCTGCATACAATTCTTTGGTAACGTCTATTTTATTACTAAAGTGTGAAAAGGTTTGGAACATTAGTTTGTCATTGCCAGTAACATTTTTAGAATTAGTGATGAAAATCTGTATATTCTTATTCATTAATAAATTACTATACCATTCTGGAACAGTAATTTTTTTCATTTCTAGAAAGGAGATATACTCCATATTAAAAAACATAAAACTATCTTATTAAAAAATAAAATTAATTTAGTATATTTAATTTTTAATTTTATGTAAACAATAAATATAGTTATTTATGGCATTATTTTTATTTTAAATAGAGATTCTGAGTATGAGTGGCTCGCCTCATAAATGAAAAAGCTCTTTATTCGGCAAAAGATGACTAGGTTCTGATTATTATTTACTAAAAATAAGATTATCAGCCTCTACACTAACTATTATCTTCTCACCTGCTTTAAACTCACTATTTAGTAATTTAAGAGCTAGAGGGTTTTCTAAATTATTTTGGATAGCTCTTTTAAGTGGCCTTGCTCCAAATACAGGATCAAACCCAGCTTCCGCAAGTTTATCCATAGCCTCAGGTGTAACTTCTAAACCAATCTCTAGATCTACCAAACGTTTTTCCAAGCGCTTAATTTGTATCTTAGCTATTTCTTCTATCATTCCTTTATCTAAAGGCTCAAAGACGATAGCATCATCAACTCTATTCACAAATTCTGGTCTAAAGTAAGTTAAAACCATCTCCATAACTGCTGATTTTACAGTTTCATAGTCTTGCCCTTGCATTTCTTGGATTTTATGAGAACCAAGATTAGAAGTCATAACTATCACAGTGTTTTTAAAATCTACTGTTCTGCCCTGACCATCTGTTAAACGACCATCATCTAGAACCTGCAGCAGTATATTAAAAACGTCTGCATGAGCTTTTTCTACTTCATCCAACAGGACTACAGAATAAGGTCTTCTTCTAACGTGTTCTGTTAAGTAACCACCTTGCTCATATCCAACATATCCAGGAGGCGCACCTATTAGTCTTGCAACAGTATGTTTTTCCATAAATTCAGACATATCTACTCTAAGCATTGCATCCTGGTCATCAAACAAGAATTCAGCTAAAGCTTTCGTTAATTCTGTTTTACCTACCCCAGTTGGGCCTAAAAACATAAATGAACCTATAGGTTTATTTGGATCAGACAAGCCAGATCTGGATCTTCTAACAGCATTAGACACCGCTATTATTGCTTGATCTTGGCCTATAACCCTTTTATGTAAGAATTCTTCCATATTTAGAAGTTTCTCTTTTTCTCCTTCCATCATCTTAGATACAGGTATACCAGTAGCTTTAGAAATCACATCTGCTATCTCATTTTCTGTTACAGAAGTTCTAACAAGCTTATTCTCTGTAGATCCAGCTTCTGTTTGCTCTATTTGCTTAATCTGAGCTTCTAATTCAGGTATTTTTCCATATTGAAGCTCTGCCATTTTACTCAAATCACCGGCTCTTTGACATTTTTCTAGCTCAAACTTAGCTTTTTCAAGTTTTTCTTTAAGTTGACTAGCTCCTTGCATTTTAAGCTTTTCAGATTTCCAGATTTCCTCTAACCCTTTATACTCAAATTCCAAGCCCTTTATTTCTTCCTTAAGAGCCTCTAATCTTTTCTTAGTAGCTTCATCTTTTTCTTTTTTAAGCTGCTCACGTTGCATCTTTAATTGAATAATCCTTCTATAAAGTTGCTCCATCTTTTCTGGTTTAGAATCAATCTCCATACGGATTTGGCTTGCTGCCTCATCTACTAGATCTATAGCCTTATCAGGTAGTTGCCTGTCTGTTATGTATCTATGAGATAAAGTGGCTGCAGCAACTATAGCTGAATCTGAGATATTAACACGATGATGCAGCTCATATCTTTCTTTCAAGCCACGAAGTATAGCTATAGTATCCTCGACTGTAGGTTCATCTACTAAAACTTTTTGGAATCTTCTTTCTAGAGCTGGATCTTTTTCAACATACTCACGGTATTCATCTAAAGTCGTTGCACCAACACACTTTAACTCACCACGAGCTAAAGCAGGTTTAAGCATATTACCAGCATCCATAGAGCCTTCAGCTTTACCAGCTCCAACCATAGTATGTAACTCGTCTATAAATAAAATTATATTACCTTCTTGCTTGGATAAATCTTTTAAAACAGCTTTTAGACGCTCTTCAAAATCTCCCCTAAATTTTGCTCCAGCTAGCAAAGCACCCATATCTAAAGATAAAACTTTTTTACCCTTAACTCCTTCTGGAACTTCATTATTTACTATACGCTGAGCTAAACCTTCTACAATAGCTGTTTTACCCACCCCAGGCTCACCTATAAGTACTGGATTATTTTTTGTACGGCGTTGTAATACTTGTATAGCCCTACGAATTTCACTATCTCTACCAATGATAGGGTCTATCTTGCCTTTTTTTGCAAGTTCCGTTAAATCCACAGTATATTTGTCTAACGCGCTTTTCATGTCTTCTTGGTTTTGACTACTCACTTTTTCTCCTCCACGATATTCACTTATCGCCTTAGTAATTTTATTTTTTGTTATCCCAAATTTATTGTATAAACTTGTTAAACCTCTATCTTCTAGAGACGCTAACAAAAATAATTCACTTGAGATAAACTCGTCTTTATATTCATTTGCCAATGTTTGCATCTTGTGCAATGTAGTAATTAAATCTCTCGATGGTTTTACTTGTGGATTACCATCCCCTTTTAATATAGCTACCGCGTCTACCATTTCATTTACAGCTTTTTTAAAAGCTTGTATATCCAACTCACACACACTCAAAATAGCTGCTATTACACTATCATTTTGCTCTAAGAATGCTTTTAACAAATGTACTGACGCAAATTCAGTAGCTTTTTGTTGAGTAGCATAAGATTGAGCTTCCGCTATAGCTTCTTGAAGCTTTATGGTGAACTTATTTATATCCATAATCCTCCTTACAATATAATTTTTTGTTTATGCATCTTATTCATTTAAGGTCATACGACCATTTTTCAATATATAAAGCGTATATGAAAAATTTATAAACGCTCTCTACATGTAGTTAAATATAAGTTCCTAAAGCTAAATAATTACATATAGTATAAAAGAAATACTATATATCTGGATCACATTGGTCAACTCTTTTATGTTTTTTACATAAACAAAAAAACTTACATAAAAAATACTTATAAAATACTTAGATAGTCTATAAAAGCTATTTCTATACGTTAAAAATAAAAATTTGAGGATCACAAGACTATTAGAAAAAACTTCTAGTAACCATACCTGTTTAGGTGTTTTATTGTATATATTATTTTGCCTTGGTAAAATGTAATCATAATATAACATCTGATTAGGGGGTCATATGTCTATCATAAAAGGCAAAGAAAAGAGAGTCGAAAAAGAAAATAAAGTAGCTCTAAACTTCGAAATTGATGAGTGTGTGGCTGCTGAAATAATAGAATATTTAAAGTGGGCAGATATAAAAGATAAAAATTATTTTTTAGAAGAAGCCTGCAAATATCTGTTTCAAGTAGATAAAAACTGGGATAAATTCAAAAAAAATCACTTTGAATCTACAGGAGCAGAGCTCATTGAGAAAAAAGAAACAGATGTCGATATAAAAAACCTAATGGTTGGTGAAGATGAAGGTATGCTTAATTTAGAAGAAGAGAAAAACTTAGGAAGAAAACTCCAGAAAAAGAAAACTTAGTTATTTATTTGTAGCTTCTTTCATTTGTTTAATAAAAACACTCAATTCTCTAAGCATTTTTTCTTTATTACCCAAATTTTCTTGAATTATTTTAACGGTAGCAGAGCCAGATATTGCACCAGCTGCACCAGCTTGTATAGCTTGAGAAACTTGTTCTGGCTTAGAAATACCAAAACCTAATATTGGCTTAGGGGCATTAAATTGCTTTAACTTAGCAAGGACTTTTTCTACAGGCATATTGGCTGCTGTTTCTGCGCCTGTTACACCCACTCTGGATAATAAATAGGTATAGCTACTACCTATTCCAGATATTTGCTGCAGTAAATCATCATCAGCATCGGGGGGTGCTATAAATATTTGAGAAATACCAACTTTTTTAGCAATATCTAAAAACTCTTTAGATTCATGAGCTGGTACATCGGCAACTAGTATAGAATCAACTCCAGAATCTAAACATTTTTTGTAAAAATTCTCTATACCATTTGCATAAACAAGATTAGCATATAAAAGTAATCCAATAGGTATATCGGGATACTTTTGTCTAATTTTAGCTAAAATATCAAAACAATCAGCTGGTGTCATACCACTGTCTAAGGCTCTAATATTTGCCTCTTGGATAGTTGGACCATCTGCTAAAGGATCTGAAAATGGTATCCCTAACTCTAAAGCATCTGCTCCAGCGTTAACTAATGTATCTATAATTTCTAAAGATAACTCTTTATTAGGGTCTCCTATAGTTACGAAAGGAATAAAAGCACCTTGTTTTTTAGCTTCTAAAGCTTGGAATAACTGTGTGTATCTATCCATAACTATATCTCTCCCCTTTGCTTTAATACATCATGTACTGTAAAAATATCTTTATCTCCACGACCAGACAAATTCACTACTAGTACTTGCTCTTTTTCTGGATTCTCAGAAGCAAGCTTAAGTGCATAAGCCAAAGCATGAGATGACTCTAAAGCAGGAATAATACCTTCTTTTCTAGATAATAACTTAAAAGCTTCTAAAGCCTCATCATCTGTAATAGATACATACTCAGCTCTACCTATAGACTGTAAATATGCATGTTGTGGCCCAACAGAAGGAAAATCTAAACCTGCCGAAATAGAGTAAGACTCTTGTATCTGGCCATTTTCATCTTGCATGAGTGGTGCTTTCATTCCAAAGAAAATTCCCAGCTTACCATGCTTCAATGGTGCTCCATGCTCACCTGTATCAATACCTTTTCCAGCTGGCTCAACACCTATAAGTTTGACTTCTTTTTCATCTATAAAATCAGCAAACATACCTATTGCATTTGAACCACCTCCAACACAAGCAATCACAGCGTCAGGAAGCTTATTCTCCTTTTCTAAGATTTGCTGTTTAGTTTCTTGACCAATCATTTTTTGAAACTCTCTTACAATAGTTGGAAAAGGGTGAGGCCCCGCTGCAGTACCTAATAAATAATGCGCTTTTTGATAATTAGCTGACCAATCTCTTAAAGCTTCATTACAAGCGTCTTTTAAAGTAGCCGAACCACTATGTACAGGTATAACTTCCGCACCCATTAGTTTCATCCTAAAAACGTTAGGACTTTGACGCTCTACATCTTTTGCTCCCATGTATACACGACACTTTAGATCAAGCAAAGCACAAGCTAAAGCTGTTGCAACGCCGTGTTGACCTGCTCCTGTTTCAGCAATTATTTCCTTTTTACCCATTCGCTTTGCTAATAAAGCTTGACCTAAAACCTGATTAGTTTTATGAGCTCCACCATGTAATAAATCTTCTCTTTTTAAATATAGTTTTGTCTTTGTTTGTTTAACTATATTCCTTGTTAAGGTTAAAGCTGTAGGACGGCCAGCATATTCTTTTAATAATTCCTTAAATTGTTGTTGGAAAATTTCATCGTTTTGGGCCTTTATAAACTCTTGTTCTAGTTGGTTTAAGGCTGGTGCTAATACCTGGGGTACAAATTGCCCCCCAAACTCACCAAAATAAGGATTCAGTTTTGACATTTAGATCTTTGTTTGCTCTTACATTAGAGTACATTATCGCTAATATTCACAGTAAAGACTAGACTAAGTTATGTTATTTAAAGTTAATTTTCATGCTTACTAGATCTTTTATCTTGGTAATTTTTTCAACTCTTGCTCTATTTGTAAGTCATATCCTGGTTGAGATTGATGAATTAGGTACCACTCTAATGCATTCTTTCTATCGGATATTACAGTGTCTCTGATTGAACCTTTATAGCTCTCTAAAAGCCACGATATGCTCCTATTATCCATAAGTTGGCATGCATAGATTAAAGGGGTTAAAACTAATATGCCACCATTACATAGAGGTAGGCTCCATACCGTATTAATATTGAACCATGGGAATACATTCTTTAAACTTGTTAATATCATATTGTTTGAATCTCTATCACACCCCCCGCTAAAGTATTGGCTAACCATTTGTGGCGAAGTATTTAGGTTTTCACATGTTAATAATAATTCTACTATATCTGTATGACCTTTTTGACAAGCTACAAATAAAGGAGTTTTGCCACTATTGCTAGCAATATTTGGATTAGCCCCACGGGCTAATAATAACTGTACTATGTCTACATGACCATTTTGGCAAATTATAGATAAAGGAGTAAGCCCATCTTTATCAGCAAAGTTTATGTCAGCACCATGACCTACTAATAACTCAGCTATGTCCTTATGGCCATTTTGACAAACAAGCCAGAATAAATAATCATTCCTCCAGGATTCTTGCTTTATAATTCTGTTAACAAGATTCTCTCTATAACATCTAAGATCCAAACTCTTTTTGAAACCTTCTTCAGCTTTCTGTCCGTAAATAAAATTTTTATGTTTATAATGCTTTGGGTTTATATAAATAGAGACATTTAAAGCTAATAAATTGGAATTACTTTTATTAAAACTAAAATTATTAAAACTAAAAGAATTAAATACCTCACAAGAAAGTTTTTCATAACTGCACGGTGTTGTAACCAACAGACTTTTAGCTTTAATTTCAGCATAATGCATGTTATTAGCATCGTACACCAGTAAATAACCATTTTCAAAGCTTAGTGCTATAGAATGATTTATACTTCCTAAAAGGATATAAAAATGATATTTAGAATTTATACACTTAGTAATTAGATTTTGAAAAAAGTCAGTATACTCTAAAATGCTCCCATATAATGGTTCATTATACACTTGTAACAATGGAAAATTTTCTTTATATGTTATGTCAGACTTTTGGCCATAAGATCTACTAATACTACAAGTTAATTCTCCACTTGTTACGTATGTAGAGGTTTTTAATATACTATTACTTATTATTTTATTATATTCAGAACTTTTTAAAAACGTATTATAAGGACAATGATAAGCCAATAAACCATCTAAAAAAGCTCTTATAGAAACAACTAAATTGTCTATCTTGGTTCCTATATAATAATTAGCTTGAGCTACAGGTTTATTATTAGAGGGCATTTTTCGTTGGAAATTAACATGCTTATTTATTACAACACTTAGCTTCTCAGATAGAGGTAGATTACCGTAATCTGTGGTTAATATCTTTAAACGCTTATAAAAAGTTACTAAATCTCCTGCTAGAAAAGCCTGACCCCACATAGCAGCAAGTCCAAAACATAATCCTTGTGGCAACTCTAAGAGCTTATAATAGTTACCTCAATCACAGTTAGTTGATATATCTTTTATGCTTTCTTTTAAGTTATTATAATAATTCATGTTAAATTTTTTCCAAAAAAATTTTCAATAGATAAAAAAGTTAAGTAATTATACAAGAAAGTTTAATTTTTTATTTATTTTTTAATAAAAAAATACAGAAATTATGATTCAATATCTATGTTCGCCAAAATAATTAGGCAGCAGTTTCACCAAATTACTTCTTCACATTTTAAGCAACGACGAGGCTGGCTTGGATCAGCTAATGGATGAAACTCATGCTCATACATTATTATTGAATGCTTATATTTTTCTAATACAGGGTTTAAAAGTTTCCCTAGCTAGCTTGTAATAACGATCTCTCTTTCAACTATTTAGTAAATTTTGAGAATACGACCTAAGCATAATAATTATTAAATATGTAAAACTCCATATTTGCCATAAAGCCTTAGAAAATTCATACCAACAAGCTCAAGTTGTAAAAAAATGCCTCATCAAGAAAATAATCTTTTAATTTTTATTGACAAAAAAAAATAATATATGCAAAATACTTTAGCTATTAGATTATACATTGATGTTTCTTCGCATATCCCCTTTAGGAGAAACCAAAATTATATAAAGTTTAAAATTTAAAAATTAATTGGAGAAATAAAGTTGGCTAACTCAAAACAAGCAAAAAAGAGAATTGTACAAGCTGAAAACAACCGCAAACACAACGTTGCTCGTCGTTCAGTAATGAGAACTTTTTTAAAGAAAACTGCTTATGCTATAGAAAAAGGTGATGTTGAAGCTGCAAAAGAAAACTTTGCAAAAGCTATCCCTCTTCTAGATAAATATGCTACAAAGGGCTTAATTCACAAAAATAAGGCTGCTAGACATAAATCTCGTCTAAGTGCTAAAATTAAAGCTCTCGCTACAGCTGCTTAACTACCAATAACCATAAAATCAAATCTTATTCTTTAGCAATTTCATTTGCTATGTATGTAACATATACAAGCCAGATTAAAATATGGATTTTTAGTTTTACTAAAGATCTCACTAAAGACTAGGTGTCGTGGCTATTAGCTTTTTAGCTACCGGTTTTTGCTTTCTTAATAATAAAACAAACAACGGGTCTTTAGAACACAGGATCCTTAGTTGGTGGAGCATAGTTCCCAGATATCCCTACTAGTTTATCCTGATTATCAAAAGTTAGTATAAGTCTAGATTCATCAAAGTTTTCGTCTTGCATATGTGCCTTATACGTATTAACGTATATAAACTGATTTGGATTAAAAGTATCTATAATATCTGGAGAGCCTAATATGTATTTGACTTCAGCTTTGGTCATATTTGGTTTGATTTCAAAAAGCTTTTTATCTTTAATCACTTTTCCTTGCGGTACTGGCGCTGTATACGGTGTGATTATGCCACATCCTCCTAGCATAGTAGATAGCAACAAAATAACTAATACATATATTCTACAATACATCTTCTAATCTTCTAAACCAGCAAAAAGTCTTTGGTCAATAATATCACATAAGCAATGTATTATAAGAAGGTGGCTTTCATGAATGTTTGCAATATTTCCAGAAGGAACTCTCAGTTCAATATCATGCAAGTCATAAACACCTTGTAGTATTCCACCGTTTGAACCTGTTAATGCTATTACTTGCATATCTAAATCATGTGCTTCTTCTATAGCCTTTAAAATATTTGCTGAACTACTACCTACCGAAATAGTCAGCAAAATATCTCCCTCATCACCTAAAGCAGCAATTTGTTTCGAGAAAATTTCGTCAAAACCATAAGTACTTCCAATAGCTGTAATAGTTGAACTATCTGCAGTCAAAGCAATCACTGGTAAAGGTGGTCTTTCTAGCTCAAAATGACTTAATAATTTAGATGAAAAATGTTGAGCTATAGAGGCTGAGCCACCATTACCACAAACAAGTATCTTGCCACCATTTTCCAAACATGAAACCATAACTTTTGCTGCTTGAGCAATTGCTGGTGGCAAAATATTAGCTGTTTCTATTTTTGCTTGAATACTATTTTCAAAATAATTATTTATTTTTTCTAAAGAAGTCATAAATAGGTACAAAAGCAACTTAACTATGGGGAAAATTCTACTATATAAAGTTTTTGATAGCTAGGGTATATAAAACAATAATTATTTATCTAAAATAAAAAACCACATGTAATTAGTCTTTCGGTTTTACTAATGAAAGTAAAAATAAACATACTATTGGCAAAATTATGCATGTTAATACAAATTTCCAGATGTAGTCAAAAGGTAAATAACCCATTACAGATACAGCTATTACAGCTGCCCCCATATTAATAAAATTCATAGCACCTGATGCATTTGCTTTATCTTTAATAGCATTTGACGCTATATGCGATGCTGTAGGATAAATAAAACTACAGGTAAAATACATAAGCGTTGCTATCATAAAAAATATAACTGGTGTTAGTAAATCTTCTAAATACATAAAACTTAAAAATCCTAGAAAACCTGCCATAGCAAGCAAAGCCACACCTAATATAGCCAAATCACTGTATTTATTAATAACCCTTGCCACAGCTATAGATCCACCTATAATACCCACCATAGTTAATGAATTCCAAACCCCATATTCAGCACTACTAAATCCAAATAGATCATCCGTAATAAAAGGACCGGCAGCTGAGTAACAATAGCTAAATACAGACATCACTCCTATAACCAACGAAAACACTATTAGTTTGAAATTACATAAAGCATTTATATATCCACTAAGAATATTGTTTATATTTAAGGTTTTTCTCTGAATTTCACTATCTGTATACATAAAGCTTAACCCAAACATAATCAATCCATGTACCAGTAAGACAAAAAAGCAATCTCTCCAATGTAGGTAACTATCGACCAAACCGCCTATCAATATAGCCAAACTCAAAGCCAGAGCAAATGATATAGTTGCATATGACAGTGCCAATCTTGCTTTTGCTGGCTCAACTGAGTTGTTTAATATGATAAAAGTACATACTAAACCAGCTGATGAACCAAGAGCCGTTATAAATCGGCCAATTAGTAATACTTTCATTGAAAAGACATAACCTCCTGCCAAGCAAAGTAATACCCCTAGCAAATTCAAAACTAAGCCGAACCTTAGAGCTTTGACTTCGCCATATCTATTTGCTATTGGCCCATAAATAATTTGTCCTATAACATACCCAACTAGAAATATACTAACTAACCACTCAACTTGTCCAGTAGCTAATCCAAGCTCTTTAGAAATATGAGGTAAAGCTGGATTTATGATAACTGCAGAAGCACTAGCTATACTTATATAACTCAGCAAAACTATAATTTTATACTGTTTCATTAGTTTCCATTTTTTTATTTCACAATATTATTTTGCTATAATAAACCAAAAAATATTTATGTACTATCAAAAAGAAAAGTTTGTTCAGCTTAAAAAGAATTCGTTGCCATTGCACTAGCTAACTTTAAAAAATTTGATTCAACTCTTGACTCTATCTCCAAATAAAGAGCTTCCAATTCTAACCTCTGTGCTACCATATGCTAAAGCTATATCGTAGTCAGCGCTCATTCCCATTGATAGTTCAGATAATTTAACCCCAGTGGGTAAGTGTGAGTTTATCTTATCAAAGAACAGTTGCATCTTAGCAAAGCTTTGTTTGGAATCTGTATGTTTAGCTGGCATACACATTAAGCCTACTACCTTAATATTTTTTAGGTTTTTAGAATAATTTATACAATCTAAAACCTCTTCACCTTGATTGGAGTTAAAGCCAGCTTTATTTGGATCACTATCGATATTTATTTGTAAAAATATTTTTATTTGCTTATTTTGTTCAACCGCGTTAAAACTTATCTTATCAAGATGCTCTATTTTCTCAACACTTTGAATAACGTTTGCATATTTTACTATCTTTTTTATCTTCTTTGACTGTAGCGATCCTATAAAATGCCAAATCAAATTTGGTAGCTCCAAAGCTTTTTGTTCTAGCTCTTGAAGGTAATTTTCACCAAAATCAGCTTGTCCAAGAGAGTTTAAAAACTTTATTTTTTCAATAGATTGATATTTACTTACTGCTAAAAGTTTAGCTTTGCCATTAAGTTGAGATAGAATTTTTTCATAAGATTTTTTTATAAATTCTTTATCAAACATCGTTTATTTTCTCATAATAATTAAATTTCTTTTCGCATCTAGAAAAGGTACTTTTATTTCATGTTTTGACACTTTTAGTGGTAGTTTAAGCAAGTTTTGCTCCTCACAATCAGCTCCTTTCATAGCTAACATTTGGTTATCATTAGTTAAAAAATGCTTACATAGTTCATAAAAGGTCTCAACATCGCTAAAAGCTCTAGAGATAATATTATCAAACGAACCAGTTAAAGCTTCAATTCTAATATTCATTGGCTCTATGTTTACCAGCCCTAAAGTTTTTTTGACATTTTTTAAGAACATGATTTTTTTACCAACACTGTCTACTAAGGTAAATTTATGCTCTGGATACAAAATTGCCAAAACTACTCCTGGCAAACCACCTCCTGTACCGACATCTACGGTTGTCGAGCCTTTTATATATTTAGCTACGGACAAACTATCAAATAAATGTTTTTCGAGCATGTCATCAAAATTTTTTATAGCGGTCATATTGTATACTTTATTCCACTTTTCAAGCAGCTTAAGATATTCAATCCAGAGATTAATTTGTTTGTTATTAGCACTAAGGTTTAACTCTATTAGAGCTTGTTGAATTTTATCGTCTACCGTCATTTTTATGAAAATAAAGCTTTTAGATACGTTATAATGATTATATTATAAGCTTTTTTAACGGATATAGTTAGCGAGTGTAAGGTATTGCAAGCAAAACATAGGCTTACTGTGAATTTTGTAAGCTAAAGCGATGCCCTAAATAACCTTATGACCACTAATAACTAATTAAGATTTGAATATGATTTTATCTAGAAAATTTGGTGCTGCCATGATTATCTCTGGTACATCTATAGGTGCTGGTATGCTAGCAATTCCAACGACTGTAGCAAGCTGTGGATTTTTTATAGGCTCTATACTAATCATCTCAATCTGGGCTTTGATGACTTTTACCGCTATAGTTTTAGCAGAAGTTAACTTAAAGATGAAAGAAGGTGCAAACTTTATAGAAATGACTCAGCAAACTCTTGGACCCATAGGGGTCTGTATAGTATGGATTTGCTATATACTTTTATTATATTCATTAGTTGCTGCCTACACTGTTGGTGGAGGTCTATTAATAACTGCTTCACTATCAAGTATAGGCGTTATATTACCAGAAAAAATTACCAGCATAATATTTATTTTAATTCTTGGACTATTTATTTATAAAAGCACTAGAATAGTAGATCATGTAAACAAAATAATGTTTACCGGCAAACTTTTAGCTTTTTTCCTACTAGTGATAGTTTTATTACCACATGTTTCTACAGAACAGTTAGGATACTCAATAAAAAACCCTAACTTTATATGGGCTTGTTTTCCTATCTTACTAACTTCTTTTGGTTTCCACCATATAATTCCAACGCTTAGAACATATGTGAAATCTGACAAAAAAGCTTTACGTCAAGCTATTATATTAGGAAGCACAGTCCCTTTAGTAGTCTATCTACTATGGATATTTGCTACTCTTGGCTCTATACCTGTTGAGACAGCGGATGGTATATTAGGAAAACAGTCTGGAGAAATAACCTCTATAATAATAAGTCATTTTAGCTATCATTCAGGCTATATAGCATCAATCTCTTTTTTGTTCGGTTTTTTTGCTTTAGCCACTTCTTTTCTTGGCGTTGCCCTTGGACTTTTTGACTTTAGTCGTAGTACTTATAAACTTTCTGCAAACTCACATAACCATAAGATATTGGCTTTTATTATTACTTTTTTACCAGCTTATGTATATGCTATTGCCTACCCTGAAGGTTTCAAAGCAGCTTTAGGTTACGCTAGTATTTTTGTAGCCATACTCCAAGTAGCTCTACCTGTAGCAATGTTATGGGTCATTAACTATAAAAAACGTAAGACTATGTTTTATACCTCGATAATAACTAGTATAATTATCGCAATTGCTATTTTGATAATAACTCTACAAATTCTAAGCTCTTTAGATTTATTACCCACCTTACCAACTACATAAACTTAGTAATTGACTAAACCTGTCTTTTTCTATACAATGTCGAAACTATTTCTATGATATGTCAAGAATAAATTTTAAAATTATAAAGAGGATATTAAAATGAAAAGAACGTTCCAACCTTCAAACCTAAAAAGAAAAAGAACTCATGGCTTTCGTGCTCGTATGAAAACTCTAAGTGGTAGAAAAGCTATTAATAACAGAAGAGCTAAAGGTAGAGCTAAGCTTGCAGCATAAGTTTTGTTTATCAAAGCAAAATATACTTAATAAAAATGAGATCAAGCAAGCTTTTGATAGAGTACAAACAAAGCTACACTCTTTACACTTTACGTTTTTAATAAGTGAACGTAATTCTAATGAGCCTGGCTTATGTGTGATACTGGCTAAAAAAAATATCAAAAAAGCCACTAAAAGAAACTTCTGTAGGCGGCTTATTAAAGAGTACTTTCGTCAACACAAGGGACTTCTTGATAACAAAAGCTTGATTGTGTTAGGCAAAAAACAAGCATCAGAAGCTACTAAGGAAGAGTTGTGGCGGTCTATAGAAAAATTTCATCAATTTTTAGAAAAATAGCTAAAGCTCCCTTTATAACTTTTATAAAGTTGTATCGCTATTTTATTAGCCCATTGATTCCTGCTAGATGTCGATACTATCCTACCTGCTCACAATATGCTCTAGAAGCTTTAGAAACTCATGGTATACTAAAAGGATTGTATTTAAGTATTTGTAGACTCGCTAGATGTCATCCGCTATCTAAAAGAGAGTACTTCGATCCAGTTCCTAGCAAAATAGAAGGTTTAAAATCAAAATGAAATCTAATCATATAAGAATACTGTTATTAGTTACGGTAGCAATAATGTTTGTTTCACTGATGGGTAAATGGGAGCAAACTTTCCCACCAAAAGATGATAGCTCACAAACAAGTGCTGTTGAAACAAAAACTAATCACTATGCTGAAACCACTGCTGAGTCAATAAATAGCAACACTTCTCAAGCTAGCATAAAAAATACCTTATCTACAAAAACTAATTTTTCAGAATACGATGATGCTAAGAGCATTACTATAAACACAAAAGTCTTTAAAGACTTAAGAGTTAGTCTACTTAATGGCGCAATAATGTCAGCTTCATTTAAAAACTACTCTATAAGCTTAGAAGATAAAACTCCAATGAGTTTACTTACTGAGCAAAAAGGCTCTGAGTATATAGCTAAAAGTACAATTGTAGTTGATAAAAACCCGTTATCAATAAACTTCGAAAGCAAGGGAGTTAAAAAGGAAGGTGATAAACAAGTTCTTACCCTTTTTGCTAAAGTTGATGGTTTAGAGATAACTAGAACCTATACTTTTGATGATGATAAATACAATATTTCTATTGACCAAAGTATCATAAATACGTCATCTAAAACAATTAATGTAATAGCAGATAACTCCTTAGTTAGAGATTTTGACCCTTCTGGGGATAGCTTTAGTTTACTAAATGCTCATAGCTATACTTTTACAGGGGTAGCTTACTCAACTTCTCAAGATAAGTTTAAAAAAGAAACTTTTAAAGATATTGCAAAATCTAATGGTAAACCAACTTTAGTAAATAACGTCGGACAAGGCTGGGTTGCTCTATTACAACATTACTTTGTAAGTGCATGGATTCCACAATCTCAAAATTCGATAATATACTACAAAAACATTAATCAAAATGTATTTGAAGCTGGCGAATATACTACTGTAATAATGCAGCCAAACCAAACGCAGAATATATCATCTATCCTCTATACTGGTCCTATCATAAAGGATAACTTAGTAAATTTAGCTCCCAACTTAGAGAAAACTCTTGATTATGGAATGCTATCCTTTTTCTCAGAAATAATATTTTGGGTAATGTTTCATATCCATTCTTTTGTAGGCAATTGGGGATTAGCAATTATCTTAGTTACCATACTTATTAAGGCTATATTTTATCCTCTTTCTGCAAAAAGCTATCGTTCTATGGCAAAAATGAGGATGCTTCAACCTAGAGTTAAGCGTCTTCAAGAAATGTACAAAGACGACCGTCAAAAGCTAGGCAAAAAAATGATGGAACTATACAAAGAGGAAAAAGTAAACCCTTTAAGTGGTTGCTTACCTATGCTTATACAGGTTCCTATCTTTATTGCTTTATACTGGGTATTATTAGAGTCCGTAGAATTAAGGCAAGCTCCTTTTATATTATGGATACATGACCTGTCTACAAAAGACCCTTATTTTGTATTACCAATTTTAATGGGTCTATCAATGTTCTTGCAACAAAAACTATCTCCTGCGCCAGCAGACCCTATGCAAGCTAAAATAATGATGTTTTTACCAGTGATATTTACTTTCCTATTTGCATCATTCCCATCTGGATTAGTACTATACTGGTTAACAAACAATTTAATTAGTATTTTGCAACAATGGGTTATCACAAGACGTTATCAAGCAACGCATAAAAGATAAAAAATGAATAAATCTTTACTTACCCCTAAATACTGGGGGCTATGGATTATAATAGGGTTTTCTAAAGTTATTGTAAATATCTTACCTTACAAAGCTTTAATGCATCTAGCTGTTGGCGTAGGTTTTTTGGCAAAACCCCTAGCTAAAAAAAGACAACAAATAGCTATTATAAACCTTAAAATAGCATTTCCAGAAAAATCAGATAAAGAAATAAAAAAGCTTGCTAATGATAGTTATAAATCAGCTTGCATGGCCGGGTTTGAAAGCATAATAGCTTGGTTTATGTCTGATAAAAAGTTTAAGAAAATAAAATTTGAAACTATTGATGCTTCTTTATTTGAAAAAATACATTTTGATAAGAATAAGGTCGTGATTGTCCTTGGTTTTCATTTCCATTGTTTAGAGATAATCGGCAGATATATTGGCCAAACCTACAAGCCTTTTACAGTGATGTATCAAACACATAAAAATCCCTTAATGGAATATGTTATTACATCAGCAAGGAAAAAGTATGTTCACGAATGTTTCCAAAGAAAAAATATCGTCTCAGTGATTAAAAGTTTAAAAAGAAAAGTTTCCCTATGGTACGCTCCAGACCAAGATTTTAGGGAACATATAGTGTTTGCACCGTTTTTTGGTAAACTATGCGCTACTCTTACAATTACTCCTTGGCTAGCTGAGAAAACAGGAGCCATTGTAATTCCTGCATACTACATAAGAAAAAATGACTTATCAGGATATACGATATTTGCGGGTGAGCCTCTTAATTTCACAGGAGATGCTTACAAAGACGCCAAAATGACGAACAAGTTTTTAGAAGAAGCTATAAGAAAGCATCCTGAGCAATACTTGTGGCAACATAGACGTTATAAAACCAGACCAAATGGCGAAGAAAAAATTTATTAAGCCTTATTACTTTTTTAAGCTATATGTTAAAATCTACAATAAAAACTTTTAAGTATAAGAGATAAATGTATAAAAACCTTATAAAGCCTAAAAACTGGAGAATATTTATTATACTAGGTATAATGAATATTGGTTCGAAACTCCCTTTATGGAGCCATAAATTTATAGTTTTAGCTATAGGTTTTATCATTAAACCTTTCCTACACAGCAGAAATATTATTGCGCAAGAAAACCTCAAAATAGCTTTCCCAGAAAAATCTCTAAAAGAAATTAACAAGCTTGTTAATAAGAGTTACTATTCTATGGTACTATCTGGAGCTGAGACTACAGCTGCTTGGTTTTTGTCTAAAAAAAGATTCAATAAAATAAAGTTTGAATGGGAAGAAGGAGCTCTAGAAAGGTTCCAAAAGTATCATGATGATCCAAATCAAAAACTTATAGTTCTTGGTTTTCATTTTCATTGTATAGAAATAATTGGTAGATATATGGGAGAACGTTTTCCGCCATTTACTGTTATGTATCAAAAAAATGGTAACGATATAATAGAGGAGCTAATAAAAACGTATCGTGAGAAAAACCTTTATAAATGTCTTGATAGCAAAAATTTTATAGCTGTTATCAGAAGTTTAAAAAAAGGCTATACTATGTGGTATGCTCCAGACCAAGACTTTGGTTTAGAAAGCTCTGGTATGCAAAACTCAGTATTTGCACCCTTTTTTGATAAACCTTGCTCAACTCTCACTGTTACACCATGGTTAGCAGAAAAAACTGGAGCCGTAGTAATACCAGCATACTATGTTCGTGAAAAATGTTTAAAAAAATATAAAATATATACTGGTGAGCCTTTTAAATTCACTGGTGATGCTTACAAAGACGCCGAAATGACAAATAAGTTTTTAGAAGATGCTATAAGAAAATATCCAGAACAATATTTATGGCAACATAGACGCTATAGAACCAGACCAAATGGTGAACCACAAATTTATTAGAGGATAAAGATGTTAAAAAGACAAGGTTTTTCACTAGTGGAACTAATGGTAGTGATAGCTATAATAGCTATCTTAGCAGCTGTTGGCATACCTGCATATAATAACTATGTTCTAAAGAATCATCGTAGTGAGGCAACATCTGAGCTTCTATCAGCAGCTAATGCTGCTGATAACTTTGAAATTCGTAATGGAACTTTTCCTTCAGGTAGTGAGATAAACAGTTTTTGGCATACAAATACTCAAAATGGTTATTATTCTTTATCATATTGCTCCGGGGAGCAAGAATGTTCTAATGTAAGTTATGTTATTATAGCTAAAGCATCTGGTAGTCAAATGGGGGATACTCCCTGCACTACTATAGAACTTGAAGTTAATGGTGGCATTGTAAACAAAACTCCAATTGAATGTTGGAATTAGTAAATTAATAAGATTTTTAAGGATTAAAGTAATGGCAAGTTATAGCACAAACGAGTTTAAAGGCGGATTAAAAGTTCTTATAGATGGTAACCCGATGGTGATTATTGAAAATGAATTTGTGAAACCTGGTAAGGGTCAAGCCTTTAACAGAGTTAAGTTAAAAAATTTACTTAACGATAGAGTAATCGAAAAAACCTTTAAATCAGGGGAGTCTGTAGAAGCAGCTGACGTTGAAGAACTAACTGCTATATACTCATACTTTGACGGTGATAGCTATGTATTTATGCATCCTGAAACTTTTGAACAATATATAGTTTCTGAGGAAAGTTTAGGAGATACAAAAAAATGGCTAAAAGATCAAGATGTATACCAAATTGTGCTTTTTAATGGTCAACCAATATCTGTCGTTGCCCCTAATTTTGTTAATCTTGAGATAGTAGAAACTGATCCGGGCTTAAAGGGCGACACAGCTGGTACTGGTGGTAAACCAGCAACTTTATCTACTGGTGCTGTAGTTAGAGTACCGTTATTTGTCCAAACTGGTGAAATTATCAAAGTTGATACTAGAACTTCAACTTATGTATCTAGAGTTAAAGAGTAAATAAACATGCAATCAACAGATAACCTAATTTGGTTAGATCTAGAAATGACAGGGCTTGATGTTGAGCAATGCCAAATTATAGAAATTGCGGCCATTATTACAAATAAAAATCTAGACATAGTTGCTGAAGCAGAGCCTATAGCTATATATCAGCCAGATAATATTTTGGCAAGTATGAATGAATGGTGTATTAAAACTCATACTCAAACAGGTCTTACTCAACGTGTTAAAGAAAGTAAAGTAAGTTTAGAACAAGCAGAAGAAAAAATTTTAGAATTCATAAAAATGTATGTTCCTTACCAAAGCTCACCTTTATGTGGTAACTCTATTTGGCAAGACCGAAGATTTTTAGCTAAATACATGCCAAAGATTGATGATTACTGTCACTATCGTGTCTTAGATGTAACAAGTATAAAATTACTAAATGAGTATTGGGGTAAACCCAAATGCTTTGTGAAAAAAAATACTCATAAGGCTCTAGATGATATCCAAGAGTCGATAGCTGAACTTAAGTTTTATAAAGAGGAATTATTTAATTGATAAGCTATACTAATTTAGTATAGTTTTGATATAATCTGCACATATCCCTATAATTTACCAGAGAATAAACCTATGAAATATGCTTTAGTTGGTAATCCTAACTGTGGGAAAACAACGATTTTTAATGCTCTTACGGGTCTTAATCAAAAAGTTGGTAACTGGTCTGGCGTAACTGTTGATAAAAAAACTGGTTTTTATGAAATAGCTAATAAAAAAGTTGAAATTGTCGATATACCTGGAATTTACTCACTCGCGGTATCAGATGGAAGCTCTATCGATGAACAAATAGCATATTCTTTCATAGTCAATGAAAAACCTAATGCCATTATAAATGTAGTTGATGCTTCTAACTTAAATAGAAGCCTTTATTTAACTACTCAACTTATTGAACTAGGGTTACCTGTTATACTAGCTGTTAATATGGCAGATATCGCTAGTAAAAAAGGGCTTGTAATCCACTATGATAAACTAGAAAAGATCTTAGGTTGTAAAGTTTTACCTGTAGTTGGTTCAAAAAATATTGGTATAAAAGATTTAAAAGAATTACTTGCTAAAGAACAGCAACCACCACATTTTGATTTAAAAAAGTATTACCCTCAACAAGTCTTTGAACTTGAGCAAAAAATCAGCTCACTAAGAGAAAATAAGCTTGGAAATCTATGGTTAGCAACTGAGTTATTTGACAACAGGTCAGTTCAGCTTTCTCAAGAAATTAATGAGGAACAAGTCAAACTTCTAGAAGATTTTGTAGAAGATAACTTACTTATAGATAGTGACCTAGCTAAAGCTAGATATAAAGCTGTAGCTGATATTATTGAGACAGCAGTAGAAACTAAAAAAATCTCTCGATTTAATGCCACTAAAGCCCTAGATGCTCTCTGTATGAATAAGTATCTTGGTGTGCCAATCTTTCTTTTTATGATGTATTTGATGTTTTTATTTTCAATCACACTAGGTGGCGCAATCCAACCGATGTTCGATGATCTATCACATGCTGTTTTCGTTGATGGATTAGCATATTATGCAAATATTATTGGTTTACCGTTACCTTTGACAGGAATTTTAGCCAATGGTTTAGGAACTGGTATAAATACTGTGCTTGGATTTATCCCTCAAATAGGTTTCTTATTTATATTCTTATCTATATTAGAAGATTCTGGATACATGTCTCGAGCAGCTTTTGTAATGGATAGATTTATGCAGTCTATTGGTTTATCTGGTAAAGCTTTTGTTCCATTAATAGTAGGTTTTGGTTGTAATGTTGCCTCTATTATGGCTGCTAGAACCCTTGAGACTCGTAAAGATCGTTTAATGACTATTATGATGTCTCCATTTATGTCTTGTGGTGCAAGATTAGCAATATTTTCTGTATTTGCTACAGCATTTTTCCCCAATAATGGCGCTACTATTATATTTTTACTGTATTTAGCTGGTATAATCGGGGCTATCATTACAGGATATATTATCAAGTTTACATTTTTAAAAGGAGATACAGCTCCATTTATTCTAGATATACCTAATTACCATACTCCTTCTTTTAAAACTGTAATGCTATATAGCTGGAGTAGACTAAAATCTTTTCTAATTCGCGCTGGTAAAGTGATTGTCCCTGTAGCAATTATTGTTGGGAGCTTAAATAGTATTACTATAAATAATAAAACTACAGCTTTAGAGTATGTTAGTAAAAAAATTACGCCTATTTTAAACCCAATGGGTATTAATGATGATAACTGGCCGGCTACAGTAGGTTTGATAACAGGAACCTTAGCTAAAGAAGTTGTAGTAGGAACATTAAACACTATTTACACACAAGATAACAGCTCAGGGATCCCAGAAAAATTTAGCTTTATGGAAAGTTTAAAAGAGTCATGGGATGCAACTATAGATAATATCAAAAATATAGATCTAGCTACTTTGCTAAACCCAATTGAGGCAAGTAAAGCTGATACAAGTATGGATAAAGGTGCTATAGGAAATATGGTCGCCAAGTTTGGTTCTTTGTCGGCTGCATTTGCCTATTTACTATTTGTACTACTATATATCCCTTGTATATCTGTAGTTGGTGCTATGGTTAGAGAATCCACACGTGGGTGGGCCATTTTATCTGTATTTTGGAGTGCATCAATCGCTTACGTTGCAGCAGTTATAGTTTATCAACTTATGAACATAACTATACACCCTATTAGCTCTACAATATATATTGGACTAGCTACACTTTACACTTTAATAGTGGTCTTTCTAATGAAACACCTCTCTACCAAAATAAAATTTGTAGCAAATTTAACAGGTTGTTCTAGTTGTAACACTAAATGCTCTTAACTGTATTTTTCATAAAAATTTCTTTTCTAAATTGTATTTAAATATGTTACGATGACAATTAAGCGTACATGAGTGTACGTCTTTAACATATATTCAAATAAAAACTTGAGAGGAGTTTTATGTCAAAATTTGTCTATGCCTTTAGTGAAGGTAATAAGTCTATGCGTGATTTGCTAGGTGGAAAAGGTGCAAATCTTAGCGAAATGCTAAACAGTGGTTTACCAGTGCCAGATGGCTTTACAGTAACAACAGAGGCTTGCCTTAAGTATTACGATGACCGTCAGAAGTTAAGCGATATAGTAAAAAAACAAATATTTCAACACATCGCCGACTTGGAGAAAAGAACAGGTAAAACTTTTGGAAGTGGTAAAAACCCACTGCTGGTTTCTGTACGTTCTGGTGCAAGGGTTTCAATGCCAGGTATGATGGATACGGTATTAAACTTAGGTTTAAATGACGATGTTGCTAAAGCTATGGTAGCTAAGACAAATAATGAGCAATTTGTTTATGATAGTTATAGAAGATTTATCATGATGTTTGCAGATGTTGTAATGGACTGCGAGAAAAAACATTTTGACAAAATTTTAGAAGAAAAGAAAGAAAAAAGAAAAGTTAAAAATGATTGCGATTTAAGTGCTGCAGACTATAAAGAAATAGTTTTAGAATATAAAAATATATATAAATCCCTAGTTGGGAAAGATTTTCCTTGTGAACCTATGGAGCAACTATTAGCTGCTGTTGAGGCTGTATTTAGATCTTGGAATGCTGAAAGAGCTATTATTTATAGAGAAATCAACAATATCTCCAACAACTGGGGTACAGCTGTTAATGTCCAAGAGATGGTATATGGTAACTCTGGCAATAATTCTGGTACTGGAGTTGCTTTTACAAGAAACCCTTCTACAGGTGAAAATGAGTTATTTGGGGAGTATCTAATTAATGCTCAAGGTGAAGATGTCGTGGCCGGTGTAAGAACTCCTTCTCATATCTCTACTTTAAAAGATACAATGCCTGAAGTTTTTAATGACTTTGTAAAAATCGCAAAGAACTTAGAGACTGTATACAAAGATATGCAAGATATGGAGTTCACTATAGAAGACGGTAAGCTCTTCATGCTGCAAACAAGAAATGGTAAAAGAACTGCAAAAGCAGCTATCAAAATTGCTGTAGATATGGCTAAAGAAGGTCTAATAACTAACCAAGAAGCTGTAATGATGGTTGAACCACACCTATTAGAGCAACTTCTACATCCTAAATTTGATGAAAAAGCTTTAGCTTCAAAGCGCCCTTTAGGCTCAGCTTTAGGTGCTTCACCAGGGGCCGCTAGTGGTAGAATTTACTTTGATGTTGAATCTTTACTTGCAGCAAAAGCTCGTGGTGAGGAAAAAACTATTCTTGTGAGAATAGAAACCTCACCTGAAGATATTGCTGGTATGAATGCTTGTAACGGTATTTTAACCCTTCGAGGAGGTATGACATCTCATGCTGCTGTAGTTGCTCGTGGCATGGGTAAATGTTGTATATCTGGTTTAGAGTCAGCAAAGATAAATGAAGAGCAACGTACTATCACTTTTGAGAGAGGTCAAGTTTTTGGTGAAGGGGACTATCTATCTTTAGATGGTACAAAAGGTGATGTATATAGAGGTATTATAAAGACTGTAGACCCTGAAGTTACACCTGATTTTGAAGAGTTTATGAAATTTGTGGATAGTGTGCGTAAACTTCGTGTTAGATGCAACGCTGATACAAGACATGATGCCGAAGTTGCCAGGATGTATGGTGCCGAGGGTATAGGACTTTGTCGTACTGAACATATGTTTTTTGAAGAAGATCGCATCTCTTATGTAAGGCAGATGATTTTAGCTAAGGATAAAAAAGAAAGACAAAAAGCTCTAGATAAACTACTTCCTGTACAACAACAAGATTTTGAAGAATTATTTGAAGCTATGGATGGGTTAGCTGTAACTATTAGGTTTATAGATCCTCCATTGCATGAGTTTTTACCAAGAGAGATAGAGGAAATAGAAGCCTTAGCTAGAGAATTTAAGATTAGCTATGACGAACTAGAAGCACGTATAGAGGCTCTTAGTGAAATGAACCCAATGATGGGTCATCGTGGCTGTAGACTAGCAGTTACATACCCAGAAATTATAGAAATGCAAACTAAAGCTATTATTTACGCTGCTATATCTGCCAAACGTATGGGAGTAGAAGTCAAACCAGAGCTGATGATTCCATTAATCAGTACGCTTGGTGAGTTCAAACTTTTAAGTGGTATTATTCACGAAGTAGCTAATACAATATTAAAACGCGAAAAAATAGATGTAGATTATAAAGTAGGTGTAATGCTTGAAACCCCACGTGGTGCAATAGGAGCTGGCATGCTTGCCCAAGCTGGTAGTGAGTTCTTCTCGTTTGGGACAAATGATTTAACTCAGATGACTTTTGGCTTTAGTAGAGATGATGCTAATAAGTTTATTAGAGAATATCTTGAAAGAGGTATCCTAAGCTTTGATCCTTTTGCAAGATTGGATCCAAAAGGTGTTGGTAAGCTAATGGAAATAGCTAAAGAAGGAGTAAAAGCTGTTAATCCAAATGCTAAAATGGGAATTTGTGGTGAGCATGGTGGAGAGCCTTATTCTGTTGCATTTTGTCATGACTTAGGTCTTGACTATGTATCTTGTTCTCCATTTAGAGTACCTGTAGCTAGACTATCAGCAGCTCAAGCTAAAATATATGCTGATAGAAAGTCTTTTTTATAACTATAGAAATATTTTCAATATATAGATAAACTCAGCCCACATTGGAAAAATATTGAAAATAAAAGTATTTTTGAATCTAGTACAGATAAGTAACCCTTACTTATCCTCTTTTTTAATAGAAATCCCAAGCTCATTAAGCTGATCTAAAGTTACTACTGAAGGTGCTTCTGTCATCAGACAGCTTGCCGTTTGAGTTTTAGGAAATGCTATTACATCACGGATATTTGAAGTATTTGTAAGTAGCATAATCAGTCTATCAACACCAAAAGCTATACCACCATGAATTGGAGTACCATAAGAAAGTGCATCAAGCATAAAACCAAACTTCTCACGAGCTTCTTCGTTAGATATTCCAAGTAGATTAAATACTTTAGCTTGGATATCTTGCTTATGGATACGAATTGATCCACCACCAACTTCATAGCCATTTATGACCATATCATATGCTCTTGATAGGAGTTTTTCAGGGTTTTGATTTAATTCATCAATACTATCTATTTGCGGAGCTGTAAATGGATGATGCATCGCATATAGTCTATTATCATCTTTCTCAAACATTGGAAAATCAATAACCCATAGCGGTGCCCAATCTTTTGTGAATATTTCAAAATCTTCACCGATTTTAGCTCTTAAAGCACCCATTGAATCGTTAACAACTTTTGCTTTACCAGCACCAAAGAATAGTAAATCGCCTTCTTTAGCACCTGTTTTTTCAATTATGTTAAATAATGTTTCTTCAGAAATATTTTTAACTATAGGCGACTGTAGGCCGTCTTTACCTTGAGATAAAGAGTTAATTTTAATATACGCAAGACCTCTAGCGCCATATATACCCACAAATTTAGTGTATTCTTCGATATTTTTACGCGTTAGCTTTTCATTGCCTTCTGGAATTTTCATAGCAATTACTCTAGCTTCCGGATCATTAGCAGGACCTGAGAATACTTTAAACTCTTCATTTTTCATATCTTCTTTGATATTTACAAACTCAAGAGGGATTCTTAGATCTGGTTTGTCAGAACCATATTTATCTATGGCCTCAGCAAAACTCATAACCTGAAATGGCGTTTCAAACTTAACACCAATAGTAGTCTCAAATAATCCTGCTATCATTTTCTCCATAGTAGACATAATAAAAGCTTCATCAATAAATGAAGCTTCTATATCTATTTGAGTAAATTCTGGCTGTCTATCTGCTCTTAGATCTTCATCACGAAAGCATTTAACTATTTGATAATATCTATCAAAGCCAGAAACCATCAAAAGCTGCTTGAAGAGCTGAGGTGACTGCGGAAGAGCATAAAACTTACCATTAAAATTACGACTTGGTACTAAGTAATCTCT
This sequence comes from Allofrancisella frigidaquae, assembly GCF_012222825.1. Classification (NCBI taxonomy): domain Bacteria; kingdom Pseudomonadati; phylum Pseudomonadota; class Gammaproteobacteria; order Thiotrichales; family Francisellaceae; genus Allofrancisella; species Allofrancisella frigidaquae. The sequence continues at coordinate 65,990 of NZ_CP038017.1, read as the reverse complement.
TGCACCTTCTGGTGTTGCCTTCGTTAAAAATGGAGTTTCAATATCTAAAAAGCCATTGTCATCTAGAAATTTTCTAACATAACGAATTGCTTTTGAACGAGTCATTAGTTTTTGCTGCATTTCTGGTCTACGCAAATCTATATAGCGATACTTAAGCTTTACATCTTCACCAGTTGACTGATAATCATCTAACTGAAAAGGTATGGTTTTAGATTTATTTATAATTTCTAATTTTTCACCGATAATTTCAACTTTACCACTAACTAAATTAGGATTTTCCTGTCCCGCTGGCCTTAAGCTGACTAAACCTTGTGCTTTTATTACAAACTCAGATCTCAAACTATCTGCAACCTTGAAATTTTCATTATCAGGATTAAAAACTAACTGGACTAAGCCCGTTCTATCTCTTATATCCAAAAAGATAACTCCACCATGGTCTCTACGACGATGCACCCATCCGCAAATTGTAACTTTTTGGTTTTCTAATTTTTCATTTATATCTGAACTATAGTGTGTTCTCATATCCAAAATAATCCTTTAAAAGTTTTATAAAATAAATAGATAAATTTAACTATAATATTATAACAAGAAAAAATAATAAGACTAAAAGAAATTAGAGCTAGATTGTAGTCTTAAAGTTTTAAGGCTAGATTGAAACTAATATTTTATATAAGCCAAAATACAATATCTAAAAGCTAATTTTTAATTCTGTTTCTTAATTAATAACTCAGACAACTTTCTAACTAACTCATAATCAATTTCACTAGACTTCTTATGAAGTTCTTCACTTAAATTGTTCCATACTTCCTCATAATCTTCGGAAGTTCCATCATATAAGTTAAAACCATCTCTTAGAAACTGAGGCATAACGTTATTATAATTGTCAGCTGTTAACATAGGTGTTATAGGTTTAGGATTAGCACCCCCAGTTTCTGAAATAAATATTCTACCAAACTCTCTATTAACAGGACCTTTAGGTCCGTATACACGTACCTTAAAATTACCAGCTAGGTCAGCTGCAAAATTGACTTTCCTTGTTTTTACAGATACATTCTTAGGTATTTTACCAGTCCAACAACATAACACTATAATTTCACGAATAGGTCGCTCAGTTTTATGTAAATTATTTATTATACGTTTTAAATATGAAGCAGGGAAAGCAGAAATTTTCTCAAAACTTGAATCTTGTTTAAATTGAGCAAAAAAAGCTGCTCCTTCGTCATTTCCTTCACCACTAATGAAAAGCCGTCCATTAAACCGAGCTTTTTTATATTTTTCCTCTAATTTTTCTTCAAGGGCATAACGCGGTATGGTTGGCGTACCCCTATTACTAAACCTGATGGGAATTTTATTTTCTTCTACTATACCAAAAATTCTACCAACAGCGTTACGCCCATGGTTATCGTCTGACCAAGCTAATATAGCCGATGACTCTTGAGCTATTTTATTTTTACTTTCTTTGATAAATTTAGTAAGTTTCATTTTTTTTACAAAAGAGCCGGTGACTTTATCTGCAATATTATTTCGAAATATTAAAGCACTCTTTTTCTGCTGATAAGTGCATTCACGTATATCTACGGATGGACAATTAGGACATCCTACTTGCTGTTGATCCTCAATAATTCTTATATTTGACATCCAAAAAAAACCACACCAGTTACAAGTTCTAACCATAATACTGCCTTCCACTTTTAAACATTAATTATTTTCTATAGTGGCAAGAATATAGACTAGGAATGTTTTTTCATATAAGGTAAATTTGATATGAGACTAGGTTTTTTAATAAGCTTATAAAGACTGATTAACAAAGCGAGTCTATGTATGAGGTTATACTTAATAATTTATCATGAAATTTTTTTAATTCTTTATCCTGACTCACGGTAATAAATACTGTTTCTTTTTGCTTAAGAAATAAATATAATTTTTCTTGTGTTCCTAAATCTAAATTTGACGTAGCTTCATCCAGTAAAATCAAATCATATTCTTTAATAAATAGTTTACAAAAAGCTAATTTTTGCTGCTCTCCTTCTGAAAGTACATTGTTCCAGTTATAACACTGACCAATAAATTTTTGCAAATAAAGCAAATCTAACTCTTTAAGTATATGTATAAAGTCTTTATCACTAGGTATATTCGTCATTAATGGTGAAAATATTGCTCGTTTAAAATCATCTTTAGGAAAATATACTCTAGATGTTAGAAATAAAATCTGAGGTTTAGTGTTATAACAAACTTTTCCTTCAAAATTCTTATACGCTCCTTTAATTACCTTAAGTAACATAGTTTTTCCTACCCCTGTTTTGCCTTGTACCAACAAGCTTTGTCTATTTTTTAGCGAAAAGTTTAAATCTGTAAATAAAACCTTTTGAGGGTTAGATACAGTTAAATTTTCTATTTTTAAAAGTTCTTTTTGGGAAGTATCTATGGTGTATAGTTTTTTATCATTAGAATTATCTATTTGCTTTTTTAACTCTATTAATCTTTTGACATTTGTTTTTAATTCTGTGACTTGCTCATAACTATATACAAAAAATAATAATGGAGAAACTACCTTTAAAAAGGCAGCATTAATCTGCATAATTTGTCCGAAACTTAAAGCTCTTGCAAAATATCTAGGCAACGATAAAAATATTCCTATTATTCCATAAATTTGGGAAAACAGGCTTGTTACTAGACTTATTTTGATCTCTCTAAAAGTTAAAGTGTAAAAGTTATCTACTACGTATTTAAAATTAGTCTTTGATTTTAGAAATTTAACCTTTTCAAGACTATTATCATGTATATGATAACTATTATTTCTAATTGTAGCTAACCCAAACCTAAATTCTGCTTCGTATTTTTGCCTATCATATACAAGTTTTCTAAGTGGCTTGCCAACTTTTATCACCATTAGTATATTTACAGCAGCTAGTAACACCGCAAACCAAAATAGATACCCATGTATGGTTAATTGATATCCATAAAAGTTAAATGTAAAACTTCCTGAAAGATGCCATAAAATCCAAGAGAATAAAACAAACGTTAAAACACTACCAACAAAACCCAAGAATAAATATTTAAGAAGATTTACTAACTCTTTTATATCATAACTTATACGCTCATCAGGGTTATCATACTCTCCCAAATCTGATACATAATAGGTCTTAGAATATAGCCAATATTTTGTATAAAAATTTGTCAGATACTCTCGCATTCTTATAACAAAAATCTGACTAATAACGTATAATGCAAAACTATTAGCTAACATAAAAAAGATTATGAAAATAAATTTCATTAATTGATACACCAGCAACTGATAGTTATATTGTTGCAAAGAGTTATAAAAATCAACGTTCCAATAGTTTAAATAAACACTTAAACTAACGCTTATAAATTCTAGTAGGATACAACACAATAAAGCTAGAAGGGTTCTAAAATTTAAATTATTTACCCAAAAAGGCTTGGTTACTAACCAAACACCTTTAACTAAAACCATTTATTCTGCCTTATAGGGGACAGATATTACAACTCTAGTTGCAGTTTTTTCTTCTTTTTTATCCATTGCTGCTATAGCTAATTTTAGCATTCTAGAGTTTTGGTTATGTAATAAAAAATGCCACCATTTAATGTTAACAACCTCTGGGATAACTACTATTGAGTAGCCTCTATCAGGATCTCTAAGGTCATTTTTGCGTAATATTTGTAATATTGGTGTAATAAATGAATTGTAAACGGGTCTTAATATTAAAAGCCGTTCTTCAAAAGCTAAACTTTTCCATTGCGCTTTTATTTTATTAATTTTGTCCTCATCAGCTGATACAAATACAGGTGTGATGTCATCAGACAAATTTCTTGCTAATTGAAGTGCTTCTATTGTACCGCGATGGATACGAGAAACTAAAAGCACAATTTTTGGCTTTAATTTTTCATGCACACAAGCGTTCACTATCGCCTCATCTACACTAAGTGTAAGGTTTTCTTCCCGCCTATTATAATGATTTTTTATTCTAAATAAGCCATACATTATGACCGCGATTGCTATTATAACGATCCAAACACCTTCAAAAAATTTACTTTCAACTGTAGTTATTAACACTATAAAAGTTGCCACACAGCCAAAAGCGTTTATAAAAGCTCTTATACTCCAGCTCTTGTATAAACGTTTATTCTTGTACCAAAACTTAACTAAACCTGCTTGACAAAGAGTAAATGCTATAAATACTCCAAAAGCATATAGTGGTATAAGTTTACTAACTTTCGCCTCAAAAATGATAACTAAAGTAGCTGAAAGTAATGTCAGCATTACTATACCATTCCTAAAAGCTAATCTATCTCCTACACGCTGGAGCTGCTCGGGTAAGTAACCATCTTTACTCATAATAGAAGCTAAAGTTGGAAAGCCTGTAAAACATGTATTTGCTGCCATCAATAGAATTAAACAAGTTGATGCTTGTAAAAAGTAATAACTAACCCCATTTCCTAAAACTTGGTGAGCTATTTGGGATAATACGCTCTCCGAAAAACCTGGTAGAATCTTAGTTTGAGTAGCTATGAAAGTTACACCAGCAAACATCACCATAGAAAATAACGTCATAAAAATAAGCCCAACTAGAGCTCTAGTAAGCATTGGTGATTTGTAGGTAGAGACTCCATTGGCATAAGATTCAATACCAGTCAAAGCTGTACTACCTGATGAAAAAGCTCTTAATATAAGGGTTATAGTCAGTAATCCTGTTGAGTTTTGTATATTTTTTACATAAGAATCACTGTAAACGAACTCTGTCAAAGTACCAGCATGATATTTGTATAAACCAACCACTATCAAAAACATTATTGAAATAACAAACATATAAGTTGGCCATGCGAATATTCTTGCTGTAGAACGAACCCCTCGAAGGTTTATTATCATAAGCAATATAAGCAAAGCTAAAGAGATTTCTACAGTATACTTGCCAACTACTGGAAACGCTGATCCAATAGCTACAGATGCAGTAGAAACAGATACTGCTACTGTAAGAATATAGTCTATAATCAAAGATGCTGCTGTCAGTAAAAGTAGCTTTTCATTAAAATTATTTTTAACAATTGAGTAAGAGCCTCCTCCTTCGGGGTGCGCTTTAATAACTTGGGCATATGAAAAACCCATTAAAAGTATCAACAACACTATCATCATTGATACCAACATAGAGTATTGTGTTACTGCTATTGTCCCTGCTACTGCCAGAATTATAAAAACCTCACCAGTAGCATATGACACTGAAGATAAAGCATTTGAGGATAAAATTGCAAACCCAGAGAGTATTCCTATTTTTTGCTCTTGTTGTTTAGCTGTAGGAATAGGTGAACCAAATATCAAATTTTTTAGTTTCATTGATTATTAACCCTGCTTTCTTAGAAACTCATTTAAGCTTTTTATTAACTCTTCTGTTTTTTCTCTCATTACAGCTGATATCTTATAATACTTCCCGCTATATCCTATTTGCTTAACAAACTCTTCACATTTAGAATCAACTTCATCTGCTAAAAGATCTATTTTATTGATTACCAAAAACCTTGGTTTATCGTAAAGTTCTTTGCTGTATTTTTTGAGCTCTTTTTCAACCGCAAAATAGTTCTCTACTGGATTAGAATTATCAAACGGATAAATGTCCACCACATGTAATACACACCTGGCACGTGTAAGATGCTTTAAAAATCTCAAACCTAAACCAGCACCTTCAGCAGCACCTTCAATCACACCTGGGATATCTGCCATTACAAAGCTGTCTATGCCTACTTGAACAACTCCCAAATGTGGATACATCGTTGTAAAAGGATAATCAGCTACTTTTGGAGTTGCTTGAGATACAGAACGAATTAAAGTAGATTTACCTGCATTTGGTAAACCCAAAAGTGCAACATCTGCTAACAAATTTAATTCCAATCGGACTTCTTTATACTCTCCTTCCTCTCCCAAAGTGAATTTTCTTGGAGCTTGGTTTGTGCTACTTTTAAAATGGGTATTTCCTATACCTCTTTTGCCACCTGATGCTAATTTTAGAGTTTCCCCATGGCTTAGTACTTCACCGATCTTTTCATCTGTTTCAACATCAAATACGCTTGTACCAACAGGAACGACCAAGTATAAATCTTCGCCAGCCTTTCCATAACAATTTCTGCCCTCTCCAGGCCTACCATTTTCTGCTTGATGCTCACGTCTATAGCGATAGTCAATTAAAGTATTTGCATTTTCATCAGCCTTTAGATAAATGCTACCTCCATGACCTCCATCACCACCATCAGGGCCACCCCTAGGTACATATTTTTCTCTACGGAAGCTTACACAACCGTTCCCACCTTTACCAGCTTGAACCTTAATGGTTACTTCATCTACAAATCTCATATTTCCAAAATTATAATTAAAAATCCTAGCCTTATATTATATACCTTAAGCAGCAAATTATCATTTCTAATTTAGAAACTTTAAAAAGGGTTAATATCAAAATATAAATTAACTATTTGACATATAATTACAGCACTACCTAGCGCTATAGCGTAAAAATTTAAAGACATCGTTTTTGAATCTATGCTTCTACTAAGGAATATCGGTGTATAAACAAATATTATTACCGCAAATATAGCTGCATACTGCAAAGCTAGTATAAAACCTTTAGGATAAAAAACTGTAAATATAAGGGGTGGCACAAAACAAATTAAACTTAAACCCAAGTTACTTATGTTTTTTCCGTTTTTTATAAATAAATCTTTCATATAGTGTATTAGTGAAATACCAACTCCAATAAAAGAGGTAATAATTGCAATATGAATAAATATATTTAAACCTAGCTCTAACAAGTTTGAGTTTGAAATTGTTTTAATTTGTTCTACAAAGCCGCTTGGTGTATTGTTTCCTGATAAAAACAATGTTTGATAGCTATGCAAACCTTGTTGAGGAATCAATGCCAAAGCTAAAAGCAACCAGACTATATAAATCGCTAATACACTTATACTCCCAATAAATATACTTTTACGGATACTCTTTATATCTGCCTGCTGATATTCATAAAGTACTGGTATAACATTATGAAATCCAAATGATGGTAGCAATGTGGGCCATGCAAAAACTATTGCTAATAAAGATAAAGGCATACTATTTAAATAAACTGGATTTATATATAGCAACATAATAGCTATAGCCAAAATAAAGAAGATAAATTTTAGAAAAACAAAAAATCTATTTGTATAATCTGAGATCCTATAACTATACATAAATGAACTAAAAATCAGAATAAAAATTAAAGCAGGTAAAAATACATTATTTTTTGTAGGTGCTATAGCAGTATAAGCATAATTAACCAACTCAGCACCTTGCGTGGTATAGGCTGACATCAAAGAATACAATAAAAGCAAATATATTACACTGAAAGATATCTGATATACTTTAGGCACTTTTGATTGCATCATAGTTGTAAAATTTACACCTAACGGATATTTTGCACAAACATTCAATAATCTTATAGCTGTGATATACATCACACTCCATGACATAACTAGCAAAATAATAGCTACTATAAACCCACATGATGCTACAACTAAAGGCAAAGAAAGCATGCCTGCACCAATAGTTGTGCCTATTATCAATAAAGCGCTACCGAAAGATCTAGAAAACATTAATAACCAGGTTTTAAATTAAATTAGTAAAAATAATATAGTATAAATAGAATTGAAGCAAAACTTTACCGATAAAACCTAATAAACTACACTCAGGGCTCCATTTCAATTATTTAGTAAACTCTCAGACTACAATCTAACGACCATTAAATATAGATGTAATATTATTGTAAGCAAGACACAAAAGTTTAAATTTTTTGGTGAAATATAATTTTTTATTATGTTATTATTTAATTATAATTAATAAACATAGAGTTTTAACATATATGAAAAATTTTTTTGTTTTGTATTTTGGTTTATTTTCTGTAGTCTTTGCCGCTCAAAAACTTAAATCAGGTAGTGATAATAACTTATCTTTTCCTGTAACGAACAATACTCAAATAATGAGCTATCAACCAGAAACTGGTGATTTCACTAAAGAAATACCTATAATTAGCACTTCTTTAGATGATGGCTTAAATTTTAATTATAGTGCGTATATTAGTAATAATGGTCAACTCTCTGTTCCTTTAATTATTACAATTGGGTTAGGAAATAAAAATTTAATTGGTTTTGTCAGAGATGTAAATGGAGGTGTTAATACTTTATCTTCAGGGGCAAATGGAGGTAGCGCTGTCTCAAACACTCATTTTCATGGGACTGTAAATGGCAGCGGAGTATTTTCTATTTACTCAAGCGATGGAGTTTTATATACAGGTGATGCTTTCCATGGATATGAAGGCTATATTTATAGTCCACATAAAAAATCTAAAGTAACGTTTTCATATAGTAATGCTAAATACATGATTGAACCTCATACAAGTGAAAAATTGTGTGATTATGGTTTAGGTTTAACTGGTTTATATGTAACTAAAATAAGCCTTTCTAATGGTTACGAGGTTAGCTTTAATATAAGTTCAACGCGGGTCTATGAGGAGCATGCTCGTGGACAGCAATTTTATAAATGTACAGCGGTTTATTATACTAAAATATCAGATAATCAAGGTAGGGTTTGGACATTTGGTCGTAATTCAGGAAATGGTTTCTTACAAAATGTCAAGTATCCAGATGGCAGACAAATTAAGTTTGATTTTTCTCATATAACAGATGTTAATGGAATCACGTATACATATGGGAGCCTAACATCAAAACATCAGTTTCCTTATGTTAATTACTCTGGAGCAAACCTGACTCAATCTCCTAGAGAGTCTTTTTCAGTAGATTCCAGTTATACTAACAACACTATTACACATATGAATGGTAGTGTAGATAAATATTTAGGTTACCCAAAACACTATACCATTTCTGCAGATCCTGGGAACGGCACATATAAGGAACATAAAAAACTCGATAAAAGTGGTAATGTTGTATACGATGAAGTAAATACATGGAATTATACAGCAAATGCAACACCATATTTAATAGAGCAAACAATTACGCAAGATGGAGTTACTATTTCTAAAAAGTTTGCTGATTTTAATGCATATTTGTATCCCCAAACGATTACTGAAACTGCTTCAGATGGACAAATTAGGATTACTAAAACTACATATTTGGAACTTCAAGCTTCAGCTACTCATGGGCATATGGTTAAGCCTAAAAAAATACAAGTTACTGATAGTAGTGGTAAAGTTTTGCATACTATTGTAAACCAATATGATAGCGAAGGATACTTGATATCTAGTACTAACGATGGTGTAGAAAGGGACTTTCCAAATAAATGTGTAAATTCTTAATTAACCTGCTAGATTATTTCTAGCGAAATATTAAGGATAGAAACAATGTCTAAGAATAAGAAGTCAGAAGATATTTACACAGCTATTGCAGATCAAATAATAGATTCAGGTGTTGATATTAATCAAATGTTTGAGAAAGATGGTTTGCTAAAGCAACTAACAAAACGATTATTAGAAAAAGCACTAGATGCAGAAATGAATAGTCATCTTGGTTATTCAAAACACCAAAGGACTAATTCATCAAATGCTAGGAATGGCTATAGTAACAAGACATTAGCTACAGACACAGGTAATTTGGAAATATCAGTTCCACGAGATAGAGATAGTGACTTTGAACCTCAAATAGTTCCCAAAAGAGTCACCAAGATAAACGGCTTAGACCAAAAAATTATATCTTTGTATGCTAAAGGTATGAGTACTACAGATATCCAACAACAGTTATTTGAGTTATATGATACAAAGATAAGTACAAGCTTTATAAGTGATGTTACAGAAGCTATTATTGATGATGTTAAAGCATGGCAAAATAGACCTTTAGAGTCAGTTTATCCAATAGTGTTTTTTGACTGTATAGTCGTTAAAGTTAGAGAAGACAAGCATATTATTAATAAAGCTGTGTATGTGGCTCTTGGCATATCGTTAACTGGTCATAAGGATGTATTAGGTCTTTGGATCAGTCAAAATGAAGGTGCTAAATATTGGCTTAGTGTTTTTACTGAATTAAAGAATAGAGGCTTACAGGATATATTTATAGCATGTACTGATAATTTAAAAGGCATGTCTGATGCTATACAAGCTATATACCCTGAGACAAAGCATCAGCTTTGTATCGTTCATCAAATTCGTAATAGTCTTAAGTATGTGCCATATAAAGACAAGAAAGAGGTAGCTAGAGAGTTAAAGAAAATATATGATGCTGATACCATTGCAATAGCTCAATCTGAGCTTGATAACTTTGCAAATAAATATGATACTAAATATCCTTTAATTTCAAAGTCATGGATAAATAATTGGGATAATTTAACTGTATTCTTGCAATATCCTCCAAAAATTCGTAAAGTTATTTACACTACTAATGCGATTGAATCGCTTAATAGCCAGTTTAGGAAAGTCATTAAGAATAAAAAGCTATTTCCTAAAGATGACTCTGTTTTCAAATCTTTGTACTTGGCTATAGATTATTTGACTAAAAAATGGTCTATGCCTGTTAAATATTGGAATGAGGCTATGCCTTATTTCGCTATCGAGTTTGAGCATAGAATTCAGAGATTCATGTAAGTGAATTTACACAGTTAAGTGGAAAGGCTCTGTAGAAACAAAATACACTTATGATTCTAACGGTAATTTAGCAACTTCAATGGACGCTAATGGTAATACTACAAAATATCAAGGTTATCAATATGGTAAACCTACAGTTGTAATTGACCCTAAGGGTAGTAAAACAGTTTATAGTTATGATTATAGAGGGCTTGTATTAAGCAAAACAGATCCAGAAGGTAACACAACTAAATATTATTATGATATAAATGGCCGTCCAACTTTAATCACTCCTCCAGCAGGTTATTCTATTAGCTATGCTTATAGTAATAATGGTTTAACTGTCACTAAGTATCAAGGTCAAGTTGCTACGGTAATAAACTATGACGGTTTTGGTAAAGTGATAAATAAAACCTCAAGTGTTAGGAATTCATCTGGTTCAATTGCACAAGTTTATAAATACGATATCGTTAATAATAAAGTATTTACTAGTTATCCGTGCTTATCAATAAACCAGTGCTCAACTGGAGATATTTACACTTATGACATATTGGGTAGACCAATTCAATTAATTAAAGATACTAGTTCATTTTAAGGGGTAGCGAAATGAGATATATAAAAAAAATATTTTTGGCTACTTTAGGGCTTCTTGGAGCATTGAACTCTTTTGCTAGTTACACATGGACCGCTCAATATACTGGAAGTAATGGAAATGCAGTAAAAAAAGTTACTAGTCCAAATGGAACAACCACATACAGTTATAGACAAGGTTTTGACGAACCAATTTTATTAAGTAAAACTAGGCAATCTATAAGTAATACTGCTCTTTATGATAATGAAGGTAGACTTCTATCTTTATCTCAAGGTGGAGAAAATAGAAATTATAACTACACAGATTCTACTCATTTAAATTGGTTAATGTCCCAAAACGACCCAGAGCTTGGCACTACAAGTTGGGACTTTCCAAATAAATGTGTAAATTCTTAATTAACCTGCTAGATTATTTCTAGCGAAATATTAAGGATAGAAACAATGTCTAAGAATAAGAAGTCAGAAGATATTTACACAGCTATTGCAGATCAAATAATAGATTCAGGTGTTGATATTAATCAAATGTTTGAGAAAGATGGTTTGCTAAAGCAACTAACAAAACGATTATTAGAAAAAGCACTAGATGCAGAAATGAATAGTCATCTTGGTTATTCAAAACACCAAAGGACTAATTCATCAAATGCTAGGAATGGCTATAGTAACAAGACATTAGCTACAGACACAGGTAATTTGGAAATATCAGTTCCACGAGATAGAGATAGTGACTTTGAACCTCAAATAGTTCCCAAAAGAGTCACCAAGATAAACGGCTTAGACCAAAAAATTATATCTTTGTATGCTAAAGGTATGAGTACTACAGATATCCAACAACAGTTATTTGAGTTATATGATACAAAGATAAGTACAAGCTTTATAAGTGATGTTACAGAAGCTATTATTGATGATGTTAAAGCATGGCAAAATAGACCTTTAGAGTCAGTTTATCCAATAGTGTTTTTTGACTGTATAGTCGTTAAAGTTAGAGAAGACAAGCATATTATTAATAAAGCTGTGTATGTGGCTCTTGGCATATCGTTAACTGGTCATAAGGATGTATTAGGTCTTTGGATCAGTCAAAATGAAGGTGCTAAATATTGGCTTAGTGTTTTTACTGAATTAAAGAATAGAGGCTTACAGGATATATTTATAGCATGTACTGATAATTTAAAAGGCATGTCTGATGCTATACAAGCTATATACCCTGAGACAAAGCATCAGCTTTGTATCGTTCATCAAATTCGTAATAGTCTTAAGTATGTGCCATATAAAGACAAGAAAGAGGTAGCTAGAGAGTTAAAGAAAATATATGATGCTGATACCATTGCAATAGCTCAATCTGAGCTTGATAACTTTGCAAATAAATATGATACTAAATATCCTTTAATTTCAAAGTCATGGATAAATAATTGGGATAATTTAACTGTATTCTTGCAATATCCTCCAAAAATTCGTAAAGTTATTTACACTACTAATGCGATTGAATCGCTTAATAGCCAGTTTAGGAAAGTCATTAAGAATAAAAAGCTATTTCCTAAAGATGACTCTGTTTTCAAATCTTTGTACTTGGCTATAGATTATTTGACTAAAAAATGGTCTATGCCTGTTAAATATTGGAATGAGGCTATGCCTTATTTCGCTATCGAGTTTGAGCATAGAATTCAGAGATTCATGTAAGTGAATTTACACAGTTAAGTGGAAAGGCTCTACAAGTTATTCATATTATTCTAATGGACAGCGTAGAACTGAACAAATCGCAGGCTCAACGTTAACAAACTTTACATATGATGGTAGTGGTAATATTATCCAAGTGAATTACTCATCCTCAAATGGGATTCCTGCATCCCCAACAGTTACATATGGCTACGACGCTAATAATAATGTTACTTCTAAAAATATGGGTGCGGCTAACCAAATAAGTAATACTTACGATGCACTAAATCATCTGTTAACATCAAGCCTGAAATATTCATATCCTGATGGTACTTCCCAAAAAAGTATCTCTTACATCTATGATAACTATGGTCATATTAAATCTATTACTTACCCTGATAGGTTAGTTATTAATTATAATCCTAATGGGCTTGGAAGGTCACAATCTATTACAAGCTCGTCAAATAATATTATTACGGGCATTACTTATAATTCTGCTAATAATATAACCTCTTACGCTGGGGCAAATTTTAGTTTGTCTATAGCTTACGATAATATGAATCGTGCTACTGATATTAAAACAACCAGTGTCAATAGTAGCTATACTTATGATGGCGAAAACAATGTTATAAGTATTATAGATGGTTTAAGCTCATCTAATAATGAATCATTTTCATATGATGGTAATAATCGGTTAATTCAAGCAAGTGGTCCATGGGGACAGGCAAGCTATAGCTATGATAATTTAAACAATATAACCTCCCTTACAACCACTAATGATGGTGCTCATAGCTATGTTTATGATGGTAAGAACCTACTAAGTTTTGTTACATCTAATACAAAAAGAGGCACTCAGAAACTAGATTATGACACTAACGGGAATGTTATAAAAAAAGGTCAAGACACTTATGTTTATGATGCTGCAAATCATCTGATTAGTTTTAAAAATAAAGATCATGAAATTGAGTTTGTGTATGACCCAAATGGTCATGTTATATCTACTACTGAGGATGGTAAAAAACCTGTTATCACATATTACGATGAATCAGGAAGATTGCTTTATAAGTTAGATCCAAATAAAACCACTCAGCAAGTAACTGATTATATATATCTTAATGATAAGCTTGCTGTTGAAGCTAGACATGACCAGGGTGATTTGAAAAATGTATCTTACCACTATATAACAACAAATCCATTAGGTTCTCCAATTGCTAGTACTTTAAATGGGGTTACAGAATGGAGGCAAATTTATCGACCATATGGATTAGAGAAAAGTCAGATTACTCAAGATGAGGACCATATAGGTTTTACAGGAAAAGAAACAGTTAAGAATATGAATCTAGTGAATATGAACGCTAGATACTATGCTCCTGATTTTGGTAGATTTATGGCTTATGATCCAGCTGAGCCAACTGTAGGTGATTTATTTAGCTTCAATAGATATGCATATGCAAATAATAATCCGTTATTATATACAGACCCTACAGGATTATTTTCGTTTAGTGGTTTCTTTCATGGTCTAAATGATTTCGCATCTGGTATGGTAAATGGGATGTCAGCTGGGTTTGTTAATACGGAACATACTCAAGGCTTTGCCCACAAGGCGGGTTGGGCTGTTGGGACTGCTTTGGGATTGACCTATGGAGCTACAGAGCTAAGAGCAGCTAGGTATGCTGCTAGTAAAGCAGGCGGATTACTTGAGTCATCGACTACAGCAGCAATGGAAGAACGCAATCTTGCTGGACAGGCTGATGTGGCTAAGAATGTTGAAACTGTTCAACGATGGATGTCTAAGGCGGAGCTTAAAGCAACAGAGGAAACTGGCTTACTTAGAGGTGGTAGAGCAGGTAAACATTATGTTACAGATTCTGCTAATAATAATCCTTTAAGAGCTCGGCAGAGATCAGCTCTTGATAATACCCCTGAAGTAAAAGTAACTATGGATGTCCCTAAGGGAAAATTTTCAAGTCCAAGCAGAGTTGAGCCTATGTTTGATATGCCTGGTGGAGGAATGGAAAGAATTGCTACAGGTAATATTCCTGTTAATATAAGAAAGGTGGAAATATGGTAAATAATAAGTTTGAAAAATGCATCATACATGGAGAACATAACGAAAGATTTCCACAAATGGATTTAAGGGCTACGATTTTATACAGTAGCTCTAACAAAGATAAACTTTTTCTTCATTTAGAGAATTCTATAGAATATAAAAATAAAAATTATAATTATGCTGTAGCTACAATACGCTCAAAATCATGTAATGATTTTAGCTACGGCATAATTTTCTTTTCTATTGATACTGAATTTGAAGTTTGTAAGGACCGAATTTTGGAACTTGAAAAGTCATGGAGAGGTGGTTTAGCTGGTTTAGCAGGTATTTCTTTTTTAGATTAGTGAATTTTTTAGAGTACGAATATAAAAGAGTCGTAAGATATGGAATTTATAACTGGCCTGATAAAGATATACCGACAACGGAAGAATATGTTATAAAAATAGATTACAGCCTGTTATGGTTTTTGATGGTGAGGAGCAGGTTCAAAGACTTCTTTTAGCCTTATATGAGAAAAGACCTAGTTTGACTTTACAAACAGAACCATGGTTAGATCCATATAGTGATTTTAATAGAGGTTAGTAAGTAATTTACTTAATTTAGTATAGCATGAGGGGTTTGTCCACGATGCCGGTTTTAAAAACACAATTACAAAGTATCTATAACACTTCCTTTAAGGAAACAATAGGAGAATAAAAAATGGATGAGTTAAAAAAGAAGAATATATTTATAAGACTCTACAAAGGAGATCTGTCGCTAGCCAAAACTTTTTGGCTACCTAACATATTGTTATTTTTGGTTGGTACACTTGCAGTTTATACAGCTTCTATATTTATAAAAAGTCCAGGTGCTTGGTTAATATATTTATTTTTCTACTCTATTATAATTTGGATATTCCATCTGTTGATTTTTATATCAATATTGAATGCGTGTAAAAAACATAAAGGCTTACTTATCTGGAGAATTTTATCCAGAATTTACAGCACATTAGGACTTGTAAGTTTCATAATCATAATATACTGTATTGCTTTTGCAGCTACAGTTATTATTACGGATATAAATAATAATAGCAATTTGAGAGATAAAACTTTTCTTTCAAAACTTGATAATTATTTGCTAAATCAAAACTTGCCACAAAAGATAAGTGATGTATTAAATCTTGAAAGAATAATGGATGATCAAAAGCAACAAACCTATATTTTTAAAAATACTGACCCAAATCAAGAATTGATTTTTGATAGGTTGGATAACTTTTTCTGTAGAGAAATGCTAGATTTTAAACAAAATAAGAAAGTAGTATTTCAAGTTTATGATCAAAACAATAAACTAAAACAAGAAAACGAACTTACTTACGATAAATGCTTAAAAATAATTAACGCATCTATCAAGTAATCGAGATAAAAAGTTGCTGTATTGAAAAAAGATGGCGACTACCTACTTTCACCTGGGCAACTGCCAGACTATCATCGGCGTGTTGTAGTTTCACTTCTGAGTTCGGAAAGGGATCAGGTGGTTCCTACAAGCTATCATCGCCAAAACCTGAGTTTTGGTATATAAAGATATTTAACAATTCAGCATAGAAATAGACTTAAGTCTCTCGGATCATTAGTACTGGTAAGCTACATACATTACTGCACTTACACACCCAGCCTATCAACGTCGTAGTCTCCAACGTTCCTTACTAGCTTATAGCTAGAGAGATCTAATCTTGAAGGAGGCTTCCCGCTTAGATGCTTTCAGCGGTTATCCCGTCCGAACGTAGCTACCCGGCAATGCTTCTGGCGAAACAACCGGAACACCAGTGGTTCGTTCACTCCGGTCCTCTCGTACTAGGAGCAACTCTTCTCAAATCTCTAACGCCCACGGCAGATAGGGACCGAACTGTCTCACGACGTTCTGAACCCAGCTCGCGTACCACTTTAAATGGCGAACAGCCATACCCTTGGGACCTGCTTCAGCCCCAGGATGTGATGAGCCGACATCGAGGTGCCAAACTCCTCCGTCGATATGAACTCTTGGGAGGAATCAGCCTGTTATCCCCGGAGTACCTTTTATCCGTTGAGCGATGGCCTTTCCATACAGAACCACCGGATCACTAAGACCTACTTTCGTACCTGCTCGAGCCGTCACTCTCGCAGTCAAGCGCACTTTTGCCTTTATACTCTTGGTATGATTTCCGACCATACCGAGTGCACCTTCGTACTCCTCCGTTACTCTTTAGGAGGAGACCGCCCCAGTCAAACTACCCACCATACACTGTCCTCGCCTTCCGGCTGAGTTAGAACTTCAATAATTCAAGGGTGGTATTTCAAGGTCGACTCCACATGATCTAGCGACCATGCTTCTTAGTCTCCCACCTATCCTACACATAAATGATCAAAGTCCAGTGCAAAGCTATAGTAAAGGTTCACGGGGTCTTTCCGTCTAACCGCGGGTACGCTGCATCTTCACAGCGATTTCAATTTCACTGAGTCTCTGGTGGAGACAGTGTGGCCATCGTTACGCCATTCGTGCAGGTCGGAACTTACCCGACAAGGAATTTCGCTACCTTAGGACCGTTATAGTTACGGCCGCCGTTTACTGGGGCTTCGATCCAGAGCTTCGCCTAAGCTAACCCCTTCAATTAACCTTCCAGCACCGGGCAGGCGTCACACCCTATACTTCCTCTCTCGAGTTCGCAGAGTGCTGTGTTTTTGATAAACAGTCGCAGCCACCTGGTATTTGCAACCCTCAACAGCTTACGTAGCAAGTACTTCACCATTAAGGGCACACCTTCTTCCAAAGTTACGGTGTCATTTTGCCTAGTTCCTTCACCAGAGTTCTCTCATAGCCTTAGTATTCTCTACCTACCCACCAGTGTCGGTTTACAGTACGGTTACTTATACAATATACTTAGAAGCTTTTCCTGGAAGCAGGGCATTAGTAGCTTCGCCAAATAAATTCGGCTTCGTCTCGTATCTCAGATCATCAAGATGCCGGATTTGCCTAGCACCTCTACCTACCTACTTTCACTTGGACAACCATGCGCCAAGCCTACCTAGCCTTCTCCGTCCCTCCTTCGTTCATATAAGCAGCACAGGAATATTAACCTGTTTCCCATCGACTTCACTCTTCAGCTACGCCTTAGGGGCCGGCTTACCCTACGTTGATTAACATTGCGTAGGAATCCTTGGGTTTTCGGCCAATAAGAATCTCACTTATTTTACGTTACTCATGTCAGCATTCGCACTTCTGATACCTCCAGCAAACTTCTCAATTCACCTTCATCGGCTTACAGAACGCTCCCCTACCAATATATTAAATATATTCCGCAACTTCGGTGCATAGCTTAGCCCCGTTAAATCTTACGTGCAGGCCGACTCGACCAGTGAGCTATTACGCTTTCTTTAAAGGATGGCTGCTTCTAAGCCAACCTCCTGGCTGTCTGGGCCTTCCCACTTCGTTTCCCACTTAGCTATGACTTAGGGACCTTAGTTGGCGGTCTGGGCTGTTTCCCTTTCCACGACGGACCTTAGCACCCGCCGTGTGTCTCCCGTGATAAAACTTGATCGTATTCTGAGTTTGCATCGAGTCGGTAAGCTCGTAAAAGCCCCCTAGTCGAAACAGTGCTTTACCCCAATCAGTCAATTCACGAGGCACTACCTAAATAGTTTTCGGGGAGAACCAGCTATCTCCGTGCTTGATTAGCCTTTCACTCCGATCCACAGCTCATCCCATACTTTTGCAACAGTACCGGGTTCGGTCCTCCAGTTAGTATTACCTAACCTTCAACCTGGCCATGGATAGATCGCGCCGGTTTCGGGTCTACTCCTAGCGACTAGGCGCTCTATTAAAACTCGCTTTCGCTACGGATCCCTTATTCAGTTATCCTCGCCACTAAAAGTAACTCGCTGACCCATTATACAAAAGGTACGCAGTCACATGACTAAATCATGCTCCTACTGCTTGTATGCAAGCGGTTTCAGATTCTATTTCACTCCCTTTATAAGGGTTCTTTTCACCTTTCCCTCACGGTACTAGTTCACTATCGGTCATTCAGGAGTATTTAGCCTTGGAGGATGGTCCCCCCATGTTCAAACAAGGTTTCTCGTGCCTCGCCCTACTTGTTCGTATGCTTAGTTCCATCTTAATCATTTCGTATACGGGACTATCACCCTCTATCGTCAAGCTTCCCAACTTGTTCTACTATAATTAAGACTATATCATACCAGGCTCTTCCCACTTCGCTCGCCACTACTATGGGAATCTCAATTGATTTCTCTTCCTAAGGGTACTTAGATGTTTCAGTTCCCCTCGTTCGCTCTCTATCTTATATCAGATAAAGTAACTAGACTACTCTAGTTGGGTTCCCCCATTCGGAAATTCTGGGATCAATGCTTATTTGTCAGCTACCCCAGACTTATCGCAGACTAACACGTCCTTCTTCGCCTCTGAATGCCAAGGCATCCACCGCTTGCACTTATTTTCTTAAGTCTATCTCTATACTAAATTGTTAAATATCTCTATCTTCATGCAAATAAAACAGTGGTGGAGCCAAGCGGGATCGAACCGCTGACCCCCTGCGTGCAAAGCAGGTGCTCTCCCAGCTGAGCTATGGCCCCAAAAAAAATGGTGGGTCTGAGTAGACTTGAACTACCGACCTCACCCTTATCAGGGGTGCGCTCTAACCAACTGAGCTACAGACCCGTATCTTATTTACACTAAAATCTATTATCTACAAACACTCTATCAATTTATCTGAATTAGCAATTAAGCTCTATTCTTATTATTCTTTTCGTATTTCCTTTAAGGAGGTGATCCAGCCGCAGGTTCCCCTACGGCTACCTTGTTACGACTTCACCCTAGTCATGAATCACTCCGTGGTAAACGCCCATTCGTTAAGCTATCTACTTCTGGAGCAACCCACTCCCATGGTGTGACGGGCGGTGTGTACAAGACCCGGGAACGTATTCACCGCGACATTCTGATTCGCGATTACTAGCGATTCCGACTTCATGCTCTCGAGTTGCAGAGAACAATCCGGACTAAGAGTACCTTTCTGAGTTTCGCTCCACCTCGCGGTTTGGCAGCCCTCTGTAATACCCATTGTAGCACGTGTGTAGCCCTGGTCGTAAGGGCCATGATGACTTGACGTCGTCCCCACCTTCCTCCGCCTTGTCAGCGGCAGTCTCAATAGAGTACCCAACTTAATGATGGTAACTATCAATAGGGGTTGCGCTCGTTGCGGGACTTAACCCAACATTTCACAACACGAGCTGACGACAGCCGTGCAGCACCTGTCACACAGTTCCCGAAGGCACCAATTCATCTCTGAAAAGTTCTGTGGATGTCAAGACCAGGTAAGGTTCTTCGCGTTGCATCGAATTAAACCACATGCTCCACCGCTTGTGCGGGTCCCCGTCAATTCCTTTGAGTTTTAGCCTTGCGGCCGTAGTCCCCAGGCGGAGTACTTATCGCGTTAGCTACGCCACTAGGCCCTTTACACCGAACCTAACAGCTAGTACTCATCGTTTACAGCGTGGACTACCAGGGTATCTAATCCTGTTTGATCCCCACGCTTTCGTCCCTCAGTGTCAGTATTAGTCCAGAATGTTGCCTTCGCCATCGGTGTTCCTTCTGATCTCTACGCATTTCACCGCTACACCAGAAATTCCCCATTCCTCTACCATACTCTAGTTTGACAGTATCAAATGCAGTTCCAAGGTTGAGCCCTGGGCTTTCACATCTGACTTATCAAACCACCTACAGACCCTTTACGCCCAGTAATTCCGATTAACGCTTGCACCCCCCGTATTACCGCGGCTGCTGGCACGGAGTTAGCCGGTGCTTATTCTTCAGGTAACGTCAATTCCATTAGCTATTAACTAACAGACCTTCCTCCCTAACTAAAGTGCTTTACAACCCTAAGGCCTTCTTCACACACATGGTATTGCTGGATCAGAGTTTCCTCCATTGTCCAATATTCCCCACTGCTGCCTCCCGTAGGAGTTTGGGCCGTGTCTCAGTCCCAATGTGGCTGATCATCCTCTCAAATCAGCTATGGATCGTCGCCTTGGTAGGCCCTTACCCTACCAACTAGCTAATCCAACGCAGGCTCATCCATTCGCGACAGCAACAAGTTGCCACCTTTAATCCTCAGATATTATGCGGTATTAACAGTCGTTTCCAACTGGTATCCCCCTCAAATGGGTAAATTCCTACGCGTTACTCACCCGTCCGCCACTCGTCAGCATCCGAAGACCTGCTACCGTTCGACTTGCATGTGTTAAGCATACCACCAGCGTTCAATCTGAGCCAGGATCAAACTCTTCAGTTTAATCTATTTCTTGACTCAATTACTAAACTCAAATTCATCAACAAAGTGTTTGTATATAATATATCTCTTAAATATCTTTCAGGCCTAAACCCTCTCTACCGCTAACATCACCCGTCAGCCAGTGAAGACATATAATACACACCTACATCTCTCAACGCAAGAGATTTTTCTAAAATTTTTAAAGTTTTTTACGGTTTTTTAGGCAAATATATTTGTTTATGAAAAAATTCATTTGCAACTCAGAAAAATTTTTTTAAACTTAATAAATTAGGTGGTATAAAATTCAACCCGCATACAACCTTTTCTTTAAGAAGTTCTGTTCCTATGAGCCGAAAAATGTTATTTTTTATTTTGCTTATTAAATTACAAGACTAAAGATTCTGGTGGGTTATCTATATATTTTTCAGGCCTACCAGCGGATTCAACAAGAGTAGCATCTATTATTGCTCCTTTAGCATAAGATATATTTAAACCTAAATCTGTCAGCTGTTGATTCAAATTATCTAGCAATATTGGTAGCTTGTTCTTACGAATTAGTAGGTTTCTAAATTTACAGATACTACTATAATCTGGTAAATCACCTGTAGGAGTAAAACCTGTGAAATATAAAAAATCTAAACGCAATCTTAAACTATCGGATAGCTCTCTATCACTTAGGCTATACATTGGCCAAGTAACAACAACTTAAACATCATCACGCTATCGTAACTCGGTCTGCCTCGATTATTACTATCTTGAACGTATATACCTTTTAAAGCCTTTCTGAAGTAATTAAAGTCTAAAAGACTATTTAATTTTACAAACTTATTATCCTTACCTAATGACTCTTCTATACCTAAAAAGAAAAAATCCATAATTACTAAAATACAAATATCTTCGATATCTGTATTTTACAGAATCTAATCAAAGTTTGGGACATTAAATCAACAGTCTTGAATATAAAAATATAAACACTATACTTTGCTATCAATTAGCAATTTATAATTATAAATGTCAAAATATCGTAAAGCATTATACATATCATTTGCAGCGGAGCAATCATTAATTTTATATGGTCAACACTGTAAAAGTTATTTTGTTCAAAAGGATAAGAGCCTAGATAGAGAGTATAAGATAAGGATGTATGATAATAGACCTAGAAAAGCATTATTTGATAAGGATATACCCTTTGTTCGTATAAACTATTTATATGCGGAAAATAATGATCTTCCATCTAATGATTGGCGAATACATAAAACTCTAAGTAATATTGAATTTGCTAATAACGCAGTATTAAAAGAGCTTCAATATATAGAACCTAATAGTATAATTTATTTAAATGGTCACGGAAACAAAATAGACACATATTTATCACAAATTATTAAATACCCTAATGAGGATCAATATGCATATGGTCGTGTTTATTGTTATCAAATAGCTAATTTGTTATCAAATGGTATTCCCAATCATAAAAAAACTCATATTACTATTAAAATGATAGCATGCGAATCAATAGAATTTGCACAATGGTTAATGGATGAGTTACACCATAAAGGATTCAAAAATACATGTGTTATTTATAGCATAGATAAAATGGCAACATATGGGCCATATACAAAAGTAAGCAAAAATCACTTTTTGATGAAGGACACTAGTTCTATGGCAAGATCTTCTAATCTTGGACTTGTGCTTAGAGGAAGATTTAGATATGGAGAAGAGTATCCAGATATAAAAAGAGTTGTTCATAATTATAGTGGTT
Source organism: Allofrancisella frigidaquae (assembly GCF_012222825.1). Lineage (NCBI taxonomy): Bacteria > Pseudomonadati > Pseudomonadota > Gammaproteobacteria > Thiotrichales > Francisellaceae > Allofrancisella > Allofrancisella frigidaquae. The sequence goes on along the minus strand of NZ_CP038017.1, from coordinate 43,044 downwards.
TAATTGAAGATGAACCATCACGTGATTTTAAGAAAAAATATATGCAATTTGATAATGTAGTGAGAACATATACTAGTATTGATGGATTGACTGAATATCAAGAAGAGTTTATTCTTCTACAGAATATTTTATTTCAGACGCTAGCTCATTATTTAAATAATTATGAACAATCTTTTTATCATGGAATTTTTCATCGCCATGGAAATAGTGGTCATAAACGAGTTAAATGCTTCTGCGAGCAAATTAATTCAATATCAACAGAGTCTATTGTAAATAGTACAACTTTACCTGAAGATGCTATTACTCAAATAATTAAAGAAATTCAATTATTTGCTAATAAAGGTAGTGATTATACCCAGTATAGTGGAAGTATTAATGTTAATAATAGTTCTGGTATGACATTTATAATGAGGGGCCTTATAAAGTTTATTTCAATGTCAGGAACAATTAAATCCCCAAAATTTCAAACTTTTCTGAACTATATTTTTGATTCTAATAATATAGACATAGAAAATCTAAATAATCGTATTAATTGCCTAAATAAAATCATTAACTTTAAGTTGTAGATATGAGTAAGACTGTTGAATTAATAATGTCTTTGATGCTTAGGTCAACGTTTAAATTGAATTTTTTGGCTGAATAATATTATAAGAAGTCATTCAATGATACTTTCTGGAACACTACTATATATATGTACAACATAGAAATACAGCAGTAACGACCAGACGATTATTAACAAATAGAATGTTGATATATTTAAAATGTCAAAGCCTCCATAGTAGCTTGGAGATAAACTAGATAGTATGGCTAATACAACCACATGAAGAATTAAAGGGAAAGATCTTTTAAAAATAGGGAAAAAACCCTGATCAAGAGATGCCTGCTTGACCACATACAGCATATATAAAGATAACACAAACACAACAACATATCCTGTGTTAGGAAACTTTGAAAATGTAAAAAGGATTGATAAAAATACAAACATAGTTGGTAAAACTATGCTTGCAAAAGGAATGGCAAACCTACTTTTAATTCCATTAATTCTTAGCTTTCCTAAACATATTGGTATCGACATATACGAAATTACGTAAAATAATGACAAAAATGAAACTAAAGACGACCATGATCTAAACAATAGTAGAAAAAGTATAGCCAAACTAACGGTAGCATAAAGAGAGCGTCTACTAAAATTATATTTTGTTATCTTATCAAAGAATTTAGGTGCTTGGCGATCTTGTGACATAGCTGTAAGCATTCTTGTAGTTGAACCTGTATAAATCATACCAGTCCCAGCAGGTGAAATAACTGCATCTACATATAACACTATAGTCATAAGATTTAAGTTCAACATCATAGTCAACTGCACAAAAGGACTCGTGAAGTCCAACCCTGACCAACCATAACGCAGATCATTTGTTGTAAGAGCTCCGATAAAAGCTGTTTGAAGCATAAGATAAACAACCAATGTAATCAGTACTGAAAATATCATTGCTAGAACGATATCTCTTTTAGGGTTTTTTGCCTCTGAACAGAAAGATGCTATATTCTGAAAGCCATTAAAAGAATAAACCATACCAGCACCAATCATAGCGGAGAATATTGATGATGTTCCATAAGGTGCATAATTACCACCGACAGATGTAAAGTTACTACTGTGAAAACTGATCACCATAATTGATACAGCTGTTATAAATGGTATCAATACCTTCATAGTAGTTAAAATAACGTTACTACTTGAAAGTATCTTCACACCCCAAAAGTTAACTAAGCCAAACAAAAATATAATTATAGCTGCTAGGCCAAGACCTATAGGGGTCAGAGAGCCATGACCTGGATTAAATAAGTAAGTAGACACAGTATCAGACAGCGAAGCTAAATATTGAATACTACCTTCAGCCTCAGTAGCTATCACAGCTGTTAGTCCCAACCAAGTTGCTATAGTGCAAATAAAAGCAAAATCTTTGTTGTGACTAATGACTAGAAGCCTAGCCATTAACCCCCTTTTAGGGTAGTTAAAAGAAATCTCCGCAAGGCTTAAACCTAACACTAAAATTATAATTGAAGTAATTATCCAAGCAATGTAGGCGGCTGGACCTGCAATCTTAGCAGCGTAAAAAGAACTAAATAGCCAGCCTGAACCAATCATAGTCCCAACCCCTATAGCTGTTAAACCTATAAGCCCAATTTTATTTTCTTTCATATGATGTTACATTCCTGTAAATAAATAGCCTAAAAAATCATGATTATAATATAACCAAAATGTGTTTTTAGCTAGACAAATAATTTATTTCATATCCTACATTAATAACGTTTGAGCATCATGTTTATCATCTTCTCTTACTCAATAAACTCAAAAACAAATTTTGTTTGTTAACTAATACAATATATGCTATAACTAAGTGTGGCTACCGTAAGTCAAAAGGTAGTGATACTTTAATTCATTATTATAATACTAGGAGAGCTTATGAAGGCTAAAAAGATAATTACTGTTGGACTATTATGTGTATCATTTTTATTACTAAATAGCTGTGTTCTGCTATTAGGCGCAGCTGCAGGTGCTGGCACAATTGCTTACGTTGACGGAAAATATTCTATGAATCTGGAAGGAAGTATTACAAAAATTTATAATGCTGCGCTAGAAGCAATCCAAAACAATAATGACCTTGTAATAACTGCAAAAACAATTACTGCTACACAAGCAATGATAAAAGGTAGCACAAAAACTGATTCTACTGACTTCTATGTTCAAATAGATAAAATTACTGATAACGCTTCAAAGGTTACTATCAAATTTGGTACCTTTGGTGATCAAGCAATGTCTTCTACGTTAATGGATCAAATTCAGAAAAATGCTAAATAAATGTAAAGTAAGGGCGTATATGGTATACCTTAAAAAAAGTTTTTCTACTTTCTTTGCATGTATATTTACACTAACACTAAGTAGCTGTATATTGGCGGCTGTCACAGCTGGTGGAGGCACTGTGGCATATGTAGAAGGGAAATACTCTATGAATATTGAGGGTTATTATAAAGATGTCTACAAATCAGCGCTAAAAACTATAAATGATAATAATGATTTTGTACTTGTCTCTAAAGATTTGAACCTAGATAATGACACTGCTGAAATTGATGGCGCCACTAAAATAGAGAGCGATAATTTTTACATTAAAATTGAAAAATTAAATGCCAATGTGTCTAAAGTAACTATTAAGTTTGGTACTTTTGGTGATCAGGCAATGTCTTCTACACTAATGGATCAAATCCAAGCTAACGTAAATAAGTCTAAAGCTTAATATCCTTACTAATGTTGGCGTATATATACAATGTTAAAAAAATTTAAACTAATAATACTTGGTTTTATAATAGCAACTGCTCTTAACAGCTGTGTACTAGCAGCAATATTAGTTGGTTCTGCTGCAATAGCAGGTGGTACCGTATACTACATAAATGGCAATTATATAATTGAAATACCCAAAGATATCCGCTCTGTATATAATGCAACGATTAAGACCTTCCAAACAAACAGCTTATACTCTTTAAATGGCCAATCGTATGCACAAACTACTGCTTCTATCAATGGCAAAGATAGTTCTGAAGATATCTCCGTAACTCTAAAAGACATTGATAAGCGTAGCACGGAAGTTAAAATACGCTTCGGTATGCTGGGAGATAAACAAAAATCTGCTGACTTAGCAAACCAGATCACAAAAAATATAACTTAAAAATTTAATTTCTATTAATTTAAATTTTTACTTTTTAAATATTTTTTTAAATGTATAATTTGTTATAAGTGCAACCTAGTTAGTTTTAAAGCTTATGAGCAATAAAGTACTAGATAGATATTATACAAATAACAGACATATTTGGGTGTTAGTGTTGTCTGGTGGACTCTTGGGAATCATAATTGGACTAGTTGCAACATCATTTGAGCTACTACTTAACCTTATAGCTAATTTCAAAAAAATGCTATTTGGCTATTGTGGTGCCAATATCTATTTACAAATTGCCGTTTCAATAGTAATCACTACAGCCATGGTAATATTATCTTTATACTTGATTAGAAAATTCGCTACCGAAGCGGGGGGTAGTGGTATACAAGAAGTTGAAGGAGCGTTAAAAGGTTGTCGTAAACTCAGAAAAAGAGTCGCTCCAGTGAAATTTCTTAGCGGCTTATTATCTTTAGGATCAGGTTTAAGTGTTGGTAAAGAAGGACCCTCTATACATATTGCTGCAGCTATTGCCCAGGTTTTTGTAGATAAATTTAAACTAACGCAAAAATATGCCAATGCTGTCGTATCTGCTGGTGCTGGGGCTGGCTTAGCTGCTGCTTTTAATACACCACTATCTGGAATAATCTTTGTAATTGAAGAGATGAATAGAAAATTTAGGTTTAGTGTATCTGCTATAAAATGTGTACTAATAGCATGTATCGCAAGTATTATTGTTTCTAGATCTATCGTGGGTAACCCACCAGCTATTAGAATTGAGACTTTTTCTAGTGTTCCCCAAGATACCCTTTGGCTATTTATGATCTTAGGGATATTTTTTGGCTACTTTGGGTTATTATTTAATAAAATCCTCATAAAAGTTGCTGATTTTTTTTCTGGTGGTTCGCGTAAAAGGTATTGGACTTTGGTAATTTGTGTCTGTGTAATTTTCGGTGCCGGTGTTGTAATTTCACCAAATGCTGTTGGTGGTGGATATATAGTTATTGCAGATGCTCTAGATTACAACTTGCCAGTGAAAATATTATTGCTATTATTTGCTCTAAGATTTATTGGAGTAATTTTTTCTTATGGTACGGGAATTACTGGTGGGATTTTTGCACCTATGATCGCTCTAGGAACTATATTTGGACTTGCTTATGGAATGAGTGTAAACACCTTTTTTCCACAATATAATATAGATGCTGGTGTTTTTGCTGTTGCAGGAATGAGCGCTTTATTTACCGCAACAGTAGGAGCCCCGCTAACAGGAATAGTGTTAGTGATAGAAATGACTTGGAACTACCAGCTTTTACTTCCGCTTATGATTACTTGTTTTAGTGCCTCTATGCTAACCTACATACATCACCAAAAACCTATATACGATACATTACTAAGAAGAACAATATCTACAGAAAGAAAACAACAGGCTAAACTAAAAAATGAAAAAAATTCAAAATCAGCTTCAGACTCTCAAGAATATATTATTGATTAAACAAAAGTATAATCACGCAATACCTTTGAAGGATTGAGATTAAAATGAAAATAGTTTTAATAAGTTTGCACAATATTTAGAAAATATTTAGAAAAGAAATTTGCTCAAGTTTATAACCTTTCTTAATACTTTAATGACATTCAGGTAAATAACTACCGCTTGAATACTAATAAAAAAGTAAATATTATATATAACTAATAACAAAATACTAAATTTAATGTATGAAAAAAACATTTTTTTTGAGTCTAGCTTCTATCACTATCACGACTCTTAGCTTTGCAGATACATCAATTAATCAGCCAAATATTAACATAGTGTCAGATTCAAGTGTTATTGCTACAAAACAAATATCTAAGGACTATCTGCCTACTCCTGAAAGTGTCAATGGAACTAAAATACTAAAAGCTAGTCAGCCTACACAAAGTAGTCACCTAGTTGGCTCAAATCCAGCTACATGGACACCTGCTTACTTAAGCGTTAAAAACTTTAAAAATTGCCTAAAAACTCAAAAGTATAGAGGTTGGGAGGGCTACTGTATGCCAGAGCAACAAAGTAAAGATTGTCCTAATGAGTCTTGGGAAAAGTTAAAACAAATGAATCTAGTTCCTTGTATAAAAGATAAAGATTAAAAAAAACCTGGCTTTAGGTGGATAAATGGTTATTTAATTAACTTCCGTATTCTGTAATTTGTGAGTTATGTTGCTTGACCTTTATACTATATACCCAAAGGATAATAGCTCCTACAAAAATCGGTAATAATACAGAAGGGAAAAGCATAAGTGTAAAATATTCTCCGAAAACCCTAACCCAGAAAACCCCAGCCGCGTTCCCTGAAATAAAAACTAATACACAGACTAAAAAGAAAGGTATTTTCCAGAGGTCTTTTCTTGATCCTTTTAAGGCTCTGCCTATTTCTATACCTAAATCAGTTGTGGTGCCAGTCATATGAGTCGTTCGTGCAAAACTACCAAAAAATAAGGTCGTAAAACTATTTTGCATACCCATAGCCATAGCAAGAAAAAGATCATCTATAACTTGATGATGAATAAAAACATCTATAAGAATAGTTCCAGTTAACATAACAAAACTCTGTAAAACCAAAGATTTTGTATGGTTTTTTGAGATAACGTAAGGGTCTGTATTTATAATAATACCATTTATAGCAGCCCCTATAATAAAGCCAAACACTAGAGCAGTTACTTCATAGGCAAAATGCCAATCGTAGTCTGCTATATTATGACCTAAAATTCTATAGTTACCTGTCATTGCTGCCACACTGGCACCAAAGGATTTATATAAGACTACGCTATCTATCCAACCAGCGTTAAAAATCAAAACGATACAAATGAAATATGTGAATGTTAATTTTTTTGTGAACATTCTTAGTTCCACGTCTTTTTATTACCTAGAGTGTACCATATAAGGATTATTGTTTTGTTGGGTTTTTGCTTTTTGTTAAAACAGTCTAATAATTTTTCAATAAACTCCCTATAGAAATATTCCCTTGCTTATCAATTTTGACTGTTACTGCTCCATTATTATAAGTGTCTATAATTTTAGTTTTACCACTTCTAAATAAACTAATATTTTCTCTAGCTAAACTTTTATCTGAGATATAGATAAATAATTCTGGTTTAAATCTACTAATAAACTTAGAATAAGGAATCTTTGTTGAAATAATAGTGTTTGGACTGATAACACGATTGTATAACTTATAAATCATTTGTTGCACGCTAATAGAAGTATCATCTAGTATTAAAAATTCAGTTTTACCAACTTTAAAACTAATAGAACAACTACTATCATCTCCTAAAAGCTTAACGTTTACTTGCTTTAGTAAAAAGTTATTTTGATATTCACATTTTTGAACAGGCAAGTCTGTAACGATGTTAGTAATGATTTTATTTACTGGTACTAGCTTTTTTAGATTAAAAAGGTCTATAGTATGACTAGAATCTCCTGAGATTATTAAATAGTCCAAATGATCTATTGCTTGTAATTCTAAATATTTTAATAAATTAGTTTGTAGAGAAAAGTTATTAGATAAATTTTTATTTGACGTATAAAGTAAACTTATATCATGCTCTTGTAACAAAACCATAGTTTCTTTTGTATCAAATATGTGTATCTGAATGCTTTGATGTTTTTTTGCTATATTTTCAAAAGGTTGAAAGAACACTAAACATAATGAAAATCCTAACAAACGTAATGGCTTACCTATAGGTAAAAAAACTAGAATTAAACCAATCATGACTATAGTTAGGCTAATAGCAGAAAAATATCCTCCATAATCTATTAACTGAACATAATGAGTTAAAAATTCCAAATATGAGTTGAGGATGCCTAATAAAAAGCTAGGAATGATCCATAATTTAATGCCGATAACTGATAAAAACAAGCATAAAAATAATAACGGTACGATTAACAAGCTAACTAATGGAATAGCAACTATATTTGCTATAATCGAAACTAACGAAAAACTGCCAAAAAAATATACTGATACAGGGATAAGTAAAATGGCTAAATAACTCTGACTTAGCAAGCTTATCCAAACCTTTGATTTATATTGCTGCAAAATAATAGTAAGAAATATAAGAAATGCTACTGCTGAAAAACTTAGCCATAAACTCGCACTATGGATAGAATTAAAATCCAATATTAATATCAAAGCTAGAGCTATACTAAGTGATCTGGTTATAGAAACTCTTTTTTTAAAAAACCATAAAATTGCTACTACAGAAAGCATAACCACAGCCCTTTGAGTCGGTAGACTAAAACCAGCAAGCAAACTATAAAAAAAAGCTATAATTAATGAAAAGCATACAGCTACATATTGTGCTGGAATCTTACGACATAAAGTTGGTGAAAAAGACCAGAAAACTCTAACTATAACAAAAGCTATAAAACTTAATAAACCTATATGTAAGCCAGATATAACCATCAAGTGTGATGTTCCAGATTCTAAAAATAAATTTTGTTGCTCTTGGTTAAAATCTTTTTTGCCTATCAATAAGGCTAATATCAACTCTCTTGTCTTATAGTTTTGTAAATCCGTTTGCAAATAGTTATATAAATAGTATCGTAACCGTTCAGGCAAATAGCTGATAGCTGTACCTTGGAATTTTATCTCAGAATTTGGCACCAACTTACCTAAAGCAACTATATTATTATGCTCCAAATACTGAGTATAATTAAAAGAGTTAACGTTACTATACTCATGAGGTTTATATAATTTTACCTGTAACTGTAATTCATTAGCTGGAATTAAATAATGAGCGTATTCCCTACTGGCTTTTAAAAAAAGGGTTCCATAATTATATGAATGAAAGGTAAATTCTAGCTCTTTTTCGCTACTTTGTGGAATAGAGCTAACAACCCCACTTAAGGTAACATTGCTATTATATTTATAACTTTCTATATTTTGATATGGTTTACACGAAACTAGACAGCATAAAATAAATAGGATAAAGAACCACCTAACTACAAACACCACTTTAATTTTTTTTAACTTAATGGTATTTAAATACTACAATATTTAAAATTTTATTTTAATATTAACGTGTAAAAAAACTCCTTTCTTTTTGGGTTGTATTTTTTTGAAAAAAGTGGATAATAACTTTGTTTTTCAGACCATCTCACATTTAAGGACAAGATGAAATCTTTAAAAATACTCATTGACCATGAGAAAGCTTGGTCACCTTACTATCCAACAGAAAATTTAATAACTATAGATAAATATCTACAAAACATAAGTCAAAAGCCAAGCTATATAATCAATCTATCAGAAAAAATCGCTTACTTAGAACAAGGATATTATGCTTGCCTATTAGCCAAAGCTAACAATGATACAATAATCCCAAATGTAACAACTCTTAACAACATAAAACATTTTGAAGAAATACACCTTGCTGAACTTGCTCTAAAAATAAATCATAATGCTCTTAACCATATTACTAAAAACAATATCTTGGATATTATGATCTTTTTTGGAACCACGAATATAAAAGGATTTGAAAAAATAGCTAAAAAAATATTTGAAATGTACCCAGCCCCATTACTATCAGTAAAACTAGAGAAAAGGGATTCTTCGTGGCATTTCAGAAATCTAGAGATAGCTAATATAGGCTCATTAACTGACCAAGAGCAAAGTCTATTTGCTGAAGCACTAAATAATTTTAGTACGAAAGTCTGGCGTAAAAAGAGAAATAAAAAAACTTATCAATATGATCTTGCTATTTTGCATGATCCCAATGAGATTCTTCCGCCTAGTGACCCTAAAGCATTAAAAAACTTCAAAAGAGCTGCTAATCAATTAGGAATATATGTAGACATGATTACCCAAGATGACTATATGAAGTTACTTGAGTATGATGGTTTATTTATTAGAACAACAACTTCTATTAATCACTATAGTTATAGATTTGCTAAAAAAGCTGAAGATAATAACCTAGTTGTTATAGATGATACAAAATCCATAATTTGTTGTACAAATAAAGTTTATCTACATAATTTACTAGTCAAAAATAAAATACCAACTCCTGAAGCCCGATTAATTTTTAAAGATAATACTTTACCTTTAGAGGAATTGGTTGCTGAGCTAAGCCTGCCAATAGTACTTAAAATCCCAGATGGATCATTCTCAAAAGGTGTAAATAAAGCTTCAACTATTGAAGAATTACAGGAAATTTTAGAAAATATGTTTCAACAATCTTCTATAATCATTGCTCAGAAATATTATTATACAGAGTTTGATTGGCGTATAGGTATACTAAATAGTAAGCCTATTTATGCTTGTAAGTATTATATGGCAAAAGGACACTGGCAAATAACTAATCACAGTAAAAAATCTACTCAACATGGTAGTACAGAAGCTTTTGCTATACATCAAGTTGAAAAATCTATAATAAAAACTGCTATTAAAGCTGCAAAGACTATTGGTAACAGTTTATATGGTATAGATATCAAAGTAGTCAATGGTAAACCTATAATTATAGAAATTAACGATAACCCATCTATTGATTCTGATATAGAGGATGCTTATATTGGTGAGCAACTTTATTCGACTATAATGTTAGAATTCCTAAATAGGATGAATTATAAGAAACTACCTTATGCAAATTTATAAAGCTAGCTTAAATGATTTAAAATCGCTTGTAGAATTAGAGGATTCTATTTTTAATAGTGATCAAATATCTAAAAGACAATTTAAATACAATATAAAAAAACAGAAACTATTTTTTGTTGCTAAGGTAAATGATCAGTTAGCTGGCTATATACTTTGCTTTGAATACAAAAAAAGTATAAGAATATACTCTCTAGCTGTAAATGAAAAATTCCAAGGTAAGGGTATTGGGAAAAGCTTACTTAACTATTTAATAACTAACTCAACAAAAAATATATATCTTGAAGTAAATGTAAATAATTCAAACGCTATAGCTCTTTATGAAAAACTAAATTTTATTATTTACAAAACTATTTTAAACTACTATCAAGATGGTGATTCAGCTTATAGAATGGTTCTAAGCAGAAGTTAGATACTCTTCCAGTAAATCTGGAATTTTCTCTACATTTAGAGATATTATTTTGTGTCTAGATGTTATACCTTTAACTATAGCTATATCTTTCTTTTTAACATTAAAATGCTTTGATAAAAAATCTATCACAGCTTTATTTGCTTTACCATCTACAGCAGGAGACGATATTTTTATTTTTAAAGAACCATTATGTTCACCACAAACTTCAGATTTTGAGGAGTTAGGTTGGATATATACAGATATTTTATACATCTAGCCTACGAGAGAGAATAACTGTACTAACACACTTTGCAAGAAAATTTGGATACAAAATAGACTTAATAGTACAATAATAGGCGAAAAGTCAAAACCTGATCTAGGTTTTATTAATTTTCTTGCTCTTGCTAGTAAAGGTTCTGTAACTTGAAATATTATTATAAACAGAGGATTGTATCCTCCGTGAATAAACCAACTAGCGATAGCTCTTATTATTATTAAATAAACGTACATATTTATAACAGCAAACACTATATCTAGGACTGGTTTAGCAACTACAAATACTAAGCTTACATCAAAACCCTTTAGTAAAGCTAAAAGCAAATTCTGTACAATAAAAACAAAATACGTAGCGACTATACATGACCAATCTAAACCAAAAAACCCAGGCACAAGCTTTCTGACAGGAAGAATAATAATATTTGTAGCTCGCATGACTAGCTGGCAAATAGGGTTATGAAAATCAGCTTTCACCCACTGTAAAAAAAATCTAAATAAGAGAATAAAAGCATATAAACCAAAAACAATATTTATAAGAAATTCTGCGACATTTACTATACCACTTAGCATTATACGTTAACTCCAATCTTGCATTTTACAATTTTAAATATTCTAATGCTGCAACTACAGCTTCAACCTGTGCTTGTATACATTCATCAGGATTAGTTTTAGGGCTATCTGGATAAACTTCCGTTGTCGTTGTATATTTAGCATCAGTAAATGACATACAAAGCTTTGAACCTGCTGAATCACATTGTGTTAAACCATCAACAACTGCTATCTCCCCAGAGATTTGTCCTTTCTCATCAATTTTTGCTAGATGGGTAACCTTAGCTACAGCAGATATTATGTACTCTTGAAAATTTTTTTCTAATTTGTTTTGGTTCGCTACTAGATAAAATCCATCTGTTATACCCCATTTATCAATCACTATAGCATCTCTAGCAGCTAGTGCTGGTCTAAACTGGCTATCATCGGTATCTGTAGTCTCATGTAAGTCTATATGCATAGATATATCTACACCAAGAGAAAATACATATTCCATAGCCTCAGTAGCTTCTGGAGAGGCACTACCTAAATAAAAAGAACGGTTTGGATCTACAGCATCTGGATTCCAACGGTTGATAGTCTCATAACCCCATGGACTAATACACGGTAAAATTATGATGTTAAAATATTTTGAATACTCTAAAGCTCTTGTTTGCGCGAAGTTAATAGCTCCTTGGACGCCACTTGTCTCATAACCATGCACTCCACCAGTTACTAACACATATGGCTTTGAATCATCCCAGTTTTTTGTTTTTATAGCATATAAGTCATATTTACCTACTAAATACTCTAACTTGCCATATATTTCTATATCAAAGTCTTTAACTAGCTCTTTTATCTTAGTAACCACTTCTTCATGGTAAGAACGCTTAATCTTTTGTTCTGCTAACCACCGTTTTTTTTCTACCTCGCCCCACTTTTGACCTAAGGTACCGATATGATAATGTTCCATAATTTTGATATTAACTAGTTCAATTCTATAATTATCTAATTATATATTATTTTACCAAGACATCAGAGAAATTATTTGTAGCGGAAATTTATTAAGAATTTTTATGGCTGGGCTACCAGGATTCGAACCTGGGAATGACGGGATCAAAACCCGTTGCCTTACCGCTTGGCGATAGCCCAACAGAAGCTAACCTAAAAGTTAGTAGACATAGTTTAATGTCTTAACTAGCCACTTGTCAAGAGGTTTATTGATTTTTGTTGCAAGTTGCTGCAATCGTGCCTTATCATCTGAGAATAAATAAAAACATGAGCCTGTTCCTGTCATTCTAAAATTAACGTCTAAACTTTTAAGATAACTCTCAAATTCTGGATAATTTGCGAAAAATACTTTCTCAAAAGCATTTTGCATAATGTCACTATCAAATTCTAAGTCTTTTGACAGTAGTTTAGAACTTTTAACAAGTTTTTTACTACTAAAAAACTCCTTTGTACAAATATGAATATTTGGCTTAACTAACAGTATAAACTTAGTATCAAAATCCTTTGGGTACAATACTTCGCCAACCCCCTCTGCCCACGCAGAACGACCATATAAAAAAATTGGCACATCTGCACCAAGCTTTACCGCCAAACTTATCATTTCTGAATTTTTAAGCTCTGGTGCATAGTGATCACGCATAGCAATAAGAGTGGTTGCTGCATTTGAACTACCACCGCCTAGGCCCGCGCCCATTGGGATATTTTTAACTACATCAATATCAACACCAATACGTTGCACACCATAGGTTTGTTGAAAGGTTTTAATTGCCTTAAAAATCAAATTATCCTCTCTTGAGGATATTGCAACGTCACTTGTTATATTTATGTTAGTTGAGTTGTTAAAACTAAATTTTAGCTGATCTTTCAAATCCACAAAAGTAAACCAAGTTTGTAAATTATGATAACCATCTTCACGCTTATTAAGTACATGCAAAAATAGGTTTATCTTTGCGAAACTGTTGTATGCTTTAGGTTTTATAGTCGCCATGATTTTATAACTACTTTTAGTAAAATATCACCTCTAGACATCTTAAATTTTGTTGGAAGTGGATATTTTTGATCTATTAACTCATAACCTTGATAACTTATTTTCCAACCTTGTTGCGAAAGTTCTCCTGCTAGATTATTAGCTTTTAATTTTAAGTTTGCCGGAGTTTGTGGTACAGCTATAGCTTTGATCCAATATTTTAACCCATCTAATGGAACATACCAACCCAACTCATCTAACATAAGTGTTTTAACATCTTTAGCTTCAAGGATTTCACCTTTGCTGTTTTTTAAAATAACCTTGTTTTTGTCACCTGAAATCTCTACTTTCCCAACACCTAAAGGTCCATAGAGGCTCATAATAAAGTTATCCTTATCTTGAGAATATGTATAATTAGCAGAATCAGCTTTATTATTATAAATAATACCTATCACGCCACTAACTTGCCATTTAACAAGATCTAGCAATTGTGAATCTAACTTAGCTCTATCAAACTTTTTATGTGCATCTATAGTATTTGTATCCAAAGTAGAGCATGCGACCAATAGAGTCGATAATATAAAAAATGTAGCAAACTTAAATTTCTGCTTTATATCTATTTTTAATCGTAACATAATGATTTGCATTTTCTATAATATCTTGTTTTTCTTTTTCACTTAACTGGCGGATTTTCTTTACTGGTGAACCTAAATACATGTATCCTGATTCTAACTGTTTTCCGGGAGGGACTAAACTTCCAGCACCAACCAAAACATTTTCACCAACAATAGCGCCATCTAAGACTATAGCTCCCATACCTATCAATGAGTTATTCCCTATATGGCAACCATGTAATACTACCCCATGACCTATAGTCACATAATCCCCTATTTTTAGATCATAACCTTCACCAGAGTCTTTTGGATATTCCGTAGTGTGCAAGGTACTGCAGTCTTGAACATTACTACATTTTCCTATCGTTATTTTTAACAGATCTCCTCTAACACTTACTTGCGGCCAAATAGAAGCTTCTGCCTTTATAACTACATCACCTATTACAGCAGCTGATTCATCTATATATGCTGACTCTACAATTTCAGGATACTTACCATTAAAAGCTCTTATACACCTAGACATAATTGCTCTTTGTTTTTATTATCATCTTTTAATGATACCAAACTATAACTTTCTGATTTAATCTTTTTATCCTTAAAAAAAGGTTGAACATAGCCATTACTATCAATAGTAAATAAAGGAATAGCATTAGTATTGTCGACAAAAAAATTCTCTAGCGTGTAGTTAGGAGTTATATTAGTGCTTCTAATTTTAGCTCCTTGATTTAGTCTCTCAATTAATACATTAAAGTCTATTCCTTCATCAAATAGTAAGGTAGCTAAGTTAGTCTCTATAGAGCCTATACCTTTATAACTTTCTTTTTGCGATGCTCTTAGCACATATGTGTTATTTGCACCAAATTCATATTTATATTTCATTGCTGAAACAGCATTTACATATTCACTGGTAGATAAGCCTAACATAGCACCTATCCCAACTAAGCTAATACTCCAATCAGCATGGACTGACACTGGGCTTCCATAATAAGTATTTAATCCTAATTGTCGACATTTTTGTACATTTGTCCAAGATGAATCTGTGATCAACACCTCAATGTCATTTTTAACAAAAACTTCGGCAAGTTCACGCGCAAACCTATTTCCACCGATAATTAAAAAGCCTTTACCTTCTGGTTCAGTAACCTTAAGTAACTTAGAAATAAAAGGCGCAAATACACTTTGAAAAATTACTGTAAAAACGATGATCATAAACACAAAAAATACTAATGTGTTAGCTTCATCATATAACTCTGGTTGCGTTTTAATTATTTTAACAGATGCTAATGCTGCTACTGAAGCTGCTACTATACCACGTGGATATATCATTCCCATAACAAACCTTTCGCTTAAAGAGGTTTTTGAACGAAATGTGCATAAGTAAACAACTAAAGGACGTAATACAAACTGTAAAAAAATAAAAACTTCTATTAAAGAAAGCCAATATTCTATTACTAAACTAAAATCAATTTCTGCACTAAGTACAATAAAAAGTATAGATATAATCACTATACTAAGGTTTTCCTTAAAAGAAACTATATCAGACATCCGAATGTCTTTCATATTAGCCATAACTAGACCAGCTACAGTAACCATCAAAAGTCCAGCACCATGCATGATGCTGTCTGATACAATAAAACCAACAACAACTACTGCTAAAACAAAGAAACTTTTAAGATACTCCGGGATATAGTGCCTCTTAAAACTAACGCCTATTAGATACCCTACAATAAAACCTATTACAACACCAAGTACGCAAACAAATATTATATAGGCAATAAATAGCCCTATACTATTTACCTCACTAGAAAAACCACCACCAATAACAAACCATGAGAGCATAAAAACTACAACTAATGCGCCTATAGGATCTACTATTATAGATTCCCATTTAAGGATATTTGCAATATGGCGCTTTGGACGAACAGCTCTCATTAAAGGAGGAACAACTGTTGGGCCACTTACACAAGTAACTCCTCCTATTAATAATGACAATTCCATATTCAAGCCTACAATATAATGGCAAAACCAGGCTGTAAAAACTACTGTTAAACCCAATCCTACTGTTACCAATAAAAAAACGACTCTACTAACATTTTTTATTTTATTAAAATTAAGTGATAAGCTTCCCTCAAATAATATAATTGACACACAAATTGAGACAAATGGCGAAAGGGCCTCCCCAAATATAACATCACCATCTACTAACTTAAAACCCATAGGAAATGCCGCTTCAGATATTGGACCAAGAATGATTCCACTTAAGATCAGAAAAAGGATAGATGGAAGCTTAAGTCTCCATGATAAATATTGTGATACTATTGCAAAAAGCAATATCAAACCCGCTGCTAACAATATATAATTAGATGAGTGTAAAAATAGCTCGATATTATTACTCAAGTTTTAACCTTAGAATATAATAAAAGACTTAAGATATTATATGATATATATAACTTTATCAATACTTTACGATAGTACTATAAGGTCAAATAAAAAAAGCCAAAACCCAGCAATTTACAATAAATTTTATAACCTTATTAATTCAAAATATAGCTAAATTATTTTATATAAAAAACAATAATTTTAAAAAAGTTTTACTAATAAATAATTAAATATAAGATTATACGTAAACTGATAAATCTAAAGTTATTGTATTCATGTGTTCGCCATTATATAGTTCTTGGTAGGAATATTCTGGACCCAACAATACATTGTCATCAAAATATGATCTTTGGGCTGAGAAAATAAGTTGATTCCTAATACCAGAAGAGGTTTTACCAAACGTTGGTGATGCGTTAGACAAAGGCATAGGAATATTTGCAGCATTGTAAGATTGGCCATAAGTAACGTTAAAGTTGGTATTTTTACCTGCTAGAGTTAAAGCATACACCAAACCAGCATACCAAGCACCTGTATTAACATTTGTACCATTCTTATTGAAATCTTCTGCGGTAGTTGTTGATGACCAACCACCTTGTATCTGCCAGATACCCCCAAGCATAGCATACGCTAAGTTAGCGTCAAAGTTAATAACACCTATATTTTCATTTTCTCTACCAACACTTTTTAAGAATTGTGGAATACTACTATTTCCAGCTCCAGCTATATTAAATACGTAGCCAGCATTAAAACCGGCTGATAAATTTTCTGTTAGAGCATCAGCATAAAATAAACCTGTTGAGAAGTTTGCTCGTTTATCATCAGAACCAAAAACAGCAACGTTAGCGTTGATAGTATCTGTTTTATAGTTAACTGATACGTTAGTTACCTTATCTGGGGATAAAAATTCATCAATAATACCACTACTCCAAGGTCCTCCACCACCGTAAGATCCTACCGATAACTTACTTCTACCAGCCGTTATGAAAAACGGTGAAGTATCTAGATTACCAAAAATTACAAAAGCATTACCTAAGCCAAAGCCACCTGATTCATTTGTGTCAAAATCAAACTGTGCTGTTACATAATGTCCTAAGTTTGAAAGGAAGTATAACTTAGCATTAGTTAAATATATATTTTCACCTGTCGCTGAAAAGTTAGTTCCTGATATTCTCTGGATTGAACTACCAAACCAAGTCTGAGCATCAGCTTCTATATAGCCACCGAAGAATACTGAATAATCATCAAACTTATCTCTTTGACCTAACAGTGTAGAAGCAAAAAGGTTTGAAGATATCATCCCGACTGGAATTGTGTTATTACCAGAATAAGAACCTAGATAACTTACTTGACCTCGAGTTGTAATTGCTGGTGTACCACCAACGTCAATACCATTATTTGAAGCAAATACCCCTCCACTTTGACTACCACTAACCTCTATAGAATTTCCTTGAGTTATGCTTAAAGAGATATCTTCTGGGTCTATTTCACTAGTTTTAAGGGTTCCAAGATCCAAATAGTTTTCTGTTGATCCCAAATTACCACCTACTTTAGAGCTATACGTAGCAAACTGTGAGCTACCACCAGAGGTGTTTCTAATATTACCTTGCTGAGATTTAAGTTGATTTACTTGTCCTTGTAATAGTTGAACTTGAGCTTGTAATTGCAGCAAAAGCTCTTTTTCATTTAGGTGTTGTGGCGTTGATGTAGAACTGCTTTCAGAAGAAGAACCTGTCAAACTAAGATCTTGTTGCCCAATACTTGTAGCTCCAAGAGGCCCACCTTGCGAAACTACCTCAGTATTTTGCTCAGCGTATAAGTTAGTTCCAAAAATCAAACTTAAAAAAGCTATTTTGAGCATTTTACTTTTAAAAGTATAAGACATAAACCACCTTTTTTTTAAAAACTTCAACGTGTATACAGACAAATCTGAACACTAATTTACAGACTTTTAATAATATACTCAAATAAAAGCAAATTAAATAAAAATAACCCAGCAAAAAATAGTTTTGTTTATAGGACCGTTACAAGCTAGAGTTAGACAGATGATGACAAGGCATTTAACTTGATTAAGTAACCATTACATTTTTTTGATATACTCAACAGCGTTCTCGTCTAAAGAAAGCATACCTATGTTTGAATCGTAGAAGATAAGTTCAGCGTAACGCGCCCAATCGATAAATGTATCAAATACACGTGCAGCAACATCCGCTGGAAAGTAATCGTCTAATTCTGCAAGAAACCTACTTTTCGGTGCTGAATTAGATTCTCTATCATGTAAAACCTTAACTACATGCCTTGCTAGTGGTATATATTTTAAAAACAATCTACCAAATATAAATTTTCTCTCATCAATATTTGAATCAATAAATTTGCGTCCCATAGCTGTCATTTTAATATCACCATCAGAAACTTCTGCAAATCTTAAAATAGATAATATCTCAATAATTGGGAATAAATCATCAATATCAAGATGTAGCTCATCTGCTAATTGTGATAAATCTATAGCATCAGCGTTTTTAATATCAGACATTTGATCTAAAAGACCATTCATTTCTGATATATCAACGTCAGGTATACGATAACCTATCGTCATTGCTGTTTTTTTATTCATCCGCTCTGTAAGCTCTTTAGTTTGGGCTGTAGTCATCATCCTATAAACCTCATCTACCAAATCTGCCACAGCAGGATCTTGGGAACTTCTTGGATGAGGAATATTAACTTTTAACTCGCCCCGTATAAAGCCAGGATTACTACCAAATATAATAATCCTATTAGCAGTTAATACTGCCTCTTCAATACTATGAGTCACATATAAAATACCTTTCATAGCGTCATTAGTTTCCCAAAGCTCTAACAAGTCTTCTCTTAGATTTTCAGCTGTCAAAATATCTAAAGCTGAAAATGGCTCATCCATTAAAAGTACATCAGGTTCTAGTACCAAAGCTCTAGCAAAACCAACTCTTTGTTTCATACCACCAGAAAGCTCTTTAGGATAAGCGTTTTCAAAACCATCAAGCCCAACCATATCAATAGCCTTTAAAGCTCTTTCTCTACGCTCTTGTGAGCTTATATTGCGAGCTTCTAGACCTAACTCAACATTTTGCAACACTGTAAGCCATGGCATAAGAGCAAAACTTTGAAAAACCATCGATATATCAGGAACTGGAGCTGAAACCTTTTTACCTCTGTATAAAACTTCTCCTGTAGTAGGGCTTAACAAGCCAGCTATAATTCTTAGTAAAGTAGATTTTCCCGAGCCAGATTTCCCCAGTAAAGCGACAATTTCTCCTTCATACAATGTGAAATCTATATTATCTAAGACCTTTAGTAAGTGCTCTTCTTTAATCAAGAAGCTCTTACTTACATTTCCTACTGAAATTATTTGCTTGCTCATTTATTTTATCCCCTATACTACATATTCATACTGAAGCGATTTTCTGCATAGCTATAAAGTCTTCGCCAAAAAAGCTTATTTGAAGACACTACTAATATGCTCATCACAATAACACCCAAAAGTACATTAGCTGTATGATCTCCCTGTATATTAGTATATTTAGTAATGTAGCTACCTAAACCTGCAGCCTGTATAACTGTATCCTTACCCCAATTTATATACTCACATACTATACTTGCATTCCATGCACCTCCGGCAGCAGTTATAGCCCCTGTTACATAATACGGCATAACAGCTGGAAAGAGAAATCTTCGCCACTTAGTCAACCCCTTTAACTGCATATTTCTTGCAGCAAGTTTTAGCTCTTCTGGCACTGCCGAAGCTCCTGCAATTACATTAAATAAAATATACCACTGTGTACCAAGCGCCATTAGTAAGATACACCAGATATTAAAATTCAAATTGAAAGTAATTACTAAAGTACCAAACACACCATAAAGTACATTTACTGGAAAAGCTGCTGCCATTTGTGCATATGGTTGCACTTTTTGGGCTATTTTAGGACGCATACCAACCCACACACCTATTGGAACCCATATAATAGAAGTTATTAATATCAAAACAACTACCCTTAAACCAGTAAAAAGTCCACCATACAAAGCCTCAAAAGCATCAGGTAAGCAAACATTGCCTTTAACAAAGATAGTTTCATAAGCAAAATATAAAAGAGCTAATACAGCTAATGATATAAAGCCAGACCATATAACCTTCTGCAACATAGTTTCTTTTTTATCTTCTTTCTTATGTTTTTTTTGATTAAAGGCTTTAGTTAGGTCTTTTTTAAAAAAGTTGTTATTAATAATCTGTCCTATAATTTTACCAACTAAGCCTGTAAAAAATTTTATAGCTAAAGATTTTTGTAAAATTTTAAGAAACCAAGATTTAGTATGTACTTCGGTCTGGTTCTCTCCTAGCATAAATTTCTCTGACCATGCAACCAAAGGTCTAAATAAAAGCTGGTCGTATAAAATTATAGTTACAAGCATAGTAATAATTGCTGCAGCAACTGCTATAAAATCTTGAGCATTATTTGCTGCATCAATAAATGAACCTATCCCTGGTAAATTCACGAAAATTGATTGAGAGGCACCAAAATTAACGACTATAGTTTCAGAAGCAACTATCATAAACCAAGAGGCTGACATTGACATCATAGTATTCCATACTAAACCTGGCATAGAAAAAGGAACTTCAAGTTTCCAAAATTTTTGCCATGCTGATAACTGATACATATCAGCTGCTTCCTTTAGCTCTTTAGGTATGGTTTTTAATGACTGATAAAAACTTAAAATCATATTCCATACTTGAGCAGTTATAATCCCAAATATAACTGCTGACTGAGCCCCCCATAAAGAACTAGGAAAGAGCACTAAAAACCCTGTTACTGTAATAGCAAAAAAACCAAGTATTGGTATTGATTGTAATATATCAACAGCTGGTATTATTATACTTTCTGCTCTTTTACTTTTTGCTGCCCATGTACCAAATACAAAAGTTATTAGCAAAGAAAAAGCTAAACCAATAAACATACGTATAGTTGTTTCAGCGGTATAATAAGGCAATAACCACAAACTTAGCGAAATTTCTGAATACTTTCGTACGCTTGCTTGATCAGTATAATCAACAGCCCCACCTAGCCCAGATGTTGACCATACAAATATACATAAAATCAACAAGATGATTGACAAAGCTAGAATGTCCCACTTGGTTTTAGAAACTCTCGTTGACATATTTGCAGTATACAATCTTTTCATATGCCAGCTACCTTTATTTTTGACAACAAGCCTTAGTATATGCCATTTAAGTTTTTTTTTGTATTATTAATTTGGCCTAATTTTTGTTAAAATCTAGCCAGTTAGTATTTCTAAAAAGCACTAAAAAAAATGAAAAAAGAGCAAAAAATTATTAAAGTAAAAAAAGGTGAAAGAGTTTGTTGCCCAACTAAATATCATGAAAATTGGGATTTGCATCCAAGAGTGTTTATAGATCTTAAAGATAAAAAATCAAATACTTGCCCATATTGTGGTACGGTTTTTAAAATTGAAAAATGATTCAACTTCTTGATACTCCTAGCTGACTCTAATCAAAAAGTTTTAACTTATAGTGGTTAATACTCACTCTGTCGTATTTTTTGGTAGTGTTTTTATATTACTCAAAATTAGATCCTCTAAACTATAAATATCTGTGATGTCATCGTCAATTTTATTAGCATCACCCTCATCACCTATATCTATTCCTAAATATACCCTACCGTTCATGTTTATAGCATAAAAGGCTACTGGTTGATTATACTTATTTGAAAAAGCCCAAACTCTAGATTTATTATCTCCATAATCACTTGCTTGAAGCTTAAATTCTTTAGGATTATTTTTTATAGTCTCTCTGATAGCATCATACAGCTGTTTAACTGTGATTCCTTCTTGCAGCTCTAGACTATGAAGTCCAGCATCAGCATCAAAAATATCGTCATGAGTCACAAAACTTCCTGTAACCACTGGTATACAACCACTTAAAATTAAGCCTATCAAGAACATTAAGGTAGCTATACTTTTTTTCATTTATATATCCCTACTACTAAATAAAATGCTACAACCACTGCAAATAATGAAAAAATTACACTTGCTAGAATATATCCAAATGCTAGAAAACCTTCACCTCTTTGTAGTAAGTTTAGTATATCTAAACTAAAGCTAGAAAAAGTTGTAAACCCTCCTAAAAAGCCCGTTACAAGTAGAGCTCTGGTATACGCAGATATATCTTCATTAAACAAGTTTGTTTTTATTAAAAACGCAGCAATTAAACCGATAAAAAAAGAACCTATAATATTACATAAAAAGACACCTACAGGAATCTGTTTAGATATGCTAGCACTAGCTTGAGTTACCAAAAACCTAGCTATAGCACCAAGCCCACCACCAAGGCCTACTAATAATACCATTAGTCTCATTTAATTCTCCAATATTCCATACGCCCCTAATTCTATCATTTCTTGAGCTAATAATTTACCTAAACTTTCAGGGTCTGCTCCACTTTTTGACCTTCTTATAATTTTTTTACCATCACTACTAGCTACCATTGCTTGCAATGTTATTTTTTGATTCTCTACAATTGCATAAGCACCTATAGCAACATGACATCCTCCTTTTAACTCTTGGTTAAAAGCTCGTTCTGCTTTAGCAGCAAGAAAACTAGTTTCATCATTAAGTTTTTTTAACTCAGCCAAAAGCTTTTTATCTTTTTCTAGGGCTTCTATTGTAACTACACCTTGACCAACAGCAGGTAATGATATCTCTATAGGTATGTATTGGGTAATTCGAGTCTGTAAGCCTAATCTAATAAGCCCAGCACTAGCTAATATAATAGCGTCATAATCATTATTATCTAATTTAGATAATCTAGTTTGAACATTACCTCTTAGATCTTTGATGACCAAATCTTTTCTATAGTTAAGCAGTTGAGCTTTACGACGTAGACTAGAAGTCCCAACAACCGCTCCTTTAGGCAAATCGTCTAACGATGTATATTTATTTGCAACAAACGCGTCTCGCGGATCTTCTCTAGGCATAAAACTTGCTAAACAAAATCCTGCTTGAAGCTCATAAGGAACATCTTTTAAAGAATGTACTGCGATATCAGCTTGATTGTTTTGCATAGCTACTTCTAGTTCTTTCATAAATAAAGCTTTACCACCAATTTTATTTAGAGGCTTATCTAAAATAATATCCCCTTGAGTCTTCATTGTGACTATTTCGCATGAGATACCTAATTTATTTTGTATTTCAGATTTAACAAACTTAGTTTGCCAAAGAGCTAGTTTACTTTCTCTACTTGCTATTATGATTTTTTTATTCATACATTAAATACTTGCGATATATAATTAGATATATCATTTATTTCTTCCATACACACACTATGCTGCATACCATTATAAGATTTATACTTAATTTTAAAGCCTTGTGCAGCTAGTTTAGCAGATAGCTCTTGTCCTAAAGCTTCTGGCAAAACTTGGTCATGTGTACCATGACACACCAATACTGGAGCATTTTTGTTAATATCTGTAACATCTTTCTTAAACTCATCCCATGCCGGCAAATATGTTGACAAAGCCATTACTCCACCAAGTTTATGTTTAGTGGTAAGCATTGTATAAACAGCAATAACTCCGCCCTGTGAGAATCCTGCCAAGATAATATTTTCTCCTGCGATTGCTTGAGCAATCTGTTTATCAATTAGAGTATTTAACTTAGCTACTGAATTCTTGATACCCTCAATATCTACAACTCTATTTAAACTATTAGCATCAAGAGATTTAATATCGTACCATGCTGACATTTGCATACCCATATTTATAGTAATTGGCATTATATCAGCATGCGGGAATATAAAACGAATATTATCTAGAGGAATACCTAGAAGATCAACTATATCAACAAAATCATGACCATCAGCACCTAAACCATGTAGCCAAATTACACAATATTTTGGATTTACCCTTGCTTCAACTAGCTCGTAATTCATAAATTCATAAATTTTACAGAACACTGTGTAAGATGATACATTAATTTACATAAAATTTACTCAGATAAATAATTTTTATGCACAAACCTGATTGACGTAATTATAAATTGGACTATCAAAAAAATATTTATCCCTTTAAAAATGTTGTACTTCAAGGATCCTAATTTAGCGCGTGATAAGAAGAAAAGCTCTCCTCTTTATGTGGATAACTATGTTTATATTTATGTAACTTTCTGTGATAAATAGTTATCTTTTTATTTTTTTTATTTTTCTTAAAAGCTTGAAATTACCAGTATATAAGGTTTTTAAAACAAAATATTTGCCAAGGGAAGTAAGAACAACCAACCCATACCTCCCTGTGGATAAGAATGTGTGCTTTTTGTTAAAACCCAGTTAACTATTTTCTAGAACCTTAAAATAAGCTTCCTGATTTACAAGGTTTACTGAGCTATTTTCTAAAACTAAAGTGCTATTTAGATCTAGTTTACTATTGACAGATATCTTCTTTGTCATAGCTAATTTCTCTATAGATACTAATACTTTGTTTCTTTCTAGTAACTCTACAACTGTAGCTTTGAATTTCATATTAGGGTTTTGTATTAGATATACTAGCTTCCAATGTAAATTTGAATCTCTTTCAGTTTGCCTGTTTATTCTTATTGGAGTATCTACTTGTGCAATAATTTCATTTACAGTATCAATACTTAATAATTCTTGATGACCTAAAAAACGTCTAATCTGATAGTGAACTAGCAAATCAAGATATCTTCTTAAAGGACTAGTTACTTGTACATAGTTTTCTAAACCCATACCAGCATGCTTATCAGCTTGTGTAGCGTATTTCCCTCTTTGTAACTTTTTCCTCGCAGCGAACATATGCGCTGGCGTTATGAGAGATTCTAACTCTTCTTTAGTAAGTTCATGCTGTGGCTGTGTAGAAAAAGGAACTGCTATATTATGCTCTAGACAAAATTTACCTACAGCGACACCTGCCATAAGCATTGTATCTCTTACTAAAATTCGCGATTCTAGCGTGTGTAAGTCATATATACTAACTCTTTTATCAGCTTCTATCTTAATTTTAGCCTCGGGGAAATTAAGCTCAACTCCTCCTGCTTGTAAACGTTTTTCTGTAAATCTTCTTGCAAACTTTGTAATATCACCAAGCTCAAGGTAACTTATGTTTTCTTCTGCAAACTCATAACTTAACCTAATTACTTTAACTTTACTAAAGCATATTTGTATATCACCTATATCACCATTAGTAGTGATACTAAAGCCAATAGATAAAGCTGGAGATATTTCTTGTAGTCCTAATCCTAAAACTTCCGTAGCTTCAGTTGGAAGCATCGAAATAATTTTCTCAGGAGTATACAAATTTGAACCTCTAGCTCTAGCTTCTAGATCTATTTGCTCACCAAAAGCAATACTTGAAGATGGATCAGCAACATGTACCCATATTTTACTATTTTTAGTGTCCCAGCTTATAGCATCATCAGGGTCATTACTATCTTCATCATCTATTGCATAAGCTTTTAGGTAAGTTAAGTCTACTCTACCAATATCCGAACTAGAGTTATACTCAAACTTTGCTGGGTTATTCTCTAGCTCTGCTTTATACCTGTATAAATATGGATTAATATGCTCATCCCAATAACCTATATCTAAAAGTAGTTTATAAGCACTACTTTCTGATTCTTCTATATTAAGGTACTTAAAAAATCT
Source organism: Allofrancisella frigidaquae (assembly GCF_012222825.1). Taxonomy (NCBI): domain Bacteria; kingdom Pseudomonadati; phylum Pseudomonadota; class Gammaproteobacteria; order Thiotrichales; family Francisellaceae; genus Allofrancisella; species Allofrancisella frigidaquae. The sequence goes on along the minus strand of NZ_CP038017.1, from coordinate 16,860 downwards.
ACAGTTTGGGCTTTTTAATAACGCTAAAGCTTCTATCTCTTTTAGGAATTTTTCATCTTCTTGTAAATATGTTTTATTGTTTAGGCGTGCTATAAAGTTATTAAGCTCTTGTTCTTTTTTGTGTTTTTCTTGCTTTTCTCGAATTATTGTTTCTTTTTGCGTAGGCGAATGTATGTTTACACTAAAATCTTCGTTAAAACTGAAAAACTCTCCTTCTGACACTAAAAGCCAAATCGTATATGCTTGCTTAACTCCTGTAGTTTCAAACAGCAGCTCGCTTAACTCCTCTATTGAAGTTTCTGTTTGCTCTTGCAAAAGCTCCCAAGTTAACTCAAGATCATCAATTTGTAGTTGTTTTAACTCTGCTAACTCAAAGTCGCTCTGTGTATCTATTAAGAATTGGACATTTTTAGGTGGTAATTTTATTTTTTTGCCATCTATGGTTTCTATTTCTATCTTTTTATCTAAAACGTCTATAATCTTAGCTGGTTTAGACTTAAAGATAACTAAGCTATTTTTTTGCATTTTTCTATTCAAGAATATAATTAGTTACCTAACTATAAAACAAGCAACAAGAATTGCAAGTATATACCAAAACTTTAAGCTTTTAATTTGGAGCAATAAAAAATCAACTGATAATACCAAAGTAGCTAGCGATATATTTAAATAATGCTTTATGAACTTGGTATGTCGGATGAACTTTATCAAAAAAAGCAAATTCTTGAGGATTAGCGCATAAAGTTCCTGTCTCTGCCGCTAAGATAGCAGAGGTTATATCAGAATTAAGAGGAATTTTATCCATAACATTTAAATTTAAATCCATATCATTTAATTGTAACTGTCTACTATCATTTTCCTCTATCTCTGGATTTGAAGCTAATAAATTTTTATAAAATTCTTTTTTGTCTAATAATGAATTTAATGCAAAATAAGATCCCAACCAGCAGCTTTTATGTATTTTGTCAGGAGACAGGTTGGTACTATAAGTTTGGTTAAATTTATCTGTATCATTAATTAGAGTATTAAACATTTCATCTAAAGAAAGAAAATCAACATTATCATCCATATCAGCAAACTGCTTGAGATATTCATTATGTAATTTAGAAACTTCTTTTAATAAAGCTTGATTTCCTATTTCTATTGACTCAGGCGTTAAACTTAAATCAGGCAGACCAATAATTAAAGTTTTTGATGCTTTTACTGATTGTATAGCAACCTTTATTTTATCTGTAACTTGTTTTGCTATATCTGGAATTGTACTAGGGTCTTGTGATACATCAATAGTCAAATAATCATTAGCACCAATAAAAAATATAGCGAAAGTTTTGTCAGTATCATGAGCACCTGTATCCACTGAGTATGAGCTAATCTCAGTACCTAATGTATATGGCAATCCAATATCTGTCCATGATGGTTCAAATACAACTGTAGCGCCACCAACCGCATAATTACTTATTTTGATTTTATCTTTTAACGAATTATTTAAAATATCACTCCATACTGCACCGTTAGAAAACATTCCTTTATTGTAAGGGATTGATTTAGGAATTGTACCATTTGTGTAACCATATAAATTCCCATAGTCACTTAAGCTATCACCAAAAATCAATATTCTTTCAACATCTTTTAATTTGCTGCCTCTTATTTCTATTTGAGTTTTACAGGCAGAAACTGTAAATATTGGAATCCTGCGCTTTAATGTAGTAGTGTAGCTATGCCATTCATATGAATAATCACTATTTTGATGTTCTATATTAATATCTCCAATTAAGTTTTTGAAATCTGCGTAGTTTGCAGTAAATCCATTAGTTAAAATATATTGTAAAGAACCACTATCATTTGTAGAATCTAATGAATGGAAATCTATATTTATAGTTGATACATAATTGATTATTTCACTGTTTGTATAATCTCCTATATTTATGTACTCAAAAGGTTCTAATTTTTTGTTTATTATCGTTGCTCCAGAACTATCTCGTGGACGAACATTAAATTCTACAGGTGTTGAACAGTTGTTTTCTAAAATTAGTTCCGAGCGGGCATCTGCTAAACAAATCGAAGGAAGTATAAAGCTAAAACCAATCAAAGCTGAATATAAGCTTCTCTTAACACATAATGTTTTAATCATTTTTTTTCTCATGGTTATTTATCTCAAGATGTAGTTATGTATGAATTTGATTCCAGGTAGTAATTTATTCAGTATTAATATATTGATTTTTTCTAATATATTTACAAATTCAAAACCTGTCCATTGTGATTCTATAGATTCTTAATCTTAAAATCCTAGCATGGCTTCAGGCCACCGTCAAGTTGGCTTTATCGTTGAGGAAGTAATAGCCTTAAAAAGCTTTCAAAATATAAGATATATATGTGAAAATTAGCCGTGTTTTATATATTTGTTAATATCTAACGGTGAAAATTTAATTTTATTACAAAAATATACTTAAAACCACCCCAAAAACACAAATAATGAAAACTTGACTAAACACTCTTTACAGATAAGTTTTGGATCTCTAGAATACTTTCAATTTGTCCATTAACTTTATAAAAGTAAATGATAAACAACTTTTTCAAATACCTTTTTTCTTTAATTCTCATTCATCACAATAAGGTTATTTTATGATATTAGCTAATGATATGACTAACGCATTATTGGTTTTCCCAGATGGCACATACTATTTAGGTAGATCAATAGGGGTACGAGGTTGGACAGACGGAGAAATATGTTTCAATACATCAATGACAGGTTACCAAGAAACCTTAACAGATCCTTCTTATGCTGGACAGATCATTACTTTTACTTTTCCTCACATCGGTAATGTAGGAATCAATAACGAGGATAATGAGTCACTAGGGGTATTTGCTAAAGGGTTAATCGTGCGTGAGAATCTCACAAACCCATCAAATTTTAGAGCTAAAAAAAGTATCGATACTTGGCTAAAAAATAGAAATATCGTCGGTATCTGTGGTGTTGATACGCGTGCAATCGTACGTAAAGTACGCAAAGAAGGTGCTGTAAGAGTAGCGATATTATCAGTTAAGCCAGGTGAATTCCTCGATGCAAACTATGTCAGATCAAGAATCAAAAACAAATCTAACCTTAATGGCAGAGACTTAGCTATAAGTGTCACTACAAATAGAGAATATGACTGGAATGAGCATACTTTCTCACTTGGACAACAAGTATATAAACAACAAGAAAGCTATAAATATAATGTTGTAGTTATCGACTATGGTGTCAAATACAATATCCTAAGAAACCTAGTAGATGCTGAATTTAAAGTAACAGTGGTACCTGCTGATAGTACTTATGAAGACATTATGAAGCATAATCCTGATGGAGTATTTTTATCTAATGGTCCGGGAGATCCATTTGCAACATCTGACTATACTATGCCCGTTATCAAAAAACTTCTAGAAGTCAAAATGCCAATATTTGGTATTTGTTTAGGCAACCAATTATTAGCTCTAGCTGCTGGCTTAAAAACCAAAAAAATGCACAAAGGTCATCGTGGTGTAAACCAACCTGTACTGGATGCTAATACTAAAAAAGTTCTTATCACAAGCCAAAACCATGGCTTTGTGGTTTGTGATGGCAATGTTCCTGATAATATTCAAATTCATATGAGTTCTCTGTTTGATGGTACTGTTGAGGGCTTAAGATTTAAAGATAGACCAGCTTTCGCGGTCCAATACCATCCGGAGAGCTCTCCAGGTCCACATGACTGTAAGTATTTGTTTAATGAATTTGCCAAGATGATAGCAGAAAGTAAAAAAGGGAATTGAAAACATGCCAAAAAGAACAGATATAAAAAGTATTTTAGTACTAGGTGCCGGTCCAATCATTATCGGTCAGGCTTGTGAATTTGACTACTCAGGAACTCAAGCATGTAAAGTTTTAAAAGAAGACGGCTACACAGTCTTTCTAGTAAACTCAAACCCTGCAACAATCATGACAGATCCAACAACAGCAGATAAAATCTTTATCGAACCAATTACAGTTGAGAGTGTTGGTAAAATTATCGCTAGAGAAAAGCCTGATGCAATCCTACCTACAGTTGGTGGACAAACCGCCCTTAATTGTGCTTTAGAGTTAGACAAAGCCGGTGTTTTAGAAAAATACAATGTCGAAATGCTTGGTGCAAAAGCTGACTCTATAGAAAAGGCCGAAAATAGAGAAAGATTTAATAAAGCAATGGCAAAAATTGGTTTAGAAGTACCTAGAAACATGGTAGTACAATCTATGGAACAAGCTTATAAAGCTCTAGAAGATATAGGACTTCCTGCTATTATTAGACCTTCTTTTACCCTAGGTGGTAGTGGTGGTGGTATAGCTTACACAAAAGAAGAGTTTGAAAAAATTGTTAAAAATGGTCTAAACCTATCGCCAACAAATGAAGTTTTAATTGATGAGTCAATCCTAGGTTGGAAAGAGTATGAAATGGAAGTTATCCGTGATAAAGCTGATAACTCAATTATTGTTTGCTCAATTGAGAATATCGATCCAATGGGTATCCACACCGGCGATAGTATCACTGTAGCCCCAGCACTAACTTTAACAGATAAAGAGTATCAAATAATGCGAGATGCTTCGATTGCTGTACTTAGAGAAATAGGTGTAGAGACTGGTGGTTCAAATGTGCAATTTGCTGTGAATCCTAAAGATGGTAAATTAGTTGTTATCGAGATGAACCCACGTGTATCACGATCTTCGGCACTAGCTTCAAAAGCTACAGGTTACCCAATCGCAAAAGTTGCCGCAAAATTAGCTGTTGGCTATACTCTTGATGAAATTGATAATGATATTACAAAAGTTACTCCAGCATCATTTGAGCCAACTATTGATTATATAGTTACAAAGATTCCTCGTTTTACATTTGAAAAATTCCCGACTACTTCAGCTAAATTATCTTCGCAGATGAAATCCGTTGGTGAAGCTATGGCAATTGGCAGATCATTCTCTGAGAGCTTACAAAAAGCTCTTGTATCACTTGAAACTGGTCTAACAGGTCTAGACCAAGTTGAGATACCTGGTTATAATAAAGAAAAATCTTTTTATCAAAATAAAGCTGTTATTTTAGAGTGTCTAAAAGAGCTATCTCCTATGCGCATATTAAGAGTAGCTCAAGCTCTTAGATACGGTATAAGTGAAAAAGACATCCATGATGCTTGTAAAATAGATCCTTGGTTTATTGAACAAATTGCAAATATTGTTGCTGCAGAAGAAAAGCTTAAAAAGACGGGGCTACCAAATAGTAAAGAAGAGTTTTCTATTTATAAAAATCTTGGTTTTTCAGATGCTAAGATTGCCGAACTTGTTGGTAGAACAGAAAGGTACATTAGAAACTTTAGGTTTGGTAAAGAAATCTATCCTATATTTAAGAGAGTAGACACATGTGCTGCTGAATTTGAGTCACAATCATCATATTTGTACTCTACTTATGAACACTATAGCTATGAAGAAATCGTGCGGGATTGTGAGTCAGATATATCTGCTAATAAAAAGGTTATCATCTTAGGTGGTGGCCCTAATCGTATTGGTCAAGGTATAGAATTTGATTACGCTTGTGTTCATGCTGCTAAGTCTCTTAAAGAAGAAGGTATCGAAACTATCATGATTAACTGTAACCCAGAGACAGTTTCTACAGATTATGATACTTCTGATAAGCTATATTTTGAGCCTTTATGTGCCGAGAATGTCCTAAATATTATCAAAAACGAAATGCGTAAAGGTGAAGTTCTTGGAGTAATTGTACAGTTTGGTGGACAAACACCACTAAAACTAGTATCAGCTCTACATGAGAATAATATCCCTATACTTGGTACAGATCCAGATAAGATTGATCTAGCAGAAGATAGAGAGAGATTCAAAGAGCTACTTGATAAAGTTGGTTTAAAACAGCCTCTAAATACAATTGCATATACTATTAATGAATTAAAGAAAAAGATTGTTAATGTCGGTTACCCTGTGGTTGTGAGGCCATCTAATGTCTTAGGCGGTAGAGCAATGGAAATTGTCCATTCACAAGAGGAGCTAGATGCTTATATCAAAGCTAATAGTAAATGTATCCTTGAAGGACCTATTTTGATTGATAAGTTCCTAGAAGATGCTACAGAGCTAGATGTAGATGCGCTTGCTGATGGTGGTGAGCGTGTCTTTGTTGCTGGTATCATGGAGCATATCGAAGAGGCTGGTATTCACTCTGGTGATTCAGCTTGCTCTATTCCTACTCGATCTCTATCTAATGAGCAGATTGAAGAAGTCAAACAAGCAACTATCAAACTAGCCAAAGAGCTAAATGTAATCGGTCTAATGAATGTTCAGTTTGCTTATCAAAATGGACGATTATATGTAATTGAAGTAAACCCTCGTGCATCAAGAACAGTACCATTTGTCGCTAAAGCTACTGGTAATAGTATCGCAAATATCGCTACTAAGCTTATGCTTGGTAAAAAACTTTCGGAGTTTATCTTAAATAACCCTATCCCTCGCCATTTCTCTGTCAAAGAAGCTGTTTTCCCATTTGGCAGGTTTGCTGATGTCGATTGCTATCTAGGTCCAGAAATGAAATCTACTGGTGAAGCTATGGGTATGGATAGATCTTTTGGAGTAGCTTTCTACAAAGCTCAAGAGATGTCTTTTAACAAGCTCCCACTAAAAGGAAATATCCTAATATCAGTAAGTAATGCTGATAAGCCTAAAATATTTCAACCAGTTAAAGAGCTGATAGAGCTTGGTTTTAATATCTTTGCAACTAAAGGTACCGAAAGCTTTTTAAGAGAGCGTGGTCTACAATGTAAACTCTTTGATAAAGCTTCTGATAATATTGGCAATGATCAAGTACACAGTACTGTCAAAGCTATTGAAGCAGGCGAAGTTGATTTATTGGTTAACACATCAATAAGACAAGAGCTAAAAATAAGCTTAGCGTTAAGGAGAGCTGCTATTATGAGTAGAGTTTCTTATGTCACAACTGTTGGTGCCTTTGAAGCCTTTGTAACTGCTGTCAAAGATATGCGTAAGATTAATAATAATTTTGATGTTAAAACTGTTAAAGAGTGGATTAATAGTTAATTTTAAAAACTACCCCATTCTCCTCTTGAGAGGGGTAACGACAGGCGAGGTGTGTTGTCTTCGACTACCACTACTTTCTCTACTAGAAATGGAATAAAAAATTAGTTAAAAAATAAATAAGCTATGCTGAATTTATTTCAGCATGACATTAATGTTGAGGGTTTTCAATGCTATCGTTTCAAAAGCTACTACGCGGTGATCAAATTACTAAAGATGACTTATATAAACTATTTAATCAAGCGGATATATATAAAAATAAACTAGCTAAATCGGAGATTATAAAAGATCTAGAGGGCAAGGTTTTAGCATCATTATTTTTTGAGCCAAGCACAAGAACAAGGTTTTCATTTGAATCTGCAATGAATAGGTTAGGTGGTAAAGTCATATCACTAGAAAACGTCTCGTCAAGTTCACTACAAAAGGGCGAAACTCTTGATGATACAGGTAGAATGATCGATCAATATGCTGATATTATCGTTATGCGTCACCCTAAGCCTCATAGTGTCGAAGAGTTTTCAAAACATGTCAGTTCACCGGTAATAAATGCTGGCGACGGTGCAAATGAGCATCCCACACAGTCTCTAGTTGACTTATATACAATTTACTCTGAAAAAGGTTCTATTGAGAATCTTAAAATAGGTTTTATAGGAGATCTTAAGTATGGTCGTACGGTTCATTCACTCACTAATATACTCACTAAATATAATGCTTCTTTTAAATTTATATCTTCTCAAGAATTACAGATTCCTGATAAACTTAGAAGTTTTGTTGAGCAAAATGGTAACTCTTTTGTGGAGCTAGAAGAAGTAAGCAGTACAGCTCTAGAAGATTTAGACGTACTGTATGTAACTCGCGTTCAAAGAGAAAGATTTCCAGATGAAGAAAGCTACCTAAACAATAAAGATTTATGCTATTTAGATAAAAAACATATTTCAGCTAGCAGTAACTTTATAATTCTTCATCCTCTGCCTAGGGTTGATGAGATGGATAGATCCATTGATGAACTTGACTGTGCTAAATATTTTGAACAAATTAAATATAGTGTACCTATAAGAATGTCTTTACTGTATTTATTAGCAAAAAATGAATCTAATTAACCAACTTAGAAAAGTTTTGTACTTTTTATAGAAAAATAATTCTTTGTCTTTGACTTTAAAACATATTTTTTTATTAAATTGTAATTTGGCTTGGAAATTCTATTTATGGCTCCATATGTCCTATATACAAAAGATATTTACTATATAAAATTGACTTTTTAGTAAATAATCTATAAATTTGTATCCACACTAATGGGGGCGAATATGGTTTCGACATGAACGTCAAACTCTAAGGTGCATGCCGAGGAAGTACCGTAACCTCGTAAATAACAGTACAAATGCCAATAATAACTGGCAACAAAAAAGCAAACCGCGTAGCGGCTAACGACAGCAACTTTGCTGCTGTTGCTAAAGCTGCCTAGTCTAGCTTAATAACCTAGATGCGCACGGATATGATAGCCTTTCTTATGACGCTATCTATGCATCCGTTCATATTGACGCATAAGACGGTCTTTGCTTTTTGTCTGGGAGTCAGGGCTGTATTTAACAGACTCGCTAACTATTACCCTGGCTAATTGGGGAGTAGCTAAGCTAAACTCAAGTAGATTAGCCTAAGCATGTAGATCCAAAGATGGAGAGTTTATGGACGCGGGTTCAAATCCCGCCGCCTCCACCAACCCTATGTATCAAAAGTCTATTAATATAACAAATCTATCTTTTTTATCTTGAGCATTTCTAGTTTACAAAAAGCCACTAATGAGCAAAAAATATGATTTCTTTGAGTTTTCTTAGTTTAACTGTATCTTTCGTATGTAAGCCTTTTTGTGATGTAAGAAAAGTTAAAATAGTTGACCAATTTGGTTCTGATATATAATATATAATATTCCATGTGCATTAAGTATATTTTTTGTTTCGCAAAAGTATTTAAATATACTTACTTGCATATTGCAAAAAATTTTGTTCATGGAACCTAATCGCTCTATGAAGTTATACCTTAAACTTATAAACTTATAAACTTATAAACTTATAAACTTATAAACTTATCATAAGGAAAAATATGTCAGCAGTCCATTGTATCTGGGTGGGTCAAAAAGAGATCCCTTTAAATTATCTTGAAAATATTAAAAAATTGAGGCAAGAAAATCCTTTGAATAATCATTATGTATGGCTTAATAGAGGAGCGACGAAAGAAGAGTTAAAATATGCATCAATCGAGGGGGTATTTTTTAAACATATCAAAGAGTTACATTCAGTAGTTAAAAATCTAGAGCAACCTCATACTGCTAATCAATCTAAAAACCTAGAGCAACCCCATCCAGCTAATCAATTGTATAAACTTGCTTTGCTTGAGGCTGACACAACTTTTGGTAAAGCTTTTGCTAACAATATGTTGAAAGAACTCATCCTATATTTAGGGATATATAGCGAGGATGATGGGTGGAATATTGTAAGAGATATAGGAACAACATTTTATAAAGACCGCATCCCAACGGTACAACAAATATTTCTTAAACAATATAGACAATATGATTATTATGTGCAGAATAGAAAGACTCCTGTGATAGTAGGAAAAAAAGGGAGTTGTGGACTAATTTACGAAGGAGATAAAATCATACCTATTCTAGAAAGTTACGCAAAAGCTAATTGGTCAAACTTATTTACAATAAAATCTCATATCTCTCTGGATTATCAATTTGATATGAATGGGGACTATAAGTTACAACATGAAACGGTTATAAAATTTAAAAAAGACCTCCCTGTAGAAGGGCTTCTATCTCTTGCCTACCTAAATATACAAATTCGTGAAATATGGGCGAAACGTTTTTCTGATAACCCTTACTCTTCCACTCGTTGTGTAACCACTAGTACGCGACATAAAGAATTGTCTATACAACTTAAAAAAATGGTAGATGAGCTAGATTCTTTAACCGTGAAACAGATAGCATACGAAACCTTAGAGAATAAGGAGATGATGCTTGCTTATAAGGCTAAACAAAAAGAAATACAGGATTTATATTCTAAAGTGTCATTAGTTACACACTATAGTGAACTACACTCAACAAGACTGATGCGTGCAGCATGTGATGAGATTTATAGTAGCTGCGTAGATGGCATGGTACGCACAAGATTCAATGTAAGCAACGTTCCAAACTGTTCTTTAAATTACGATGAAGGTAATGTCGAAAATAACCGAGGAACATCTTGGATTCCCGGTGCTAACAATTTTAAAAAATTATCACAAGGGTGGAAAATGACTGATGTTAACAGACTTAGGTCTAAAAGTGTTTATGTAGAACATAATATCAATCATGAAGACCTCCAACTTAAAGTCGGTGATAAATATGTTCGATTAAAAGTATTACCGCGCATCTTGAAGACTAAAGATTACTAATTTACTGTGTTATTACTTGTGATTCATAGATTAAAGTCAAAAAGGTTACTTAAAGGGGTAATTTTATCTATCATGCTTAGCTAAAAATTATTTTGACTTACTAAATAAATTATTATTATAATATTTAAAAATTAAATATTAAGTTAATAAGTATGAAAAAATTTTTTGTCATCATAGGGCTTATATTTTTTATAAATATGCCTGCATTTAGTGAACCTCAACTAGTAGTACATCCGGTACATATATATCTTGCAAATGAGGTTTCTGAAACACACAGTCTGGGTAGTACAGAAAGAGATGATAAATTTTATGATGTATATTTTAGATTGTTTAATGATATAGCTGTAGTTTTAGAAGGAGATAGTGATATAACAATAAGAGATACCAACTCTTATAATGGTAAAGTAGTTGACCATAGATATAATGCTATGAGTGATGTTAATTGTGTTGCTGTATGTAATGGTGGATATGATTATGTAGACATATCTCTAGATAACGGAAAATTATTCTGGTTAGATAAAGTATGGAAAGTATTTGGTTATAGATACCACTATTGTAATATAGGTTTAGATGTCGACGCAGTAGTCTATTACGTTGAGAAAGATGGTAATAAACTTAAACTAAGAGTTATAGAAAGTGATGGAAGTAAATGTACATTTACTCTGTCTAGTGGAACTAAAGCTGGCGTGTTAGCAGATAATAGCAAACCACCTGAAAGCTATTTTTACAGTGCTCTATCTGATCCTGATGTTCAGCAAAAATTAATTACAGGTCAACTTGAGTTTGTTAATGGTGAATTGAGAGAAAATGGGAAAAATAACTACAAATTAGAATTAGAGTCTAATTCTAATTTGGATGACCATTTGAATCAAGTCTACACTAAAATCACCGGTAAAAAGGTAAATAAAAGATAGGTTCCATGAACAAAAAGATCTATAAAGAAAGATATTTAATAGCAAATATTATTTTCTAAAATTAAAGGTTAATCACATAATTAGCAGGACTATTAACGCTAAAATAATAACGTTTAGAAAAATTTATAGTTTAGATATTTTGACAATTATTTTCTTCTGCAGCTTTAACTGCCTTAGCAAAAGTATAGTCATTTTCTTTATCAAAAACTATTTAACAAGTCATAACTCAAGTAAAATATAAGAAAATTATTTTTTAAGATAATTGTTTTTTAGAGATAACGCTACTTAAAAAATTAAGTAGCCTTGCAAAGAAGAGAGCTTATTTAGTAGAAGTAGAAATAGGATAAAACTGTTCCATTTGTTTTGCAAATTCTATCGGATCTATTGTAGTTGGTGTCTGACCTAATGACCAAACCATAAATCCATTAAAGTTAGAGTAGCTATTAATTGCTGGACCATAAGCATCACCTTTATCAAATACAGCTTTATATTCTTCTGGTGATACATAACTACTTTCACTAGGTGCAAAATCATCACCTAAAACTATTTGAGTTACATTATTTTTCGCTACTTTTAATGCATCAGCTGCAATCTTAACAGATTGTGTAGGTGGTTGGTTAGGCCATCCTGGAGCATTTAAATTGTTATAATTTTGGATTAAAATAGCATCAAAACAAACCTTACCACCACATGCTTCTGGATTTAACATAGCAGCAAATGGTTTTGCTTGACTATCTGTCCAGTATATAGCAGGTTCTACTCCTTTATCCTCATATGTTTGAGGGGCTGATGTTATAAAAAAGCCTCTAGGAAAATCATCAGCTCTAGCTTCAGCATTTTCCCTCATTTTAGCTATTAAATCTTGGATACTCTCAGTCCAAGCTTCACTACCATCAATAGAGTTACCTTCTAAGTCAAAATCTAATCCATCTAAGTGATTTTCTGCTAAGAAATTAACAATATTTTTTGCTAAAGTATCTACATTATTTAAGTCTGGGGCCCATACACTAGTATTAAATCCACCAACTGATGCTATTACTAAAGCTCCTTTTTTATGTAATCTATCTACACCATCAACAAAGTTTTCAAGTATCACAGCATCTGCAAAGTTATTAACTGTAGTTCCCTTAACCAATAAGAAACCTGGTAGGATAACATTATAGTAATCACCGAAAGATTCCATATAAGAAGCTAAATTACTACTTTGTCCGTTTGTCCATGTACCCCAATATCCTGCCATAACTCTTTCAGGCCAATTACCTACTTTTTCATATGCTATAACATCAGTATCGACTACTTTACCATCAACTATAGTTAAAGGAGAAGCTTTGTAAGTTTCTCCTCTCTCTTTATAGCTATCTGGAGTAACTGTAAACTCACCTTGAGAAGGTATACTGATAGTATTTGAACCATTTACTAATTGTACAGTTTGGTCATAACCACTAGAGTTTGTAACTTTAGCTGTAGTAGAGTCTGGAGAAGTTCCTGTTGCGTAGGTAACATTTAAACTAACTGTAGTAACTTCAACAGCTTTGGTTTTAAAATTTATTTTTAAGCTTACTTCTTTAGTACTTTCATCTATAATTATTGGATTAGGTGTAACCTTATTAGCAATATAAACTTCTAAAGCATCTGAGCTCAAAATATTAGGTACTGAAACATCAAAACTACCCTGACCTAAAACTATAGGTGTTTGTCTGGTAGAGTCTATAGTATATGATTCACCGCCTATTACAACATCAAAAGTTTTTACTGTTTGAGGTAAACCTGTAGTATTAACAGAAACCTTTGCCTCAACAGCTTGTCCACAATACTTCCAAACATCACTAGTTCCTGGAGCTGCATTTTGAGTCCACCATTTTGCTTCGTATATCCCGCCATTATATTTTGCAAAATCTTTTGCTACATATATAGAACTATCTGAGTAAGCAGGGACTTTTGAAGCATCATATGGATCACAATCGCCTTCTGGAGCAGGAGGAGTTGGTCCTGGAGGAGTTGGCTTAATTTTTGCTTTATATTCTAAACTAATATTTCCACTATTGCTTGAAACTGTAATATTTGATGGAGATATAGAACCTTCTGCATTTTCTAACTTAACCATATATTCAGAGCCGCCTTTAGCATAATCTAAATCAACAACTCCATTATTAACTGTATGAACATTATTATCAGGGTCAATAAACTCTACTTTTGCATTTGCTGGTAACTCATCACCTGTAATGTTTACGTTAGCTACAATATGCTGGTCCATAGGCTTCGGAGCTGGTCCTGGGCCTTGTTCATCCCAAGCATCTGCACCATATATACCTATAGGCTCATAAGCAGCAATAGTACACCAAGAACCTTCTGGAAAGGCTTTACACTTATAAGTATTACCTCCTTCTGTAACCAAAGTTCCTGGAGTATAACTACTTACCTTCGAAGCAGACCACGGTTGTATATCTGCTGCTGATAAAGCTGATATACTACCAAAAGCTGCTAACGTTGCTAAAAAAGTTTTTTTATACCTCATATCAAAATCTCCGCTAGTTTTATTTGATAATATTTTGCATGCAATAACTATGATTACATTTTAAAGGCTTTCTCCTTTATAAAAATAAGTATACAAGTCTAAATCATAAGTTTATATAAAAAATTTTAACAAGACATAAGTATTTTTAACAATGGTAAAGAAACTAAAAACTAAATTTCTAATATAGAGTAATGAAAATACCTATAAATTTATAACTTTTTTGTAACTTTTTAGTATTTAAAAATTTTAAGCTTACATTAAAAGGAATTGTTGCAAACTAAAATTATAGTAAGAGAAGTAAATTATTTTTCTAGATTTTCATAGGCATAATAATAAATAGACTATTATCTTTTTCATCTTTTATTAAAGCACTCATATTAGGATTATCAAGGTATATAGACATAGTCTCCTCACTAAGAACATTTATAATATCTAATAAATATCTATAATTAAAACATATTTCTATAGGCTGATCATTATATTGTACTTCTACAGTATCTTCTGCTTTTTCATTGTCAGGATTATTTGCGGATAAAAGCATCTGACCAGCTGAGACATCTAAACGTATACCTTTATATTTATCGTTAGCTAAGATAGACGTTCTTAACAAAGAGTTTTTAAATATCTGTTTATCTACAGCTAAAAGCTTTGTGTTGTTTTTAGGAATAACCTTTTGATAGTCGGGGTAACGGCCATCTATAAGCTTAGAAATAAAACTAAAACTACCAAACTGTGCTTTTAAATAATTTTTGCCAAGACAAATTTTTATAGGTTGCTCAGTTTTGCCTACTATCTTTTTAAGTTCCAGGATAGCTTTTCTAGGAATAATTGATTGGCTAGTACTGTCTAGTACTTTACTATCAATTATAGCTTCTGTAATTGACATTCTATGACCATCTGTAGATACAGCCCTTAAAAGATTTGAATTTATTTCCCAAAACATACCATTTAAAAAATATCTAGTATCATCACTAGCCATAGAAAAATCTACTTTCGAAATAATATGGTGAAAATCTTGTTGCGTTAAATCAAAACTTGCTTGCTCATTTATATTGCTGTCAATAAGAGGATAATTATCCGCATTTAATGAAATAAGATTAAAAGTACTATTGTTAGAAACAATAGTTACTTTATTATCATTTATATTAAAATCAATTATTGAATTATCTGTTAAACTTCTAACTATGTTAAAGATTTTATCAGCATTTAAAGCTAGTTTTATAGGAGTGTCACAAGTAACTGGAATATCACAAGATATCTCAGTATCAAGGTCAGAAGCAGTAATTTTTAAGTTATTATTATTTATATCAAATAAAATACAAGACAACAAAGGCATAGTACTTTTGCTATTTGCTACAGATAGCATAGATTGCAAAGGTTTTAATAAGCCATCTCTATTTATTGCAAAATTCATTTTTAAAAAACCCCTTTATCAATTAATATAAGTCTATTTAACGAGAAATTTTATCTAAAAGCAACTCATAATCATCAGAAATCGATGTGTTACTTTGCCTTAACTTAGTTATTGCTTTAACAGCATGCATCACTGTAGTGTGGTCTCTACCACCAAAAGCATTACCAATCTCTGGTAAACTATGTGATGTTAACTCTCTTGCCAAACTCATAGCTATTTGTCTGGGTCTAGCTATGTTTCTACTTCTTTGATTAGAAGTTAAATCCTTTACTCTAATTCTATAAAAATCCGCAACAACTTTTTGAATATTATCTATTTTAACTTTCTTCTCTTGAATTTTAATTATATCTCTTAGGCAAGATTGAGCAACTTCTACAGTAGGCTCTTTATAATTAAACCTAGAAGTTGTAAGTACTCTATTTAAAGCTCCTTCTAATTCTCTAACATTAGTTCTAACATTTTCAGCTATAAATACAGCTGTTTCGTTAGGTAATTTTTGACCCAAGTCATGAGCTTTTTTAAGCAAAATAGCTATTCTAGTTTCTAAATCTGGCATGTCTACAGATACTGTTAACCCATACCCAAAACGTGAAACCAATCTTTCTTCCAAGCCTTCTATTTCATTTGGGTATTTATCACTTGTTAAAATTATTTGTTTTCCATTTTCATACAAAGAATTAAAAGTATGAAAAAATTCTTGCGCTGTACCTTCTTTACCTGCTATAAACTGAATATCATCTATTAAAAGAATATCCGCTGATCTATATACTCTTTGAAACTCGTCTTGATCTTGTAGCCGTATGGAGTTTACATAATCTTTTATGAATTGTTCTGAATTTGTGTAAATAATTTTTGCTTGAGGATTCACATCCCTAGCATGGTTACCTATAGCTTGCATAAGGTGAGTTTTACCAAGCCCACTTCCTCCATATATAAACAAAGGATTATGTAACTTACCTGGATTAATAGATACTTGCATTGCAGCTGCTCTAGCTATCTTGTTAGCATCCCCCACTACAAAACTATCAAAAACGTATTTTTCTTTTAATGGTAATCCAAAAGAATACTCTTCACCTGCTTTAGCTGTTATTAACATAGCTTCATCAAAACCAAATAATTCTTGAGATGGTTTTATTTGTTTAAGCTTTTTTGTTTTTGTAGGCTCAGCTATTACAGTTGTATGTTCTTCAATATCATCTTTTATTTCCACATTTGAAGAGCTAAAAAAATTTGCTTGGGGTCCAGCTGAAACAGTGTTTTCTAAACTAGTATCACCAGAAAACTTTTTGTTAGAGTATTCAACTACCAAATCATTTCCGTGATGTTCTTGAATTGTAGATATTATGATATTTCCATATTTTGCTTTTATATGTTTTTTAAAATACTCATTATTACAATAAATTGTAAATAGATTTGCATTTTGGACTACAGTAATAGGCTTTATCCACGTTTTATATTCAAACGTGGTTAGGTCTTTTTTAAGCTTTTTTAAGCATTTATTCCATGTAGCCAT